>CAYPEW010000021.1:0-56201 GCA_964409845.1 uncultured Jutongia sp.
TTATTCTTGGCAGTAGAAATATGCTGTCTTGCACTATTGGAAATCATTGAATTGGTAACTCTCATAGTATTCCTCCATTCTGATCAATTTGGGTAATCAATTCTCTATCCTTTCAGTTCCATAGAAACTGATATTATCTATAATTATACAGCAGTATCGTTAATCAATTTATCCAATACCTCATTCATGATGGACAGGACACGATATTGATATGCCAGTAGATTCTGATAGATAACCAGATTCTGACCTTCCTCATCTTCATCCACACCAGTCAGGGCGGTTCTTTGATTATCAACGGAATTCATAATATTCTCTGCATTCTGGGATGATTTATTAACCCGGTCTGCATCCACTCCCAAAGTAGCTGAGATTAGCACATTTAAGTAAGAATGCGGATCACCCTGTTTAAACATGGCATTATCAGATCCTAGTGCAATCATCTTCTCCAGATTCTTTGCTTCTTCCCATCCTGCTGTTCCTTCTATATGCTCAGCAGAACATGCTAACAGGGCACCGTTTGCTACCAGGTCTTTGGCAGCATCGAAAGTCAATGCTGTCATGGCATAATAACCTACTGTAGTATCATTGCCCGGAGTAGACTTAAACGAGAAAATCTTAGCATCATCATTCGGTATATATACTTTTTCCACAAAATTACCATCTTTATCTAATAACTGCTGATATTCTCCATTCGCATCAGTTTCTGCAGGATCTAAAGCTTCAAAGCTATAACCATCCTGTTCATAGGCATTCCTTTTATCAGCATCAAAAACTTTGAATCCATTGAGATAATAGAAACCATCATGGGTATTCCTGAGAAACTCTGTCATATCGTATTCACTTCCATCTGTAATGGCTGTAGCTACAAATAAGTCTTTCCCCAGATCGCCATTCAGATCATAACCTTTGTTCTGTACCTGGTTAAAATTAGCAGAAAAAGTACGAACAAATTCATTTAACATTCGCATATAATATGGAATTCCGCGAAATGCAATGGAATCTCCCGCTGTTGCCTGCATTTTTTCTGGATCTCCTTCATCAATAATTCCCTGCAGACGATTGACACCAGTCGTACTTAATGTGTCTTTGAGCGTAAATGTATAGGTATAAGTACCATCTGCTGCCACATCAACTGTAAAGTCAGAGTACTCATAGTCTAATTTACCAATGGTCAGAACACCATCTCCTACCGGAATATCCAACTGTGCCAGATCCTTGGCAGTAACACTGCTTCGGGCATCTGTAGTCAGAGTAATAGTGGTCTCTGTAACCGCTGTCATAGTCGCTTTGAAATTATCAGCATTATTACCATCCCGGATCTCAAATAATCCCTGTAGTTTACCACCCAGAATTGGATTATGGCAATCAAATGCCTGACCATAACTCCACTCAATGGTATACAGATTCTCAATATCATTCTGGCTGATTTTATTTTCCTGAGCGATTAGATTTAAGGTGTTGTAATGGTTCGTATCAACCAAAATACCACCACCTAAAGTAACAACATATTGATTCGTGCCATTTCCGTCCGCTGGTGCTTTTTCTGTAACGGTAACATCAGCCAAAGCAGATAATTTATCCACAATTAACGCTCTCTGATCTCGCAGATCATTAGCTGTCTGGTCATACACTTCAATGGCATTAATCTGTTTTGTCAAAGAAGACAACTGCTCTGCATAAGCATTAATCTGTTTTACTGTTGCCTCAATCTCCATATTAACTTCTGACTGTAATGTCTGCATCTGAATAGCTGTCTGCTCCGCATAATAAGCCAATGTTCCAGCATATCCTGTAATGTTTGTCCGGATGGTGGTATCCATCGGAGAAGTGGTCAGATAAGACAAAGAAGTAAAGAAATTGGTCAGAGAGTTTGCCACACTACCGCTGCTTTCTTCCTTTGGATAAAAGTAATTCTCCACACTCTCTAAATAATAAGATTCTGTCGCATATTTCTGATAAGTTCCTTGAGCCTGGCGATATCTGGTGTCATAATAATCGCTACGGTCATTGACAATGTCCGTAGCATGCACACCGGTACCCATCATACCATAAGAAGTCCGCAGAGAAAGGGCATCGGTCGCTTTCTGAATGACCCGCTGTCTGCTATACCCTTCTGTCCTGATATTTGCAATATTATGTCCTGTCGTATTCAACCCGGCATTGTAGGTAGCCATACCGGATGCTGCAATGTTTAATCCAAAAAAGGTTGACGGCATATTACTTCCTCCATTCTATCTGTTTGCGATTCCATTTGGAATGCAATGTTTTCCACTACCTGCCATGTCTCAAATCCCTATGGCATTTCTATCATAAAATAATTAAGCACCTAATCGGTCAATCAGATAACCCAGCATATTATCAATCACAGTAATATAACGGGATGCTGCATTGTATGCATGCTGGAATTTCAGCAGGCTGACCATTTCCTCTTCAGTGGACACGCCCATAATCTGCTGCCGCATCTGCTCCGTTTCCTCTACTTCCCGGTCCTGGTTCTCCAGGATACTCTTCCAGGTACTTCCTCTGGTTCCAATCCCGGTAATCAAAGCCTGATAATATTCATCAAAGGAAAAACTAGTCTGGTTATTCGGATCCAAAACGGCAAATTCTTCATACCATTCCTTAATCAAACCAGCTAACACTTCCTGATTATATCCACCTGTCTCTCCCAGCTCCGGATTGAGCTTAACCGGAAGCAATGCATAATCAGATATCAAGTCCTGATTAACCTCCAGGCTCATCAATGTATACAGATAATCCGGATCTTCTGGATCCTCCTCATTATAGACATACAACTGATAACTCTTCGTGCCATCTGCATTCTCAATCTCTCTGGTTAAGGTTATATCATTACCTTCTGCGTCTTTAGCAGTAACTGGCGCATCCAGAGTTAAGATCTGATAACGATCTACCATTTTGCGGGAAAATACTTCTGTACCAATGGTCACATCATCGTCCGTACCAACGGCACAATTGATCACATCCAGAAATTTATATTTGCTGCCTGCTGCCAAGCTAACTGTCTCTCCATCTGCATTTGTACCAGATACAGCACCTTGCAATTCCATCTCAATATTTGGACAGAATGCATCATTGATCCTGGTAACAATACCATGTACCAACTGATCCAGCTGCGCTTCCACCTGTGTAATAATAGAATTACCTGTGGTATTATTATATACTTCCAAATCTTTCTCAAATAGATAGAGATCCCATTCATAGGCATCAGAATCAAAGGTTCCGCCCTCATTATACTTTGGATCATCCCTATTTGGCTTAATCGGAAGATCCGTATAGTCTGCCCGGAAATTTCCTCTGGCAGTCAGAAGCCCCAGCAAAGTACCGGTATCCGTCTTCTTAGCATAAGAATATGCTTCGTGAAGATTATATACTTCCTCATAGCCATTATCCAGCCACTGCACATCATACATAGTGGAAACAGATTCCAGATTCCCCTGGTCATCATAGGTCTTTAAGCGCTCAACACCCATGTGATAACTTCTGGTACCGTTAACTAGCGGAGCACTATTGATATAAATATCCACTTTTCCGGTGCGGTCCTCATTATAAGTATAATATGTAATCTCTGCCAGTTCATCCATCAACTGGTTTCTGGCATCCCTCATATCGTTGGCATTTTCCAGGCCAGAAGCTTCTGAGCGAGCAATTTCTTTGTTCAAAACAGCAATTTGCTCTGCAATAGAATTAACCTTTTCCACCTGACCTTTAATCTCTTTATTAAGATTAACCTGATATTGATACAGACCGTCATACAGATCCTGTGCTGCTTTCAAAAAGGATACAGATTCTGAAATAAACAGTTCCCGGTTGGTAACATTCTGCAGATCCAGAGATAAGGTCTGCACAGATTTCCACATATCCTGCAGAGCAAACTGGAATTCCACGCCTTCCATCTCACCCATCAGATCCTCAATCTCGGTAACGGTATTATATTGAATTTCATAAAATTTATCACGGCTGAATTCCAGACGGTACTGACGATCCAAAAAGATATCCCGAATCTGTCTGACCTCTGCCACCGTCACACCAGAACCAATCTGTAAAGTAGATTTATCTGTATAACGAAAATTCTCATAATAACCATCCGTTAATATATTCTGCTGTCTGGTATACCCCGTTGTTTTCGTATTGGATAAATTGTGTCCTGCGGTATTTAATCCTGCCTGCGATGCCCGCAGCCCTGACACTCCTATATCAAAACTGGTAAATAAACTCATGGTATCCTCTCTTTCCAATCCATTCCATTACATCTATACAACACAAAATACACGGCTGTTCATCCGGAAAATCCGTCCAGAGCCACAGGGGATCCTGCCTGCTCCAGACCTACTGCTTCGCATCAAAGGAACCTGCAGAATATGTTGTATTCACGCCTCCTGCTGATGCTGCATTTTTATCGTAATTATTATTTCCCGGCGACATCCGTGTACTTTGAATGAAATTCATATTGAATTCAATCATTTCAAGGGAATTTTCTATTAAATCTTTATTCTTTTCATTCACATCCACCAAGCGTTTCATAACCTGGACCAGTGAATCATGCAAGATACTGAGACGTTTCTTCTCCTCTGGCTGTTTCGCCAAAAGTTCAATCAGTCCCACCAGGTCCATATCCTTTGGATCCCGGTTCAGTACCGTACTCATATTTTGGATCACTGTCTCCCTTTTGTGACCCAGCACAGCGGCTTGATCCAAAAGTTCCTGCTCCTCTTCCGTCACTTCCTGTAATTCCTTTAAGTCACGGCGGATCAGGATTTTGGTTTTCCGCTCAGAAATTGGTATTAGTTTGCGGTAAATATCCTCTTCGCTCTGTAATACCGTAATTAGTTCATCAACTAAACTAGCCAATTTGTAACCTCATTTCTCGGATCAGCATTCTGCTGGTGTCATCAGAAGAAAGAATCAAAATACTTGTTTACCATCTTCTCTGCGATTTCCTGTGATGATACATTGTAGGTTCCAGAAGCAAGTGCCTCCTTAAACTCTGCAATCTTATCTTCTCTCACATCCGGAGCCTCACTGACTGCGTTTTTAGCAATCTGATAATCCTGTGCAGTCCGGGAAATCTGAAGTTCATCTTGGGCATAAGATTGATCTGACCTGACAGCTTTCTTTGGCTTGGTCTGCTGATACAATTGACTTACCTGATTTAATGCATCTATTCTCATGCTCATCACCACCTATCTGTTATTTTCTAGATGCTTCACTTACTTTATCGGAGTTTTCTGGAAATACTTTAGCAAAAATACAAAAATATGAAAAAAGAAGCGGATTTTGTCTGAAATCTGCTTCTTTTTTCTATTAACATTAATATAATTCCAAATCTATTAAACACCTTTCAAAATGTCACAAAAATCGAAGGTAGCAAAATAATCCTGTGGTGTTTCAGCACGACGTATCATTTTCACACTGCCATCTTCCTGTAATAACAGCTCCGCCGATTTCAGCTTTCCATTATAATTATATCCCATGGCAAATCCGTGAGCCCCTGCATCATGAATATATAGATAATCTCCCAGATCAATTTTTGGCAACATCCGGTCTACTGCAAATTTGTCGTTATTTTCACACAGAGAACCAGTAATATCGTATTTGTGATCGCATGGCTCATTCTCCTTGCCCAGTACAGTAATGTGATGGTAGGCCCCGTACATTGCCGGGCGCATCAAATTAACTGCACAGGCATCTACACCAATGTATTCCTTGTAAATGTGTTTCTCGTGAAGTGCCTGGGTTACCAGAGCACCATACGGCGCCAACATAAAACGCCCCAGCTCGGTAAAGATTGCCACATCGCCCAATCCTGCCGGAACCATAATCTTTTCATACTGTTCTCTGACACCGTCTCCAATTACGGCAATGTCATTTGGCTCTTTATCCGGAGTATATGGTACTCCCACACCTCCAGATAAATTAACAAAGGCAATCTCAGCACCGGTTTTCTCATGCAACTCTACTGCCAGCTCAAACAAAATCCCTGCCAGAGTAGGATAATACTGATTCGTTACAGTATTGCTTGCCAGGAAAGAATGGATTCCAAAGCGTTTCACACCCAGACCCTGCAATCTCTGAAATGCTTCGATAATTTGTTCTTTCGTCATACCGTACTTGGCATCTCCCGGGTTATCCATGATATCTGTCCCCATTTTGAAAACTCCACCAGGATTAAAACGACAGCAAATGGTCTCCGG
The DNA here is from genome assembly GCA_964409845.1 of uncultured Jutongia sp. GTDB lineage: Bacteria > Bacillota > Clostridia > Lachnospirales > Lachnospiraceae > Butyribacter. The sequence continues at coordinate 6,213 of CAYPEW010000021.1, forward strand.
AATGCCGGCAGCCTTCTCTAAAAATTCAATATGGGTAATGTCATCCAGATTAATGAAAGCTCCCAGATCCTTTGCTTTCTGATATTCCTCTGCTGGTGTCACGTTGGAGGAAAACATGATATCCTCTCCCCGGAAACCGCACGCTTCCGACATCATCAATTCAGTCATGGAAGAACAGTCCACACCACAGCCTTCTTCCTGCAAAATTTTAAGGATAAATGGATTCGGTGTAGCTTTAACAGCAAAATACTCCCGATATCCCGCATTCCATGAAAAAGCAGCCTTTAACTTGCGGGCATTCTCACGGATTGCCTTTTCATCATAAATATGAAAAGGCGTGGGATAGCTTTTCACAATTTCTTCGATCTGTTCTTTGGTCACAAATGGTTTTTTTTCCATAGGATTATGCCTTCTTTCTGTATTATTTAGTAAATCATATTTTACAAATATGGATATCCGTCATAATTCTCATAAACTCTGACGCCAACCCAGCATGTTAGTCTATGCTAACTTTCATGATGTGCGCTAAGTATAGCAGATATTTTATATCCTGGCAAGTCCACTCACAACGAGACTGCAGCTTTCTGCCCCTTAGCAGCACGTTTGCGGTTACGAATCTTCTTTGGCAGGAATTGTTTTCCATCAAAAGTAATAGTCTCCTGCTCTGGTGTCACAAAAGCAGCATATCGTACCTGATCTCCTGCTGTCAGGGTAATCCCCTTGACACCTCGACTGGTTTTCTTGAATTCGCTGACTTCCTCCAATGGAAATCCCAGGGATAAGCCCTGTTCTGTAATCATAATTACTTTGCGGTCACCAAAAATCACATCTTCAATATGAACAGTCTGTACGCATACCACTTCGTCTCCATCTTCTAGCTTGGTGCTGGCAATCTGCAGACGGTTTGTCTCATATTCCACACCAGAAACTAATTTAACAAAACCATGTTTGGTAATAAACAACAATTGGGAATCAAATAATTCCTCAAAGGAAATATACAGCAAGGGATCTTCCTGTTCAATCTTACATAAATTGTGGATTAAGGTTCCTTTATCCTTTGGTTTACCTTTTGGTATACTCTTTGCCTTAACCTGATACATATTGCCTGCCGTGGTAAATACGCAGAGCTTGTCCGTATTTTTAACCGAAACGATATGACTATATTCCACCAAAGTCTCCGGCGCTAACCTGCCATATGCAGCGGCATCCATGGATTTGGTATAACCAAAACGGTCAATCAGCACATAAAGATCTTCTTCCTTTTCCTCCACCACATAATTTTTCATGGTCAGATTATCCAATTCCGTCCTGCGTGGTGTATTAAATTCTTTTTTATATGCTTTCAGCCGGGCAATAATGACCTTATGCAGTTCGGCACGATCACCCAGAATCTTATTATATTCTGCAATATTAGCTGTAAGAGTATCATTTTCCTGATGCAGCTTTAACAGCTCCAGACCTACCAGACGACTTAACGGCATAGCAAGTATGGCTTCTGCCTGCGGCATGGTAAACTCCAATGTCTTTGCCTGTTTCTCCGATGCCTTGGACTTGAAGTTAATTTCCTTCGTATTACCGTTTACCAGGCAATCTTTTGCCTGCTTGACAGAAGAACTGCCCCGCAAAATCTCAATAATCAGGTCAATAACATCCGTTGCCTTAATCAGACCTTCCACAATTTCCTGTCTGGCATGTGCCTTTTCCAGCAGATTCTGATATTCTTTGGTATACAGTTCCTCCTGGAAAGTGACAAATTCCTGCACCAGATGTTTGAGGGAAAAAGTAATCGGCTGCTTGTCCTTTACCGCCAGCATATTGACACCATAAGTATCTTCCATGGCTGTCTTTTTATACAGGCCATTCAACAGATTCTCCACATCCCGGTCTTTTTTAACCTCCACCACCAGACGAATTCCTTCTTTAGAGGACTCGTCCCGCACATCATAAATTTCTTCAAACACTTTATCTCTGGCAAGTGCTACCAGATTTTCTAACAGCTTGGTCTTATTGCCGGAAACCGTATACGGAATCTCGGTAATAACAATATTTTTTCTGCCATAATCGCTTTTCTCAATTTCTGTTTTAGCACGGACACGCAGCCTGCCCTCCCCAGTCTCGTATATTTGCTGGATTTCGTCTGCATTGGTAATAATGGCTCCGGTAGGAAAGTCCGGTCCCGGAATATATTTCATCAGTCCACGAGTAGTAATATCCGGATTTTTCATATAAGCAATAACACCGTCAATCACTTCCCCTGGATTGTGAGGCGGCATATTGGTTGCCATTCCCACCGCAATACCAGTGGTACCGTTAATCAGCAGATTCGGCAGGGTTGCCGGCAGCACTAAAGGTTCCTTTTCACTCTCATCAAAGTTAGGTCCAAAAGGCACCAGATTCTTATCCAGATTTTCCAGCATGGTCATGGCGCCTTTGGACAGTCTTGCCTCTGTATAACGCATGGCAGCAGCACCATCTCCGTCAATGGAACCAAAATTACCGTGACCATCCACCAGTGGTATGGATAAAGAATATTCTTCCGTCATATGCACCAGTGCATCATAAATGGAACTGTCGCCGTGAGGATGATATTTACCCATGGTATCTCCGACAATACGGGCACTTTTACGATGGGGTTTATCCGGATCCAGTCCCAGCTCTGTCATGGCATACAGAATACGCCGCTGCACCGGTTTCAGTCCGTCCCGCACATCCGGCAGGGCACGGGCAATAATAACGCTGACCGCATAATCTCGATAGGAATTGCGCATTTCCTCCGTAAAATCTAATTGTATAATGGAATCATTCTGTGTACTCATGTGATGAGTCTCCTTTCTCACAATCCGAGGATACCCCTTTGTAATCTATTGTTGACCCTAGCATCAAATATCAACTGTTGCATATTTTGCTTCTTCCATGATAAATTCACGGCGAGGTGGTACATTGCTGCTCATTAATGTAGTGGTAATATCATCCGCCTCTAAGGTATCACTGATACTAACCTGTGCCAGGATCCGGCTGTCAGGATCCAGCGTAGTTTCCCAGAGCTGCTCTGCATCCATCTCTCCCAAACCTTTGTATCGCTGTATGCCCAAAATTTTATTTCCCTTGATTTTGCGGAATTTTTCCAGTTCAAAATCATTAAAGACATAGCGGGAATACTTCTTCTTACCCTTTTTCTTTCCACCGGAACCATCCACCTGTGCCGCCTGGTCTTCGGCTGTAGGTTTGGCTCCTGCCGCTTTTTCGTAGTCCACTTTATACAATGGCGGCAGTCCTCGATAGATCTTGCCAGAATAAATCAATTCCGGCATAAATCGATAAAAGAAAGTCAATAACAGAGTACTAATATGTGCCCCGTCCACGTCCGCATCGGTGAGAATAATAATTTTGTCATAACGCAGTTTGCTCAGATCAAAAGCTTCACCGATTCCACAGCCAAAGGCGGTAATCATGGATTTGATTTCATTATTAACCAGAATTTTTTCCAATGCCGCCTTCTCCACATTCAGAATCTTGCCTCGCAACGGCAGGACAGCCTGTGTCTTGCGGTTCCTTGCTGTCTTTACTGTTCCACCTGCAGAATCTCCCTCCACAATATAGATTTCGCACTCCTCTGGTTTCTTGGAAGTACACGCTGCCAGTTTTCCCTTGGCGTCCATATCTCCCAACTGTTTGAGAGCCGCATTTCTTGCCTTATCACTTGCCTTACGGGCATTGTAGGATTTCATGGAATTGTCCAGTATATTTTTCAGAATGTCCACATTCTTATCCAGATAATGCTGAACTTCTGCGCTGAACACTTCATCCACTGCTACCTTGGCATCCGTATTTCCTAATTTCGTCTTGGTCTGGCCTTCAAACTGGGGATCCGGGTGCTTGATGGAAATGATCGCCACAATACCATTACGGATATCCTTGCCGTCAAAGTTTTCATCTTTTTCTTTGAGGATTCCAAGCTCTCTGGCATATTGATTCATAATACGGGTCAGCGCTGTCTTGAATCCTGTAACGAGAGTACCGCCATCGGCTACGTTGATCCGATTACAGTAAGCATTGATCTGTTCCGAAAAATTGTGGGTGTACTGAAACGCAATCTCCACCTCGATATCGCCACTCTTGCCCTCCACATAAACCGGTGTGTCATGAATCACAGACGCTTCCCGGTTAATATAGGACACAAAACTGCGGATACCATCTTCTTCCAGATAGGTACGTTCCTCATCCTCCACTTCATTATAATAGATTAACTTTAGATTTTTATTTAAATAAGCGATCTCTTTTAATTTCTTTTTGACTATCTCCGGCTTGAAAATTATTGTCTCAAAGATTTCCGGATCCGGATAAAAAGTAACCTTGGTTCCGGTTTCGGATTTTTTGCATTTTCCGATCACTTCTAATTCGCCTTTTATCAATGGGCTCACTGGCTTTCCACCATCCGCATAAGCGTCATGATAGATCAAACCATCCCGTTTGACTTCTACACTCATACTGCGTGACAGGGCATTGACCACCGAAGATCCCACACCATGGAGACCACCGGATACCTTGTATGCTCCATTGCCAAACTTACCGCCAGCGTGCAGCACAGTATAGACCACACGCACTGTTGGTATCTTTTGAGTAGGGTGCTGGTCAATAGGCACTCCTCGCCCATTATCTTCAATACAAATACCACCATCCTGCTGCATAGTAACATGGATCTCATCGCAATAACCTGCCAGATGTTCGTCTATAGCATTGTCTAAGATTTCCCAGATCAGATGATGCAATCCACGGGATCCGGTGGATCCAATGTACATACCCGGACGCATCCGCACTGCTTCCAATCCCTCTAAAACAACGATTTCTTTTCCTGTATAATCTGCCACTGTATTCCCTCATTTCTATATTGAAGTAAAAACCGAACTTATTTTCGATCCGTGTGCTATTATAGCATAGAGGGTGGAAAAAATGCAAACAATGTTTTAGAAAGACTGAATTTTGCGAAATAGCAGGCGCACACCTGAATTCCAAATTGCTTTTTTCTGGCACTTTTGCTACACTTATTCCTATATATTTTGGAAGATTACCATATAAAAGGGGAATTCATATGAAATCATTAGCTGGAGTCAAAAAATGGGAACCCAAAAACCGAATGCAGTTATTTCTATTGTTTACGATCGTATATATCATTACTGCCATTCTCGCCTTTTTCCCATTTTTTATGTTTCAACGATCCCTCTTATTAAATAATGACGATGGATTTTTACAACATTATGAGGCCATTTTTCAGTTAAAACACACTATTTCACAATTATTATCCGGAAATGGTTTTTCCTTCTGGGCGTGGAACCTGGGCCTGGGAACTGATAATCTGGGCGCCATGTCCTATGTCTACTGCGATCCATTTAATTATATTGCCGCTGCTTTTCCGAAACCTTATGTTGAACTCGGTTATACCATTATGGTACTAATACAGATCTATACATTGGGAGTAGCATTCCTCTACTTTGGCAAAATCGCAAACCTCAAACTAAGCCATACATTCTGGGGTGCCTTTGCCTATTGCTTCTCCACATGGATCATTACTTCTGCCTATCGACATAGTTTTTTTCTGACCGTAGCCATCCTGTTTCTATTTCTGATGGCAGGTGTTGAAAAGGTGTTGCGCCAGCAATCTCCTGCCGTTTTAATCGCTGCTACCTTTTTTTCTATCATATTCAACCTGTATTTTTCCTATATGAGTGCGTTGGTTCTATTTCTATACCTGGTAATCTACTATTGCAAAATGGATGGCAAATCCTTGAAACAATTTCTACGTTTCTGGGGTGCCTTTATCTTATATGTGGGAATCTCTGTCTCCATGGCAGCAATTATTATGATACCGCTTTTTTATACCCTGCGGCATGCTGTGACGGACAGTGCGGACACTTACAACGCTCTGTTTTCTTTCAATACTTATATCAATTACTTCATCTCCCTTGCTGGAGGAAACGAAATATTTGGACAGTTTTCTACCGTGGCATCCTCTCCGCTTTTCCTCATCCTATTACCATGCATCATCCATCGGATCTGGAAACATCGGGCCACCCCTGCCATGCTCACATTATTATGCTGCATGCTTTTCCTGCTGTTTCCCTTCTGCAATTCCATTTTTAACGGACTAAGCTATCCCACCGGTCGTTGGTGCTATGCTGCCACCTTTTTTCTGATCTGGAGTGGTTTGCAATGTATGAATGATCCAGAATTTAATTTTCAGAAATACCGGACGGCCATCACTACCGGATTGGCAATCCTTGGTTTTCTGACTTTGTATATTGCCCGAGTAATTCTGGCAATCAACTGGGAGCTTCCCACTCTCATCGCTATTACTAACATTGCCGTTGCTTTCATTTTTCTGCAGCTATTTTGCACAAAAACGGAACACCGACGCCGCCAAACTATTCTGATCACACTGACCATGCTATTTAATATCATTCTGGTCAGTCATATCCGTTTTTTCCCTGGATGCTCTACACAACTCTACAATTTTATGAAATTCGGTGAAATATATAATATTCTGGAGCACTCTACACAAAAAGCGGGAACGGAAATACAGGATGATGATTTCTATCGGATCGATCAGGCAGACCATATCGCACCAGATGCCAATCAAGCCATCCGCACCATTCACAATATGGCAAATGAAACCATGGTATTCCAGACTCGTTCCCTATATACTTATCTCTCCACCACAGCTGGTACCCTGTACGACTTCAACCGCCTGGTCTGCAATAGTGCCGGATATTATCGCAGGGTCAGTATTACCAATAACGACAACCGCACCCGCCTGGACTTTCTCACAGGCACCAAATATTTTCTGGGCAATAATCCGCAGGTCACTCCTTCTACTGGCGCAGAACATTACGCATCCTATGGATTTAACAAACACGCAGTTTCTTCCCAAGGTGTGGAAATATTAAAAAATAAAAACGCCTTGGGACTGGGCTGTACCTTTTCCTCCTATATGACAGAAGATGAATGGCTGCAGCTGAATTATGCCGACCGGGAACAGGCACTGATGGAATGCGTCATATTACCTGACTCTACTGACAGCACCATGTCACATCATAGCCCTGCTACAGTTTCCTCAGGCAGCCTCACCGTTCCATACCGTTTCGTGCAATCTGCAAATATGACAGTCAGTGAGAAACCGATAGACCAGAAAAAGCGATTTACCGATCGCGGAACTTTCCAAATAACTGAAATAAATGGATCCGTTACCCTCCACCTGCAGGAAGATCTGCCGGATCATGAGCTGTATCTGTATTTCAAAAATCTCAAACGGAAACCAAACAGCATAGATACACTTCAAACCCAGACCAAACTTGATAAAATACGAAGTAAGCTCTCCGGAAACAACCAGGCAGATCACGGCTCATACAGCATTAGTGCTACTATGGGAGATGTGACAAAATCCGCCCTGAATTTAGTGGAAGATATCCAGGGATTTTCCGATGTGGAAGATATAATGATGAATCTGGGACAATACAACAAAGAAAATAAAGAGATACGAATTTCTTTTGAAAACATTGGCTCCTACAGCTATGATTCCATTTCCGTGATTGCTGTGCCACTTGCTACCTACGAAACTGCAGTGAAAACCTGTATGAATAACAAATTTGAAATGGATTATTTTTCCGACAACTACATCAAAGGTTCCATAAATACAGAGATTGATGATTCCATGCTATACCTCTCTATCCCATTTCATGATGGTTGGAAAGCTTTTGTGGATGGTCAGGAAACACCAATACAGAAAATAGATATTAGCTTTACCGGTGTTCCCATTGCCGAAAGCGGCAGACATCAGGTCGAATTGCGTTACCGTCCGGTAGGCTACCGTCTCAGCTTGATTTCTTTTGCATTGGGTTCTTTTCTCTGCATTTTTGTTCTGACACAGTACCATATACGAAAACGGCGGCAAAAAATGCCACCGTCACCTAAAACACATTAAAATAACATAGGAACAATACCGCTGCCACCATTGCCATAAAAGCCGTATCAATCCAGTAAACCGCTCTGTGGCATTTATACTCCGGAAGGGGCATTCTTCTGGCAATCCACGGGAAATTAATCAGTAATAGCAATACAGTAACTGCCACAAACACGGAAATCCCTATAGTTTGTACAGCAGCACTGCTTTCCCCCAGCTTCGCTGCCATGAGATGGGAAATACTGGGATATCTGCACTTACTGATATCTCGTTCCAAGCCAAATCGCTTCATAATCCCCATATTGATACACGGCAGATAGGCAGTAAATATCCCAAACAAGGACAGGAACACACCACATACTGACAATACTTTTTCTAAAATCAAATTAATTGTCCAGAATTTTCGATGAATTGCCATCAAAATAATCAGGAAGGGAATCAAATAAATTCTTCTATAAAATTCATAGTTGGCAAAAGCAAAATAAATCGCCATGGGCGCAACCATCATGTAAATTACATATTGCTTTTTCCCCACATCATCTCCATCATACCGAATACAATAAGCAATAAAATAAATTACAATCAGTCCCATAATCACAAAGGACGCATTCCCGCCCGTTGCCGCAATACAATTAGCGATAGTATTCTCTATAATGGAATTACTTGTCCCTATATTCATGGATTCCTGATAAAGAGGAGCATCTTTATAAATCAAGTTAAATAACACCATCGGTATGATACTGCTGCCAAGTTGGAATATAATTTTTATGACGTTTTTCTCCACTAACAGAATAACAGCAATCAAAGCAAAAATAAAAAATGGTTTGGCAGAAATAGAAAATGCCATCAGCAGTAAAAAGATTGTCCGCTTCTTTTGTAAGAGATAATAAATCGCCATAACAGTAGTTGTAATAACCACAAAATCAGACTGTCCCGAAACAAATATTCCCAGAAAGGTAAACGGACAGGTTACAATCAAATAGGAACTCCATGCTTTTGTATCATGATCCACTCCAAAGAATTCCATAATCTTCCGAGAATACAAAACAGTCACACCTAACAGAAACACCAAAAACATCTGGGACCATACCATCATCAAAGTGTGATCGACTGCCTGAAGACCGGCAAAACGCTGTATAATCCAGATGGGAATATTCCAGACCGCCCACGGAATTAAAATTAGATAGTTATAACCGCAATACCACTGTGGACCTCCGTGGATATTCTGATGGAGAACCTCGTAAAAGTCATAGAGTCTGCCATCAAAAGTACAATCCAGCAGAACCGTAGACCAGACCGTCATACTCTTGCCATCCCAATATTTATATGTCAACATCACTCCAAATGCCAATAAGGAATAAATCAGGTATTCAATCCAATTGGGTGTGGATGTATTGATCTTGCAACGATCCAATAATCTTTCTGTCTTCATGATTCCTTCCTTCCCGTCAATACTATTAAAACTCCCAATATTTCTATCCAATCTTAACATACGTTGAGTTATTATACCTAGAAAACTAGAATAAGTCAACGTTCCATCATAACATCAAAATAAAGCAATTTCCTATTCAAGAACAAAGAGTTTCGCTTTGCGAAACTCTGCGCCGCAAATGCGTCGCACCAGCGACATGATACATCTGCATTTGCGTGCGATCCACACGGAGTGTTTTTTATCGAATAGGAGGAATTTCCTATTCGATAAAAAATGTATCACTGCCTTCCTATTAGAAATGACAGTGATACATTTTTTATCACATTTTAGTATCTGACCTTGGATTGCTTAATGCAATACAAGCTGAAGGCAAATCCCTTTTACTTCCAATCATCATAATAAACCCATTTCTCGTAGGGTTGGATATGCCAGAGCCAGGTAAAACAGGTCCAATGCTTACTCTCATAGGCACTCAGCATTTTAACCTTAATCTGAAACAACTCATCATTAGCCTTTGGCAAAGTACTCTTGACAGCATCTGTCAAATCCTCTTTCTTATAGTATTTTGCAAAATACATAAACCGCTTCGCCTGATCTGGTGCCTTTTTATACAAATCCGTTGTATATTTATTAACCTTTTTATGATGATAATGACCATACTCTCCTTCTGGATTATGTGTTACCACCGTATCCCACTTTTTATAGTGAAGTAACAGATTGATATCACTCTGTATGGCAAGCTGACATCCATCCCACCGATAATCTTCATCATACAGCAGCTTACCTCCTTCCAGCTCCTGTGTATCCGGATAAGAAAGCATAATACGTTCATCGTCCGAGATATCCATCGCCTTATTGAAGTCTGCCGCACGATAACTATTGGCATTAGTCATACACACAACCAGATAGCGGTCCGAAATCAGATGTGAACCGCCGAACAGCGTTTCATCATCAGGATGTGCCACAATCATCAAATTATTGACCGATTTCAAATCCATCTGATCCAGCATGGATTTCGTCAACATCCCTTGTACTTTACTAACTGCAAGCGTACATGTTGCTGCAATAGTCTGTTTTTTGGCATATACCGCTTTGATTGTCACATTTCCTACTTTTTTACCGAGAACTCGTCCATTTTGATCTACTGTAGCTATGCTTGGATCAGAAGAAGTATAAATCATTTTCTTGTCCGTAACATATGCTGGCGTAACCTTAACCTGAAGGTCTTTGGTCTGTCCAATCCCAACCACAGGTTTAGATTCCTTAAAACGGAATGCCGTCATTTCATTCTTCCGGACAACCATTTTCTTTTTCGCTTTTTTATGTGTCTTCTCTGACTTAACAGTAATCGTTACCTTTCCCGGCGCAACACCAGTTACCTCTCCATCCTCATCGACAGAGGCAATATTTTCGTTTGATGAACTCCAAATCAAATCTTCACTTGATTTTTGGGGATTAATTTTTGCTTTCAACTGTTTGGTATCATCTACAAACAAATATTTATTCTTTGTGACGATACGAACTTTTTTGGCCTTATAGAATTTTTTAACTTTTAATTTAAAGGTCGCCTTTACCTTAGTATTTCGTATTGTGGCAGTAATTTTTACTTTTCCAGGCTTTTTTGCCTGAATCTTGCCTTTGGCGTTGATGGTAGCGATCTTTACATTGGAACTGGACCAAAGGATCTTGCTCCCCTTTTTCAACTCATCCTTGTCGACCTCAACCCGATAGCTCTCCTTTTCGTACATACTTAGCTCTCGGTCATCCACATTGTCAAAGACAATTTTTTCTTTCGCATAGCATGTCTCATTCCCCCACGAAAAGAAACCGACTATACTAAATAAAAATAACGTAATTCCACAAACAACCCTCTTCATTGTTTTTCCCTCTTTTCCTCATAAAATGTCTCGTTTATCAGCAATCCCCCCTACTTGCACTGCTTACGTATTCCTTCACTTCCTCTCCAATCTGTATTTCTCCTAAAACAGGAGAAGGATCTATTTATACTCCCTTACCAATATCATATTATATGAAATAAATATGGCATTTAACGGGCAGTATTTTTATTTTTTCCTTTAATCTTCCTTTATCTTGGAAGCTTTTTTACCCTCTGCATCTTTTTGTGAAACAGATAAGATAGGGCATCCACTTAATCCCCATAATAATGGCATTGTTAAAATCAGTGGATAGACATAGCGAGGCATCGTATTTGCCGGTCCCACAAAGACTGTCAGCATCAGTACAATAATCGGCGTCCACAAAAGAATTTTTCTACGATCCTGCCGACAAACCAAATGCACAATCAGAATCATCATAAGCCATGTGTAGAATCCCAAACTGACTAACATACCAAGTCCAGGAATCTGCTTGATGATGTAGGACATCTGGTTCATTTCCTGTCTCCATACCCGCAACCGTTCAGGACTTTTTACACCATAATTCAATCCCGGTGGTTCAATCTGAGTATAGACAAGCCAATGTTCTGCCTCCGGATAAAAATATCCGTAGCAGCCACACATAGTAGCCTGAACATACAGAGATGGATATTTTCCCAGATATTTCGCCCACACTTTTAGAAAATCCGACATTTCCTCCGGTGTAGTGTATTTGTTATAAGTAGATTTTACCCTATCGGCCAGTTCCGGAGTATATCGTTCTGGCAACTCATCATATTTCGTCAATACCTTTTTGATGATCTCCTGATCCTCTTTGTCAATATGATCTCCCTGCTCCTTTACCAATCTGGCAATCTGCTGAAATGGTACCGAATACATCTCTGCCTTACTTCCTGGCGAGATCTTCAATGCAGGATACAGTACATGCAGAATCAAAACCATGTAGACAAAAACTGGTATAACCGTTGGTACAAGCATTTTCTTCCATTGTTTACGGAAGGCAATCAGCAACACCACATCCACAACCACTAACACATAGACGCCGTTATTTCTAAGCAACATCAACAACAAATTCAAAACCGCAAAAAGAATCAGCTTCCTTTTTTTGGCAAAAAATTCTTCCTGGTACAGAACACAGTCGCTGAGAAAAATGATATATAAAAGCATGACAAAAGAAAAATTCGTATCCTTCAAGGTAGCCAACGCAAAATTGGCATGCCATGGCAACAATCCATAAAAAAGCAAAGTAAGTACACGATATCCTGTTCGGATCCGCAATTTGCTCATATAGTAAATGCTATATGACAGAATCAAAGCAAAGACAATCATTTGAATATAACAGAACAGAAAAATTCCAATATAGGGCGAACCTAACAGATTGCCTATTTTCATAACAGTAACAGCCATCATTGTCTGCAACACCGGATTGTTATTATTGAGAGTAACCTCATCAGAAATCGGCACCACAACCCGAAGGCTATTGGTATCATTCCCATAGAAAGTATCCAATTCATCAAAGAAATCATAATTGGTCAATCCTGGAAAATCAGCAAGCGCATAAGGCAGCCACATCAGTAATATCAACGCAAATACAACAAAGAACGATTTCACATTGCAAGTAAACCAGCTCTTATCTTCTACGTCTTTCTGTGCCACAAAGGATAGTCCACCTAACCAGGACAGCACAAGAATACAAATTGCATAAAACAACAAAAAAAGTCCTACATACTTAAAACCAGCTTTGCAAAGATTCCTTGTAGTTCCAAACACCTCACTCCACCCGGCAGTTTCCTTGAAACTTCTTCCAAACACCTCAAAAAAAGCAAAGAGCAGCCCTGGAATAATAGCATACTTCCTAACACGAGGTTCTTTGATCTGTATTACTTTATAAAACAGGAAAGCAAGCAGACAAACCAGAAGCAATTCTTTGAAAGAATAGCCGTCTAAAGACATCTTAAAATCCCAGATTAGCCGAAACCATTTGTGCATTCCCTCAATTCCAGCATTCTCCTCCAATTGCTTTACCGTAAAAATTGTCATCCTCAAATTCAGACTGATTCCTGCTACCACAGCCAGAATAATTGCGATGACATACTCTTTTTTCTTATTGATATCTTCCATTTTCCTCTCCGTTCCTAAGTACCAGGCACTTCCTCTGCGGAAAACCACAAAAATTCAATTTACCTGGTAATTCGCCCCTCATCTCAACACAAATCATGGTATATTGATTATTTTCTCTCCAGTACAGGATCATTATTCTTCATCATTTTCCCATGTCTAAATCATTAATTTCCTACTTCTTCTTATTTATATGTGCAAATGCAATATAACATAGACAAATTGGAATGTCAACAAGCGCAAACCGTTTGGTCTGCGCTTGTGACACAATCCTATCAATCCTACTCTGCCTCTGTCTCCGCTTCCGGATCAATGTCCAGCGTAACATACTCTCTGTCATCCACCTCATCGGCAAATACTTCATCAAAATCCGTATCCTCTGCATCATCACCATCCATGTCAAATCCCAGTCGGTCACGCAACATATAAAGTACACCTAAGACAATTCCGGCAGCCGCTGCAATTGCAACAATAAATTTCAAAAATTTCTTCATAATTTTACCTCTTTCCTCCTATCTATCTGGTTGTCAGTTTCTTGGTAATATGGAACAGATAAGGATCCAGTCCTTTCTCCATCGCCAATGCTTCTTGTATATCAAAATCAATAAATTCACCATCTCTGTACGCCACGACACGATTACCGGCTCCTTCGCATAACAGCTCTACTGCCTTGGCTCCCATGGCAGAAGCATATACACGGTCTTTACAGGTAGGATTACCGCCACGCTGGATATGTCCCAGAATCGTTGCTCTGGTTTCCACTCCGGTTGCCGATTCAATCACTTTCGCCATCTCATTGGAGTTGCCCACACCCTCTGCATTGATAATGATGTGGTTCTTCTTTCCCATCTTGCGACGATCTTTAATCTTGGTTATAATACGCTGAATGTCTCCGTGATATTCCTCTGTCGTCAAAATATATTCTGCTCCACTGGCAATACCTGTCCACAATGCAATGTGACCTGCGGTGCGTCCCATCACTTCCACGATACTGCAGCGCTCATGAGATTCCGACGTATCCCGAAGTTTATCAATCGCTTCCATCGCTGTATTAATTGCCGTATCAAATCCAATGGTATATTCGGTACAGGCAATATCCAGGTCAATGGTTCCCGGTACACCAATGGTATTAATGCCATTTTCAGACAATCTGCTGGCACCGTTAAAGGAACCATCACCACCAATAACTACCACTCCATCAATTCCATGTTTCCGACATATTTCCGCACCTTTTTTCTGATGCTCCGGATCCCGGAATCTGTGGCATCTGGCAGTATACAGGATCGTACCGCCCAGCTGAATGATATCCGATACGGACAAAGAACCCATGTCAAAGATATCCTCCTCCAGCAAACCAGCATAACCACGCCGGATTCCTTTTACTTTAACACCGTTTGCAATGGCAGTCCGCACGACTGCACGAATCGCTGCATTCATTCCCGGTGCATCTCCACCACTTGTCAACACGCCAATTGTTTTCACTGCATTACTCATTTTATTCCTCCATTGCCTAACCGTATTTTTCCAGTCCCTAAAAATTTTACGCTAAAACTTAATATTTTTCAATACTCTTTTCCCGAATTGCTACAGATCTTCCTGCCAGAACCTCCTCTTTCCCACCAGAAATCCCTGGAAATTCCACCAATACCTGGTCTGCAACAATTTTACGGGCATCCGCCTGATACTGTCTGGACAAACGTTTAAGCTGCTTTTCTGCATCCAGATACACACAGATCTGATCCTTGCCATCGTAAGGGGAAATAGCTCGCAAAAAATCTGCCTCCTGCTCCAGATAAGTCTCCTTATCCTGAAAGCGCACCCACAATTCACAAGGCACCTGTTCAAACGGAATAATATTGCTGCAGATGACCTTTCCTCCCCGTTCCTCTTCCACCTGGGCACGACCACAGACAAAGACCTTGGCACCCTCCTCCAGCAAATCTTTTCTACGCTCGTAGTCTCGCGGAAATACAATAACTTCTACCGTTCCATACATATCTTCCAAAGTCAGAAATGCCATTAAAGTATTGGTCTTCGTGGTCTTGACAGTCTTGGTCTCAATAATTCCACCAATAATAACATTCTCCCCCTCCTGCACCCTAGGCATACCTGCGTTTTCTCCTTCATCCCCCGGCAGGAAATCTGCTGAATTATTGGTACAGTTTTTCTCCATGAGATCAGCATAATTCTGCAGAGGATGACCACTGATATAAATTCCCAAAACTTCTTTTTCCATCGCCAGAAGCTCCTCTGGTTCATATTCCTCAACATTCGGAAAGGGAATTTCCTTACTTGCTGCCAAGTCTTCATCTCCCAAATCAAATAGTGAAATCTGTCCTGCCAGATTATCCTTGTGCTCCCTCGCCACATTCTCCATAATATGCTGATAGACCAAAATTTTCTGCTGTCGGTTTCCATCCAGGGAATCCATTGCCCCTGCCTTAATCAGATTGGCAATCACTGTTTTATTGACATCTTTACCGTTGATGCGCTCGATGAAATCCTGCAGGGAACGATATTCTCCCCGCTGCTGCCGCTCGTTTACAATCACTTGCACCACTTGGGTTCCAACGCCCTTAACCGCTGCCATACCATAACGCACATTCCCTTGATCCACCGAGAAAACTGCATATCCTGTATTGATGTCCGGTGGCAGGATCTGGATCTCCATTTCCCGGCAATGCATGGAATAATCTGTAATTTTAACCGTATTATCTTTTACTGAAGTCATCAATGCCGCCATAAATTCCACCGGATGATGATATTTCAGATATGCTGTCTGATACGCCACCACCGCATATGCCGCAGCATGGGATTTATTAAAGGCATACTTGGCAAAATCAATCATCTCGTCATAAATTTTGTTTGCCACGTTTTCAGGGATTCCGCCAGCAATACAGCCCCGCACCCCTTCTTCCTCATTACCGTAAATGAAATTCTGCCGCTCCGCTTCCATGACCTTTGCCTTTTTCTTGGACATGGCACGGCGCACCAAATCGCTGCGCCCAAAGCTGTATCCTGCTAGATTACGCACAATCTGCATAACCTGCTCTTGATAGACAATACAGCCATAGGTAGGTGACAAAATCGGCTCTAACTGCGGACAGTCATAAACAATACTATCCTGACTGTTTTTGCCGGCAATATATTGCGGAATAAAATCCATAGGGCCGGGACGATACAGGGAAATTCCAGCAATAATATCCTCCATGTTTCTAGGTTTTAGCTCTTTCATAAACTGCTTCATACCGGCACTTTCCAGCTGAAACACACCCTCGCATTTACCCGAGCTGATCATTTCAAACACGGCAGGATCATCATAATCAATATGCATCATATCCTGATCCTGCAAACCTGCCAATTTTGCCGCATCCTGAATGACGGTCAAGGTCCGCAGTCCCAAGAAATCCATTTTTAGCAATCCCAATTCTTCCAGTGTGGTCATGGTATACTGGGTAGTAATCGTACCGTCAGAAGCTTTGGACAACGGCACAAACTCATCCACCGGTTTGGGACTAATCAAAACCCCTGCCGCATGCATGGAAGTATGTCTCGGTAAGCCTTCCAACTTTCTGGACATATCAATCAAATTGCGTGCCTGGTCATCACTGTCGTACATGCTCCGCAAATCCGGATTAGATTCCAGTGCCTTGTCAATGGTAATTCCCAGTTCCATGGGAATGGACTTTGCCACTGTATCCACATAATTATAGGGCAGATCCAGGACGCGACCCACATCGCGGATAACACCACGTGCCGCCATAGTACCAAAGGTAACAATCTGCACCACATGGTCCCTACCATATTTATCCATGACATATTTAATGACCTCTGGACGCCTTTCATAGCAAAAGTCAATATCAATATCAGGCATGGTCACTCTTTCTGGATTCAGAAAACGTTCAAACAGCAGATCATAACGGATGGGATCAATATTAGTAATTCCCAAAGAGTAAGAAACAATACTTCCCGCTGCCGAACCTCGGCCTGGACCCACACTAATCCCATGATCTCTGGCATATTTGATAAAATCCCACACAATCAAAAAATAATCCACAAATCCCATAGTATGTATGGTTTCCAATTCATAATCCAAACGTTCCTGCAATTCCGGTGTCAACTCCTCGTACCGCTCCTGCATACCCTCTTTACAGATTTTGTTCAGATATTCCCATGCTGTATAGCCTTCCGGCACATCAAATTGTGGTAATTTGTATTTACCAAATTCTATCTCCACATGACAGCGTGCCGCAATTTTCGTGGTATTTTCCACAGCCTGTTTCGCATAAGGAAACAGGGACAGCATTTCTTCCTCAGATTTGAGGTAATACTGACCTCCCTCATAGCGCATCCGATCCTCATCCTGCACTTTTTTCTGTGTTTGGATACACAGAAGCAAATCATGTGGCTCCGCATCCTCTGCCAGAATATAATGCACGTCATTGGTACAGACCAGTTCCAGCCCTGTTTCCTGACTCATCCGCAATAATCCCTGATTGACGGTAGTTTGATCTGGAATGCCATGATCCTGCAGCTCCAAATAAAAATGATCTGGCCCAAAGATTTCCGACAGTCGCAATGCCTCCTGCTTGGCAAGATCATATTGTCCCTGCCGCAAAGCACCTGCCACAGCCCCTGCCAAACAAGCACTCAAAGCAATAATTCCCTCATGATACTCTGTTAATACTTCATAATCTACACGGGGTTTATAATAAAATCCCTCCGTAAAACCTTTGGAGACGATCTTCATCAGATTTGCATAGCCCTGATTATTTTCCGCCAACAGCACCAGATGATGATACCGTTCCGTTCCCTTTACATTTTGTGTGTCAAAGCGGGACTCCAAAGCCACATATACCTCACAGCCAATGACCGGATTGATACCGGCATCTCTGGCTGCACGATAAAAATCAATTACACCATACATATTACCATGGTCAGTAATCGCCAGATGTTTCATTCCCAATTCTTTTGCCCTTGCAATCAGTTTCGGTATTTTGCAGGAGCCATCCAACAGAGAATACTCCGTATGGACATGCAGATGTGTAAAGCCCATAGTTGAACTCATGCTGCAAGCCTCCTTTCCAGCAATCCTACGGATTGCTTGCAGCTTAATGTTCCAATGTTTTTGCTGCTGTTTCTTATGTAACCTGTCTCCCCATAGTATACCCTAAATAAATACAAAAAAAAAGAGATAGTCGTTTCTGAACTATCTCTTTCGCCACTCTTTTATGCATGTGCCGAGCTTAAATATTTTTCAATTTCCGTCATGGCTGTCTGCTCATCATCACCGTCTGCAGACACAACTACTTCTTCGCCGCTTGCCAGCCCTAACGCCATCATACCCATAATACTTTTGGCGTTGACTTTCTTGTTTTCACACTCCACATAAATCTTGCTGCTGTACTGGCTTGCAACCTGTACCAGTATGGCTACTGGTCTTGCCTCTAGTCCACTTTTAATCTGAATCTTGATTTTCTTTGTGATCATGACCTTTCGTCCTCCTTTGGATCCGGAAATAATGCTTGCTGCTCTCGCAACCCATCTGCAATATCACTCAGTTTTCT
Source organism: uncultured Jutongia sp. (assembly GCA_964409845.1). Taxonomy (GTDB): domain Bacteria; phylum Bacillota; class Clostridia; order Lachnospirales; family Lachnospiraceae; genus Butyribacter. Next base: position 25,179 of record CAYPEW010000021.1, read on the forward strand.
CAAACGATGATTTACTCCGGATTTCCCTAAAGGCTTGGATAACATCTGCCCCAGTTCCGCCAAGGAACTGTCTGGATAATCCAGACGCAATTCTGCAATTTCCCGCAAACCATCATTTAACTGCCGAAACCCCTTACGACGCTCTATATATCGTATGTCTTCAATTTGTCTGGCCGCTGCTGTAACAGTTTTATTAATATTCGCCGTTTCACAATTCACCTGTCGATTCACGGAATTACGGACATCCTTTAGGATACGGACATTCTCAAACTCCATCAGAGCCAGATGAGCCTCCATAACATTGAGAAAATCAACAATCAAAGACCCTTCTTTGACATAAAGCACATAATATTTCTTGCGCTCCACAATTTTCGCCTCAATGCCAAAGGAAAGCACCATCTCCTGTAACTGTCTGCATAAACGCTCAGACGCTACTGCAATCTCCAGATGATATCCCTTCTTTGGATTGGTCACTGAACCAGCCACCATAAATACGCCACGTAAATACGCTCGTTTACAGCAGGTATTCTGCACCAGACGGTATGGTATTCCCGAAAAATCGCCCCATCGATTTCCCGTTTCATCCAACAATTTAACCGCCTTTAGAATCTGCATCACCGCCGCCTGACCCTGAATCACTAAAAAATAGGTAGGCGTATAAGATTTAAGACTGTGATTCCGAATCCGTATTTCTATGCTGGTATCAAACGCCATCCTTAATAAGATATAAGATTTTTTTGCGACTGTCAAGTTTTCTGTATGAATCTCCAAAGAAATTTTTTCTTGGGATTTTTTTTTCACTTTACCACACAGGAGAAACAAGGCGGCAAACTCTGCCAGCTGACAATGCCTTGCCGGACTGATCTGTTTCCCCAGCTCCTCTTTGACTTTACCAGAAAATGACATGTGATCCTCCCCAGATAACTATCCCAACACACTTCCAGATATGCCAGCGGGCAAGCAAGCTTGCCGCTGTCGCTCTCGCGACTTTAGTCACACTATTAACGGGCAATATCCCTATGTTCAATTTTTACCGTATAAGGCAGACGTTTCATCTGAGCTTCCAACGCCCTTGCCATGGTGACGGAACGATGTTTTCCACCCGTACAACCAATGCTGATAACAATTTGATTCTTGCCCTCTGTAATATAATTTGGAATCAGAAAACGAATCATCTCATACAATTGCTTCTGAAAAATCTGTGCCTGTTCTGCTGCCATCACATAATCGTACACTGCTCTGTCATTGCCAGTCAACGGCTTCAGCTCCGGAATATAAAAAGGATTCGGCAGAAAGCGCACATCAAAAACCAAATCGGAATCCTCTGGAATGCCATACTTAAACCCAAAAGACAGCAGAGTCACAAAAAAATTCTCGTATTCTTCCTCTCCCAGGAAAATCCGGTCAATTTCATGCTTCAGCTCCCGAATCAACATATGGCTGGTATCCAGAATATAATCGGCCCGCTGTTTGATAAAAGATAATTCCACCCGTTCCGCTTCAATTGCCTTGTCCACTCTGCCCTGCAACGCCAATGGATGATTTCTCCTGGTCTCCTTGTAGCGTTTTACCAATACATTATTGTCCGCCTCCAGAAACAGAATCTCATAGTGATACCCCTCTTTCTCTAAGGTATCCAGTGTTTGATCCAGTTCTGCCAGTCCCTCCAGATTACGAATATCAATCCCCAACGCCACTTGTTTGGAATCTCCACCCTCCAGACCAATCAGTTTTGTAAATTTGGACAGTAGAAGCACCGGCAAATTATCTACACAGAGATATCCCATATCTTCTAACATTTTCAACACAGAACTTCTGCCCGCCCCGGACATACCTGTCACAATTACATATCGTTTCTTCATAATCTCCGCTCCAACTCTTTACCACATCTTAACTTCTGTCTCTAATTCCACCCCGAACTGTTCATACACTGTTTTCTGTACATGTTCAATGACCTGCTCTGCCTGCTTACAGGTTCCCTGTCCCACATTGACCACAAAACCACAATGCTTCTCTGAAACCATAATATCTCCCACACGATACCCCCGCAATCCGGCATCCTGAATCAACTTGCCAGCAAAATATCCCTCTGGCCTCTTGAAAGTGCTGCCGGCACTACCATATTCTAAGGGCTGCTTCTCCCTGCGCCGTTCATTATAATCCTTCATGGTGGCGCGGATCTGCTGCTCCTCTCCTGGTGCTAAGGCAAACAGTACATCCAGCACGATCATATTTTCCCGTTGGATAATACTGCTTCGGTATCCCAGATCCAGTTCATCCTTATTTAAGATCTCTACAACACCATTCTGATCCAGAACTCTGGCGGCAACGATCACATCCTGAATTTCACCGCCATAAGCTCCTGCATTCATGGTAACGGCACCACCCAAAGTTCCTGGAATACCACCAGCAAACTCCAATCCCGTCAGACTCTCATTTGCTGCTTCAGATGCTACTTTGGACAAAAGAACACCACTGCCAGCATACAGCAGAATCTTTCCCTGCACTGACTCCGGAGTACAATAGCCCTGATCATAGAAAAACCGACGCATCTCCTGCTCTTCTGTAAAACATCCCACAGATTCCAGGCTACCGCCTCTGCCACTATGGGTACAAACCACCACTCCATCAATGCCTGCATCATCCACCAGAACATTACTTCCGTTGCCCAATATATAATAAGACTCTCTCTGTTCCCGGAGATAGCGTACTACCAATACCAATTCTTCCGTTGTGTCTGGTTCCACATACCATTTTGCCGGTCCACCGATCCGGAATGTGGTGTGTCCCGATAGAGGTTCCTGCGACCGAATATGATCCCTGCCTACTATCTGCTCTAAGCTCTGAATTTGAAACATAAGACTTCCTCCTTATAAAATCAGAAAAAGTTCTACAGGACCACTCCTATAAGAGTAAAAAAGCGCAACGTCAGCACGTTGCGCTGCAAAAACGCTAAAGCGTTTTTGTTGGCGTGCTACTATTTGGCGTGCACTTTCCTATTCTAGAACAAAGAGTTTCGCTTTGCGAAACTCTGCGCCGCAAATGCGTCGCACCAGCGACATGATACATCTGCATTTGCGTGCGATCCACACGAAGTGTTTTTTATCGAATAGGAGAAATTTCCTATTCGATAAAAAAGTCCTTGATTACTCAAGGACTCGGTAGCGTGCGCGAGAAGATTCGAACTCCCGACCTTCTGATCCGTAGTCAGACGCTCTATCCAGCTGAGCTACGCGCACATTGTATCAAGTACGTCATTTGTACCGTACTTGATAGAGTATACACCAGTGTTGTGGAAAATGCAAGCACTTTTTTCAATCTCTTTCAATCAAAATACCCCGGCATCCCTATATTCCAGGAAACCGGGGCACAAATTATTTTTTATTTACACAAACTGCTGATTCCAAGGAATCCCTACAGCAATTTTTTATACAATGCTGTAATATCCTCAATACTGGTCTCCTTTGGATTGCCTGGACGGCATGCATCATCATAAGCAGACTGTGCCAGGAATGGAATATCCTCTTCCTTTACAATTTCCTTTAAGTCAGCTGGAATTCCTACATCCACAGAAAGCTGCTGAACCGCATCTACTGCTGCCTTGCGATATTCTTCCTGAGACATGTTTTCGGTGCCCTCTACGCCCATAGCCTTGGCAATTTCACGGTATTTTTCACCAGTTGCTTCCGCATTATATGCCATAACCGTAGGCAGAATAATAGCATTAGCAACTCCATGAGGAGTATCATACAGCGCTCCCAGCGGATGTGCCATGGAATGAACCAGACCCAGACCTACATTAGAAAATCCCATGCCGGCAACATACTGACCTAATGCCATGCCTTCTCTGCCTTCTGGATCATTATTTACTGCACCGCGCAGGGAACGGGCAATGATCTCAATCGCCTTGATATGGAACATGTCAGACAGCTCCCATGCACCTGCTGTAATATATCCTTCAATGGCATGTGTCAAAGCATCCATACCAGTAGATGCTGTCAGTCCTTTTGGCATAGATGACATCATCTCTGAATCAATAAATGCTACTACTGGAATGTCATGAGGATCAACGCACACCATCTTGCGGTTCTTCTCTACATCTGTAATAACGTAATTAATCGTAACCTCTGCTGCGGTACCTGCTGTGGTAGGTACTGCAAAAATCGGAACACATTTATTTTTGGTATCTACTGCACCTTCCAGACTGCGTACATCTTCATACTCCGGATTATTAATAATAATCCCCACTGCCTTGGCAGTATCCATGGAAGAACCTCCGCCAATGGCAATAATATAATCGGTACCTGCTTTTTTGAAAGCCTCAACACCTGTCTGAACATTTTCAATAGTTGGATTTGGCTTAATATTGGAATATACTTCATAAGCCAAACCTGCCTTGTCTAATACATCAATAACCTTCTTTGTCACCCCAAATTTAATCAGATCCGGATCTGAACAGATAAATGCTTTCTGGAATCCCCTTCCCTTTGCCTCAGTAGCAATCTCCTGAATAGAACCTGCTCCATGATAAGATGTCTCATTCAATACAAATCTGTTTGCCATGTAACAATACCCTCCTTTTTTGTACGTTTTGCATAATATACGAGTTATATTTTTAAAACTCATAGTGCAATTATAACGAATAACCAATGCGATTGCAAGAATAAACTAACACTTTTTGGCACTTTACGGCAGGATCCTGATTTCATTTTTCAGACGGAACGCAATACCGTCAAATTCAAGATAAATAAAATATTCATCCGGTTCGAATCCATCTACCTGAATTGCAAAAACCTCCTGGCGGGTACCTTCTTCTAACTGGGAATAATCTTCTACATACGCATGGTTCTCCCCGACGAAGTAAATCCGTGTCAAAGACCCTGGCAACATGGAGAACAGAAACAGATTGTCACACAAATGCGGTCTACGGAAAAACGTTTTAGGTACTTTCTCTGTCGTCAATTCCGGCAGGGTTCCCGTAAACACTTCCGGCATATGCAGACTCCCAAAAATACACTGTTCCCGCACATCAATGATCTGACTAAAAGAAGCAATATCCGGCTGAAATTCCCATGCATTAATAAATGCTTTGGACAGGGTAAGTCTGCTGCCCTCCTGGTCATGCTTCTGATCCACCACCGTTAACACGGAACGGCGATCATCCGTTTTATACTGAACGGATCCCTGCAAATACATTATTTTCTGCTCTGGCATCTGTAGAGCAGTGCCATAAGCCAAAGACCGATCGCTTTCATGACTATACTGGCAACGGTAACTATTTTGCTCCCGGTTCCATACAATTTCTACTACCTCCGAATGCTCCAGATCCGAATATCCCTGTTCCAGATCTCCTTTTGCTCTTCCATTAAAGACCAGCATGGTATGATCACTGGTCCAGGTGGCGCTACACGGCCATCCCATCCGAAAAGCTGTTCCTTCCTCAGGCTGTAGAACATATTGCTCCATAGCTGTGCCATCCCAGACTCCAGCCGCCGACAAAATAAAACATGGCTGTAAAGTATCTAACTCCAGACACAACACTGTATGCAAGCGGCGAAGCGTCAAAAGCAGACAGCCATCACGATATTCCATATGGGACAGTTTGGTCCAGTCAGAGACATCCCGGTATTGATCTCCCAAAATCTGTGCCAGATTGATCTTGCGAATAATCTCCCCACTATTCATATCCAATTCCAGAATACAATCATTCACATGTTCTACATCAGATGCTGTGGCAAGATACAGGGAATCCCCATGCTGTGCCACGATAGGACTAATCGGCTCCTTAATAATAAAGGTACGGTATACCCGCCCCAGATAATCCATTTCATGGTAACGGCATGGCTGAATCTTTCCCAGAGAATTCACGCAGCTTGCCGTACGGTCTGCAAAGAGAAAATGGCCATTCTGCAATGGTATCATTCCCATACGGTTTGTTCGTAACTGCAGTGCATAACGGATCGCTCCATTATGATCTAATGCCATAGGCTTAAATGTAACACCGTTTACCATCATCATCGGCATCGGCAGTTCAGCTTCTTTATCTACTTTAGTTACAATTCCCTGAGAATTGATGGCAGCATCCGGCACATAAATCCGAATCATACGATGCTTGACAATTTCATCATTTTCATCCACCAGATAGAGGTCCACCTTGTTACTGCGGTTCAGGTACAACCCCATAATTGCCACACGATGCCGCCTGGCAGGTTCTGTCTCTGCCACAAAATCGGCTCCATCATCTCCCTGTACCCGATATCTTACCCGATATTCTTTGGATGAATTAAATAGAATTAAAGCCGTCTGCTGTGCCAGTCCATAGGGATTGGGAATAACCAGAATGTGTGAAAAAGTATATAGCCTGCGATCCAGAATCTGTTCAAAAGCGTAATCCCGCACCTGTGCCGTAAATGAACGCTGCGGCTCCTTCCGGAATGAAGACATTACCTTACGCTTGGTCTGTTCAAACACCTCTCTCTCATAAGTCCTGTCCAATTTATTCAGATCCGATGGACTATATGTGATCTTGGAGCCCCTCCTGACCTCCACAAACAAATCTTTCCAAAAAGCCATAATTTACCTCATTTCTACTCATTTCCAACCATGCCAGAGTCATATAATCTGCGAAAAATGCGATAGCATTTTTCTAGAGTTACTTAAGTAACTCTTGTTGACTTAGTTTCACTTAGCGAAATATTATTGAGCTTAGTGAAACTTCCAGACTTGACTTAGTTTCACTTCGCATAATGATTCTCTATGCGTTAGTGAAACTTCAAATCTTATATCCCTTTCATAGTCAACTGGATCCGCTGTTTTTGCAAATCCACACTCATGACCTTAACATCCACAATATCTCCAACACTAACCACATCCAAAGGATGTTTCACAAATTTCCCGTCTGACATCTGGGAAATGTGAACCAAACCATCCTGATGAACACCGATATCCACAAATGCACCAAAATCAATGACATTACGAACAGTTCCTTTCAGGACCATTCCCTCTTTTAAATCTTTCATTTCCAATACGTCTGTCCGCAAAATTGGTTTCGGCATTTCATCACGTGGATCTCTGCCCGGTTTTTCCAGCTCCTTAAGAATATCCACCAATGTTGGCTCACCAATCCCCAATTCTTCTGCCACCGCTTTTTTGTTCCCCACACGTTTAGCCAAAGTGCCCACAGAAACCGATGACTGGCTCTCCTTTTCCGGCTTATCATCCTCTGCTGGCAGCTGCATCTCTCCAAACGCCTTGGCAAATGCGGCACCGAAGGCAGTATTAGTATTGCGTACCACGAATTCTTTTTTCTTTTTCTTCGGTGCAGATCCTGCTTTCTTAGCGGAAGACTGCTTTGTTACTGCTTCTGATTGAATTTTCTTTAACTCCTCCGGCGTGATGTCCAATTTCTCTAGCAAAGCATTGGCAGCATCATAAGACTCTGGATGAACACTGGTAGCATCCAGAAAATTTTTCCCGCCAGTAATGCGCATAAATCCAGCGCACTGCTCAAAGGCTTTCGGACCTAGTTTTGGAACTTTCAATAATTCCTTACGATCCTGGAATTTACCGTTTTCCTCCCGATAAACCACAATATTTTTGGCAATTGCCTTGCTGATACCGGAAATATATTCCAAGAGGGAGGCAGATGCCGTATTGAGATCCACGCCTACCTTATTTACACAATCTTCTACCACACCAGATAAGGTCTCTCCCAGTTTCTTCTGGTTCATATCATGCTGATATTGCCCTACACCGATGGACTGCGGATCAATCTTCACTAACTCCGCTAATGGATCCTGCACTCTGCGGGCAATGGAGGCAGCACTACGCTGTCCCACATCAAAGTTGGGAAATTCCTCTGTGGCAAGTTTACTGGCAGAATATACGGAAGCACCTGCCTCATTGGTAATCATATACTGCACCGGTTTTGCAATTTCATGCAGCATGTCCGCAATAATCTGTTCTGACTCCCGGGAGGCGGTACCATTTCCCACAGAAATCAAAGAAATATCATACTTATCAATCAGTTTTTTCACTTCCCGCTTGGCTTCTTCCACCTTATTCTGTGGTGCCGTCGGGTAAATAACCTTGGTATCCAATACCTTACCAGTGGCATCTACTACTGCCAGTTTACATCCGGTACGGAATGCCGGATCCCAGCCCAGCACATTTTTCCCTGCAATTGGCGGCTGCATTAGAAGCTGCTCCAGATTTTTTCCAAAGACACGGATCGCCCCATCTTCTGCCTTTTCCGTCAGTTCATTTCGTAGTTCCCGCTCAATTGCCGGTGCAATCAGCCGTTTATAACTATCCTCTATCGCCTCTTCCAAAGCAGGCGTGGTATAAGCATTCTCTGCCGTAATAATCTTGGTTTGCAGATAGCGCAAAATCCGTTCTTCCGGTGCTTCCAATTTTACCACCAGAAATTTTTCCTTCTCTCCTCGGTTCAGGGCAAGAATCCGATGTCCCACAATCTTACTGACCGGCTCCTGAAATTCATAATACATCTCGTACACAGACTGTGCCTTTTCGTCCTTGGCGCTGGAAATAATCAGCCCTTCCTCTCTGGTAATATCCCGGATATAAGTACGATAATCGGCATCATCCGAAATCATTTCAGCAATAATATCTCTGGCGCCTGCAATAGCATCTTCTACTGTAGCAACCTCCTTTTCCTCAGAAAGATAGGCTGCCGCCACAGTCTCCAGACTCTCGGTAGTTTCCTGTGCCAGAATCAGCTCTGCCAGTGGTTCCAAGCCCTTTTCCTTGGCAATGGTAGCACGGGTGCGCCGTTTCGGACGGTACGGCCGATATAAATCCTCCACCATAACCTGGGTTTCTGCCGCCAGAATCTGTGCCTTCAGCTCCTCTGTCAGCTTTCCCTGTTCCTCAATCGTTGCCAATACCTGTTCCTTTTTCTCCTCTAAATTGCGCAGATATACCAGTCGCTCGTTAAGGTTACGCAATTGCTCATCATCCAGTGAGCCATGCGCCTCCTTACGATATCTGGCAATAAAAGGAATGGTATTTCCCTCGTCAATCAGCTTGATCGTAGCCTCTACCTGCCATGCTTTGATTCCTAATTCCTCTGCTATCTTACTTGTGATATCCATGATTCGTCTCCATTTCTATTTTTTCAACTCTTGTTATTATGACACCTAATACCTAAAAATTCAAGAATATTACACCCTCTTATAGGATAAATGCATTAATTTGTTAGCATTCACAGCCGATTTTGCAAATTGATAATTTTCTGTTATCCGTCAGATCCTGGTATTCGTTCTGCTGTTTCACTTAAACTTTGCCGGAAATGTCCGAATGAGGCAAAATTTTGCCCTGCCGTAGTGCAATAGGCTTTCGTGAGAAGCCCTGCCTTGCAGTGACGTATCTGTGCGTGCTCGTGAACTCTATCTGAGCACAGCTGCAGGTTTTCGGTTATGTGTTTCAGGCACACTTTCGTTATATTTCATACGCAACGGTACATAACGAGGCACAGAACGCCTCGTAAGTACCGGCGTATTCAAAATGCCCGAAACACATAACACGAAAACGCAGCTTGTCAACAAATAGATCGTGAAAGAGCACGCTAATCAACAATACGGCACGCAAGGCAGCTGGTTTCTCCGAAAGGCGTAAACTTGCCAGGCAGGGCAAATTTTGTCTATTCGGACAATAACGATACATTTTCCTGCGAAACAGCAGGACGAAATGAATAACCAATGGATAACAGAAAATTATCCACATTACAAGCGACTGTAAATGCTAGCATCAAATTGATGGATTTATCCTGCATCCTCTTATCGAAATAAATCTGCAAAATCAAAGCAACGGATATTGGTCCACATCCTGGAAATTCTCTGATTGGTCTCCGTGTCAAAGGCATTCATAACTGCGCTTTTTCGCAGTACATCCTCTGGTGGGTACTGTGCATATAGCTGTCTTTTTAGCTGGGACGGTAGCGTCAAAATCTGATACTGCCCCTTCTCTGCAGAATCCCCGGCAAAAAAGTAATCCAAAGAGTATTCTGCTGTTTCTTCTTCCTCATCTTCTGCCCCATAGCAATACTTCACATATTGATAGATCAGATCGCTATCCCCTCCGGCAATTGCCGAAGTATAACCAATGTAATACATATTCCGGATCACATTATCCGGTCTGGATAAATAATTGATAAAAGCTTCGGCTGCCTGCTGTTTGCCAGAGTCCTCCCCCACACCGTCTTTCATCATGCACCATCCATCAAACCATAGATTACTGCACTCCTCTGGCACACTGTATGCCAGTTCCAGCCCGTCTTCTTCTGCCTGATCCAGAGAATAGACTGCATCTCCCGACCACTGCATATTGATTAATACCTTGCCGGTAACCATATCCGCTTTCCCGCTCTCCACCTCCAGTGAATAAGCATTCTGGCGCATCTTTGACAAAAGCTCCTCTACCTGGTCCACTGTTTTCTGACTGGTATCATTCAGCACAGTGGAAAGCTGCTCTGAATAATTCGACAGCTGTAGAAAAGAAGGCGCTGATATCTGATCTTCATTTAAAATGCCCAGAGCAACGAAATAGGAATCTCTGACACTGTCTTTCATGGTAATCCGTTTGGAATAAGCTGGATCCAGAAGCACTTTCCAATGTTTCATATCCTCTGGATTCACACCATCCGGATTGTAAACCAATCCCATGATTCCCCACATAAAACAGGCACCATAGTCACTGAGTTTCTCTCCGTCAATTTCCAGCTGTTCCATTCGGGACTGGATATAGGTCGAAACACCGCCCCTGTAATAGTTCCTTTCATCTGACAGATCCTGAAATTCCTTGGAGAATGGCTGTAACTTTCCTTCCCGCATCAAGGTCATAATCATGTATTCTGACGGACACACCAGATCAAACACATTCCCCAAAAGCATCTGATTATACAAATCCTCATTGGTACCATAAGTAGAATATTCTACTCTGACCTTCTCGCCATAGGTTTCCTCATACCATTGCTCAAAGTCTTCTATCATAGGATGAACGCCCCGAATGCTGGTACCATCCTCTAAATCTATCGTCTCATCCACATCCCAGCCACCCTCATCAATATATTCTTCTGCATTTGCGATACGCAGAACAGTCACATCCTTATCACTATGTCCACATCCTCCCAGACAAAGAACGGCTATGATCCCTGCCAATCCCCCTAGTAATCTTTGTTTCCACATTCTTTTTCTTTATACCTTTCCTAAGTTCTTTCGCTCCAAAACCACATTCATCAATACCACTGATAAAATTACCAGCAGAAAAATTGTTGTAGACAATGCCCACAAAGCGGTCTTAATCTGCGTCTGCGCCCCTTTCGTGGCATTAACCACATAGGTACTGATGGTATCAAACACTGCTGGTTTGGTATAAGTAGTAATAAAGTAATCATCCAGAGATAGGGTAACTGCTGTCATAAACCCTGATCCAATGCCAGGCAGCAGCTCACGCAGGACTATTTTACGCAACGCCTGGGCGGGGGTACAACCCAGATCTAATGCCGCTTCATATAAAAAGGGATCCATTCCCTGCAACCTTGGCATAACCGACAGATAGACAAAGGGGGTACACAACGCCGTATGTCCAATTACCAGCGGAATATAGGTATCCTTATCCATATGCCAGAATACAATCATCAAAATACAGATGGAAAAACCAGTCACAACATCGGCATTCACAATGGGAATCTGGTTCGCCAACTCCACACCCCGCCTACAGACTTTCCTGCTATAAAACGTGCCAATAGCACCCATCGTTCCCAATATAGTAGAAATCACCGAAACCCCCAGTGCCAAAAGTACCGTCCCCCAGATCATTCTCTTTAATTCCGGCACAGAAAACAGTGTAATGTAATTTTGCAAGGAAAAGCTCCGCAAAGAACCAATCATGGTAGATTCACTAAAACTATAAACCGCCAGTACCAGTATCGGCATATATAAAAAGAGAAGAACCAGCCAGATCCACGAATATGCCATCACTTTTCTTTTCGCATTCACAGGGCACTCCCTCCCCTCTGTATGGTCTGCTGTCCAGTGGCACGGGAACTGATAGCATAAATACCAAAGATAAAAAGTAGTAATATAAACGAAATCATGGAACCATTGTGCCAATCATAAGCGTTAAAATAACTGCCGATCAGACTTCCCATAATATAAGTACTATTATATACCATGTCCAGAACCACATAATTAGTCATTGCCGGCAAAAAAATCATGGTAACACCACTGATAATCCCAGGCATTGTCATGGGAATAATAACCTTCCACAAAACCTGCCATCTTCTGGCGCCCAGATCCTGTGCTGCCTCCCAGAGCTGCGGATCCAATTTCGTAATGGTGGAATACAAAGGCATTACCATAAAAGGCAGAAAATCATAGGTCATACACAATATGGTGTTAAAAAAGGGATGGTATGCCAGATTTCCCTCCAATACACTCAAAACCTCCTTTAATGCTGTAATGCGCAGGGTAAAATTAATCCACATCGGCATCACAATCAAAACCATCCATACTGCACTACGTCTGAAAGGTCCCTTTGCCAGGAAATAGGCAGCTGGATAGGCAATCAGCAGACATACTACAGTAGTAGTAAACGCAATCAAAACACTATAAAATAAAGTCCCCAGAGTTTTGGTATTCGTAAAAAAAGTGGTAAAATTAGAAATCGTCCACTCCCCCTGTCCATTAGTAAAAGCATAATAACAAATCACGAACAAAGGTAAAATCACAAATAACAGTAGAAAAATAATATATGGAAGATTTAAGTATTTTCTAGAAAATCTCATGCTACTCCTGCCTCTCTGTTCCTACCTGATCCACGGTTCTGTATGTGCTTCTGTGAGATCATGACTTTCCAAACTATAATTTCCCAAAGAATGCTTTCCGTCATTGTTTAACATGATATTCAATCCGATCTAATGGTATAATGACACTAACATAATCTCCAATATTCCACAAATATTCATCATTGACATAGTAATCCACTTCATTTTTGCTTCTGACAACATAACTATAATGATCTCCTTTATAGATAATGGAGACAATATTCCCCTGTACTTCCCCTGCATCAGAATCATCACTCAATAGCGCATCGGATGGATCAAAATAGGCGTCCACATAAACTCCCGCCGTAAAAATTGGTTCTCCGTCTGCTGCGTATATCTGTCCATCTTCCAGGACAGACCCCGGATAAATTCTGGAATAATCCACTGGTATTCGATTATCAATAAAACAGAGATTCATTTCCTCATCAATCACACCAGTAAAGTGATTGATGGTAACATTATAAGGCATCACATGAATCCCGTCTGGCTCAACACATAGGCCAACCTGTTTTCCTTTTTCCACTGGTTTTAGATTCTGCAGCTCAATCTCATTTTTACCACAAAGTACAGTAATCTTGTAGTACGTTCCCTTAAAAATAGAAGACAGTACCTCTCCCCGCAGCATTCCCTGCTCTGCCGCTGTCAAGATCACATCTTCCGGACGGATGACCGCCTCAATCTGGGTTCCCACCGGATAATCATCCACACAGATAAATTCCTGGTCACAAAAAGATACTCGTTTTTCTCCCGTCATAGTGCCATTAAAAATATTACTCTCACCAATGAAATCGGCAACAAAGGCGTTGGCTGGCTCATCATAGATTTCCTCCGGTGTCCCCGTCTGCTGAATCCTGCCATCAGCCATAACCACAATTTTGTCCGACATGGTCATGGCTTCTTCCTGATCATGAGTCACATAGATAAAGGTAATCCCCAGTTCTTCATGCATCTGCATTAATTCTAGCTGCATCTCACCCCGCATCTTATAGTCCAATGCCCCCAACGGCTCATCCAATAACAGAATCTCTGGCTCATTGACAATAGCACGGGCAATGGCAATCCGTTGTTGCTGACCACCGGATAAGGTGGAGATATGCCTGCGCTCAAAACCTTCCAGATCCACCACTTCCAAAGCATGTCTGACCTTCTGTTCAATCTCCTGTTTTGGAAGCTTTTTCAGTTTCAGTCCAAAGGCGATATTATCATAGATATTCAAATGGGGAAATAAGGCATACTTCTGGAATACTGTATTGATAGGCCTCTCATTGGCAGGCATCCTGCTGATATCCTTTCCATGCAGCAGGATCTCCCCGGAAGTAGGTGCCTCAAAACCACCAATCATGCGCAGAATCGTAGTCTTACCACAGCCGGATGGCCCCAGAAAGGTTACAAACTCTCCCTTTTTAATCGTCAGGCTAAATCCATCAATAACGGCTGTATCCCTAACGTAACACTTCTGTATATTCTTTAATTCAATAATTGTCTCTGCCATATTATTCACCAAGCCTTACACCGAAAAAGAGAACCTAACCTTGCACCGCTTGTGCTTAGCCAAGTTCTCATTGTTGTTTTTACATCTTTCTCTATTAAACCATGGACGGAACCGTAAGTCAATATCTTTCTTCAGACCTGATCGTTCACACGCAAGCCCTTCAAATCTACATCCAGTAAGATCTGATCCTGAATCAGGTTCTTGATATTTGCCTGAACAGCCTCACTGGTCTGCTGTCCATAGGCCATTGCCTGCATGGTAACAGCCATAATGGATTCCTCCATTTCCTGCTCTGCTTCCTCTTTCTTCTTCTCCTCAGCTTCCATCTTCTCCCGTTCTATCTTTTCTTCCAGAGCCTTTTCTTTATTTTCGGCCATTTCCTTCTGGGCTTCGGCATTCTTTTCTTCAATTTCATCCACACCCTCATCAAAGAGAGAACCGATCCGCTCCTTATTGGCAGCTTCCATGATTTCATCCGCATCCTTCATGGCATCTACCATAGGATGAGTCTGCAGCAATGCTTTCTGCGTTGCATAAACAGTTGCCTTACTCTCTTCTATCTTGCGCTGTGCCAGATTAATTCGGTTTTTGTATTGCTGCTCCTCCTCGTCACAAATCAGCAAATCCGTCTGATACTTCTTTCTCTCTGACAGATTATTTAAATACTCTTTTTCCTCATCCGTCAACATATATTCCGGATTCATTGGATCATTCCGATTCAGTTCCGCTTTTTCCGTCAGCTCCTGATCCTTTTGCGCCCGGGTTTCCGGATCCATCTGATATTTGTTCAGAGCTTCATCATATTTGCTTTGAAGATCATTACGACGCTCCCATACTGCTACAAGCCCATCACGGTATCCCCGGATATCCTGCTGTAACTGATCTACATTCGTCAGCTCTGCTGCCATGTCATCATCTATTTTGACATCATCCTCTAATTGATCCAATAATTTTTTAATCGCCCGATTCTGCGCTATGGCATATTTCTCACTGATCTGATCCTGGGAAGATCCTTGAGTAATATCTCCCAGATAGACATTTTTGCGATTCTCCTTCTCGGCTTTCTCTGCCTGCTCCTTTTTCTGGGATCTGGTGCGCCCAGAGCTAACCGCCAACTGAAATCCATCCTGTTCCCTTTGAACACCCTTAATAGAAAATCCATTTTTCATAACAATCCCTCCATGTTACCGCCCTGCCTGACAGTCCAAAATCCAAATTTCCATAGTATATTAAAATATATCGGCAATTGCAAGGGAACACATTAGAAACTGTGCATAAATAAGATTCCTTACCATGCATAGTTCCTAAATCTACTCCATATCCATTAATTGTTCCATCAAATGATCGAACTCTTCTATAGACAGTTTTTCCTCCTCAAAGTCATCGGTAATCAGTTCTTCCAGTTCATCCCATTCATACTCACTGTTTCCCTGCCCATACTTCTCTATTTCTTTCTTCCATTTCTGATACATACAATTCCTCCTGGACTAGTAATTATTATATATTAAATTTCAAAACCCTTCTAAACGGGCAAAGCTGCTTCATATCAATGTATCGTATTCGTTGCACTATCATATAACTGCTCTACCAACTGCACCACACGCTGGGTAGAATGCCCATCAATCGCCCCTAAAAAGAATTTCCGGAAGGAATCGCCTGCATCATTGTCTTTTGGCAATTGAAGTGTTTGTCTGGTCGCCTGAATCAGATCTGGCAGCCCGCGGATAATCTTTCCTGGTGCAAAATCTGCAAATTCAAAGTACAAATCCCTGCTCTGGATATATTCTTCCAAATCAAATACATAAAACAACATCGGTATCTGCAAAATAGCTGCCTCAAAGATAACGGAACTATAGTCCGTAATTAGTACATCGGTAAGCAGCAACAAATCATTGATATTCTCTGTTCCCGTCAGATCCAGCACCCGATTCTGATGCTCTGGTGCAATTTCCAGCTGATCATGCACAAAAGGATGATTTTTAATAATCAGCATCACATCATCTGGCAGCGCCTCCACCACCTGATAAATTGGAAAACATTCTGTCGGATAATAAGCCGTCTGATTACCACTGCCACGAAAAGTAGGTGCAAACAAAACCACTCGTTTCTCCTGCAAAACTGGATAACGCTGGTATATTTCCTGTACTCTCTGCTCCACTAACTCGTCCTGGAAGAAAAAATCCGTCCTTGGTACCCCAATGGGATAAATATGGCTGGATGGAACCCCAAATGCCTCGCTATAAAAAGGCACCAGTCCCTCGCCACTGGTCAGTGCTGCATCATAACTTCTATGATTTCGGGTATCCTGCTGCAGATGATCAGAAATCCCCAGATTAGACAGCCCAAAAAGCTTAAATGCTCCACAAGCATGCCACAGCTGTAGAATCTTAGTCTCTGGACGCATGGACAATGCATGCAGATGAGGATAAAAATCCTCCAAAATTATCACTCTGGATGCGGCAGCCAGTGCCGACAGATGCTTCAATTCCTTCCACGATAATTTATGCACAGGTCGATTTACCAGGAACTCCCGCTGTTTCCCCAGAGAAGCAACCGATTCCTGCTGTTCCCGTTCTGTCAAAGCTTTTCGAACCAGATCCAGATTTCCCCCTGTCTCCACTTCTCGCTCTGACAGGAAAAGAATCCCCTCTGTCTGGGGACATTTTCTGCAGGCTTTCTCATATTGCCTTCTAAAGTAGTTGGTTTTGAATTCCCGTATACTATAGCCATAACCAGTCCATTCCATTACCAATCCATGTGCATGATAAAAAATCGCCCGCTTTCCCTGTCTGCCTTTAGCAGCAGGATGAAGATTACCATGTCCCTTAACCGCCAGATAACCTGACAGCAACCATATCGGCAGTAATAAGGTACAAATCAGATATTTTAGAAAACGAAGGCTTCTACTCAGCAAATTTATCAAGCCTGTTTTAGGCACCGTTCTGGTTTGAAATAATGCGCCATCCAATGCCACATCCGTATCGAACATCATCCATTCATAATCTGGTGTACAGCTACAAAATTTCAAAACAATAATATCATCCGGAGTATCCGGATGATATTCAAAAAAAACACTATCTAACTGAATCCTGGTAGCAGCATGAAACTGTGTATACTGATCCTCACACACAGTTCCATTCGCTATCATCGGAAAGTAACGGTCAATCTCTCCTGCACAGAAAACTACAGAAATCCGGATACGATCCCCAAGAATCGGATAAGGCAGTATCCCTTCTATCTCTAAATCCAGAATCTGCTGTTCCACATCTATATCGCATCGTTTCATCTGAATGTTCTGTTCCATACAAATTGATCTCCAATTCACTATTTGACGACTGCAGATACCTTAAATGCACAAATTCGATCCATGCGGTTGACCGCTTTCCGTTTGGCGTCTCCCGGTCCTTTTCCAGTAAAGGCACCTGATTCATAATTTACATAGAGATAGGAACCGCTAATGGCGATTTCTTCGTTCATCGTCGGCATATCCACATGTTTCCTAACTCGTCCCAATTTAATAATACTCTGGGATGCCTTTTTCACATTAGGCTTATAGACATCCAACTGATGCAGGAAACCTCTCTGTTTCGAGTCAGTCTGGCAGGATCTGGATAAAATCAGCTCTCCCTTGGACGTAAATACCATGCCCTGTATCCGGTTCGCCACCTTAATTCTGGAACACAAGGACAAAGACGGAGTAGCATTTTTGTTGACAATAGTATAACTTCCCAGATAACCACTGGACAATTCGTTATAAGAAGCAACCCACAATTTTGATTTGTAGTAGGCAATCGTCGCAGCCTGCTGTCCCACCGGCACTGTGGATGCGTACGCCGGTATCTCCAAATAGGACTGTCCCTTAGAAGCCGCTGCTGAAATGGTAGAAAACGGAATACTCAGCAAATTATTTCCGCTGGTAATCCAGAGATTCCTGCCATCGTAAGCAAGCCCACCAGCATGAGTCTGACTTGGTAATTCTACAGTTGTAACCAATTTTTTCGTTGATTTCTTAATCACATAAATAACAGAATTTTCTACCTTAGACAAATCATATGCTGACATCAACATATACGATTTTGCAAACGTTAATCCCTGAGGAACCATCGTTTCACAACCAAATCCATTGAGATTAGTATTCTGTATTCCAGGTATAATAACACTTTTGGCATATTTTACCTTTTGCTTAAAGAACTTGCATGCCTTATAAGCAGGTGATTTCTTGAATGCTTTTTTGGTTTTAAAGAGCATTGCCTTTTTGGAAGTAGCAGCTACCTTTACCGCTTTCGCAGAATATTCGTTGGTCTGGTCTCCAATGTAATTCACATTATCTACTCTGCGGTATCCACACACTTTATAACGATAGGTTTGTCCATTTGCCAAACCAGTATTAATATACTTTACTGTTGTATTGACTGGAATGGTAGCAATCAATACATAATTAGCACCATCGTTTCGATAGATCTGGTATCCATCTGCCTTGGACAATTTTCCCCATTTGATTCTGACACGTCCGTTTCCGCCTTTGATGGCTTTAATTGTAGGTGCCTTTACTTTTGTTGTCATAGTAAACACCGCAGAATAGTCTGCAGTATTTTCTGCGGCAATAGCATAAGTACGAACCATATAGCGATATGTTGTTCCATTGGTCAAACCAGTGTCCTTATAAGTTGTATCTGTAGTGGTTCCTACCTGCGTAAATTCACCGGTCTCTCCCGCACGAAAGATTTGATATCCGGTTGCAGAACCAATCTTCTTCCAAGTCAAGGTAATAGAAGTCTTGGCATATGTTTTCATAGTAACTGAAGTCAGTTGCTCTGGTCTAGTATAGGTATGCAATGGCGCACAAAATTGTGACTGCAGCTTATCCTTCTCTTGATACGCAGATATAGTGTAGTAAAATTCTTTTCCAGGCAATAAATTCTTCATAGTATATTTCGTCTCAGAAACGGTATCTACATAGACATAATCCCGCAATTCAAAATCATACTGATAAATATAATACCCATCTACATCCATATTTGGTATTTTCTTCCACGACAAAGTAATGCTTGTAGTTGTTCTTTCTGTTGCCTGCAAATCACTGACACGAATATTGCTATCCTCTATAAATACAGCACCGCCAGTGGCTACAATACAATCCACCTGACTAGGCTCTAATACTAATGGTCTCTCTGTTGCTGCCGGCTTATCCGTCTCTCCTGGCTTCTTTGTATTATCAGGGGCTTTCGTTCCATCCGGATTCTCCGTATTTTCTGGTTTTACCGTATCTTCTGGCTGCAAGGTCTCATCTGGAGATATCGTTTCCTGACCATCCAACATACTATCTTGTTCCGCTGCTTTTACAGCCTGTACTGTCTCACCTGTAAACTGCAAGGGTGAAAACTGTAACATCACTAATAAAACAGCTAGTCCAAAAGCAATTCGCTTATTTCTCCTGTTCTTCCAACTTCTCATCTTTTACCTCCTTGTTAACCTCTCATCTTTTTATCCATTAAGGCATCCTTGTCTGGCACACCTCAATTTAATATGTGAATAATCCTCTCAACGGACTTACCATCTATATAATCGTACTGTAATTTGACAAAAGTTTGTCGTTTTTCCATATTATCCCTTTTTTCTGTTAAAATGTGCATGAGTTCCCGACCGTTATGTGCAATCTCTCCCGGTGCCGTTTCTTCATAACTTCGATAAAAACCGCGGTCATATTGTTCTAGATCATAGGCGAACATAACAACTGGCTTTTGTAGCAAAGAGTATTCTACAACCGTAGAAGAATAGTCAGTAATCAATAAATCAGAAACCATATATAATTCTGATATATCATGATAGTGTGTCATATCCAGACAATATTTAGTCTCTACAATATTTTCCGTAGGATATTTCGGATGCATCTTAATAAGAATAATCCAATCATCTCCCAGAATTTTATGAATTTCACCAACCGAAAATTCTTTTAAAATATTCTCATTTTCTGCTGATTCGGCACGGAAAGTCGGTGCAAATAACAGTATTTTTTTATTTTTTAATGTAGGATACATCTGGTAAAAATTTTGTTTTGCTCTCTGTATCCAAGCAGAATCAAAATACTGATCTGTTACCGGAACACCTGTCACATAGATCTTATCTCTATCAATCCCAAATGCTTCCTGATAATATGGAATAACTTGCTTTGATGTCACAAACAAATGGGTAATACCTTGGTTTGCCTGTGTAACCAATTCTCGGACCTGTGGGTCCTGCTCTGTGGACAGACCAAATTTTTTAAATGCTCCGGCACCATGCCATAACTGGACAAACTGTGTCTGCTTCTTCCTAGTATGCATATATGCCAGCGGAATAAAATTATCATTCAAAAAAACTTTTTCTGCCGTTGCCATATGATATGGCAGGATGAAAAAAAATGTCAGGCATCCTCTGATTTTTTGTATCAGCGACCTGCCACTCCCATCCGGCTTTGAAAACAACTGCCGTTTGCTACACGTCGCATAATGATAATCTGGCGCAATCTGCTGCAGCCGCTCATACATTACCAAAAGATTACCATTCAAGGCATAAGCATGTCCATTGAAGAATAGCATCTTCCTCTGCACTTTACAGCATATGGCACATAAATTATAGATCCATGCAAACAAGTAATAGCCAAGTCGCTTCATTGCACCCTCCATTTGAACATCAACATTCACAAAATATAATTATAACATAAAACAAAACTATGTCAAAATTTGTTTTTTCTTGAGTTTCTGCATTTTACATAAGAAATCCCCACCTTCATTTCATCTGGCTTGGCAGCATTCCTTGGCACATAATATTAAGGCGGTTGAATATCGATGGTTTTACTGATTAAAATTGATTCGATATTGAACCACCTTAGTAATAATCGGCTATGCGTTCGTGAAAATGCGAGCCATGGAATTTTTCTGTATTGCGATCAAAATCTTTTTGGCGGCTGCAAAAAACGATCGCATTGTATCAGTCCCCAGCCCTGCCTGGTGTGTGCAAATCCCAAATCCAGTGCGGTATCTCGTAAATGCATCTTAATTTCTTTGTTAGTCAGATACGGATATCGTTCCAACAGCAATGCAATACATCCACTGACAATAGGAGTTGACATAGAAGTTCCGCTTCGTGCCTGATACCCTGTCCCTTGATACAGCAGTGATGTTTTTGGTGGATAAGAAAGAGGAAAGCAACTGGTAATTCTGGATCCTGGCGCTACAATATCTGGTTTTTTGATGCAGCTGTCCGTTGGGCCACGACTAGAATAGTCTTTTGCATTCCGATACTGTAAAGGGTCCGAAGAACCTACGGTAATAATTTTACGGCTATTACCAGGTGCGCCAATGCTGGCAGGTGATGGTCCATGATTGCCTGCCGCTGTCAGAACAACCAGACCAGCTTCCCATAGTTTATTAACTCCCTGAACCAATGGAGATTCTTCTCCGATGTGTTTCCCCCGACTACTGCCGATAGAGATATTAACAATTCGTATTCGATACTCAATATGATGGCGCAGAAGCCAAGAAATGGCATCCAGCACATGCTCAATATGACCTTCGCCATTTTGGTTTAATACTTTTAATACAACGATATGAACGCCAGGAGCAACGCCCTGATACAACCCTCCTGATCGGGCTCCACTACCAGCAATGATTCCAGAAATATGGGTACCATGTCCATTATCATCATAATAATTCGTTTTTTGATTCACAAAATCTAAAAAATGAACCAGAGAGCTTCCAGAAAAACCGTTGGTAGAAAATAAATCCGGATGATATCCTATTCCCGTATCCATAATGGCAATTCCAATACCTCTCCCTGTCAAATTCTGCTTTCTGGCCTCTGATAAACGAATGATGGATGCAGCACGATTCATAACATTTCCATTCTGATTAAGTTCATTATATTATATGATTCATTCTCTGGGATCGTGTCACATGTCCTATATTGAATCAAGAGCTTCGTTTCACGAAACTCTGCGCCACAAATACGTCGCACCAGCGACATGATATTTCTTATTCGATAAAAAATGAAGCCTGCCATAGTGACAAGCTTCATCCAATATGTATCTGTATTATTCAGATTCCTCTTTTTCTTTCAACAGGCGATCCAGGATCCGGATAAACTCACCCATCTCACTTTTGGAAACCTGTGCATCTGCTCCCAGGCTTTCTCCCTTTCGACGCATGTCCTCATTAATCAGAGAGGAGAAAATAACAACCGGGATATCCTTATATGCAGAATTTTCTTTAATTAGTTTCAACAGCCGATGTCCATCCATCTGAGGCATCTCAATATCTGTAACCACACAGGCAACCTTTTCTTCCAGAACACCTTCTTTGCGGTAACTCTCTAACAACTGCCAAAGCTCTAATCCATTGTTCAGTGGAATCAGATTGGTAAATCCTGCATCCGTTAACCCATCATATATCATCATACTTAACAACTGGGAATCCTCTGCATAGATAATCGGAGAATTATTTCGATATCCCTCTCCCAATCCGGAAACCTGTGACAACTGAATACCAATCTCTGGAGAGATCTGCGCAACAATATTCTCAAAATCCAACAGGATTACTAATTTTCCATCAATATTAATGATACCTGTAATCACACTTTCTTTGGAATTACTAATCAAGCGGTCCGGCTTAATAATCTGTGTCCAGTTTACCCTGTGAATCCCAACTACACCATGTACACAAAATCCGGTATTAGCACCATTAAAATTCGTAATCAGGAACATATCCCCTTCGTGACTCTCGTTGTCAGTCAGCCCTAGGCATCTTGCCAGGTTAATAACCGAGATTGTATCTCCTCTGGTACTAAATGCACCATCTAGATAGGGATGTCCATTTGGAATTGGTGTTAATGGAGTATAGCTGAGGATCTCTCTAATTTTAGCTACATTAATGCCGTAATAATTGCCGTCAACCAAAAACTCCAATATCTCTAGTTCATTTGTTCCACTCTCAAGTAAAATATTTGTATCCATGCAAACCTCCATCCGCGGGTTAACATACTCCCGCCCTTATAATGTTCTATTCCCGTAAAACTATTTTACTATAGAAGAAAGATATTTGCAAGTGGATCGTACCCCCCTATCCGCATCTGCTTAACTCCAGCATGACTTTTAACATCCATACTACTGCTATTCGAAACTGAATCTATCAAACAAAAAATAATGTCAGCTTTCTTTTCACACGTTCCATAAAGGATCTTCCCTGTTTATTACCCTTCTGGCCTTTTTTCAACTCTTTATTTTCCTGCAAAACCTCTTCATATTTTTCGTTTAACCGGCTCAACATATTGCCACAAATCTGCACTAATTCTTTGGAAGTATAGTCCGTCCCTGTATTTCCACCCTGTATCTCATCCAGATAATTCTCGAAAAAGAGCTTTCCATCCTCCCTGTTTAAATATTTTTTTGCTACAGTCTGGTTTTCTTCTTCAAACTTCTGCATAAACTCCTTCTCTGCCTCCGGAGTAAAATACATTTTCTTTCTCTCTAATACATGTTTTTCATAATCAATTGCCTGCTGCTCTTTTAAGAGATCAACCATGTAATTTTTTTGTTTTTTAAATTGTGGCAAAGTATTAAAAAGTCTCTTAATTTCCAGGTAAGTTCCCTCCAGGCTAATGTTATAGACTTTTTCGCTATTTTTATATTCTTCCGTGATTTCCAGTCCCAGAATATGCAGAAAATCAGACATGATGGTTTTCTGTTCTCCCAAATACTGCTGCTTTTCATAACAACGGACAATCAAGTTATCCATACCAACAATATCTGCAAATTCCTGCAATCTGGCAGCATAATCCAACCGAAAGTGACGATATTTTTCTTTCTTCATATAATTGTCAAAAGTAATAGTAGAAGATTCCTTGATCTTTTGTGCCCAGAAAGACTGAATAACCTGATCCTGCCGTCTCAAATACACGATAATCTTAATCTGCACATCCTGCTCCTTGAAACGCTGCTGCAGTGCTGGCAATGTCTCTTCGGTCATTTCCTTTTCATTCCAAATATGCTCATCGGATAACAAAATGGTATCATGAGTCTGAAAAGCTTCCTCTAATTTCTGTATCCCCTCTTCCCGAATCTTTCTTTCCACCTCATGATCCCTCAGCTTTTCTTTTTTATTGATATATTCTTTATAGCTGAGAAAATGAGCATTTCGATGCTTGCCGATATCAGGGAATCGAAATCCCAGATCCGGATAATAAATCCCTTTTTCTTCCAAGATTTTACGGTTACCTGCACAAAAATACTGCAGTGCAGAAGTTCCTGTCTTGGGTGTACCAATATGCAGATATAATGTCTTCATTGTTATCTCCTTCTCTAAGATTCTGGTATACCAAACACAGTATAACCTCATTATTTGGTATGCTGTATTTCAACTATACATTACTGCCCCTTACCCAATCAATCTTTCCAACTGCTCCATAATATAATCTACACAATCTTCTACCGATTTTCCAGTTGTATCAATGGTAATTTCTGGATGTTCCGGCACCTCATATGGGCTGGAGATACCTGAGAAATTCGGAATCTCACCACTCCTTGCTTTTTTATACAAACCTTTGACATCCCGTTTCTCACATTCCTCAATTGGTGTACTGACATAAATCTCAATAAATGCATCTTCACCAATAATCGTTCTGGCTCTCTGTCGATCCGCCTCAAACGGCGAAATAAAAGAAGTTAATACAATCAGCCCGGCATCATTCATCAGCTTTGACACCTCTGCAACCCGACGGATATTCTCAATACGATCCTGCTCTTTAAATCCCAGATTTTTATTCAGTCCCATACGTACGTTATCACCGTCTATTAACATAGTATGTCTGCCTTCCATAAATAATTTCTTTTCCAGCTCATTTACCAGAGTAGATTTACCTGCTCCAGATAAACCAGTCAACCAAATTGTCTTTGGTGTCTGATTCAATCGCTCTGCACGCAGCTTCCTGGTAATATCCATATTATGCCACTGCAGATTTTCCTCCCTGCGCAAAGGATGCTCTACCACACCGCAGGCTGAGGTCATATGAGTAACCCTGTCAATCAGAATAAAACCACCTAATTCTTTATGATGCTCAAACAAGTCATACACAATCTGATCCTGACAAGAAATATCACAGATAGCAATTTCATTTTTATAAATGCGGTCTACAGCAACGTGTGTTCCCTCATTGACATCAATTTTGCTCTTAATATTCATGACAATAGCCGGTACCATTCTGGTTCCAATTTTCAAATAATAGCCTTTGCCAGCAACCAGACGGCTGTCATCCATCCACAGAAGCTTGCTGGTAAACATTTTTCCAACCTGCAGATCTACATCACGGCACAGCATACATCCGCGGGATACATCTACCTCTTTATCTAACTGAATCGTCACCGCCTGACCCTTCACAGCACTATCCACGGTCTGATTGGTAACCAAAATAGATTTCACACAGGCTGTCTCGCCACTTGGCAATGCTTTAATCTCATCGCCCACTGCAATCTGTCCCACCTCAATTTGTCCCTGGAATCCACGGAAATGATGATCCGGACGGCTGACTCGCTGTACTGGCATCACAAAACCTGTCTGATCCGCCTTGTCCGACACATCCACCTGTTCCAAATATTCCAGCAACGTTTTTCCATGAAACCATGCCATTCTCTCAGATGGCGTAGTCACATTGTCTCCTGCGGTAGCAGAAACAGGAATAATATATTCGGACTCAAAATTATATTCCGCTGTCATTATCTTAATTTCCCGGCATATATTTTTGAATGCAGATTCATCATAGCCCGCCAAATCCATTTTATTCACTGCATAAACAACTGATTTGATCCCCATTAAAGCACAGATTCTGGTATGCCGTTTGGTCTGTACCAACACTCCCTTAGTTACATCCAGCAAAATAATTGCCAGATCTGCAAAGGAAGCACCTACTGCCATATTACGGGTATACTCCTCATGTCCCGGCGTATCTGCCACAATAAAACTACGATTATTCGTTGTGAAATAGCGGTATGCCACATCAATGGTAATCCCCTGCTCCCTCTCTGCCATCAAACCATCCAACAACAGAGAATAATCAATCTCTCCACCAGCACTTCCAACTTTACTTTCCAGTTCCAATGCTTTTTCCTGATCCGCAAAAATCAACTTGGCATCATATAACATATGTCCAATCAGAGTAGACTTTCCATCATCCACGCTTCCACAAGTAATAAATTTTAATAAACTCTGCATTAGAAATATCCCTCCCTCTTTCTGCGCTCCATACTACCAGCCGCCTCATTATCTATCACACGGCTTGTCCGCTCGGAGGACACTGCTCCTAAAGTTTCCTCAATGATGGCATCCAGTGTATCTGCCTCTGATTCAATCCCACCAGTCAGTGGATAACATCCTAGGGTACGGAAACGAACTTTTTTATTTTCCACTTTTTCATCCGGTTGCAACCGCATGCGGTCATCATCTACCATAATAATATTGCCATCCCGATATACTACCGGTCTCTCTTTCGCATAATACAAAGAAGGAATCTCTATATTTTCCTGTCGGATATATTGCCAGATATCCTTTTCCGTCCAGTTGGAAAGCGGAAATACCCTAACTTCCTCTCCCTGAAAAATCTGCGTATTAAACAGTTTCCACATCTCTGGGCGCTGATTTTTGGGATCCCAGCCATGAGAAGAATTCCGGAACGAAAAAATACGCTCCTTTGCCCTGGATTTCTCCTCGTCACGCCTACCGCCACCAAAAGCAGCCGTAAACTGATATTTATCCAATGCCTGCTTTAATGCCTGTGTCTTCATAATATCAGTATAGGCAGAACCATGATCAAATGGATTAATCCCCTGCTCTACTCCCTCCTGATTGGTGTAAACCAACATCTCCAGATCGTATTTCTCTGCCATTTTCTCACGAAACTCTATCATTTCATGAAACTTCCACGTAGTATCCACATGAAGAAACGGAAATGGAGGCTTTTCCGGATAGAATGCCTTTAAGGCAAGATGTAACATCACGGAACTATCCTTTCCAATGGAATATAACATAACTGGCTTCTCGCATTCCGCAGCCACCTCACGTATAATATAAATCGCTTCTGCTTCCAGTTCTTCTAAATGTGACAAGGTTTTCATAACATCCCCATTCCTGCGCTGCTTGACATAAAGCAACTTTATGTCAAGCAGCGCGCAGACACAAAGTGCCGTATGAAAAATTTATTTTCCACACTTTTCTCACTACAGTTCTCTATACCTCAAAGTCACCCCATCTGTTTATCAAATAATCTAATTATAAAAATCCAGATTAATAATATAACAAATAACATATTCTGACAATTATCTTTATAAATCCTCTTGACAATTGGATATTCTATGGATAATCAATGGCAAAATTAAGTCATAAATTGGATTTTTTAGTGACATACGAACATTTTTATGTATTATTTGTTGATCGCTCTCCCATTCTTATATTTTTCTCTATGGAATTTCCTATTCGAGAACAAAGAGTTTCGCTTTGCGAAACTTTGCGCCGCAAATGCGTCGCATCAGCGACATGATACACCTATAAATAATAATCATATTAATTACATTGATAAAAAACTACCAGAATGACTAAAAATCATCATTTAACTGTCTTAATAATATTTAGATTTGCCACTACTTGATCCATTTATGGTATCGCATCCCCCATTAGGAACCAACGATCATTTTCTTTACCATTGGAATCCCAACCACTGCAGAAAGAACATATCCCACAAATAAATCACGCCAATAGGCAACCATAACACTATCTCCTTCACCTAATGCCTGGGATACTGTATCCAGTGCCTTCATATATTTATCCAGATTAGCAAATGTTGTTGCAAAACTTATGTGAGTATCAAAGTACTCATTCATCGTTCTCATATATGAGATGGAAAAAGCGGCTCTGTGGGAAAGATAAATAGTAGCAATACTGAGTACAACACATATAATTACCCCTTTCGTATCAATGCGTTTTCCCAGAAGATCATAACCCTTAATGGAAAAACCGATAATCGCCGCACCTGCAATTCCTGCTACATATCCCAACTGATAAATCCCAATCCACAAAGCGGCACCAATCAATGCACCAATTACTGCACCGACGATTCCCAATACCAGATTGGAAGGAGTTTCCTCATACATAACCACATTTTTTCCGGCATAACTCTCCTGAAATGCCCTATTAGAATTCTGATTTTGCCAATCAGAGGACATAGTATCGCTGCTTCCTCCAAAAGAGCCATTGCTGCCAGTACCACCAATTCCCAGATCCATGCCATCCATCGCATCAAAAGATGGTGCATTTTGGAATGACGCCAACTCATCTGACTGTTGTGGTTGTGCCATCTGCGGCGCCGGTTGTGGTTGCGCCGGCTGTGACTGTCCCGGTGTAACAAATGGTGATGCTGCTTCTGGTTGTCCCGGTGTGACAAATGGTGATGCCGCTTCTGGTTGTGATGGTGCGGCATATTGTGTTGCTACTTCCGGCTGTCCCGGTGTAACAAATGGCGATGCCGTTTCTGGCTGTGATGGTGCAACAAACGGTGATGCTGCTTGCGACTGCGATGATGCAGCATATTGTGTTGCCGTTCCCATTTGTGGCTGTGCTGCCTGTGACGGTGCCACCTGTGGCTGCGGACTTGCTGGCGGTGTATCAAAAATCTCATCCTCCATCAAAATACCGTTGCCACCATTATTCTCCCCCATTCCGTGATCCATAGATTCTTTCTCCCTTCTTGTGTACATTAAATTGTTCCTCTTCCATCTTATTTCCCTGATTTCCTAATTATAAGATTGAATTTATTACTGGGAAATAGCTACACTAAGGATAACAGAATCATAAATGAAATACAAGAAAATAATCCTTTTATTATCCTACAATACACCATTATTTTAAGTTTTATATTCTTTTTTAGATCTGATTGATAGAATTGATTTAATATATCATTATTCAATAATCAGATCTATATACTCTCCATCTTCTTTGTTATATACATGTTTCCCGACGATCGATAGCAAATCTTTAATATCTTGTATACGTGGACTGGCAAATTCCATATATGAATTAACCGAATCCTTTGCGTTTTCTTCTTCATAAAAATCTTCACAGGCACACAAAAATTTATCTAAGATATCTTCCAAAGGATATTGGGATACCTCTGCATCATCTGGTTGATTTTCACCATACTCCGGCTCCTGTTCAAACATCAAAGAAGTTACATAAACCGTTCTTTCTTCCTCATTTTCATCTCGCCAAAAACCCTTTCTCGTCTTGTAATATTTTTCCCCATTATAAATAATACATTCTCTATCAGAAATTCCTGGTTCCCATCCCTCCATATTTTCAAGAGCCTTAATGATATCCGGATCTGTTATTCCAATTAAAGTCATACCCTCCTGAAGTTCTGTATGCGTTTTATAAATGTTTGTCTCCATTTCTTCGTATTCTGAGCTATTATATTTTGGTGCATGATATATTCTTATATTTTTCATCTTAACAGCCTCCTAATCTACTTTTTTAACATAGACTTTCTGTTTTTCTTTGTATTTTTATAATACTTTAATTTTACAAGCTTGTGTGTGGACTGAAGATTTTTTATCCATTCCTGGCAATCAGCATAAGAAACCTTCTTATTTTCTCTCTTTTTAGACCACCAATAAAAATCATCTTGAAACTCTGCATTTTCTCTCTTTGATTTTGAAATATTTTTATATCCCATTTCTCCGTACATTTGCAACAATTTATGGACAGATCCATTTTGGATTTTATAATAGCTTATCTCCATCGAACCCATATGCCCCATAACATATTCCAATGTCCCATCTTCATATACAGAAAATGGAACTCTGTAGCCCTCCAGCAACTTTTTCACTTTTCCATTTTTAAAAGTATATACGGAATTGTATTGATTTCCCATGCTAGTTCCACCAGAATCAATCAGCAATTCATCCATTCCATTATTATCCAGATCAATCAAAGCATATTTAAATTTATTATATTTTGTCCTTTTAAATTTCTTCTTTTCCAAAAATGTTTTATAGGCTTTTCTGGCTGTTTTATTCTTTTTTGACAAGCCAGCTGTTTTAATTTTTTTAGAGGAATTAGTTTTTGTCTCTGAATCTGTCTTCAGATTGGGAGTGTTTGGAGTTGAAATTTCCTTGTCATCTATCAATTCTGTTGCTTTCGTTTCCATCGCTGAAATCATTCCAGCAGAAAAAAACAGTGCCATAACCAACCCTGTTGAAATAATGCTCTTCCCTATTTTTTTATATGGAATCATACTTTGTCTCCTTTCCATATTAATGTTTGTGCTGAATTTCATCGCATTCATAGTAGCAATAATATTTCATAACGCTAAACAAAATAATACAATGAATGACTGTATTATATGAAATTAATTCTATAAAAGCAATAGCTAACTTAACATGCCGTCATCTCATCCCCTAAGAGGATATTTATTTTCAAAACACCGAAAACTTTTACATAAAAAAGAAATTTCGCTTTGCAAACTATGCACAAACAAAATTTCTTTTTATTTACTCTTTTGATTTATATTTGAAATTAATCTAATCATTATTAGTACCTTCAAAACTGCATATTGATAGTCAGATTCCTTGCTCCTACGTTCCGGCAGCTTCGGATGCTTTGCATCCTCTATC
>CAYPEW010000022.1:0-54956 GCA_964409845.1 uncultured Jutongia sp.
ACAGTTGCCACAGCTGGACTAAATTGCAAACTATAGTAGTGTTTCAGAATGAACTTGTAAACCTCATAATCCTTTGGCTCTGCACCAAACGTCACTTTAGCTACAGATAGATTTCCATCCTCAATTCTCTCAAAGACACCTACCCAGAACGGTTCATCAAAATACACCGTCAGTTTGTCACTTACTTTGCCCATGACAATCCCTCCTTAATTGACTGAAATGAGCAAAGAATGGACAACCCGGAGGGGCAGGTTACTTACCCTGACAAGCAGGACGACCGGGCTACCTACCGGCTCTGGCATGTATAACTACACACGTTGCGTTTTTATCTTTGCTTTTTATATAATCAAGTCTTAACGACTGGATTAACAAATTTTCGCCTGTAATCACAATTTGATTGTACCACAAATATTCATGCAGTGCCATTAGAAAATCCAGCCCCTCTACTCCATTCCCAACAACAGTCTTGCTTTCTCCCTTTATGAAAACACCAGTACCACCTCCTCTCAAATTAGCGAAAAAAAACACCAACCAAAATGGCTGATGTCATTTTTGTAAATCTTTGATTGATTTTTTATTCAAACACTCATCATTATCAACATAATATTGCTGCATTTTTTCATCATCCCATTTTGAGTTCAGACAGTTTCCATTATCATAAACAGGTGCCAGTTCCTTTTTCCCAATTTGAATATGCTACCCCTTTAAAATCCCCGCTCCTTTAGTTCATGTACCAGTTCCACATAAAACTCCCGTACATCGAAGCCATCGAAATTTTCCCGATTCATATCAATTACATCCGCATGGGAAATTCCCCTTTTTGCAGAAGTTTGAATAAAATGATAGGACTCGCCCCATGGAAAAGATTGTTCCCCTACCAGGCCGTCATTAGAACCATCAAACAAGCGTACCGCATGATAGGTCATATTCAAGGGAAAGCGACCACTTGTGGCAACACTTAAACGTGAACCAATACTCTGATAGTAGACAGATGGGCTGTCCACAATTTCTTCATTTCTCTTTTTGCATGCCTGATAGGTAAGTGATGTAACTGCCTCCAAAAAATCTGGATTGGGATCCCCCACTTTATGCAAAGTACGGTTATAGGTCTCTGCCAGCATATTTTTCTGTGATTCCGGAATCTTTGTCAAAAGATAATCCGCAAACTCACAACCACGATGTGGCGTGTTTATCGTTGTCAGAGAAGCGACAAATTCGTCTGTCCCCAGCGCAGCCAGAGCGTAACGACAGTCAAGCCCTCCTTTCGAGTGGGCAATAATATTTACTTTTCCACAATGCGTTTCAGATATAATTTGCCGGATACGCTTATCTAAATATCGGGCACTCTCCTCCACAGAAGCAGCAGAAGGCTGGTTTCCGTAATAAATTGTGGCACCATTTTCTTCCAATTCTTTTGGAATTCGTCCCCAGTATTGAAAGAAACGATAATCCCGAAAAAACACGCCATGCACCAGCAAAATGGGATATTTTGTACGACAAACCTCCTCCGGTCTGCGTATTTGATTGCGTATTATTCTATCATTTTCAAAACTTACCTCTGCTGATGCAATACGGATTAATTTTATCAGAACAAACAAATGCACAATGGGAATCATACCACAGAGAGCGCCTATCACACGCCATTTGATCCCCAGCTGGTTGGAATTTAAATAAATCCGAATCATACCATTCCAGAATACAAAAGCCTCTGCAAGAAATACAAACAGAGAATTCAAAAGCCAGAAACGAACCGCTTCTGTAAGGGTAGGAAGCTCAAACATACCTGTCCAGCCCAAAACCGAATACACAATAGAAAATACCGTCGAGAACAAAAAGAGTTTTAAACACTCGCATCCTCTGGCACATCTACGTAATTTTTTCGTCAATAATTTCCTATCCTCAAATGAGGGATAGATATTAATGGCGATGAATAGCAAGATAACAAGCCAGATATAGCCATGTGGTATTATCAGATATACTATACAGCCATGTGGCATCTGACATAATTTGATAATAGAATATAGATTGGCTGTTATAAAAAGAATTGCTGCATATAAAAAACGAATTATGTATTTCACCTTTTTTTCTCCTTTGTATTCAAATCTACCCCAGCATCCGTCTCATAATCTCCTGACCATGCTCTTTCAGCCACTTTCTCCGCTCCTGGTAATCCGGCATAATTTTCGCCACTTCTGCCCAAAACCGGGGAGAATGATTCATTTCCTTGCGATGGCACAGTTCATGAACCACCACATAATCTTGAATCTCTGCCGGAGCCAGCATCAACAGACAGTTAAAATTCAGGTTTCCTTTCCCACTGCAGCTCCCCCATCTGGTTTTCTGGTTACGAATCGTAATCCGTCCATAATCCACACCAATCTGCCTGGCATAATACCAGACACGATCCGGCAAAATCTCCAATGCCTGATCCGCCAATGCATGAAGCTCCTGTTTACTCAGCTGTGGCACTGGTGCTTCCTTCGCTATTTTCTCTCTCTGTTCTTCCATTTTCTCCAGATGCTTATGGATCCACCCGGACTTTTGTCTGACAAAATCCATAATCTCCGCATCTTTCATCCGACGGGGTGCTCTTGCCTGAACTCTGCCATCCGGGCAGATCTGGATCGCCAGAGTCTTTCGATTGCTTCTGATAATTTCTATATCCACGTGTCTTTCTCCTAAAAAAGAGTTGAAGTATCACTAGCACATGACAATACCATGTGAAGTGATACTAAATCAACTCTGCAAAAACGCCAAAGCGTTTTTGTTGATGAACCACTATGTTACGAGCATTTTCCTATACATAAATACGAGTACAACTTTTTCACGGAATCAAATTATTTTAATATCAAATGGTTATAAGATAAAATACTTCGAAAACTAATTCGATCAGCATTTCCTGCGAAATCCCATTCCCTCATATACCCGCACCGGATTCCCCCGGACAATGCGTGTATGCTCCTGCCAGGCGTCGCTCCTCTGTTTTGCATCTGCCTCCCTCTGCTTCTCATATAACAAGGCATACAGTTTCTTCATAGCATCTCTACGGTTCTGTTCCTGACTCCTCTCAGCTGTCGAGGTAACTACTATCCCCGTTGGCAAATGTGTCAGCCGGACTCCCGTTTCCACCTTATTTACATTCTGACCGCCCTTTCCAGACGAATGAAAGCGTTCCATTTTGATTTCCTGCTCTGTACAGATCTTCTCCTGCTCCGGAATCACACTGACATCCACAAACCAGTTCTTTCTTTTATGATGTGGACGAAAAGGACTCTGACAAATCCATTGTATGCTCCCATCCAGTTCTGACAAATCACTATCTGTGGCGAACAAAATCGAGGCATAGCACTCCTTTTCCTTCCCCGGATGGGAAGACAGGATTTCCAGATCCGGATACTCTTTTTGCAATGACTGAAATAACTTTGACACCGCCAGTTCGCATTCTGCCGGTCCCTGACCAGAACTAAGCTGAATTATCATTTTCGGGAACCTCCCCTCCGGGATCCGTCTCCCGCCTTAAAATTATAAATGGGTCGTATTACTTGTTCCACGGTTACAGTGTCTTCTATAACCTCCAGAATGTCCTCCAAAGGGCGATAGGCAAAAGGCGCCTCATCTAAGGTGTCTTTCCCAATACAGCTGGAATAAATGCCTTTCATCTCCGCTTTAAAAGAAGAAACCGTATATCTGGCAGCCACATCCTCCCTTTTGAGAACCCGTCCAGAACCATGAGGTGCCGACAAATTCCATTCTGCATTTCCCCTGCCATGTCCTAAAATAATACCATCCCGCATATTTATGGGAACAATCACACGCTGTCCCTCTCTGGCAGAAATGGCACCTTTTCGCAACACTGGTGCCCCCAGAATCTCCACTGTCTCTTTCTCTGTGTCAATATAATTGTGAATACAATCATACTGCTCCAGAGCTTTCAACTTCATTCCCTTCATCAGTTCTGTAAGCATAATTTCCCGGTTCAATGCTGCATATTCTTGAACCACCTGAACATCATGGAGATATTCCTCCATCAGTTTCCCCTTTAAACAAACCAGTTCATAAGGTACATCTTCTTCCCGTTTCCGATGTTCCTTCTGTCCTAAATCCAGATAGTATTCGGTAACCTCTTTGCCCAGATGACGGCTGCCGGAATGTACCACCAGATAGATTGCTCCATCCGCTCCCTGATCCGCTTCAATGAAGTGGTTTCCACCACCCAGCGTTCCTAAACTTCTCTCCGCACTATCCCTGCGAATAGCATGGTAACAATATAAACGGGAAAAATCAAAGTTCTCTGCCATCATATGGGCTTTTTTCCGAATGCTGCTGCCAGAGGGAATATTTTCCCGAATCACCGTATCCATTTTCTGAAATTCTATTTTCTTTGCCTTGACCTGCACCAGTGACATACCGCAACCAATATCAATCCCCACCAGATTTGGCATGATGCAATCACTAACCGTCATGGTCAAACCAATAGTTCCCACCTTACCAGGGTGCACGTCTGGCATCACACGAATCACACTGTCTTTTGCCACTGGATGATCACAAATCATTTGCAGTTGTTTTCTAGCGTATTCATCCATAGCATTCTCTTTATTATTGGTTGTAAAAACCTGGGCATTCCCCTGCTTTCCGGTAATCATTTCCGTCATTCGCTTTTTTTCCTCCGTCTTAAATACCTTCCCCTATGCTGCAGTTTTTCATTGAAATCTCTTACAGACACATTATAACAAAAGGAATTCCAGCTCACAACCGTAAATACTGGTTTGACCTTCCCCTTTTTTGCACACAAGTTACCAATCGACAGATAATTTCTGCTTATCCGTCATTGATATATTGCATTGTCTGCCGTGAATCTTTCTGCTTGTTCACCATTTAGTAACTTGTCCGAACCAGAAGAAATCTGCCCTGACTAGCGACCTTACGCTTTCGGGGAAACCATCTGCCTTGCGTGCCGTATTGTTGATTAGCGTGCTCTCACGCTGACTCCCCGCATGCTACGTTTGTATGTTTCTTTTACGGGCAATTTGAATACGCCGGTACTTACGAGGTGTCCTTTACCTCGTTATGTACCGCTGCGAATGAAATTTAACGCAAGTGTGCCCTAAAAAAGAAACTACAAACTGTGCATGCAGGTTCGGACAAAACTTCCGAGCACGCACAGATACGTCACTGCAAGGCAGGATTTCCCACGAAAGCTAGTCGTCAGTACGTCAGGGCAGAATTTTTTCTGGTTTCGGACAGAATAGATTTTTACTAGAACAAGCAGAATGATTCACGGCAAGCACACACCACCAAATGACGGATAAGCAGAAATTATCCACCCCGAAATGGTTCTAACTTGTGTGCAAAAAAGAGGAAGGTCTAACAAATGCCGACTAATAATCCATGCCCTTTCTCTGATAAAAGATATGGAAAATAATATATCCGGCTATGATCCACACCACGCAGACCAGAAGTGCCACCAGACTATCCTGTGTTACCAGGTTCTTCCCATCCATACAGGACTTCAAAATGGTCTGAAAGGAAGTCGTAGGCAGAACAACCGCTATCTTTTCAATCGTCTTATTCATGTCAGCAAACAAAGGCGGTATCATCACTAACATCAATAATGGTGATCCCATGGTTCCTGCGGACGTCTGGTCCTTGGACAGCAGACCCGCCACGGCACCCAGAAACAATAATCCACAGGTACTGATCAGCAATGCTACCAGATACACTGGCAAATCTTTCATCTCTCCCTCAGCGATCCCAAATACAAAAACCGCATCCAATAAGGTCAAGAAAAGGCAGACAATTAATTTAGAGCCTAAAAATTCCATTCCTTTCACATTGGCAAGCATCAGGGAACGCAAGGTATATTTTTCCTTCTCCTCAGCAATCATCATCGGCAACACAGAGGTCGGAATCATGGAAATGGTAAAAATGGAACACATCTGTAATATATATTCTCTCTGTGTTTCATTACCTAGTACATAACAATATAAAATACAGAACAGCATGGGCATCGCCAAAACCAATAATATGTTTTTATTATATATACAACTCTTAAAATCTTTTATCATCAATGTTTTTACAATTCTCATTTTCATTTTAAACCTCCGTTCGTTAATGCAATAAACACTTCCTTTAAGCTGGGTTCCTGGGAATGAATCATTAATATCTCTGGGTTATTCCGCAAAACATCCATAATGCTGTCACAATCCAGTGAAACTTCAATCTCCTCCTGTGCCGTGGTTACAAGCACCTTATGTTTCGCATATTTCAGCTTCAATTTTTGGGGATTACCACATTCCATAATGGAACCTTGGTTGAGCAAAGCGATCCGGTCACATAATTCATCTGCTTCCTCCATATTATGGGTGGTCAGAAAAATCGTCGTACCTTCCTCATTTAACTGCCGGATCAACCCCCGCACTTCCTCTGCGCTCATGGGATCCAGATTTGCTGTAGGCTCATCCAGAAATAATAACGCCGGCTTATGGATGATCGTTCTGGCAAATACCAGTCTTTGCTTCATACCACGGGACAATTTTTCCACCTTCTTTTTTCGGCTGTCCTGCAGTTCCACTGCCTTCAGTACCTCATCCACCCTCTCTTTACTGACTTGATAAATATCAGCAAATAAGGCAAGATTCTCATATACGGTCATTTTTTCATATAACCCGCTGGTATCACTCATAATTCCAATCTGAGACCGAATTCCAGGGGAAAAAGGAGACTCCCCCAAAACCATCATTTCCCCGGCATCACTGTGCATCTGACCGGTCAACAACTTAATCGTGGTGGTTTTTCCGGCACCAGAGGGACCTAAGTAACCAAAAATTTCTCCCCGCTTTATCTCCATATCACAATGATCCAAAGCTTTGACCGTTCCAAAGCTTTTCGTCAGTCCCTTGACCTGAATAATTTTTTCTTCCTGCATGTTCATCCTCATTTCTGCATCAGCATACTGCTGATGACTTTTGTGCATAACAACAGTCTTACATCAACAGCGACTCCGGAATCGCTATGAATGTAAGTTCATTTTATTCCTCTGGAAAGAAAATGCATTAAATTATAGATGAATGGAGTAAAAAATAGGATGAATGGAGACAAAATTGAGGTGAATGAAACTCCATTTTTTACGAATGGAGCAGAAAACAGGGTAAATGAAACCAGAATTTTAGCAAATGGAGTAAAAAATGGGTAAATAGAACTCTTTATAGAACAAATGGAGTAAAAAATCGAGTGAATAGAACTCCTTTTAGAACAAAAAAATAGATAAATCAGGTAAATAGCAATAATACGTCATATAAATAAACAATATTTTATTTCATAGACATATTCCCTAAACCCTTTTTTCGATACACACAAAAGAAAACATAGCTTCCCAGACAGAACCAAACTACACAGCAGATGATAGCCAGCACACTTGATCCGACACGTAGTGTCGACTTCTCCATATAAGGAACCAGAATCTCAGACAAGGCATACGTTGGCAGAAAAGCAGACAGCCTCCGCAGCACATCCAGCTCATCGGAAAACACCGGACATGCCATCAAAACGATCACCGGTATAGTAGAATATACACTGGCACTATTCTGGTCTCTGGCAATAACAGCCACAATCAAACCAAGAGGCAGCAATGCCACAGCAATCAGTATATGAAGCAATAAATATGGCAGTAAAAAAGCCGGATCCGTTTTGGTAAACACGAACATAAGCAAAGCCTCACCCATCATAATTACCATAACTGCCACCATCTTGGCACAAAGGAATTCTTTCTTTCCAACGCCTGAACGATAGAGAATCCCCATAGTTCCTGCTTCCTTCTCCTCGGCAATCAAGGTTGGCAGAATACTCACTGGCGCAATTGACAGATTAAATTGACAAGACAGCAGCAGAATAAAGTATTTTTCCAAATTGGTATCCCTGCCTGCCAATATCCAGGAATAGAAGATACAGAAAAAGAGTGGAGTAATCAACATCATAAGGGCACTTTTATTAGTAAAGCAAGTTATGATATCTTTTTTCGTCAAGGTAACAATTCTTTTCCCATTCATCGTTTTCTCTCCATTTCTACCATTGGTAAAGATTCTTCAGTTCCTGTATCTTAGCCTTGCTGAGGGGGATATCCACTTCCTCATACTTGGCTAATTTCATGGAATAGGAATTCCTGGTCCACTTAATGATTTCTACCACCTTTTGCATATTAATGAGATAGGAACGATGGCAACGATAAAATCCAAAACAGGAAAGCTTATTTTCCAGATCATCCATTTTAAAAGCACACAGGTATTTCTCATGATGTACATAGACGTAAACCTTGCCATCATTTGCCTCTGCATAATCAATCTCTTCCGGATTAAATAAAAAAATCTTGTCCTGATAAGTAACAGACAATTTACTAATCAGTGGCACTTCCATATGCTTCTCTGTGGTTTCCGTTTCCTCCCTATCGATACAGCGGATTCCCTGATCGGTCATTTCATAATGCGCTCCTGGACACAGACAGGTATATTGCCTGGATGGAGATAAAGTAATTAATTTTGCCTTATTCTCCACAAAGCTATCCATCCAGCTTAAAATAATTTTTCGAGAATCCATATCCAAATCCCCCAAGGGATCCATCAAAAAATAGATTTCTGCGCATTTTAAGATCTCACGGGCGATCACTACCCTCTTACGCTGCCCTTTGGTACATTTTTGCAATTTCTTATCCAAAAAATCCGTTAGATGCATTTGTTCTATCGCAGATTCAAGCAATTCTCTATGACCAGACAGTTCTGCAAAAAATTGCAGATATTTTCCACAGGTCATTCGTTCATACACCACTTCCCTTTGCTCTACAATAGCAGCATCCGTTCCGATGGAGTGAAGAATTTCCCGGGCATCCTGTTCCCTGCCCTCAAAATGTATTAGTTTATTCTGTTTCAATAATTCCAGTAATGAAAGTTCCATCCCTGACACCTCTTCTGTTCCATTTGGATTCCATTATAACGAATGTAAGACAAAATTGCCATTCACAGTCGATCTTAGGTTAGAATAACACAGTAGCAAAAAGAACATCCAAATATTTCCGCACATCTTCCGAAAACCATGACGCAAAATCTCATTATGATATGGTCTGATTGGTATTGGCACGAGCCTTCAACATTATTTCTTCAAAAGAAATAGGTGTATAATTGATCCGTTCCACAGAAACACAATAATGCTGGGAACTATATGTTTGAAAAATCGGTGAATTATGCACATGTCCAAAGATATTCGCATAGGGCATATTCGTATTAACGTACAATGGCTCATGGGATAAGATCCAAAAATTTTGTATAATAATAGGATAATCATAAACCTCATCAAATCCTGCATCACGGTAGTACTCATTGGAGTGAATATCATGATTCCCTTTAAGCAAAAATTTTCTCCCTTTTAATTGCCTTAGCATGCCAAGCTCCTGCCCTTCAGCCCCAAAGTCACCTAAATGATAGACTTCATCATCCTCACAGATTACTTGATTCCATCGTTTTACCAATTCCTCATTCATCTCTGCCACATTCTGAAATGGTCTATTCTCATATAGCATGATATTTTTTTCCGAAAAATGTGTATCTGCAATAAAATAAATCATATAATCTCCAATCCGTTTTTCTCTACCCGACAAGGTAACTCTAACACCTCTACACCTGCCTCCCTTGCTTGCTCCAACGCTTCACCAAATGCAGGATGGGTTTCCATATTTGGTCTTACCTCTGTAATCCCCGGCATGGGAATCACAAAAGCCAGACAGCAGTGATATCCCTCACGCTGCGCTTGAATCAGCTCGTATATATGCTTTACTCCCCGTTCGGTAGGCGCATCTGGAAAATACCCAATGCCGTCTATCTCCAGTGTACAACCCTTAACCTCCATCAAATACTTTTCATCGCCTTTCTCCATATAGAAGTCAATTCTGGATGCACCATATGTATACTCTGGTTTCACAAAATCATAGTCCTGCCTTTCCAGCCACTCTCCCACTACCTTGTTTGGTGCCTGACTGTCAATATTGACCAATCCCAATCCATCCTTGACCACAGCCACCAAATCATATCTTGTCTTTCGGGCAGGATTTGTCGATTCCTCCAGATAAACTTCGGCACTAGGAAGCAACAGCTCCCTGCAGCGCCCTGTAT
Source organism: uncultured Jutongia sp. (assembly GCA_964409845.1). Lineage (GTDB taxonomy): Bacteria > Bacillota > Clostridia > Lachnospirales > Lachnospiraceae > Butyribacter. The sequence goes on from CAYPEW010000022.1 coordinate 10,155, forward strand.
TTTTCACATGAACCGTCTCCAGATTCTGACCAATCCACACATTAGCAATAAAACGATTGGGTCTGCTGTCAAAAATTCCCTTTACAATCTTATGATACCGCATCCATCATTCCTTTCATCTCCTGGTACAATCTTGCCACTGGCAAACCAACCACATTGTTATAATCACCATGAATTTCTTTCACATACACGGCAAAATCTCCCTGAATTCCGTATCCTCCCGCCTTATCAAAGGAATCTCCACTATCAATATAATCCCAAATTTCTTCATCCGTCAGCAGGGCAAAATTTACATCCGTCTTTTCATAAAAACAATGCTCCACCGCCTCCGACGCAGCACCGCCTTGGATCAGACAAACACCGGTATAAACCTGATGGGTTGTTCCTGACAGCATGCGAAGCATTTCATAGGCATGTTCCCGATCTCGTGGTTTTCCCAAAATCTGACCCGCAAATACCACTATCGTATCGGCACCTATGACAAATAGTGGTTTCTCCATGCCAGAATCATCCTGTTTCAAATCATAAACCTCCACTGCTTTCTGTCTTGCCAGATCCATAACCACATTTTCCGGTGATCCATCCTGCACTTTTTCCTCTCCCTTTGCTGGCAATATATCAAAAGGGATATGTAATCTTCCTAGTAGTTCCCGCCTTCTGGGAGACTGGGAAGCCAGCACGATGTGATATTGTTCCAGTTGATTTTTTAACATCATAATCTCCTATTCCAGTACATCTAAAATTGCCAAAAGACCAAAGGTTATTAGATACTTATAATTATATGATAAAATATGTATTAAATAATTTCAACTTTTCTCTTGATAATTTATCCAAGCTTTGATTACACACATATTTTACAAAAAAGTCACATATAATAATTCAAAATGTATTTGGAAAGTTAAATATAATGAAAATAAAGAACAAAAGTGCTTTAATCATTGCAATCCTTATTCCTATCGCCGTTGGAACATTATCAGCTCTTTTTAGCGGAAGAATGTCGTTATATTCTGAAATAAACAAACCTCCACTTAGTCCTCCAGGATTTATCTTTCCCATTGTATGGATCATTCTTTATATTTTAATGGGAATTTCATCTTACTTAGTTTATGAATCCAATAGTCTTAAAAAAGGGAATGCTTTAAAAACTTATGCTATTCAATTATTTTTCAATTTTTGGTGGAGTATAATCTTTTTTAGGTTCTCTCTATACTTATTCGCTTTTCTATGGCTGTTGTCATTAATTGCCTTAATAACAGTCATGATTTACCAGTTTCATCAAATAAAACCATTATCTTCATATCTACAGATTCCGTACCTACTTTGGTGTTTATTTGCTGCATATTTGAATTTTATGATCTATAAATTGAATTGAAAGGGTAAAAATCTTTTTATTTTGGTATTTACCTATCCCCCTCCAGATACAACTATTTTTCAAGATCCAACAATAACAAAAACTAGATAAAACAGATATCTCGTTTAAAATTCTCTATTGTTTTCCCCTGTTTTATAACTTATAATGAACGATATGATATTGCGATTACTAATTCAGAAAGGAACCATCCTATATGAAACGAAAATTTTCACACCCCAGATACACAGAGTTGTTTATGCTGGGTCTGCTTTTACTGCTGCCACTGACCGGATGCAGTAATACCAAATCAGACAAGCAACAATCCCTAAAAGTAAATAATGTACAAGAACTGGAGGGTAAATCCATCGGTGTACAGCTTGGCACCACTGGCGACAGCTATGCTTCCGACTATGAAGGTGATGATGCTGGAACAATCATCGACCGTTACAACAAAGGAAATGATGCGATTCAGGCACTAAAGCAGGACAAGCTGGATGCGGTTATTATTGATGAGGAACCGGCAAAAGCATACATACAAGCAAATCCGGAACTGGTCATTCTAGATGAAGAATTTGCCAGTGAAGATTACGCCATCTGCGTTTCCAAGGATCATCCGGAACTGACAGAAAAAATCAACAATGCACTGGCTACTCTAAGTTCCAATGGTACCCTAGAGCAGATCCAGAAAAACTATACTGGTACAGATCAGGAAAAAGGCAATTATCCCTATGAGAAAAAGGATGTGAAACGTCCTAACGGCAAACTGGTAATTGCCACTAATGCAGCTTTCAAGCCATATGAATATTATGAAAATGGAGTCATGACCGGATTTGATATTGATCTTCTCCAAGCGATCTGTGATGAGTTAGGAATGGAGCCGGATATGGAGGATATGGAATTCGATTCCATTATCAGTGCCGTTCAATCTGGCAAAGCGGACGTAGGCGCTTCCGGTATGACGGTAACAGAAGATCGTTTGAAAAATATTGATTTTACTGACTCTTATATCAATGCCAGACAGGTTATTATTGTAAAAGATCCCAATGCCCAGGTGCAAAAAATGTCCTTTACTCAGAAGTTCAAACAGAACTTTATAACAGAAAGCCGCTGGCTGTATCTGGCAAAAGGATTACGAAACACGGCAATTATTACGGTATTTGCTGCCATCATCGGCATTATTCTCGGTTTTGTGATTGCCATTATCCGTTCCTGGCATGACAAACACGGCGGCATGGTAATCGCCAATTTTATCTGTCAGGTATATCTGACGGTGGTACGAGGAACTCCTACCATGGTACAGTTATTGATTATCTACTATGTCATATTTGCCAGTATTGATGTCAATAAAATCGTTGCGGCTGTCATTGCATTTGGTCTGAACTCTGCTGCCTACGTGGCAGAAATTGTCCGTTCCGGTATTCTATCCATTGACAACGGACAATTCGAAGCCGGACGCAGCCTGGGACTGAATTTTACTCAAACCATGCGCTACATTGTACTACCACAGGCATTCAAAAATGTTCTGCCTGCATTAGCAAATGAATTCATCGTCCTAATTAAGGAGACATCCATCAGTGGTTACATTGGTCTGGCTGACTTAACCAAGGGCGGCGACATCATCCGAAGCATTACCTACGAAGCACTGCTGCCATTACTGGCAGTTGCCTGCATCTACCTCATCATTGTCATGGCGCTGTCCGCAGGAGTTCACAAACTGGAGAGGAGGCTTGCAAACGATGGAAAATAAAACAGACAACAATCCGGTTCTATTAGAAGTAAGCGATCTGAAAAAAAGCTTTGGTGCCAACCACGTACTACAGGGAATTAGTACCACCGTACGGAAAGGGGACGTCATTGCCATTATCGGACCATCTGGCTGTGGAAAATCTACCTTTCTACGCTCCCTGAATTTATTGGAGGAACCTACTTCCGGCACCATTGCCTTTGAGGGCACCAATATTACCGATCCTTCTGTAGACATTAATAAAACACGGGAAAAAATCGGTATGGTCTTTCAGCAGTTTAATCTTTTCCCTAATATGACTGTGCAGAGAAATATCACTCTGGCTCCGGTTAAGCTAGGCCTTCTGACAGAACAGGAGGCAGAGGTTCGCGCAAAAGAACTTCTGGAACAAGTGGGACTGCCAGATAAAGCAGATGCCTATCCATCCATGCTCTCCGGTGGTCAGAAGCAGCGAATTGCCATTGCCCGCTCTCTTGCCATGCAGCCGGATATCATGCTGTTTGACGAACCTACCTCCGCACTGGATCCGGAGATGGTGGGCGAAGTGTTAGAACTCATGAAAAAACTGGCAGAGGATGGAATGACTATGATTATCGTTACCCATGAAATGGGATTTGCCAGAGAAGTATCTAACCGGGTAATGTTTTTTTATGAAGGCGTCATTGCCGAGGAAAATGCCCCGGCGGAATTTTTTGATCACCCGCAGAATCCGAGACTACAGGATTTTCTCTCCAGAGTTTTATAAAAAGAAAATTTACTTCTGAATATACTTTAGCTAGAATAGTCCTAATATCTTTTGTATTTGATTTAAAGAAAGGAAACAGACCTATGGATACACTACCAGAATTCACAAAATTCGGCTTTATCGGCTTTGGTCTCATCGGCGGATCAGTTGCCCATGCCATTCGGGAGCTCTACCCGGATGCAGAAATCATGGCCTACAATTATTATCTGACCAGACCCCATCCCCGCTTGAATCAGGCGCTTGCCGACGGGGTTTTATCTACCGTAACTAATCAATTAGAGGATTTCTCAGACTGCCATGCCATTTTTTTATGTGCTCCCGTCAAAACTAATGTGGAATATCTCCGAAAACTGGCACCCCATCTCCATCCAGACTGTATGTTAACCGATGTAGGCAGTGTCAAAGGAGATATCGTGGCCGCCATCCGGGAAATCGGTTTAAGTAAGCAGTTTATCGGTGGTCATCCCATGACCGGCTCTGAAAAGATCGGTTATGAATACTCTGACTCCAAATTCTTTATCAACAAATATTATCTACTAACACCAATGGAGGACACCAAACCAGAATATATTGCCTGGATGAAGCAGTTTATTCACAATGTGAGATCCTATTGTATGATACTAGATCCTGCCAGACACGATGCCGTGGTGGCGGGAATCAGCCATGTCCCACATGTCATCTCTGCCTCTCTGGTCAATGCAGTGGCAAACCTGGATGACGATGATACCTATGGCAGACTGGCTGCCGGCGGTTTTCACAGTGTGACTCGGATTTCCTCCTCCTCTCCTGAAATGTGGCAGAATATCTGTGAGGCAAACCGAGACGAAATCCTGCTGTTTTTGGATCAATTTTCTGATCAGATCAGCGAATTCCGCACTAAAATTGAAAGCGGAGATTCTCAGGCACTGCTAGAACTGTTTAGCAAAGCGAAGGCATATCGGGATCATATTTTACAATAGAAAGAGAGATACAAATATGAGAATTTTAGAAGGATTAAACCCAGAACAGGAACGTGCCGTCAAACATCATAAAGGACCACTGCTGATCCTTGCTGGTGCCGGCTCTGGCAAGACCCGAGTTCTGACCCACCGTATCGCCTACCTAATCGAGGAATATGGTGTCAATCCATGGAACATCCTTGCCATAACTTTTACCAACAAAGCCGCTGGCGAAATGCGGGAACGTGTGGATCAGATTGTACAGACCGGTGCAGAATACATCTGGGTAAGCACCTTCCATTCCACCTGTGTACGCATCCTGCGGCGCTATATCGAGGCACTAGGTTACTCCCGCAACTTTACCATCTATGATACCGATGACCAGAAAACTTTAATGCGGGATATCTTGAAATATCTGGAATTGGATCCCAAAAAATATAAGGAACGTGCTGTTCTCAGTGCCATTTCCTCTGCCAAAGACGAATTGATCTCTGCAGAACAGTACGAACTGCGAGCACAGGGAGACTTTCTCAAAGAAACTTACGCCCGTGCTTATCGGGAATACGAGAAACGCTTACGTGATGCCAATGCGCTGGACTTTGATGATCTGATCTGCAAAACCATTGATCTGTTTGAAAATAATCCCGATGTACTGGACTATTATCAGAATCGTTTCCGCTATATCATGGTGGACGAGTATCAGGATACCAATACCGCACAATTCCGCCTGATCTCTCTGTTGGCCAACTCCAGAGGAGAAAACGGAGAACGAGAACAAAACCTCTGCGTGGTTGGTGACGACGACCAGTCCATCTATAAATTCCGTGGTGCTAACATCTACAATATCCTAAACTTTGAGCAGGAATATCCGGATGCCACAGTGATTAAACTGGAGGAAAATTACCGCAGTACCCAGAATATTCTGGATGCCGCCAATGCAGTTATCCACCATAATTCTATGCGGAAAGACAAGTCCCTGTGGACGGAAAAAGAACAGGGAGACGCCATCTACTTCTCCCAATTCGAGAATGAATACGAAGAAGCTGCCGCTATTGCCGATGCCATTGCCCATGCAGTCAGCACAGGGGAAGCCGATTATAGCGACTTTGCTATTCTCTACCGAACCAATGCACAATCCCGTGTATTCGAAGAAAAACTGGTGGGCGCTAATATCCCCTATCGGATCGTAGGTGCCGTTAATTTCTACCAACGCCGGGAAATCAAAGATATTCTAGCTTATTTGAGAACCATCAACAACGGGCTGGATGATATTTCTGTCAAGCGTATCATCAATGTTCCCAAACGTGGCATTGGTCTAACTACCATAGACCGGATTACTACTTATGCAATCGAACATGAGACCAGTTTTTACGGTGCCCTGCAAAACTATGAATACATAGATGGTATCAAACGCAGCACCACCAAACTGGGATCTTTCGTCAGCCTTATCGAATCCTTCAAACGCCATCTAGAAGATCCTGCCTACAGTCTGGAAGATCTGGTGCGGGAAATTTTGGATGAAACCGGCTATATTCGTGGGTTGGAGGAAGAAGACACTGACGAGGCAAATGGACGAATTGAAAATATCGAGGAACTGATTAGTAAAGTGGTTTCCTATGAGGAAAACTGCGAAGAAGAACCTACGCTGGATGGTTTTCTGGAAGAAGTGGCGCTGATTGCAGACATTGATACTCTGGATGCAGAAACGGATCTGGTGCTGCTGATGACCTTGCACAGTGCCAAAGGTCTGGAATTTCCTTATGTTTATCTGGTGGGCATGGAAGATGGCATCTTTCCGGGTTATAGTGCTGTCATGGGTGATGATCCGGAAGAAATGGAGGAGGAACGCCGCCTGTGCTATGTGGGAATTACCCGAGCAATGCAAAAACTTTCCCTAAGCTGTGCCCGCAGCCGTTTCCGCAACGGAGAACAGCAATATAACCGTCCCTCCTGCTTTATCGGTGAAATACCACGGTTTCTGCTGAAACAAAGTGCTTTTCCTACCAGAGACCAAAGCCTGCATCAGTTATCCTTTGACGAACTGCCGGGAAAATCCGGAAAATCAGTTTTGTTCTCTCCGCACCCTGCCGAAAACGGGGCACTACCGAAAACAAACAAAAGGACAGATGCTTCCTCTGCCTGGAACCCGACCGCAGAAACACATACCAAACAGGCTGTCAGACGCAGTTCCGGTCAGGATCTTTTTGCAGGAAATCCTATGATTTCTCGTGGATTCGGTAATATGTCAACCGTCTCTGGCAGCTCCAGTAGAAGTTCCGCCACTACTTCCTATACGAAAACGGGCAGGTCTGGTGCAAAATCTACCCCTGCACCAATCCGCTATGGCGAGGGAGACCGTGTCAAACATATTAAATTTGGCGAGGGGGAAGTCACTTCCCTGATCGAAAAATCCGGCGACTATGAAGTAACGGTGGAATTTGACAGTGGTACCACCAGGCGCATGATGGCATCCTTCGCAAAACTGACAAAAATTTAAAAGAGCCGCTTGCAAAGCAAGCAGCTCTGGTGTATAATCTACTCAGAAAGGTAATCGGAAGTGATTTTCCGATGTGCCCTCAGTGGTATAACTATTTTGAAATAGCATTCACTTTAGGCGGTGGGATGCTATTTCTTTTTGTGATTGTCTATGTAAGACAATGCCGTAAATATCACAAGTACTAATGTAAGAACTTCCATTATACTCATTAGGCATCACCCCCTTATAAAGACTAGAGGGCATCACCGGAAAATCGCATCCTGCTTTCTTTTCAAGAATACAATTTTATTGTATCATATGTAACCAAAATATTCAACTGTAATTTTTTATTGTAAATCAAGAAAAAAGATAGATATTATGGCAAATATATGATATACTTTTAAATATATGAGTTCCGGGTTCTGTTTCCTAAATCAGAACTTTTGGAGCAAAACTAGAAAGGATGTGGAAATATGAATCTGAACATGAGTAACAAACTGGACGAACTGATGAATGCAGCAAAGATTAACGAATTGCTACACAAAAAGGAATTAGAGGAGAAAAACAAGAATGGCATCCTGATTGCCTTGGCAATCATTGGTGCAATCGCTGCGGTTGCTGTCATTGCTTATTTTGTATATGACTATTTCTTTGTACCGGATTATCTGGATGACTTTGATGCAGACGATTTCAATGACAATTTTGAGGACGATTTCATTGAATTCTCTGACGAAGAAACCAAACCGGAAGCAGAGGACTAAATCTCTGCTCAAGTACAAGTAAAGAGTATTTTATCGAACAATTTTAATACCGAAATGGTAAATCCATTTCGGTATTTTCATGGAGACGAAACGATCATAGGAGAAGCAGATGTCCCTGCTCTCTTCCATGACTAGAAAGGAAGGACAAAATTATGAAACTCTGGGGAGGACGTTTTACTAAAGAAACCAATCAGCTGGTACATAACTTCAATGCTTCTCTTCCATTTGACCAGAAATTTTATGAAGAAGATATTGCCGGAAGCATCGCCCATGTAACCATGCTGGCAGAACAGGATATCCTGACACAGGAAGACCGGGATCTGATTATCCAGGGTCTGGAAGGTATCCGTGAAGATATCCGAAACGGTAAGCTGGAATTTACTGAAGAACACGAAGATATCCACAGCTTTGTGGAGGCACATCTGATTGAACGAATCGGAGATGCCGGCAAGCGACTGCACACCGGACGCAGCCGCAACGATCAGGTTGCGCTGGATATGAAATTATATACCCGCAAAGAAATCCTGGAAATGGATGCTCTGCTGAAAGATCTCCTATCCAGTATTTTGAAAATTATGAAAGAGCATACAGACACCATTATGCCAGGATTTACCCATTTGCAAAAGGCACAGCCTATCACACTGGCGCACCATATGGGAGCCTATTTTGAAATGTTTTCCAGAGACCGCTCCCGTTTGCAGGATATCCATGACCGTATGAACTACTGCCCTCTTGGCTCCGGTGCACTGGCTGGTACCACTTATCCATTAAACCGTGAACGTACCGCAGAACTACTGGGATTTGCAGGACCGACACGCAATAGTATGGACTCCGTTTCCGACCGTGATTATCTCATTGAATTTTCGGCTGCCATGTCCATTATCATGATGCATCTAAGCCGTTTCTGTGAGGAAATCATTATCTGGAACACCAATGAATACCAGTTTATAGACATTGATGACTCCTATTCCACCGGCAGCAGTATCATGCCACAAAAGAAAAATCCAGATATTGCAGAACTGGTACGGGGCAAAACCGGACGGGTCTATGGCAATCTCATGTCCCTGTTAACCACCATGAAAAGCCTGTCTCTGGCATATAATAAGGATATGCAGGAAGATAAGGAATTTGTTTTTGATGCCATTGATACCACCAAGGGATGCATTGTGCTGTTCCACGGTATGCTAGATACACTAACCTTCCATCGGGATCGTATGCGTGCCAGTGCCGAAGGCGGTTTTACCAACGCAACGGATGCAGCTGACTATCTGGTTGGCAAGGGAGTTCCTTTCCGTGATGCCCACGGCATTGTGGGACAACTAGTGCTATACTGCATTGACCACAATATCTCTCTGGGAGAAATGTCTCTGAAGGAATACCAACAGATCAGTCCGGTATTTGAGGAAGATATCTATGAGGCAATCAGCATGGAAACCTGTGTGGAGAAACGAAATACGATCGGCGCTCCCGGCACGGAAGCCATGACAGCAGTCATTGCAGAATATGAAAAATATCTGGAACAGTAGCCAACGATTTTTTATCAATAACAACACCCCACCATATGCATTTATTATCCATATGGTGGGGTGTTGTATTAATCCCCATAAGTTCAAATTCATAATATAGTAATCACGAAACCGAATAATAAACCTGATCCAATATCCGCAGGATATCCTGTATCATATAAGGATGTTCCGGATCACCCGATGGAACCACATCTCCACCCCTTACCAGACTGCATACCACACTCTCACAATCCTGTACCAGTTCCCGTGGCACCTGGATAAAATAGCTGTAATACGGCATATCACAGGTCACACATTCATTATCTTTCAAATTGTAGTACTGTCTTAAACAGAGCTGTAGTATTTTCCCTCCGTCTTCTTCTACAACTGTCCCTGCATAATCCAGTATATAATCATACCCCCTGGCAACACTCATTGTGTTAATGCAAAGTACATGATCTGTAAAGTAATCCTGTCCTATCGTCTCTAATTGATTGATATACCACTGCAGACGATCACAGCCCCCTTGCCATGTAATGTTTCCCATTTCTTCCTTAGTCTCATGGATCAAATTCTGTAACTGTTTGTAGGAAACAATCATCTGGTTCCCAAAGAAATCTCCATCTAACAATCCATCATTATAATTTCCAAATAATAGCTTTGCCCCTCCATCGCCTACCATAGATCCAATCGTAGAATCTGTAGGCAGATCTGCTGATGGTTGATCTGATAATGGCGGAACCGGCGTTGCCGAACCTGATATTGGCCAATCTGATACTGCTGGATATGGTGTTGTCGAACTTGATACCATTGAATCTGATATCGACTGACCTGATGTTACTGGATATGGTGCTGCCGGATCTGATGTCGGCTGACTCGATGTTACTGAACTTGCCCCTGGCGATTCTGCCGGGCTTGGATTTTCCTTGGATCCAATTGATAAATTCCCTGGCTGTTCAGTACTCTTTCCACTGTCTGTCTTTTTCTCCGCAGTGTTTTCCTGCTTTTTCCCCTTTTTAACCAATACTTTACAAATCAAACGATAGGTCTTTCCACTTTGATCTGACCTAGCAACAGCTGTAATTTTGGCAGATCCACTCTTTTTTGCTTTGATTTTTCCGGTTTTGGATACGCTTGCAACTGCCTTTTTACTACTCTTCCAAGATACTACATAGCCCTTATTGTTTTTAACAGATAAGCGGTCCTGTTTCCCCACAGTCATATGCAGTCTTTTTTTGGATAGACTGGGTTTTCTGGCTGCTGCCTGCGATTCCGCTGATGACGATAACAAAAGCAGTATTCCTGCCAACAGAAGCACATATCTGATCCCTTTTTTTCTCTGTTTTTGATCCATAATACACCTCATTTCTATAATTATTTCTTGTTTCTTTCGGAAAATTGAAAGTGAACCATATTACATTGACTGGCAATTGTCTGGGGAACACTGACAAAACTACTATAGTATTTCATCCCGGAAGTCTGCTCTACCCCATTATAAACTCTGTCCAGCCAGATATCCAGATAACAATCTCCCTGTCCCATATCATGAACCCATACGGCCTGTAAGCCTACATCAATGTCTTCTTTCATCAATAATACATTTAAGCAAAGTGCATTCGATATAAAATAATGCTGATCATATTTTTTCAATTGCAGAGCAATACTCTGCAAACCCTGATCCGGATTCTGAGCCACTTTTCCCTCAATCTCCCCTATCACAGACTGCAATTGTTCATAGGAAAGGATCAATCGACTGTCAAATACACTGTTAGGAAAGTCAATTTCTTCCGTAGAAGTCTGGGTAGCTGAAGAAAAAACATAAGTTTCTATACTACATACCGCAATATTATTTACCAGTGGATTAGGTGTCTTCTGCGGCAGCATTGTTTCAGATGGCGGCTTCGGTTTTGTTGTTTCCTTTGGTTTTGTTGTTTCCTTCGGTTTTAATGTTCTCTTTGGTGCTGCAGTTTTCACAATCTGTGGTTTCTGATTTCCCGATCCAGTATCCGAATCTGATTCTGTCTGCTTTGCACCACTTCCCCCATCTCTGTCCGCTGCTTCTCCTGGCTTTGCCAATGAATTTCGTTTTGATTCAGCCAAATTACCAGAGGCTCCATTCTTTTGGGGATATCTAGCATTTCCACCACTGCCGTCCTGCCCATGCTCCTGCACGTTATCCGGTGTCGAACTTGTTTCTACCTTGTTTTTTTCATCAGATGGATTCTCTGTTTCTACCTGTATCTTATCATCTGATCCATTCTTCGTTTCCAGCTGTTTTTCTCCATCCACCCCATTCTCCGTTTCTATCCCGGTTCCCTCATCAGGTGGATCCTCTGTTATGTCTGATTTCTGGTTTCCATGTTCTGCAATTCCCTGTTTCCAGGGTGCTTCCTTATCTTGCAATTTTCCCTGCCAACAGACCTGTATCCCAATTCCTGTCAAGATAATGATTCCGGCAAAAATGGCAGCTATCAGAATTCCTTTATGATATGTCCTCTCCTTTTTCCAAAGAAATTCTGTCCTATCCCTTTCTTTCATTTTCTGAATAACGGACTGGCAAAATTCCTGGGAAGGTACTTCTTTTTGCTCATATAGTTGTTTTAGCAAATCTTCCAGATTATCTTTCATATTCCCACACCTCCAATCTTTTGCGAAGCTTATTTTTTGCCAGCCGCAGCCTGCTCTTCACAGTCTCTTTTGGAATATGCAGCAATCTGGCTATTTCCTCCAGATTCATTTCTGCAGAATAATACAAATGCATTACCAGTTTTTGCTTATCCGGCAGTTGATAAATCGCTTTCTGTACTTCTGTGAGCAATTCCTGTTCTATTATTTGATCTTCTAATATTTTTCCGTCCGTCAGATTTCCTGAAGACTCATCCAAAATCCCCTCCGGTGCAATTCGTTGCCGCCTTTGTCGCTTATGCTGATGATTTTTCCATAGCCGAACCGCTATTCCAATCAAATAATTTCTGCTATCCCGCTCCGTACCATCACAAGGGAATTTGCTGCCTAATTCCATTGCTTTTAAAAAGGTATCCTGACATAAATCTTCTGCGTCCAGCCGATTTCCTGTCAGAAAACAACAAAATTGAAAAACAGAGGACAGATGTGTTTCCACCAAATATTCCATTTTCGCTGAAGGCAAGGGCTGTCCTCCTCTCTTTCCTTTCATTGTTCTGTATCCCTTTCTGCTAATATAATGTCGCAGCCAGAGCAAATAGGTCAAAACTTATTCCCAAAAAATTCAAAAAAGAAAAAGCTTTTACACAACAGATATCAGATCCATCTGTAAAAGCTATCCTATCCCTAGAATAAAACTACATTTTTGATATATATATTTTCCATTACCATCTTCCCATATCAGAATATCTTTTTCCGCTTCAAAATTAACATAGTCACAATACAGATTACCAGAATCAGCAGACAAATAATTCCAAAGCCATATGGTGCAGAGGATAAGGGCATCCACTCTGACGCCACATTCATACCATATAAACCGGATATCAAGGTAGGAATACCCATAATCAGTGTAATCACAGTCAACATCTTCATCACATTATTCAAGCGGTTATCCAGGACAGAAGACATCAGTTCCCTGGTTCCGTTAATGATATCTCGATAGATCATAGTCATTTCTATCGCCTGTTGGTTCTCCACAATGACATCTTCCAACAGATCTTTATCATCCGGATATTGCTCCAGTCTCTTGTAGCGGGTCAGCCGGTCCAGGACCACAGCATTGGCGCGCAAGGATGTGGCAAAATAAACCAAAGTGGATTCCAAGGTATGCAGATCAATCAAATCAATATCCTCTGTAGCACTGTCAATCCGTTCCTCAATTTCCGTACGTTTTTTATCAATAATACGCAGATTGGCCTGATACAAAGAAGACACTTTGTACAGAATCTGATATACAAAACGCAGCTTCTTTTTCGTACTGAATTCTTTGACCCGGCCATTGATAAATGCCATCAGCACCGAAGTTTCCTCTGTACAAACCGTAATAATTTCATCCATAGTCAGAATGATACCTAACGGCACCGTGGTATAAGCCTCCTTATCATGACGGATCTCCGTTGTAGGAATATCTACCAGAATCAGAGTATATCCATCTTCCAATTCCACACGGGAACTCTCCTCCTCATCCAAAGCTGCCAGCAAATCATGCACATCAATATTCAATTCCTTTGCAATTTCTTCTCCCTCGGTAACGGTGGGATTTACCATATTAATCCATACCCCAGGAGCAATCTTATCTTCTTCATGTATTTTTCTGTCATCTGTACGATATATCGTTACCATAGGATCTCACCAACTTCCCTGTACTAACTTTTTTTCTTAACCGCTTTCTTAACCGCCACATCTTTTGGCATTTCTGTCCTGCTGCAGCGGAACACACAGATACTCAATGGCGGTACTGTAATAGACAGAGAATGTTCTCTTCCATCCCACGCCACTTCCTTGGAAGACTTTTGTCTCGGATTGGTAAAACCATTACCACCGTATTCTGTATGGTCACTGTTAAAGATTTCTTTATACTTCCCTTCGTATGGTACCCCCACTTTAAAATTCTCATAAACCACTGGGGTAAAATTGCACACTACCAGCAGATCTTCTGATTTGGTCTGCTCCTGACCGGAATAGCGCATAAAAGAAATAATACTGTGATCAGCATCCATACAACTCAGCCATTCAAAACCCTCTGGATCATCGTCTAATTGATATAATGCTGGATGTGACTGATAAAATTTATTCAATGCTCTAACGTATTTCTGCATATTTTGATGTTCTGGAAGACTAGCCTCCTCCCAAGGCAGACTGCACTTTTCATTCCACTCACTCTCCTGGGCAAAATCCTGCCCCATAAAGAGCAGTTTCTTACCAGGATGCATGGTCATCATTCCATAGGCAGCCCGCAGGTTCGCATATTTTTCTTCCATCGTTCCCGGCATCTTATTTAACATAGAACCCTTTAAGTGCACCACTTCATCATGAGAAAATACTAAGATAAATTTTTCACTATAGGCATATATCATACTAAAGGTAAGCATACCATGTCTACCCTTGCGGAACAACGGATCAGTCTGCATATAGGTTGTAAAATCATTCATCCATCCCATATTCCATTTCAGATCAAAGCCCAATCCATCCTCCTCTGGCGAACCGGTTACCTTTGGCCATGCTGTAGACTCTTCGGCAATCAGCAAAGCCCCATCCTTTCTGGCATGGAAGGCTTTACTGAGGTTTTGCAGTAATTCAATGGCTTCCAGATTCTCATTGCCACCATACATATTGGCAATCCATTCCCCGCCCTGTTTGCCATAATCCAGATATAACATAGATGCCACCGCATCCATACGAATTCCATCTGCATGAAACTGATCCACCCAATACAAGGCATTGGCGATCAGAAAATTAGCCACCTCCGGTCTGCCATAGTTATAAATCAAGGTTCCCCAATGAGGATGCTCCCCCTGTCTGGGATCCAGATGCTCATACAGGCAAGTTCCGTCAAATCTCGCCAGTCCATTGGCATCCTTCGGAAAATGTGCTGGTACCCAGTCCAGAATCACGCCAATTCCCTTCTCATGCATATAATTCATAAAGTACATGAAATCCTGTGGCGAGCCATAACGGGATGTCGGTGCAAAATAAGCAGTAACCTGATAGCCCCAGGATTCATCCAAAGGATGCTCCATCACAGGCATAAGTTCAATATGGGTATAGCCCATACTTTTTACATACTCTGCCAGTTCTGGTGCAATTTCCCGATAGTTCAAAAATTCTGCACCTGCTGGTGCTGTATCTTCCTCCGATCCAGACCTCTCCCGTGTCTTCCAGGAACCTAAATGCACCTCATAGATAGACATGGGTGCTGTCGATATATCCTGTGATTTCCTTGCCCGCAGCCACTTCTGATCCGTCCATTTAAAATCTGCCAAATTGGTAACCACGCTGGCATTTGCCGGGCGAACTTCACAGGCAAAACCATAGGGATCTGTCTTCAGTACTGTCTCCTGATCACAGGTCTGTATCTCATATTTATATAACTCTCCCACGGAAACTCCTGGAATAAACAGAGAAAACACACCAGAATTCCCCTGCCGCATCATCATATGCTGCCTGCCATCCCAGTGGTTAAAATCCCCTACCACACTAACTCTGCGGGCATAGGGTGCCCATACTGCAAAATGAGTTCCATAAACTGGTTCTGCTGTATTCTTTTTCTTGGATTTACTCTGTTTCTGTACTCCCGTCCCAGAAACACCCGACTCCACATCCAGAAGGATGTCACACTGATCCATCCGTCCGCTTACCGCTGCCGGATGTGCCCCCATATAACGATATATTTCATAATGGATCCCCTCTTCAAAACGCTTAATATGATTCATGCCAAATAAATCCTGATATAAATAAGGATCTGCCACAAGCTGCTCTGTACCATCCGAATTCTGTACCAGGAAGCGATAATCCGGCACCTCTTTACCAGTAAAAGAACGATACGACAGCAATACTGCATAAACTCCTGCCTCATCTGCCTGCTCCATCTCATACAGCTTGCCATTTTCTACTAATTGTAGCGATACCTTTGCTGCTTCCGGAAAAAAAGCATGTACCAACACGCCTCCTCGCACCTTATGTGGTCCCAGGATACGTTCTGGATGATCGTCATCCGCATATACGATTGCCTCAATCGCCTCCCAATCCATTAAATCATACAATCTCTGTTTCATGCTCTTCTCCTCTCTCCTGCATATATATCTGCAGTATCGGTTCTAATACTTTCGTCTGCGCATACCCTATTAAACCCGGCCATATTACCACCAACGGTGGAAAGATAATGAATGCAAAAACCATCCCTCCCAGCAACATCGCCTCCATCACCACTAGCCGAAAGGTAGTGGAACCATGAAGTATAGAAATCTGAAAACTACTCAGAAAAAGCCCACCGATTTTCATTTCAAAACGAGACAAAAGTGGGAATCCATATGACATTAGCACTAATAACAACAAAGAAATCATAAAGAAAATTATGCCAAAAACAATTCCCACGTAACCCAGATCCATAGTAAACACCAGATATAAATTCCCCACCATCAAAGCTGCAATGACATCACACAAAATCCCAAGTCCCAGACTCTGTTTGAAATTCACTTTGAAACAGTGACAATACACCCTGACAGCTCTCCCCTCACCTTGGTATATAGATTTGACTAGCGTATAATATAAGGATGTCAGTCCGCAGCCAATAGTAATAATTGGGACACAGCTAAGTGTAAAGAGAATACTGACAATTGCCATATCCAGAATCTTTGCAAAAAATTGCATAATAGGACCTTCCGGCATGATGATTTCTTTCATGTTGTCTCCTCATTTTCCAGTGTGTAATAGTTGCTCTGCAACTATTGTTTGCTCTGCAACTATTTAATTCTTCTTGCGTTGCTATGCAACGCTTGATGCCACTCTTATGTGCATCGTCAATTTTAGAGTTTCTTACACACTTATAACTGATGAATCAATAATCCACTGCGCAACTTCGGTTCAAACCATGTAGATTTCGGCGGCATAAGCAAGCCTGCATCCGCAACGGAAAACAATTCTCCGATGGAGGTAGGATACATAGCAAACGATACTTTCATATCGCTATCTGCACGTTTCTCCAATTCCTCCAGCCCACGGATACCACCAATAAAATCAATTCTGCTATCCGTCCGGGGATCACCAATGCCTAACACTGGTCCCAACAAATAATCCTGTAACAGGGAAACATCCAATGATTTTACCGGATCCTGAATTGCCATCAGATCCTCCAGCGCCTTCAAAAGATACCACTGTCCCTCCAGATACATGGTAATTTCGCCTTTTGCCTGCGGATGTTCTGCCTGATCCAATTTGCTTACTGAAAAATGTCCTTCTATCTGCTGCAGGAACTCGTCCACAGTCAATCCATTCAAATCCTTTACAGAACGATTATAATCCATAATCATTAACTGCTCATCTGGAAACAGAACCGATAGGAAGTAATTGAATTCCTCCGTCCCATCGTATCCGGGATGTTCCTCTCGTCGCTTTAAGCCCACCTTGACAGCAGAAGCAGCCCGATGATGTCCGTCTGCAATATAAATATCACCGATTCCTGCAAATGCTTCCTGAATTTGCTGCACTTGATCTTCCTTCTGAATTTTCCACATCCGATGTCCAATTCCATCGGTCGAAACAAAATCATACAATGGTGCATCCTGCGTCATAACCTGATCAACTACTCCATTAATCACGGCATTGGCACGATACGCCAGAAAAATCGGTCCAGTTTGGGCGCTTAAGGTATCCACATGACGGATACGATCCTGCTCCTTTTCCTCCCTGGTATTTTCATGTTTCTTGATCACGCCGGAAAGGTAGTCATCCACGCTGGCACAAGCTGCAATTCCGGTCTGTGTCCGTCCATCCATTGTCAATTGATAAATATAGTATGCCTCATCCTGATCTGGAATATAGATTCCGTCTGCCTGCATCTGTTCAAAAATCTCTCTCGCCTTGTCATATACCTCTGGCGCATAGGTGTCAACGTCATCTGCCATCTGTGTCTCCGCCCGGTCAATCCGCAAAAAAGACAATGGCTCCCTTATGGTTTCCTCCTTTGCTTCTCTACGGTTATACACATCATATGGTAATGCAGCTACACGTTCTGCCACTGACTCCTCTGGTCTAACTGCATGAAATGGTTTAATCCTTGCCATGATAAATTCCGTCCTTTCTGTATCTGGTACAATGGATATTAAGTTATTTGATGTTAAATGAAGTATTGATCTTCTAGTATTCATTGTACTGGCATTGCATCCTATCTGATAATACGTTACACTAATTTCAGATATTTTCATCAATATTACCCGTTACTCATGTAACTTTGCCTCCGCGAACATTATAACACAACTCTGGATTGGGGAAAATGGGAAAGGGGGAATTTTTTACGTTAAAAGCGATTATTTTTGATATGGACACCGAATGGAACCTGGCAAAACAAAGTATACTGACCCAGGAAAGATACCATCCTCTGCCCGGTTTACAACATATTCTCCATACACTGGCGCAGAAGGGAATCCTCTTAACGATGATCTCCTCATTATCCCAGCAGGAAATCATCAATGGCTGTCATTCAGCGAAAATACAGGAATATTTTCAGCATCTGGTATCCACTGAGGATCTAAAATATGTGGAATCGACAATGGATCTTTCAGTATCTGATGATAAAACAATACATGCCAAATCGTTATCAGAGCTTCTGGGTCTGGCACTACAAAGATCAGGAGTAACGCAAGCCGAAGCTCTGCTTGTAACAGATTCCAATTTGGGTGTGAATGCTGCAAAGGCTGCCGCACTACCCTGTATCGCTTTCCTGCATCCCCATTCTGAAAAACCAGATTTGGGGCATGCAGATATCCTTTTGGAAAGCTTTGACGGATTAAGCAGCTCTTTCTTTTTCCAGGTCTACAACCGTTTCCATGGTCAGCCGATTACCATAGCATCCACCAGTCGACTCTGGATCCGGGAACTTGCCCTAAAGGATATCCCAGCACTATGTGCTATCTATCAGAATCCCGATATCCGTCGTTTTATTACAGATATTGACGATAGTACCGAAAAAGAAATTGCCAGACAAACCGCCTATATCAATACTGTATATCGTTTCTATGGTTATGGGCTATGGGGCATCTTTCAAAAAAGCTCTGATACTTTGATTGGCAGATGTGGTATCGAAAATCAAAAAATTGCCGGAAAAGAAGAAATTATGCTATCCTATTTATTGGACAGGAATCATTGGGGGCATGGGTATGCTCTGGAGGCCTGCAAAGCGGCTCTACACTATGCACGGGAAGAACTGGACATGCATAGGATCGTTGCAGTCATCGACATTGAAAACAAACGATCTCTGCAAACAGCTGCCAATCTGGGGATGGAGCCAGAACAGGAACTAATCTACAAAAACCGCCATTGTATCCTTTTTGTTTCGGAATGATCACTACCATTTTCCTATACAATAAAAAAGAAGAACTTCCATTTCGTTCTTCTTTTTTATTGCTTCCGACCTCCAGAACCGACTCAGCAAACAAACGATGTTTCTGGTACTGACTTATTACTTTTTTTTCGTATCGTTGTTTTTATTATCTTTTGTTCCGTCATCTACCGCATCCTCCACGGTATCCCCGGCATCCTTAACAGCATTACCGGCATCATCCAGAACATCTTTCGTGCCATCTACTGCATCGTCTAACACATCATCTGCACCATCTACCGCGTCATCCAAAACATTATCATTCGATTGATCCTTTTGCGTGCGATCAGTAGCATCTGGTGTTTTTTCCAGCGTATCAGCACTTTCACTGGGAGATGTAGCAGAATTATTAGAATCCTTGGATCCACACCCAGTAATCATGCCGATTGCCATAACACATACTGCTGTTAAAACAAGTAATTTTTTTCTCAAAACTTTTCACCATGCCTTTCTTCAATCTTTAATGTAACGATCCTGTTCATTAGAGACCGTCACACCAGTTACGTAAAGTAACTTGCAAATATGAAATACTTTACTATACACCAATGTATCCCTGGCAATCATTCATTTCATATTTGCTGTACTAATATCTCCGAAAAGCCAAAAAATATTCATAATTAAAATTAAAGTGTCAAAAGGAGATCTTTTAACACTTTAATCGAATAATAAATAATCCTTATCCTATTGGCTACTTATACGACGCATCCGATTAATTCTTGGATATCTTCTACATCATGGCGTTCCATATATTCCTGAATTCCCTGGACAACCTGCACGGTAGTTGCCGGCTCATGAAAGTTTGCAGTTCCCACTGCCACCATCGTTGCACCAGCCATAATAAACTCCAAGGCATCCTCTGCGGTACGAATACCTCCCATTCCCAGAATCGGTATCTTTACTGCCTGTGCCACCTGATATACCATTCGAACTGCCACTGGTTTTACTGCTGGTCCCGACATGCCGCCAGTCTTGTTCGCCAGTGCAAAGGTACGTCGTTCCACATCAATCTTCATACCAGTCAATGTATTGATCAGAGAGACCGCATCAGCACCACCTGCTTCTGCGGCTCTTGCCATCTCTGCTATATCCGTCACATTGGGACTGAGTTTCATAACCACCGGCTGCTTTGCCACCTGTTTTATCAGAGAAGTAATCCTCTCCACCTGTTTCGGATCCTGGCCAAAAGCGATTCCTCCGGCTTTCACATTGGGACAGGAAATATTAATCTCTAATAATGCAATATCCTGCTCTGCCAGACGCTCCACCACCGCCACATAATCTTCCGCTGTCCTGCCACAGACATTCACAATAATATTGGTATCATACTGTTGCAAAAAAGGAAGATCCCTCTGTATAAACAGGTCAATCCCCGGGTTCTGCAAACCAATGGCATTCAGCATCCCACCATAAGTTTCACAAATCCTTGGTGTCGGATTTCCCGGCCAAGGTTCACTTGCCACCCCCTTGGTAGTCACAGCTCCCAATTGGTTCAAATCCACAAACTCACTATATTCCATTCCGGAACCAAAGGTACCGGATGCGGTAGTAACCGGATTTTTCATTTTGATTCCTGCAAAATCTACTGACAGATTCATTCCACTCATCCTCCATGCTATTTATTGCTTTTGCGAAAATAAAGAGTTTTTCCAAGCATTATAATTCAATTTCCTCTGCATCAAAAACCGGACCATCCTTACAGATTCGCTTGTTATGCACATTGCTATGCTCATCCACCTCACCAGATTGGCATACACATGCCAGACATGCCCCGATCCCGCATGCCATCCGTTCTTCCATGGAAATCTGCGCAGAGATCCCTTGTTCTGCGGCATAGGCTTTCACACCCCGAAGCATCGGCATTGGACCACAGGCATAAATCGTATCTGCTGTCAGTCCGTTTTCCCGTATTGCATCAATCACATTTCCTCTGGTACCTACACTTCCATCTTCTGTGGATACATATATCTCTGCATAGTCCTCAAATTCTGTTTTTAAAAATAAATCGTCATTACGGTATCCTAGAACTACCTGTACCAATACTCCCTGTTTCGATAGTGATTTCGCCAACTGTAACATCGGTGGAATCCCGATTCCTCCACCAATCAAAATCGCTTTTCCCTCTTTCTGGTCAAAGCCATTTCCCAATGGTCCAAGCACTTCTATGGTATCTCCTGCCTGCATCTGGGAAAACTCTTTTGTTCCCGCTCCTGCCACCCGGTATACCAGACGCAATTTTGCGGCTTCAGAATCAATCTCACAGATGCTGATAGGACGTGGCAGAAGCCTGCTGCCATCCTTGGAATATAAGGAAACAAACTGTCCGGCTACCGCCATTTTTGCCATATTATAATCCTGTGGAAATTGCAGCCACATACTGTAAATGCCATCTGTAACGCTTTCCTGACTGGCAATGACTGCCTGTACTTTTCGCTTCTCTGCCATGGGTGTTCCTCCTTATTTTTGCATTAAATGATAGCCTTTTATTTAATTGCTCCATTAATATCATTAATCATGTCGATCACTGCCTGACGAGAGGCATCTGCGTAATGCTCCGCACCAAATTTCGCATATTTTTCCTGCTGATAGGCACAGATAATTCCTCGGGAAGAATTCACAATCGCTCCCAGACCATCCTCATTGAAATACGGAGCTAAATCTGCTGCAGTTCCACCCTGGGCACCATATCCCGGCACCAGAATATAGGCTTTTGGCATGACTTTACGAAGAACTTTTCCCATCTCCGGATAGGTAGCTCCTACCACACAGCCCACTGCACTGTAGCCACAACTGCCCATACACTCCGCTCCCCATTCATTTACTTTCTCTGCCACCAATTCATATAATGGTTTACCATCAATCAAGCGATCCTGAAATTCTCCACTGGATGGGTTAGAGGTTTTGACCAGAACAAAAATCCCCTTATTCTCCTCCTGGCAGACTTTTAGAAATGGCTTTACTCCATCCGAACCCAGATAAGGATTCACCGTCACAAAATCGGCACCAAAACCAGCATAAGTATAACTTCCCACTGTAACACTCCCCAAATGGGCTGTGGCATAGGCAGCAGAGGTCGAACCAATATCCCCACGCTTGGCATCAGTAATCACAACCAGTCCCTTTTCCTTGCAGTAATTCACTGTCTTCTCAAAAGTCTCCATCCCCGGAATGCCAAACTGCTCATACATGGCAATCTGCGGTTTTACTGCCGGGATCAAGTCATAAACCGCATCTACAATCCCCTTATTATACTGCCAGATCGCCTCTGCTGCTCCTACCAAGGTCTCTCCATACTCCGCAAAAGCCTTCTGGCTGATCTGCTCTGGAATGTAGGAAAGCATTGGATCTAAGCCTACCACCACCGGGGCATCCTTTTCCTGAATCTGCTTCACTAACTGATCAATCATGTCTCATTCTCCTCATTTTTTATATTTCTTTATATATCGCTTTTCTATCGGCTCTCGATACGAAGAATTCGCAAAGCGAATTCTTCCAGAGTGAGTAGGTTTGCAATAGTAAACATACTATTGCAAACCGTAGAAACTCTTCTAGTCATGCCGTTAGCGACGCACACAATCAATGAAAAATGCGACAGCATTTTTCCAGACTTGATTTAGTTTCACTTCGCATAATGTTTTTTATGCGTTAGTGAAACTTCAAGTCTTATTTACCATAATGCACATGCAACAACTCATGTGCCCGATCATGCAACATACCGTTTTCATACAGATTTAACAGAGTCGGATTTTCCTCAGCACGTTTCACAATAGCAGATTTATCTGCCTTGTACATACCGTTTGCCCGCTCCTGTTTCACAGCCTGGTAGCCAAACGGCTGACCAGCTCCTCCGATACATCCGTATGGGCACGCCATCACTTCCACGAAGTCCAGTTTTTCCTCGCCCCGCTGTAATTTTTCAATAAGCTCCTCGGCATTTCCCAAACCATTAACTACGCCCACTCGAAGTGTCTTTCCAGCAATTTCCACTTCTGCGATCTTGGTTCCCTCCAGACCACGGATACCAGAATATTCAATTTCTCGCAGAGCTTCGTTATTCTTCTCTGCCACATGACGCAGGGCTGCTTCCATCACACCACCGGTCACACCAAAGATCACACCAGCACCAGAACTGATAGAGAATGGCATATCCGGCGCACCAGGCTCAATCTCATTAAACTGAATTCCCAGCTCTTTAATCATGGCGATCAATTCTTTTGTGGTAATCACATAATCCACATCCGGCACATTATCCCTGCGGAATTCCTCCCGGCTGGCCTCGTATTTCTTTGCCACACAAGGCATGACGGCTACCGATACCGTTTCGATTCCCGCTTCCTGATCTGCTGGCTTATAGTATTCCTTTAGCACAGCGCCAAACATCTCCATCGGAGATTTACAGGTGGAAATATATGGCAATAATTCTGGATGTTTGGTCTCCACAAAACGAATCCATGCCGGACAGCAGGAGGTAAACAGCGGCATAGAATTGCCCAGAGGATATTTCTTCTCCCCATTTTCCAATTTATAAACCAATTCCTCCGCCTCTTCCTTTACGGTCAGATCTGCTCCAAAACTGGTGTCAAAAACTGTATCAAATCCCAGCATCCGCAGTGCCGTAAAGATCTTGCCCACGCTGTTTTTACCTGGTGCCAGCCCAAATTCTTCTCCCACTGCCACCCGGACAGCTGGTGCAATCTGCACTACCACTCTCTTATCCGGGGCATAGAGCGCATTCCATACTCCCTTGAGATCATTCTTGATGGTAATGGCAGCCGTTGGACAGACCGCAGCACATTGTCCACAGTTGACACAGTCCGTCTCAGCGATCTTGCGGTTAAATGCCGGACTAACCACCATGTCAGCCCCACGATGGGCAAAATCAATGGCTCCTACATGCTGTACTTCATTACACATCCGGACACAGTCGCCGCAGAGAATACATTTGCTAGGATCTCTGACAATGGATAGGGAAGAATTATCAATACACCTCTCCGGATGGGTATTAGGAAATCTTACATCGGTCAAATGGAAACGGGAAGCCAGCATCTGCAGACGGCAGTTTCCATTCTTGTCACAGGTGGTACAATCTCTGCAATGGGATGCCAGTAACAATTCCAATATCATCTTTCGATGCTGGTGCAGCTTGGATGTATTAGTTTTGATGACCATTTTATCTCTAGGCGGTGTGGAACAGGAGGCAATAATCCCACCTCTCTCATCCTCCACCACACACATACGACATGCTCCATAGATTGACATATCTGAATAATAACAGAAAGTCGGAACATGAATACCTGCTTTATGAATTACCTGCAAAATATTTTTTTCATCGGTGAATTCAATTCTGATTCCGTCAATTATCATATATTTTTTTGTCGTATTTGTACTCATTGCACGATCCTCCTTTCTTTTATTCCTCTACCACAGCGCTAAAGCTGCAGCCATCTTTACAAGCTCCACATTTAATACATTTTGCAGGATCAATCACATGCGGCTCTTTGACCTTGCCGGAGATTGCCCCTACCGGACACATTCTGGCACATTTGGTACATCCACGACACAGTTCTGGATCAATCCGTAATGTCATCAATGCCTTACACTGCCCTGCCGGACATTTTTTCTCAACCACATGGGCAATATATTCTTCCCTGAAATATTTCAAGGTACTGATCACCGGGGAAGCGGCGGTCTTGCCCAGACCACAGAGAGCCGTAGCTGATATGGTATCAGCCAGCTTTTCCAACAGCTCGATATGCTCCATGGTTCCTCTGCCCTCGGTAATATCCGTCAACAGCTCCAGCATCCGCTTGGTTCCCTCTCTACATGGAACGCATTTACCGCAGGACTCATTCTGGGTAAAATTCATAAAGAACCTTGCCACCTCTACCATACAGCTCTTATCATTCATGACTACCAGACCACCGGATCCGATCATAGCCCCCACTTTTTTCAGGGAATCAAAATCCAGTTTCATATCCAGATGATCTTCGGTAGCACTGATGCACAGACATCCACCGGACGGACCACCGATCTGAACTGCCTTGAAGTCCCCACCTTTGACACCGCCACCGATATCAAAAATCACTTCACGCAGTGTGGTTCCCATCGGCACCTCAATCAATCCCGTATTCTGGACATTACCGGTCAGGGCAAATGCCTTGGTACCATGATTCTTTTCTGGTCCATATCCCTTGTACCACTCGGCTCCATTCAGGATGATCGGCGGCACATTACAGAATGTCTCTACGTTATTTAAGACGGTTGGTTTATCAAACAGACCATGCTCTACTGTACGTGGTGGTTTCACTCGTGGCATACCACGGTTTCCTTCGATGGAAGTGGTCAGCGCACTACCCTCTCCACAGACAAAAGCACCGGCACCCTGGCTGATATGTAAATCAAAATCAAAACCAGATCCCAGAATATTCTCTCCTAATAATCCCCGATCCAAGGCTTTATCAATGGCCCTTTGTAACCGTTCCACCGCCAATGGATATTCGGCGCGAACGTAGATGTAGCCATGATGCGCCTGGGTGGCAATAGCCGCAATTAACATTCCCTCGATCACTCTGTGAGGTTCACCCTCCATCATAGAGCGATCCATGAATGCACCTGGGTCACCCTCGTCACCGTTACAGACAACATAGCGCTCTTTCTCTGGCTGATTCAGCACCTGCTGCCATTTTCTTCCAGCAGGGAAACCTCCGCCACCACGTCCTCGCAGGGAGGCTTCACTGATTTCATCCACAATTTCCTGCGGCGTCATGTCAAACAATGCTTTTGCCACCGCACTGTATCCTCCCAGTGCAATGTATTCCGCAATACTCTCCGCATTAATCCGCCCACAGTATTCCAGCGCAATACGGGTCTGTTTTTTATAGAATGGAATATCTTCCTGTTTTACATAGGACTTTAAGGTATGATCCTGATAAACCAGATGCTCTACCACCTCATCATGAACAATACTCTTCTCGACAATTTCTTCACAATCTTCTACTTTTACCTTGACATAAAGCCATCCCATTGGTTCAATCCGAAGCAGAGGTCCCATTTCACAGAAACCATGACAGCCGCTTTTTTTCAGTCCCACACTCTCATCATGGGGTTCCTTTTCTAGAAGCACGGCACAGCGCAATCCCTTTTCCTCAATGATTTCCTTCATCCGATCATAGATCTGCAGCGAACCGCCTGCCACACATCCGGTTCCAGCACAGATCAGAATCTGCTTTTTCTGACTGCTCAAAGACGCTTTATATTCTTTCTGCTTTGCAATCAGTTCTTCCCTGGTATTAATTCTCACCTTTCGCTTCCTCCTTTAACGTCTGTATCAATTCTCTTGCCTTCTCCGGTGTCATTGCCGGATGAACGTGATCATTGACGGTACAAACCGGTGCCAGACCACATGCTCCCAAGCAGGAAACCGTCTCTACCGTAAACAGCATATCATCCGTGGTGGTCTTTTCCTCACTCACTCCCAAAGTTTTTCGGAATTCTTCCAGTATCGGAACAGAATGACGAACATGGCATGCCGTGCCGTCACAGATTTTTATGACATATTTCCCCTTCGGCTCTAATGAAAAGTTTTCATAAAATGTAGCAACCCCATAAATTTTCGCTTCACTTAGCTTTAGTTTCTTGGCAATGTAACACAATGCCTCCTCCGGCAGATACCGATATACCTTTTGAATATCCTGCATAATCGCAATCAATAAGGTACTGTTGTAGTCATGTGCCTGCAGGATTTCATCCAGCCTGGCAATTTCCTGATGTGTCAATCTTCCTTCTCCTTTCTGACACAGATGCCAAGTATCAAATACCTTGCCATGACATCTATGTATTTATCCATTTGTTCTCTGGTTTCAATAATTTGCAATATACCTATTCTACCATATCTCTGGTACAAAGACTAGGTATCAATCTTTATAAACATTTCACTGATTAATTAACCTTTTCAATTTCTGCGATCAGCCTCAAATAACTATGATATCCTAGCAACCACAATCATACACAATTTCTCCGTCCACCATGGTTTTTTCCACTCTGCCATAAACCCGCTTCCCATCAAAAGGCGTATTTTTTCCCTTGGATACAAATGTACTACTGTCAATGGCATATTCCGTTTCCAGTTCAGCAATTACCAGATCTGCCACACTTCCCTCTGCCAGCGTTCCCTTCGGAATATCCAACACCTTCGCCGGATTCACACTCATTTTCTCCACCAGACCAGATAAGGTCAAATATCCTCCACGCACTAACTGGGTATAGGCTAAGGCAAAAGAAGTTTCCAGTCCCACAATTCCAAATGGTGCTTTTAACATGGACTGATCTTTTTCCTCCGCTCCGTGAGGTGCATGATCGGTGGAAATCACATCCATAATTCCATCTGCTAATCCCTGCTGTAATGCCTGTACATCTGCTTTACTGCGCAGAGGCGGATTCATTTTGAAGCGTCCATGATCTTCCGTAATCTCATCATCCGACATGGTAAAATGATGTGGGCACACCTCTGCAGTCACTGGCAAGCCCTGTTTCTTGGCCAGTTCCACCAAAGCCACACTATCTGCCGTAGAACAATGACACAGATGCAGCTGGCATCCCGTCTCCTTTGCCATAAAGATATCCCGTGCCACAATCACATCTTCCACTGCATTGGTAATTCCCGGCAGTCCCAGTTCTTCTGCTTTCTGCCCAGCATTCATCACGCCTCCATCCACCAGCGGTTTGTCCTCGCAGTGGGAAAACATACGCAGTCCTGCCTCTGCTGCCGCCTGTAATCCATGGCGAAACACCAGAGTATCCATCACTGACTTTCCATCTTCACTGAGAGCTACTGCTCCTGCCTCTTTCATACCGACAATATCAGCCAGCTGCTTTCCTTCCTGTCCTATGGTAACTGCACCAATGGGCAGGATATGCACCGGGGCATCTTTTGCCCGTTCCATCAGATCCCGGACACGCTCTGGACTGTCGATTACCGGATTGGTATTGGGCATCGGACAAATCGTGGTAACACCGCCTCTTGCTGCTGCCTGCGCTCCAGTCATAACCGTTTCCTTATATTCAAATCCAGGCTCCCGCAAATGAACATGCAGATCAATAAAACCAGGCATCACAACCCGACCTGCGGCATCTATTACCTCTGCCGTATCATCCTCAATGTGTTCTGCTACCTTCAAAACCTTGCCCTGATCCAACAACAGATCTCGTATGGCATCAATTCCATTTGCCGGATCTACCAATCTTCCACCCTGTATTAAATATCTACTCATAATTTGCACCAAGCCTCAAGCAAAAATGCTTGCATTTTTATTTGAGGCGCAAACACAAAGGGTGAAAGATGTGTGTTTGCAATTTATCCTTCCTTTTATGATTTCTTTCACCCTTTACCTCATTTCTTCGCAATTTTCACCACACAATCCTTGTGATTAATGTGGCATATTCGCTTTTTTACAACATTATATAATTTGCCAGAACACAGAAAAGGCATCTACCAGCACAAACTGGCAAATGCCCCATAACCCTTAATAAATCTCTGCATTCTCTAGATCTTCTAACATCTTACTGTTATTAATCCATTCATCAAAATCCGATGGTAAAATCCATTTGGCATCTCGCAGATCCTCAGACAACTGTACTCCGTCTTCCTCCATATCCGTCAAACACAGATATGCCAATCCCAGATTACACTCCGATCCAATCATAAAAGTCCATGTATATAATACATGATCCACTACGGTAATCAGACCAGTCTGCTCCTGTACAATACGAACTACCGCCGCATCCGGAGATTCTCCAAACTCTGCCTCCCCATCCACAAACTCCCATTGATATGGCTCAATGATATTGTCATCATACCATTTCTCAACTATGAGATATCGGTCATCCCGCTTCACAATTCCTTTTACCAGAATACGATAACGCTCCATTAGTTACCCCCTATTCTCTTGCAATATTATTTTTAGTTCATCAATATCTTGTTTTAACTCTTATTTGGCTTTGATGTATTCCTTTGCAGTCAACAGCTCTGCTGTCAATACAGCACCACCTGCGGCACCACGTACCGTGTTATGGGATAAGCCCACAAACTTATAATCAAATACAGTGTCTTCACGCAGACGTCCCATAGATACACCAAATCCATTTTCATAATTAACATCCTTAGCTACCTGAGGTCGATCATCATCCTCCAGATACTGGATAAACTGCTTCGGTGCACTTGGCAGATTTAATTCCTGTGGCAGCCCCCGGAACTCTTTCCATGCTTTCAGGATCTGCTCCTTTGTCGGTTTCTTGCCATCCTGGAAATTCACAAAAACGGCAGCCGTATGACCATCCAATACCGGAACACGGATACACTGTGTGGTAATAACCGGACCATCCGCTTTCACCACTTCGCCATTTTCCACATGTCCCCAGATCCGTAGTGGCTCCTGTTCACTTTTCTCCTCCTCGCCACCAATGAATGGGATAATATTATGCTCCATCTCTGACCAGTCCTTGAAGTTCTTGCCAGCGCCTGAAATTGCCTGATAAGTGGTAGCTACCACTGTCTCCGGCTCAAATCCTGCCATCTTTAAGGCATGCAATGCCGGTGTATAGCTCTGGATGGAACAATTTGGCTTGACGGCAATAAAACCTCTGGTAGTTCCCAGTCGTTTTCTCTGAGATTCAATAACCTCCAAATGTTCCGGATTCAGCTCCGGCACCACCATCGGCACATCCGGCGTCCATCGATGGGCACTGTTATTGGATACAACCGGTGTCTCGGTCTTTGCATATTCCTCTTCGATCTTTTTTATTTCTTCCTTGGTCATATCCACAGCACTAAATACAAAGTCCACAGAAGACGCAACCGCAGCCACGTCACTGACGTCCTGCACCACGATTTTCTTGACTTTCTCCGGCATTGGAGTCAGCATTTTCCAACGCCCTCCAATTGCTTCTTCATAAGTCTTGCCTGCGCTGCGTGGACTGGCTGCAATGGTAACCACCTCAAACCAGGGATGATTCTCTAACAAAGAAATAAATCTCTGCCCTACCATACCTGTACCACCCAGGATACCCACTTTTAACTTATTATCCATAGTTTTAGTTTCCTCCACTGTTCCATTCTTACCGGACCATCCGGCTCTATTCACTGCCATCCGAACCATAGCACCGGAACAACCATATTCCAGACTTCCATTCGAAAAGCAAATATAGGCATATAGTACACTATTCCCGTCAATAAGTCAATTTTCGAACTTTAAATAATTAATTGGAATGACTTGTTCCGTTAATTCATTGACCATTTATCAGGAAAAGAATTTCACGCCATCTTCCTGACCATACACAGCAAAGCCATCATACCCCTCCGTCTCCAAACGATTCAAAAACTTACCCAGTTTCTTTGGTCTGGCAATCACAGATACCAGATATTCCTGCCGCAATTCTTCAGCATAAGCAAGTGCCTGGGCATAAGTATCCGTATCATAAAAGACTGCAATACGTTTTTTCTGTCCTGGAATGGTATAGTCCTGCTCCATCAGAATACCGAAAATCCGTTCAAATCCAATGGAAAATCCCACTGCCGGAATATCTTCATTCAAAAATTTGCCGATCAGGTTATCATAGCGTCCACCACCAGCAACGGCTCCACTGTATCCCTGCGCTTCCACCTCAAAAATGGTACCGGTGTAATACCCCTGTCCCCGAACCAGAGAAGGTGTAAATTCCAGTGCAACCGTTCCTCCGGATGCTGTCTGTACAGTATCCATAATATATTGCAAAGAGCTAACATACTCTGCATCACACACCTTCGCTACCGTATTCAGATCCAGGGAACCACTTTCAAATAAGTCAATAAACTTAGCAACTGCTTCTTCTGCAAAACCATTCTCCGTCAATTCTTCCCGAATACCGCTGATTCCGATTTTATCCAGCTTATCAAAGATAATCGCCAGTTTCTCATGGTCATTCTCTGAAAATCCTGCATAAGTAAAAATAGATTTCAGTATGCGTCTGTCATTAATTTTAACGGTATACTGTTTAATCCCCACTCTTTCCAATGCCTTGGTGGTAGTCAGAATCAGCTCCACCTCTGCATCGGCAGAAGCATTTCCAATAATATCAATATCGCATTGCATAAATTCGCGTAGACGCCCCTTCTGCGGACGTTCTGCCCGATAGACCCGATCCATCTGAATCACCTTAAAAGGTGCCATTAATGTATTTCTGTTATTGGCATAATAACGGGATAATGGCAATGTCAGATCATAGCGAAGTCCCATATCCGACAATTCTGTTTCCGTCACAGAATCTTTCTGTAATGCAGAAGATAATTTCTGACCTCGTTTCAAAACCTTAAAGATCAGATTCAGATTCTCTCCACCTTCACTTTTATCCAGATTAACCGAATCCTCCAAAATAGGGGTAGTAATCCGCTCAAAACCAGATTCCTCATAGGTCTGTCGGATTACATCCTGCAGATAATCCCGAATACGCACTTCTTTCGGGAGATAATCTCTCGTTCCCTTCACTGGTGTTGCTTTCATAATCATCCTCATTTCTGCGCCGCATCGGCGCCATACTTTCTTCCACTCCCAAACATCGCTAACTACCAACTCTTCAAGAGTTAACTTAGTTTCACTTTACCTGGCAAAGCCAGGTATTAGTGAAACTTTAACTCTTTTTTAACGAATAAAATTGGTACGAATCCGTTCTTCTTCTTCCGGCAAGCCATATTTCTGTTTTCCCAGGGCAATACTCTTAATCAAAAATCCCATATTGCGTCCCAGGGCACGCATTACCTGTAATCCCTCGCCGTCCTGGGCAGCCTCCTGGGCATTATTGCCATGAATGCTGTTCCAATACTGGCTGGATGCCACCGGCATACCGCTGATCGTAAAGAATTTATTCAGTTCATCAAAGCTTGCAGAGTTTCCTCCTCGTCTGGCGGAAACCACTGCCGCACCTACCTTCATTCTCTTGTCAAATGGTGTGCTGTAGAATAATCTGGTCAAAAATGCCACCAAAGTTGCATTGGCAGAGGCATAATACACTGGAGAACCCACTAACAATCCATCTGCCTGCTCAAACTTGGATGCTATTTCATTGACCACATCATCAAAGACACAATGTCCCTTCCCACTGCACTGCCCACAACCGATGCAGCTGCGGATATCCAGATGTCCTACCTGAATCATCTCCGTTTCAATGCCCTGCTCCTGCAAAGTTTTTTCTGCTTCGCGCAGAGCCAAAGCTGTAGAACCATCAGCATGTGGCGAACCATTGATAATCAGAACTTTCAATGGTGTGTCATTCTGTCCATCGACCGGAACATCTCCTGCCGTCCCAATCTGTCCATTAACAGAGACATTTTCCACCGATCCATTTTGTCCGTTTTCACGGACACCTTCTATTGATCCACTCTGTCCATTTTCAAGGACACCTTTCTGTTGATCCTTCTGTCCGGAATCTGCAACAGCAGAACCATTCTGTTTCTCTGCCGCAGACGATACCGGTGCCTCCACCTTCTGATCAGACAAATCCGTCTGCACCGCTACCTCAGAGCCTAAATAAATAACGGTTCCACGGTTTGGCGGTAAACTCACGCTCAAATGTCCGTTTTCATATCGAACATTCTCTGCAACCCCCAGCAAATCAGTGGCTGTAGGTGCCCCCACAGGTGCATTTAATTCTACGGTAGCGGAACTGTCGTCATTATTTAATACCATAACCATCGCAGTATCATTTAGAATTCTGCCATAAGCAAACTGGCGATTGGTCAGTGCCAGCTCCTGATACCGCCCATAGGTCAGTTCCTGATAGTCTTTCTTCAGCTGTCCCAGCTTTTTACATAATGCTGTAATCACATTATCCGATTCTGCATTCTCATAATCACGGATATCCAGACAAGGCCGCAGGTTCCAGTCAGAACCACTCTCCTTTTTCCCGTCAATTCCAAACTCAGACCCGTAATACATAGACGGAATTCCATAAACCGTATAATTTAATAATGTAACCAGGAACATATGCTCCTTGTTATTTAATTTGGAATAAATTCGCTCTACATCATGGTTGTCCATAAAGGTGTACAGACGAAAATCACCGCAAATCCCTAACTGACGTTTAATAGAATGAGCAATCTCAAAATAATTGTGATCGTTGTGACCAGAATACAGCCCCTTGTGCAATTCATAATTAGTTACGGAATGCAGTTTCTGATCATTGACCCAGCGGCTGTAATCTCCATGAATCACTTCGCCCATCAGCCAGAAATCCGGTTTCAAGCTGTCGGTCAGTTGACGCATATTGTGCATCAGTCCATGATCCAGGACATCAGCAGCATCCAGACGTATTCCATCAATATCAAATTCGGACACCCAAAAACGAATGGCATCAAATAAGTAATTCTGAACATCGGGATTTTGCTGGTTTAATTTAACTAATAAATTGTACCCACCCCAGTTTTCATAGGAAAATCCATCATTATATTCATTATTGCCACCAAAATTCAAGTTGCAGAACCAACTACAATATGGAGAAGATTCCCTCTTTTCCTGCACATCTTTAAATGCAAAGAACTCCCTGCCTACATGGTTAAATACACCATCCACAATCACACGCAGTCCAAGTTCATGGCAATAGGAAACAAAATCCTTAAAATCATCGTTTGTCCCCAGACGACAGTCTACTTTTCGGTAATCGATAGTCTCATAACCATGTCCTACTGATTCAAACAGAGGTCCGATATAAATTGCGGTATAATTAATCCTTGCCGCATGTGCTGCCCAATCCCGCAGCTGGTCAAAATGAGACTCTGCCACCCCTGTGTTTTCGTGTGCACATCCACATAATCCCAGTGGATAAATATGATAAAATACTGCCTGATCATACCATGCCATACTTCATTTCCTTCCTTTCTATTCCCTTTAATTATTCCAGAGTTACAACAGTAACTCTTGTTACGACAGTAACTCTTTGATCTTCGTTTCACTTCGCATACTATTTCTATGTCTTAGTGAAATTTCTGGTCTTATATGCTTGTATAGTATAGCACAAACCAACCACAAAGAAAATAATTCCAAACAGAAATATTCCTATATATAATGGAATACATACTGCCTTACCTGTTGGAAACAGCCATCCTAAAAGATAGTTTGTCGAATTAAAAACAATATGTGCCAGAATACTTGCCAGAATCGAACCCGTTGCCTGATAAACCAGACCTAAGAGACTTCCCCATAGAAATGCATAGATTCCCTGTACCAGGTTCGTATGAAAAAC
Source organism: uncultured Jutongia sp. (assembly GCA_964409845.1). Taxonomy (GTDB): domain Bacteria; phylum Bacillota; class Clostridia; order Lachnospirales; family Lachnospiraceae; genus Butyribacter. The sequence goes on from CAYPEW010000022.1 coordinate 44,996, forward strand.
TCCAAACAAAACCGCTTGTATCAGATTAGCCATCCAAAAAGGATATGCCGCCAAGCACAAACGATCCAAGACTGCTCCTCTAAAAATCAGTTCCTCCATTATCGGACCGATTCCTATTGTATAAAGTAGTGTAATGACTATGTCTCCCTGTCCAAACTGATCCATAATTTTGCTATATTCTGCAAATGCCGCTGGAAAGATCACCTGCAAAAGCGATAAGAACAAGGCAACTATAATACATCCCCCCATTCCCAATCCCAGAATGGATACAACTGTTTTGACGGAACACACCCGCCTATATTCAAAAATCCCCCAGGTAGACCGGTAATAAAAAAGGCAGCACCAGAAAATCGTCACCAAACCACTGACGACAGAAATCTGCATCAATCGGGTATACGGATCCTCTGCATTATGCAAAATCGCTACTGCTAACAACATAGCACACAGCATCTGTATCAGAATTACTCCCAACACAATGAACAGACTCTGTGCCAGACTTCGAATCCTCAGTATTTTTAAATCATTCTGTTCCATATCACATTACCTCTATCAAAACAAAGTGGACAAGCCCACTTCAACTTCTCCAGTCAGCATAGCTGACTGTTCCCCTCAATCAAGGGAAACTTACAACACTTTGTGTATAGGAAAATTTTCCATTCGATAAAAATGGTTCGAAAACGACTTCCGTTCCGAACCATTTTATTTCTATTTTTCTATTCCATACTGCGAAACGAATATTCCAGTCAAAAAGCAAAACTTAACGTTTCCGTTGTAAAAACTCCGGAATCTTAATCCCCTCATCATTCTGGCGATTGTATGTCGTAGTAGTGGAAGCTGTCTGTTTTCTGGTAGCGGCTGTTTGAGATGCTCCCATCCCAGACGGAGTAGCCGGACGCCCAGGCATCTGCCCCTCTTTAGTTGGGAAATTGGTCTTTGGCGCTTTCGCATTCTTTAGGAAAGACGGGGTGGCGTCTGTAGAAACAGATGCCAACGCATCCTCCTCCAAACCAGTGGCAATGACGGTAATCTTTACCGATTCGCTCTCACTGTCTTCGCACATTACACCAAAGATAATATTGGTATTCTCTCCCGTGAGATTTTCTATGTAAGAAGCTGCCTCATAGGATTCCTGTAACCCAACATCCCCGGAAATATTCAGAATCACATGGGAAGCTCCCTCGATCGTTGTCTCTAACAATGGACTGGATACTGCCTCTTTCACGGCATCCACACACTTATCCTCACCCGTACCGGTACCAATACCAATATGGGCAATACCTTTATCCTTCATAACCGTCTGTACATCTGCAAAATCCAGATTAATCAAACCAGGCACATTAATCAGATCGGTAATACCCTGCACACCCTGCTGCAATACTTCATCCGCTTTGCGCAAAGCATCTGGCATAGAAGTACGTCTGTCCACAATCTGTAATAATTTATCATTAGGTATCACAATTAAGGTATCTACACTCTCCCGAAGTGTCTCAATACCGGATATTGCGTTATTCATACGGCTCTTTGCCTCGAAGGTAAACGGTTTGGTAACAATACCTACGGTCAGAATTCCCAGTTCCTTAGAGATCTCTGCTACCACCGGAGCAGCACCGGTACCAGTACCGCCACCCATACCACAGGTAACGAATACCATATCTGCACCTTTAACTAATTCGGTAATTTCCTCTCTATTCTCCTCTGCTGCTGCCTTACCCACTTCCGGATCGGCACCTGCCCCAAGACCTTTTGTCAGCTTTTCACCAATCTGAACACACTGGTTTGCTTTACATTTGGATAAATGCTGTTTATCCGTATTGATGCAGACAAACTCCACACCCATGATTCCTTCTTCTATCATTCGATTGACAGCGTTATTTCCACCACCACCAACACCGATTACCAGAATCTTGGCAGCCATATCTGTCTCGTTTGTTTTAATCTCTAACAAGGTTGTTCCTCCTTCATAATGCCTACGCAATATACCATACTAATGTGATACTCTATTTCATGTACAAAATTCCCTAAACTATATAATACAAATTTATCACAGAATAATCAAGAGAATATATGTTCTTTTTCTTATTTTTTTTATTGTCCATGTTTCTTTACAGTTCTGGCTCATCGTCAGATCCACTCTCAGAACCCCCGGTCAACCCGCTTTCGGAGTCCCCATCCTGTGACGGAGACTGCTCGCTTCCGGAGTCTTCATCTTCACTCTGACCCGAAGTCCGCCCATCCTCTGTATCTCCCCCATTCTGTGCCGAGGTCTGCCCATCTTCCGCACCATTTCCAGAATCTGGATCTGGTGAAGCGGACGCTTGCGCTTTTTTCGATTTGGATTTCTTTTTCTCAGAAGGTTTCACCACAATACGATCACCGGACTGATAATTCTCCATGTTGATGGTTCCCTTTAGTTTGATATTCTCCTCCTGAGCCTTTTCAATAACCCCTGCCAGATCAGCTAAGGCATCATCATAACGTTTCTTTTTTCCCAAATCTACTTTAAGAGAGGCAATAACCAATCGAATTGCACCATCCGACACCTTGATTTCTTCCACAGGAATGGAATAATGACTGATCTGCTGGGATACATTCATGATCGAATCAAAAACAGAATCATCTGCTACCTGAAATGGCTGCCCTACTGTAAAATTGCCAAAATTGATCCCGGTAACCACCGGTATTCCCTCAATTTGTTCCGGTATGGTCTGTAGAACGATTCCGTCCTTATCAAAATAAACATACTGCCCCAGATAATTAATGCATCCACTGATTTTCTTATCGTAGACATGTAGTGTCATGGACCGGGGATTATGATATTCCGCCTCAATCTCTTCCACAAAAGGCAGGGTATTAATCCCGAAAAGTTTTTCATAGATAAAGAACATAATCTCATTATCGGAAAAATCCCGGACAAAAACGGCATTCCGTATCTCCTCATCGGTGTAGTATTCCGTTCCGTCCACCTTCACCGTATCCAGATGAAAGATAAAGTAGCATAGAAATACCGCCACTGCAATACTGACTATTCCGATCAAAATTCTCTTTAATATTTTCATAACTACTTTTCCTTTCCTCTTCTGTAACCCCTAACCTATGTTTTTTACCACTATAGCAGCAACTCTTTCTGCTAACGGATCTGGTTCGATACCCCCAACACCAATCCCATCTCTGCCATCATAATCATGGCAGAGGTACCGCCATAACTAATTAATGGCAGTGGAATCCCAGTGGATGGAATGGAGTTGGTTACTACAGCTACATTGATCACAACCTGGATTGCTAACTGGATCAACACTCCCATGCACAACATAGTTCCAAATAAATCCGGTGCATGCAGGGCAATCGTCACAATCCGCCAGAACATTACCAAAAAAGCCACAATCAAAAGCACTGCCCCAACGATCCCCAATTCCTCACAGATTACTGCAAAAATCATATCATTATATGCCTCGGGAATATAGCCCAGTTTTTGCATGCTCTGCCCCAGTCCTTTGCCAAACACACCCCCGGAAGCAATGGCATACAGCCCCTGTTTAATCTGATGGGCATTCTCATTGGTTTCCACATGCAGCCAGATATCAATCCGCTCTGCCCGAAACCCCTCCCCCAGGAAGATATAGGCAGTTCCTCCGACCAGAAGAAGAACCATACAGACCACAAAATACAACTTTTTCCTGCTGGCAATAAAACTCATGCCAACCACTATCCCCGCCACAATAATGGCAGAACTCATATTTTCTACCAGAATTAATACAATAGACGGCCCCATATAAAGCATAACACGCATAAAACCGGTAAAATGATCCAGCGACTGCCGGTTCCGATATACCATGTACGCCACAAACAAAATTGCCGCAATCTTAGAAATCTCAGAGGGTTGGAACTGTACAAATCCCAAATTCAGCCATCGCTTGGCACCATTTTTTTCAACTCCCACCACTAAAACAGCAATCTGCATGGCAATCGCCAACAAATAGGTAATATGTATCAGATTAAAGTGAAATGGTCCCAAAGATTTCATAAAAATCTGATAATCAATTTTGGACACCGCCAACATAAAAACAATGCCTATTCCCAATCCCAACAACTGCTGGGACACAAAACGATAAGGCGATCCCACCACCTCTGCCGCATAATAACCGGCACTGTATATCATAAGCACACCAAACAAGGCGATACTGATTGTCATAAATAGTAATGCAAAATCATATTTGGAATGATATTTTCCTGCCATAGATTCCTATGCCTCTACATCTCATTTACTATTTTTTTAAACAGATCTCCCCGTTCTTCATAATTTCGGAACATGCCCCAGCTGGCACATGCCGGTGATAATAATACTGCATAACCGGGCTTTGCCTGTTTCGCAGCCTCTTTTACAGCCTCCTCCAAGGTGTCAACCTTGGTCACAGCGGTAAAACCAGCCTCTTCTGCAGTTTTGGCAATTTTCTCTTTCGTCTGTCCCAACAACACCAATCCTCTGACAATATCTCCAAAAGAGTCAATCCACTCCTCATAAGTAGAATCTTTATCATAGCCGCCGCCAATTACAATGGTAGGAGAAACCATGGCTTCCACTGCCTTAATTGCTGCGTCCGGATTAGTCCCCTTGGAATCATTATAGTATTTTACACCGTCAACCTCTCGGACAAATTCAATGCGGTGTTCAACTGCATGGAAATTTTTAACCACGTTACGAATCACATCCACTGGTACTCCCGCTTTCATAGAAATAGCAACAGCTGCCATTACATTCTCATAATTATGCGTTCCCAGTAACAATAATTCGTTTGTATTGCAGATTACCATCTCCTCTGTATCCCGATAAACAATCTCACCATCCCGCAAAAAGATGCCACGCTCCAATTCCCTGGCACTGCTAAACCAGAAAATATCAGCCTTGATCTCAGTTGCCAGCTTCTGCAGCAGACTATCTTCATAATTAAGGACACAAGTTTCCTGCTTGGTCTGGTTCATTGCGATCCTTGCCTTAGTCTCTGCATAACACTCCATGGTGTGGTGACGGTTCAAATGATCAGGAGTAATGTTCAGAATGGCACTGACCTGAGGACAGAATTGTTGAATTGTTTCCAACTGAAAACTACTGATCTCCGCTACCGTGACCGTATCCGGCTGCATGGCAGATGCATACTCTGTATACGGCATACCAATATTCCCCACCACAAACACACTATCATAGTATGCTTTCATAATTTCCCCGGTCAGGGCAGTGGTGGTTGTCTTGCCGTTAGTACCGGTAATTGCCATGATACGTCCCTGTCCACACAGATATGCCAGCTCAATTTCCCCAATCACTGGTATGGCAGATTCCTGTAGTTTCACTACAAAAGGCAGATCCGTTGGCACTCCCGGACTAAGCACTGCAATATCAATACGGTTCATGGTCTTCTCCGGCAGATCTCCCAAAATCAAATCATACTGGATTTCCGGCGAAAACTTCTCTGCGATTGCAGCCGGATCCAACTCTGCATTCCCATCCATCAGAATGATCGATGCCGACTGAGATGCCAGCAGCTTTACCGCTGCCACACCACTAATCCCTGTTCCCACCACCAAAACTGTCTTTCCTGTAAAATTCATATTTACCCTCCACTTTTTCTACAAAGTATTTCCCAACCGGAAGAATTCTCCGCATTCTTCTAGTGTGAGTAGGCAAGCACAGCAGTATGCTGTTGTTGCCGTAGATGTTCTTCGGCAAAGCATCCACAGTGCTTTGTCGATTTTAGAACATCTTCTCACAATTATAAAGCAGCCAGTCCCAACAGACAAAACAATGCCGTAATCATACAAAAAACGGTAACAATCCTGGTTTCCGACCATCCGCACTGCTCAAAATGATGATGGAGCGGAGCCATCTTAAAAATACGTTTCCCACCAGTCAGTTTATAAAAGCCAACCTGTATAATCACAGACAAGACTTCCAACATATAAATCACGCCCACAATCAAAATAAACATAGGCAATTTAAGCAATAAAGCCACAGACGACACAAAGCCACCCAATGCCAGCGACCCAGTATCACCCATAAACACGCTTGCCGGATATACATTAAAAACCAAAAATCCCATCAAAGCTCCTGAAACCGCAGCTGAAACCGGCAAAACACCGCTATGCATCCCAGCAGCTACTACGGTAAAGAAAATCGAAACCAACAATGTTACACCAGATGCCAGACCATCCAGGCCATCGGTAAAGTTAGTTCCGTTAACGGTTCCCAACATCACGAAAAAAACAAATAGTACAAATAGCCAGTCTGGCATGGAAATATAAATCCCCTGCCAGACACCACCCGTATATGGAATCAAAAACTCCGGTTTTGCCTGTAATCTGACCAGATAATAATAGACAAAAACTCCAGTCACCACAGCCTGCAGCAAAATTTTCTGCAACGGTGTCAATCCTTCTGAACGGCACATAATAATCTTGATATAATCATCCAGAAAACCAATCAGTCCAAAACCAATCGTTGCAAACAAAACCGGAAGCAGCTCCTGTACGTCACTCCTGAAAATCAATGAGGTAACTCCTACCGCAGCCAGAATAATTACACCACCCATGGTTGGAGTCCCCGCTTTTTTCAAATGAGATTGAGGACCATCTTCTCTCACGTACTGCCCAAACTTCATCTTACGCAAAAATGGTATTACGCACGGGCATAACACCATACTCAGTCCAAATGAAATTACCATCGGAAAAATTGCGGTACCATAATATCCCATATCTGCCTCCCGGATTTACAGATCCTGCTGATCTGCCTAATCTTTCGTGCTGCTTCCTGCAACCGTTTCCTCTGGGGTATTTTCATTATATAATAAAACATTCATTCTGAGAAATCAAGCCATAAAGCAGAAGGCTACATTTGCGTCCTTCCAGAGTAAATCTGTTTGCTCTGCGAACCATGGCAGCCTTTCTTGTTAATTTGGCGCTGCTGACTCCTCTGGTGTTTCAGATGCTTCCACACCCAAATAAGGAAGTGCATTATCTAACAAATCAGATATGACCGGCGCTGCAATCTGTCCACCATAATAGATTCCCTCCGGCTCATCAATCAGAACCACTGCCAGAACCTTGGGATCATTTGCTGGTGCAAACCCCAGACAGGATGCAATGTATTTATTACTTCGACGTGGAAGTTTCTCAGAGGTTCCGGTCTTAGCGCCCACCTGATAACCCGACACCGATGCTTTAGACCCGGATCCCTCGGAGACCACTGTCTCCAGTATCATTTTCATATTCTCTGAGGTTTCTCCAGAAATAACATTCTCCGTCACTGGATATTCCAAGGCATGAACTGCACTAGCCTCTGTATCTTCAATACTTACACCAAAATGCGGAACAATCATATTTCCACCGTTAATAACGGAACTAACCGAAGTCAGTAGACGGATTGGCGAAAGCTGAAAAGATTGCCCAAAAGAAACCGTAGCCAATTCCACTGCCCCCACATTATCGGGCTGATGCATGATTGTTGAAGCTTCTCCCGGCACATCAATACCGGTTTTGGAGAGAATCTGTAACTGCCGCAATCCACGGAACATACCGTCCACGCCTAATCTGGCTCCTACCTCCATAAAAACCGGGTTGCAGGAATTCTGTACCCCCTGGACAAAGGTCTCACTGCCATGCCCCTGAGTTTTATGACAGCGAATGCGCCTGTCTTCCACAATTTTATATCCCGGACAATGAAACTGATCTGTTAGCTTTACCACATCAGCCTCTAATGCTGTGGTGGCAGTTACAATCTTAAAGGTCGAACCAGGTTCATACGTATCACTGACACAGGCGTTTCTCCACATTTGGTTCAATTTCTCGTTTTTCTCTTTCTCGGATAGTTTTTCCATTTCCTGCTCACTCATACCTGCCAGTTGATATGGATTGCTGAGAGAAAATTCCGGTGCATTGACCATGGCATAGATTTCTCCATTCTGCGGGTTCATCATAATAATCCGCACTCCGGCAGCATTTTTGGCTTTCCGCACCTTTTCTGCTGCCTGGGTAGCAAACTGCTGCAAATTAATATCCAGGCTGGTGTAAAGGTTATGACCTGCCACCGGCTCCTGCCGTTCCTCTGCCTTTCCCTCAATCTCAATCCCTCTGGCATTGGTGGTAGTCAGTATGGCGCCATCCTGTCCCTGCAGGGAATCATCATACTTTACCTCCAGACCAATAATTCCCTGATTATCCGAACCAGTAAAACCAATTACCCGGGATGCCAGATCATCAAAAGGATAATACCTCTTGTAATCTTCATCCACCATCACACCTGCCAGCCCCAGACTGCGAATCTGGTCAGACAACTCTTTTTCTACATTCGTCTTAATACGTTCAATGGAAGAAACCTTTTCCACCCGTTTCCGCACAGTATCTTCTGACAAATTTAAGATCTCCGCCAGGCTATGGATGACTAATTCTGGATCCTTAATCTGGTTATGGATGACAGAAATCGTAGAGACGGGTTTATTCCCTGCCAGTACAGTTCCATTTCGGTCATAGATTATGCCTCTCTGCGCCTTAACACGCCGTTCTCTCTGTTGTACATCCTTTGCCCTATTACCATAATAATCCGCCTTGCAAACCATCAAATAGGCAAGTCTGCCCGTTAAGGACAAGGTTAATATGACAATCATAACATAAGCAAAAATAATTCTCTGCCTCTGTGCGGTCTTACAATTTTTCAACATTCCATCCCCTGCACTCTGCTATAATCTATTCCGGATCCAATCGTTCCGCTACTACTACCTTATTATATTGATGCAAAGGATATGACCATATTTTTTTATTGAACAAAAATATAATCGCATATTGTAAAGTTGGTATCGTTGTACTTAACAAATTTTTCGAACTTACTGTAACTTCCAGACTTAACTTATCATGTCGCTGGTGCGACGCATTTGCGGCGCAGAGTTTCGCAAAGCGAAACTCTTTATTATTCCATGGTATCATCCCGTCTGGATGCACCATCTGGTTCTGCCGTGTTATCCGGCTCCATGGTGTCATCTGGTTCTGCCGTGCTATCCGGTTCTGCCGTTTCATCTACCTTCGGTGTTATTACTCGGTTCTGCTGTAGGATCCGGCTCTGCTGTACTATCTGGTTCTGCCGTAGCCTCCGACTCTGCCACACCATAATCTCTGTCACTATAACCACCCTCCGGCACTTCCTGCAGCAGATTATTTTTCTTGGTAGACGGCAGAGTAACATTGGTTTTACTCTTTCCACTACTTTTATAAATTCCCAATAATGGCAAAATATCCTCAAATACCTGACTGGAAAATTCCGTCGCAAAGGTACTGTGCGCCTGATCTGCCACATGAGGCTGGTCAATTACCGTGTAGATTAACACTTCCGGATCATCCACTGGTGTAAACCCAACAAAAGATACCAGATAGTTCTTATCTTTTCGGGGAATTTTTTCAGCAGTACCGGTTTTTCCGCCAATTTCATAGCCCTGTACCTTTGCCGGTTCAGCGGTTCCTTCTTCTACCGTTTTATACATATAATTCCGCAAACGCTCACTGGTTTTCTCCGTAATTACTTTACGTACCAGTTTATTTTCCATACTCTCAATTGTTACACCGGATTCGCTCTGAATTTCTTTTACCACATGTGGCTCATAATAATTTCCCCCATTGATTACTGCGGAAATCGCTGACGCCATCTGAATCATGGTAACGGTCTGAGATTGTCCAAAGCTGGAAGTGGCAAGCTCGGTACTGCGCAGGGTGTCCTCCGTAAAAATACTTCCGGCAAACTCTCCCGGCAGATCAATCCCGGTCTTGGCACCGAAACCAAATGCATTCACATACTGTAAAAATTTACTTCCACCCAGACTGGCTCCCAGCTGCATCAATGCATCATTGCAGGACTCCATCAAAGCCTGGCAGATATTAACCGTACCATGTCCTCCCTTGCTATATGCCACACATTTGATGGTAGCATCTG
>CAYPEW010000023.1:0-53783 GCA_964409845.1 uncultured Jutongia sp.
GGTGCTGATCAAGTAATAGGAATTGATATTTCAGAGAAAATGCTGGAGATTGCAAGAAAAGAGAACAGTGATTCTAAGATAACATATATAAATATGCCAATGGAAGATATCGCTCAGTTGAATGAGCGATTTGATATCGTTATAAGTTCATTGGCGTTTCATTATGTTGAAGATTTTTCAGGAGTTGTGAATATTTACACCTCTTTTCACACGTTCCTTGTTTTCTATATCGTGATTAAATGACACAATCGGTGTTATAGCATCTCTAAAACCAAAAGCTCCAAACAAAATAAACTGCTGTATCTTATAATATAATCCATAAGCAGTAACTACATTTTCTTCAATACGAACCAAAATGACATTTAAAAGACAGCATCAAAATTTTACCGACCGAATCCATTTTCCGCTTAGATATCTGCCAATGAAAAACACGCTCCGGACACACCAGTCCAATATCATTGCCAGCCAGACGCCCAAAACGCCCAGCTCCAATCTTTTGGCAAAGAGGAAAGCAAACATAATACGACAAATCCACATAGACAACATGCTGACCACCATTGTATATTTTACATCATTTGCGGCCCGCAGAGTATTTGGAAATGTAAAGGATAGTGGCCAGATTATGCAGGCACAGACGCTGTGCAGGATTAAAATTTGTCTGGTTACTTTCATTGTTGCAGCAGATAAATGATATATTTGAAAGAGCAGGGGCAAAGCCACAATAATCAGAACATTTACCACAATCATTGCAAGATAAGCACAAAACATCAGTTTTTTGGTATAATATTTCACCTGTTTATAATCTCCGGCTCCAACGCACTGGCTGATTACAGTTACCATACCCAGACCGATTGCCTGTCCTGGCAGAATTCCAAAGGCGGCTACAGAATTAGAAACTGCGTTTGCAGTGATGGCTGTCGTGCCTAAAGTAGAAATCATACTGAGCAAAACCAGTTTGCCCAACTGAAACATACTGTTTTCCACCCCATTAGGAACTCCAATGCGCAGAATACGTTTTATCATATTTCCATTAAAATGGTAGGAAAAGGGCTTGCTGATATGTACGGTCAGAGAAGGATTTCTCAGTAGTACAATGACAACAATGGCTGCCACTCCTCTGGATACAACCGTTGGAATCGCTACTCCCTCCACACCGCAGTGTAAGCCAAAAATCAAAATAGCGTTACCGACAATGTTGATCACATTCATCAATACGGATATTTTCATAGAAATTGCGGAATTACCCTGTACCCGAAACAGGGCGGCACCACTGTTGTATATTGCCAGCAGAGGAATGGATAAGGTCACAATGAGCAGATACACATTTGCGTGGTGCATAACCTCCGCTGTGATTTGACCAAAAACTACTTTCAGAATAAACCATCTTCCCAGATAGACAATAAACATGATGGCAATAGAAAGGATCGCCACAAAAACCAGTAATTGTTCTCCAGCCTGTCTGGCTTTGCCAAGATCCTTGTGACCAATATACTGCCCTACCACGACAGCACCGCCGGTGGCTAATGCTGAAAAAATACCAATCAACAAAATATTGATATTATCTACCAGGGAAACGCCGGAAACGGCTGCCTCTCCAACCTGGGATACCATAATAGAGTCTGCCAGCCCCACTGCCACAGCCAATAGCTGCTCTATAATTAAGGGTACCAGCAGTCGAAGCAAATCCTGATTACTAAACATGCGCCCCTTATTTTTTACTTTTGTGTCCATAATTTATCCTTCTTTCTATTTTACAAATGCTCCTTCTTAGCATAACACATTTTAGCGTTTTTTGCTGGAACAATATAGAGGCCTGTGGTAAAATGACAAAATAAGAAATTTGATTTATCATGGAGGTACATATGCAAACAATTATTATTGTGTTGGATCCGGCAAAACTTGAGAATCCTGATTTGGATTTACGCTATTGTATTCCGGATCGTATTGCAGAAGTTTCTAATGGTGCAATACAGGATAACGGGTATGATTATATCGATATAGAGAGTGGGCGACAGGATTCTCCTTTGATGGGAATTTGGTTAGAAACAGAATCGGCAAGCGAAAATTGGCCGCTTATTATAAAACTATTTGAAGGCGAGAAATTCAAAGGGAATGATTTGTCTATGTCAGCGGAAATTTATATTTCAGAAAATGATGCAGAAGATCTAGAAAATTGTACTTTGGTTTTTCCGAAATGACAACTTTCGGATTGTATAAGAAATGGATGATGGAATGGCTTTTTTGTATGATGAAAAAAATCAATGTTATTCTATGGAATGGGATGGCATTCTGTTTAGTTGTGAAACAGAGTGTCAACTTTTTGTAACTGTTGCAGAGAGATTGGCAAAAAAATATAAAACCAGATTACCGTTCATAGTGGAATACATCATAGGAAATAAAGAGTTTCTTGAAACTTATGGGGTAATGTCCAAAGAAGATTTTATGATACGGCTGGAAGAGATGACGATACCATGGATTTTTCTGGGAGAAAATAATTCTGGAACAATAGCATATGGTGATTCTGGGTATGTGATTGAGTTTTGTTTTCGTGGAGATTTTGAGGAATTCAGTGATTTTAGTATTGATGGGTAAGGATTGTTATCCCGTAGTATTTGTAAGTTGTTTTGTTATCAATATATCATCGATTATCAATATATTGTTAGGCTTTAGAGGATGTATTTGATCACTCTTTATTTGAACAATATGAATCATGGGTACAAGGGAGTTTTGATTGAATTAATTAAATCCCGAATTATTATACTGAAAAGTCGGAGGTAATGTGTCTTTCATAGATAAGACGAAGGAAAGGAGAGCTGTATAATGAGCGATATTATGGAATTTGCTAACAGAGAAGAATTTAGGAAATGGCTTCAAGAACATTGCCTGTCAGATGCTGGTATTTGGCTTTTATTTGGCAAAGCTGGTGGTCCGAAAACCATAAAAGCAGGGGAAGCGCTAGAAGAAGCTCTCTGCTTTGGATGGATTGACGGACAGATGCAGCGCATTGACGATAAAACATATAAGAAATATTTTTCTATGCGTAGGGATAATAGCAAGTGGTCAGAGAAAAATAAGACATTGGTTAAAAAACTGGAAGAACAGGGGCTGATGACTGATTTTGGCAGAAAGAAAATAGAGGAGGCCAAAACAAATGGTCAGTGGAATGCGCCAAAACCTAAGGCAATTACAGAGGAACAAATTGATCACGTGTCTGAACTGTTGGAGGGATACGAGCCCGCCTGCACAAATTTTAGGGCTATGTCTTTATCAGTAAAGAAAACCTATACACGAGCGTATTTTGACGCAAAGACAGATGCTGGACGGGAAAAGCGAATCGCTTGGATGGTGGACAGGCTCAATAAAAATCTAAAACCTATGTAACATAATTGCCATTTCTACTACAGGTTGAATGACAGCTTAAGTTTTTTGTGATAAAGTACGATATAGATAAAAGAAAAGCGGTGGGGATAATCCATCGGGAAAGGAAATATAATCATGTTTACATTAAATTTCGCTAACTATTATATCAGTAAACATTATTTGGAAACTCTGGTCAGTGAAGAAAAACAGCAGAGTCTCTTTGATGTACTCTCATATAAGGTAAGTCGAAGTCGAAAACGAACATGAATGTTATAGCTTAATGTCAGGCAGTATGCTTGTGACAATATAATACATGGAGTTTCGTGAACCGCTTATCTTGGTATGAGATAGGCGGTTTTTTACTTTATAGGAAATTGCTCCATTAGCTCAGTTGGTAGAGCAACTGACTTTTAATCAGTAGGTCGTGGGTTCGAATCCCATGTGGGGCACTTCACATCAATATATCATTTTGAGGCATCAGACTAGAATGCTCTGATTTGGTCAGTGCCAGAACAGGAGGAAGATGAAATGTTTACAATACCAACCATTAATATGCTGGAAACCGGAAAGAGAATCACGGAATTGCGTATGGATACTGGTATGTCAGTAAAGGATTTGCAGGATATCTTTGGATTTACAACTCCAAATGCAATATACAAGTGGCAGCATGGAACTGCATTGCCGACATTAGATAACTTGGTTATTTTGGCAGCAGTATTTGATGTGGCTATTGATGATATTGTCGTGCTTGATACAGATATAGCTGTGCAAATCAGTGCATAAAAATACATAGAGAGTACATATGGATGGGTATGCCTAGCGGCGAGGGCAGCAGACTGTAAATCTGTCACATGGAAACATCGTAGGTTCGAGTCCTACCCCATCCACTTATGTTTGCAATCCAATGTCATCTTCAAAAAAATTTAACTTTCCCCATTTTTGGCACACACATTACCAAATGACAGACAATTTCTGCTTATCTGTCATTTTTACGTTGCATTGTTTGCCGTGGATCTGTCTGTTTGTCCATTATTTTATAAATCGTCCGAACCAGAAGAAATTTGCCCTGACTAGCGACCTTACGCTTTCGGAGAAACCATCTGCCTTGCGTGTCGTATTGTTGATTAGCGTGCTCTACAGTAAACTCACACCATGCTGTGTTTGTATGTTTCTTTTACGGGCAATTTGAATGCGCCGGTACTTACGAGGTGTCCTTTACCTCGTTATGTACCGCTGCGTATGAAATTTAGCGCAAGCGTGCCCTAAAAAGAAACTACAAACTGACAGCATGATGTTCAGACAAAACTTTCGAGCACGCACAGATACGTCACTGCAAGGCAGGGTTTCTCACGAAATCTAGTCGCAGTACGTCAGGACAGAATTTCTTCCGGTTTCGGACAGAATAAAATTTTATTGGAACAAACAGACAGATCCACGGCAAACCAAAAATGTTATATGACAGATAAGCAGAAATTATCTACCCTGAAATGGTTCTGGCTTGTGTGCCAAAAATGGGGAAAGTCAAAAACAAAGAAACTCTTGATAGAACGGCTTTTAGTGTGGTATGATAATGTAGTTTGGGGACAGGGGGCTGAGTTTCTGGCGAGGAAGTCGTCAGAGGAATAAATCCAGGATACATGAAAGGACTAACATGGATGAAAGATAAGGAACAGCAAAATCATGTAGAACAGAATCCAGATTATAGTCACACCTATTTGTCAAGGGAACCAGAGGAAGAAAAGCTGGGAGAAGAATGTGGAGTATTCGGCATGTACGATTTGAGCGGCGGAGACGTTGCTTCTTCCATTTATTATGGTCTGTTTGCATTGCAGCACCGGGGGCAGGAGAGTTGCGGCATTGCCGTGAGCCAGACAGATGGACCGCTTCGCAACTCACAGATCTGCAAGGGAATGGGTCTGGTTAATGAGGTATTTGATGCAGAGCATTTGGAGAAAATGACTGGAGATATTGGCGTGGGACATGTCCGTTATTCCACGGCAGGTGCCAGTGTTGCAGAAAATACACAGCCATTAGTTTTGAACTATATCAAGGGAACATTGATGCTGGCGCATAATGGAAATCTGGTCAATGCATTGGATTTGCGCAGGCAGTTGGAGCTTACTGGGGCGATTTTCCACACAAGCATTGATTCGGAGGTAATCGCTTACTTGATTGCCAGAGAGAGACTTCATGTGGGCAAGGCAGAAGAGGCTGTGAAATGTGCCATGAAGCAGATTCAGGGAGCCTATTCTCTGGTTGTGGCAAGTCCCCGCAAGTTAATCGGTGCCAGAGATCCTTTTGGTTTCCGACCGCTTTGTATTGGTAAAAGGGATAAAGCCTATTTTCTTTCCTCTGAGAGTTGTGCTCTGGATGCGGTAGGGGCAGAATTTGTCCGGGATGTGGAACCGGGAGAGATTGTGATGATCGATGCCGGGGGAATTCAGTCAGATCGCAGCATGGTAACAGGTGGGCATGCGAAGTGTATCTTTGAGTATATTTATTTTGCCAGACCGGATAGTTATCTGGATGGAGTCAGTGTACATAGTTCCCGTCTGATGGCAGGACGTATTCTGGCACAGGATCATCCGGTGGATGCAGATATTGTGGTGGGGGTACCAGAGTCCGGCAATGCAGCGGCCATGGGATATTCTATGGAGTCCGGAATACCTTATGGGACTGCTTTCGTGAAAAATTCTTATGTGGGACGTACCTTTATCAAACCGAAACAGTCAGCAAGGGAATCCAGTGTGCGGATTAAGTTAAATGCCCTGCGGGAAGTGGTACGGGGCAAGAAAGTGGTTATGATTGATGATTCCATTGTCCGGGGCACCACCAGTGCCAGGATTGTAAAAATGATTAAGGATGCCGGTGCAACGGAGGTACATGTGCGGATTAGTTCACCGCCGTTTCGTTATCCTTGTTATTTTGGAACAGATGTGCCATCCAGCGACCAGCTGATTGCATATAATCATTCGGAGAAGGAAGTTGCTGAGATGATTGGCGCAGATTCTCTGGGCTATTTGTCCGAGAGTCGGCTTGCCGAGCTGATTGATGGTGATACTGGATATTGCCATGCTTGTTTTTCCGGCAGATATCCTATTGCTCCGCCGAAAGAAGATATCCGTGGGGAGTTTGAACAGTAATTAATTCATAGAGACAAAGCCATAAATGCGTCTACTTCACAACATTGCTGAAGTATGTCAGCATCATTGCTTTGCAGGAAAGGAGACTCGATATGAGTACAGATAAGTATACCAGCCCATTGTCAGAACGTTATGCCAGCAAGGAAATGCAGTATATTTTCTCGCCGGATAAGAAATTCCGTACTTGGAGAAAGTTATGGATTGCTCTGGCAGAGGCAGAAAATGAATTGGGGCTGAAAAATGAGCAGGGAGGTCCTGCAGTAACCCAGGAACAGATTGATGAATTAAAGGCCCATGCCGAAGATATTAACTATGATGTGGCAAAGGAGCGGGAAAGACTGGTTCGTCATGATGTTATGTCCCATGTGTATGCCTATGGTCAGCAATGTCCAAAGGCAGCAGGTATTATCCATTTGGGAGCTACCTCTTGCTATGTAGGAGATAACACCGATGTGATTGTGATGACAGAGGCACTTCGTCTTGTCAAGAAAAAATTAATTAATGTCATTGATGAACTGGCAAAGTTTGCCATGAAATATAAGGGTCAGCCGACTTTGGCATTTACCCATTTCCAGCCGGCACAGCCTACCACAGTAGGAAAACGGGCAACCCTATGGCTGCAGGAGTTTCTGATGGATCTGGAGGATGTGGATTATGTTTTGTCCACCATGAAATTGCTGGGGTCCAAAGGAACCACTGGTACTCAGGCAAGTTTTATGGAATTGTTTGATGGTAATGAGGAGAAAGTCAAGAAACTGGATCAGATCATTGCGGAAAAACTGGGATTTGATGCCTGTTTTCCAGTATCCGGACAGACTTACTCCCGCAAGCTGGACACTAGAGTAGCGAATGTACTGGCAGGAATTGCTGCCAGTGCCCACAAATTTTCTAATGATATTCGTTTGCTGCAGCATCTCAAAGAGATTGAGGAGCCATTTGAGAAGAATCAGATTGGTTCCTCTGCCATGGCGTACAAGCGAAACCCAATGCGGAGTGAGCGGATTGCATCCCTGTCCCGTTATGTGATGGCGGATGTGACCAATACCATGTTTACCTCAGCGTGCCAGTGGTTTGAGCGTACCCTGGACGATTCTGCTAATAAGAGAATTAGTATTCCAGAGGGATTTCTGGCAACGGATGGTATTTTGGATCTGCTGCTTAATGTGGTGGATGGATTGGTAGTATATGATAAGGTTATTGAGAAACGCCTGATGTCTGAGCTGCCGTTTATGGCGACGGAGAATATTATGATGGATGCGGTGAAAGCAGGCGGTAATCGACAGGAGCTGCATGAAAAGATTCGTACTTTATCTATGGAAGCAGGTAAAAATGTCAAAGAACTGGGCAAGGAAAATAATCTTTTGGAATTGATTGCTGCAGATGGAGAATTCCCAATGGGCATAGAGGAGCTGCAAGCATCCATGGATCCGACCAAATATGTGGGACGTGCGCCTTCCCAGGTACAGGAATTCATTGAAAATGAAGTGCAGCCAGTTCTGGATGCCAACCGGGATATTCTGGGCATGAAAGCAGAAATAAATGTCTAAGAGCCACTGTATTCCTAATGCAGGAAAGGCATTCTGTACAACGAATACTATATCAACAAGAGTTACTTTCGTAGGTCTGGAATTAACAGTATAAATGCTGTTAGTATAAATACTGTTAAATTCTTCGCATCAAGGACCGATTTGTTAACGAAGTAATTAAATGCTGTCGCATTTTTCGCAGGTAGTTTTTCGCAAGTAGTAATATAAATTTGCTTTGTGAGTGAAGATGCGCTATACTATTATATTGGGGCGAAAATCTAACGCAGTAGAAGATGTGATATGATTCACAGTTTTCCGTCTGTGTAGGGATATTGTAGCTCTGTGATACCAATGGAGGCATGAGATAGGAGGAAAAGTATGGTTACAGCGATTGTAGGTGCAAACTGGGGCGATGAAGGAAAGGGCAAGATCACAGATATGCTGGGTCAGGAGTCTGATATTGTCGTACGCTTTCAGGGAGGTAGTAATGCAGGACATACGATTATCAATGATTATGGTAAATTTGCATTACATTTATTACCATCCGGTGTGTTTTATGATCATACCACTAGTGTCATTGGCAATGGCGTTGCCTTGAATATTCCCTATTTATTTCAGGAAATCAATGGTCTGGTGGAGCGTGGTGTACCCAAGCCAAAAATCTTGGTTTCAGACCGTGCACAGATTTTGATGCCATACCATATTTTATTCGATGAGTATGAGGAGGAGCGTTTGGGGAAGAATTCCTTTGGATCTACCAAGTCCGGTATAGCTCCATTTTATTCAGACAAATATGCGAAAATTGGTATTCAGGTATCTGAGTTATTTGATGAGGATTTGTTAAAGGACAAGGTTGCCCGTATCTGTGATCAGAAAAATGTAATACTGGAACATTTATATCATAAACCAGTACTGGATCCAGAAGAATTATTAGCAACATTACAGGAATATCGTGATATGGTAGCACCTTATGTCTGCGATGTGTCTGTTTTTCTTCGCCAGGCTATCAAGGAAGGTAAGAATATATTATTAGAGGGACAGCTGGGTTCTCTGAAAGATCCGGATCATGGAATTTATCCGATGGTTACATCTTCTTCGACCTTGGCATCCTATGGTGCCATTGGTGCCGGAATTCCACCTTATGAGATTCGTCGTATTGTGACGGTAGTTAAGGCGTATTCCAGTGCAGTTGGTGCAGGTGAATTTGTCAGTGAGATTCTGGATGAAGAGGAAGCCGATGCACTGCGTAAGCATGGTGGTGATGGTGGTGAATATGGTGCCACTACCGGTCGTCCGCGTCGTATGGGATGGTTTGATGTGGTAGCCAGCCGTTATGGTTGCCAGATTCAAGGTGCCACAGAAGTTGTGCTGACAGTTCTGGACTGCCTGGGTTACCTGCAGGAAATTCCGGTTTGTGTTGGATATGAAATTGACGGGGAAATCACCAAAGATTTTCCGGTTACATGTAAGTTAGCAAAGGCAAAGCCGGTATATGAAGTCCTGCCGGGCTGGAATAGCGATATTTCTGGCATTACCGAGTATGATAAGCTGCCGGAAAATTGTCGGAAATATATTGAGTTTATTGAAAAAGAGTTGGAGGTACCGATTACTATGGTATCCAATGGCCCAAAGCGGTCTGACATTATCTATCGGAAAAAATAACGGAGTGCAGGGCAATCCGTGGTATCATTGATTTGGCAAAAGCTAAGGTGGTTGAATTTTCTATTTAACCGCCTTATTGCACTTTTATATGAAATAGGAGTTATGGATGAATTATAGTGAGCGCAGTATTCTTCAGAAACAAGAGAATTTGATTTCAGCCAGTCGTAAAATCAAAAATCGAATCCAAGTATGGTTTGCAGTGATGGTAGTCGTACTGATTATGGCAGTTCTATTAGTTGCTTCTTTTTGTGTTGCCGGAATTATCCGGGGTTTGTGTGATGCTGCACCGGCAGTAAGTTCCCTGGAAATGATGCCAGAGGGGTACGCCACTACTATTTATGATGCAGAGCATAATCAGACTCAGACACTGATGGGATCAGATGCAAATCGGGAATATGTAGAATTATCTCAGATTCCGGAAAGTGTACAACATGCTTTTGTGGCAATTGAGGATGCCAGATTCTATGAGCATTACGGTGTGGATATGAAAGGAATTTTGCGTGCAGTCTATTTAGGGATTTCTACTGATGAAGGTTTGCAGCAGGGGGCCAGCACGATTACACAGCAGTTGCTGAAGAATCAGGTATTTGGCGGTGGTAATGAAAAAACCTTCTTTACTAAGGTGTCCCGTAAGGTGCAGGAACAGTATCTGGCAGTACAGTTAGAGAATGAGATGAGTAAAGAGCAGATCCTGGAGTATTATTTGAATACAATTAATCTGGGACAAAATACTTTGGGAATTCAGACAGCATCCAAACGGTATTTTAATAAAGATGTTTCTCAGCTTACCTTGTCCGAGTCTGCAGTTTTGGCCAGTATTGCCCAGAATCCGACGCAGTATAATCCCATTTCCCAGCCGCAGAATAACAGTGAACGGCGCATGATTGTCCTAAAAAAAATGTTGGAGCAGAAGTATATTGAGGAAGAAGAATACGAAGATGCACTGGCAGATGATGTTTACTCCAGAATTGAAAATGTCAATCAGAAAAAAAGTTCGCTGAAAGAGAATGTGAATTCATATTATGTGGATGCAGTGATTGACAGTGTATTGGAGGATTTGAAACAGAAACTTGGCTATACGGAGACGCAGGCATATAATGCAATTTATCGTGGCGGTCTCAAGATTTATAGCTGTCAGGATCAGAAATTGCAAGAAATTTGTGATGATGTAATCAGTGATGATGCAAATTATCCCACAGGCACTAAATCCTATTTGTCCTATCATTTATCGGTACAGGAGGCAGATGAAACGGTAAATGAATACACCGAAAATGATCTTAAGAAATATTTTGAAGAAAGCGGAGAGGAAATTAGCCTATACTTTGACCGTACATCTACTGCCAAAAAATATATCAAGAAATTTCGTCGTGCCATGTTACTTGCGGGTGGAGTGGTACAGGCAGAGCAAACGCAAATGATAAAGCAGCCACAGGCATCTTTTGTGTTGATGGAGCAGTCCACGGGAAAAATCAGTGCTGTCGTAGGAGGACGGGGAGATAAGATGGCGAACCGTACTCTGAATCGTGCCACAGCTTCTATGCGTCAGCCGGGTTCTACGTTCAAGATTTTGTCTACCTATCTGCCAGCGCTGGATAGCTGTGGGATGACTTTAGGGACAGTGCAGGATGATTCCCCCTATCAGTATGATGGCACCAGGGTTAAGGTGCATAACTGGAATGGGGAGGCATATCGGGGGTTAACTACATTGCGTGCCGGAATTGTCAATTCCATGAATATTGTTACCGTCAAAACCTTTGAACAGGTTACTCCTCAGACAGGGTTTGATTATCTGAATAATCTGCGTTTTACCACTCTGGTGGTGGAACGAAAAGACGAGGAAGGAAAGGTTTACACAGATCTGCAGCTGCCGACTGCCTTGGGAGGCTTGACTGACGGTGTGACGAATCTGGAATTGACGGCAGCTTATGCCAGCATTGCCAACGGTGGAAAGTATAATAAGCCGATTTTCTATTCCAAAGTAGTAGATTATCATGGTAATGTTTTGCTGGAAAATGAGGAAGAACCTACCCGTGTGATGAAAGAAAGTACAGCATGGCTGCTGACGGATGCCATGGAAGAGGTTATTACGAATGGAACAGGTAAGGCACTTGCTTTAGAGAATCCGGATATTGCATTGGCCGGTAAGACCGGAACCACGTCAGACAATAGTGACTACTGGTTTGAGGGATACACACCTTATTATACGGCGGGAATTTGGACTGGATATGACAGTGAATTGCAGCAGCAGGATGGCAATTATCATAAAAAGATGTGGAAAGAGATCATGGACCGGGTACATCAGGAAAAGGATTGTCAGAAACAACACTTTGAGAAACCGGAGGGGATTGTCAGCAGCAAAATTTGCATCAAGTGCGGTAACCAGGCGGTGGAGGGGCTTTGCGATGAAGCCTATGGTGGTTCTGCAATGCGGATTGAATATTTTGCTAAAGGTTCTGAACCTACAAAGAAATGTGACTGTCATGTGAGATATAAGGTCTGCCGTTCCTCTGGTCAGATGGCGACGACACAGTGTCCGGACCAGAATTGTTATTATCAGGTATATCTGAAAAAGGAGGAATCTGCTGAAACTATGGACAGCCCTTATTTAGTGCCAGAGCGTTTGTCTGTATCCTGTGGGATTCATGGATCTGGAGATTGATTTCCACAGGAGCGCAAAATTCCCTTGGAGTGCAAGAAAAGGCTTGCTTTTTTGCAGAAAATGCGATAAAATGATTTGCAGTGCTGAAATAGCTCAGTTGGTAGAGCACTTCACTCGTAATGAAGGGGTCGTCGGTTCGAGTCCGATTTTCAGCTTTGAGCAGAAATGCATTACATAAGTGTGGAAGGTACAGAAGACATCCCGAAAAGAAAGACATGCTATTTTCTGAAATTCCCTCTGATATTTCTACATTTTTTCTGTTTTTCGGTGGTATTCTTCTTCACAAAAGATTCAAAATCATGTATAATGAATATGTATGTAAATGAAAGTAGCTTTAATGATTACAATATATGGTCTATCATGGAGCGATTTGTTGATAGAGTAGAGAGAGGGCTGAGTGGCGATGGGATTATTTGGCAAAAAAGCAGAAACCTATACGGCTGAATATGAGGATGTTATCAGGGTTTTTGGTAAAATGAAAAAAAACGATGAGATTATCGTGTCCTTTCATAATATGTCAGAGATTCAGATTGGTTTAAAAATTGAGCAGATTATATATAAGTTAGTCAATCTAGAGCAATTAGGTGGCATATCTAATGGTGTTGATGGAACATCGACGGTTACGTTTAAGCGAACCAATTAGCCGTGTACATAAGTAACACATGGGTGTGGATGTTTGAGTGTGATAAAGGGAATGTTCGTGCATTTTTGTACGATGGTTCCCTTTTTTCTGTATATAGCTATTGGCATTCTATTTATTGGATGATATGTACGAGTGTTAGAGAAGTTAATTTTTATATCAGAATGGAGGTGTAGGCAGATTATGGCAGGAACATGTGTGCATCTGGCTGTGGCAACGGAGATAAACCGGAGATTTTGTGCAGAAACAACATATTATCTGGGCGAAATGGGCGGACAATATGTTCCGGAATTTTTTTTTGCTGGAAATATTTGCCCGGATGGGATTATGGCGAGAGAGGAATACCGGAGAGAAATGAAACTGCATAGTCATCTCAGGGATGGAATACCGGACGGTACTTTTCAGGAACCGAAAAAGCTTGTTTTGTTCCGACGGCGGCTAAAAAATTTCTTCGTGCAGAATGTATATGAGCAGAAACGGGATTTTTCCCTTTATTTAGGGTATTTAACCCATATGCTGACGGACGAAAAATTTATTTTGGAGATTCACCCTCATGTATTGCAGGCAATTGAGGCTGCGGGTTATTCCAGACAGGATCCAGAAATGTATGCTTTGTTTGGCCGGGACGTGGATCGGATTGATTTTCGTCTAGTCGAAGAATATCCAGGAATAGAACAGGCATATCAGGCATTGTGTAAGGTGCCGCCTTATGAAATTACGGATTTGATTACGGAACAGGAGTTGACAGACAGCAGAGAGTGGATTTTGTCCTATTTCTTTGAAACAGAGCATAGGTTGGAAGCTCCAATTTATCTCTCTTATGAAATCATGTATCGTTTTATCATGGAGGCGGTGGAAGAAATTCTGGAACGATTGCCAGAGTATCTGCATTAATCAATAATATTTTGAAACAGGACTGTGTCTTGGAAGTGTTAGTTTAATCTGCTGACAAAATGCTACCCTGCTTTTAAGCAAAACAACAGGCATCTCTGCATAATACAGTGATGCCTGTTACTAGCTGGATCCAGAAAATTATATTGTTTTCAAGATCCCATTCTTATCTCTGAAAATATAATCAAAAGTATCGTTATCTTATACGCATCCCTGTGCTTTCATTGCCTCAGCAACTTTCAGGAATCCGGCGATATTTGCGCCTGCCATGTAGTTTCCTTCCATGCCATATTCCTTTGCAGCCTCGTCACAGGATTTGAAGATTTCAATCATGATGTTGTGAAGTTTCTCGTCTACTTCCTCAAATGTCCAGGACAGTCTCTCGGAGTTCTGACTCATTTCCAGAGCGGATGTTGCAACACCACCAGCATTGGCAGCTTTTGCTGGTCCGTATAGTATATTGTTTGCAAAATATACATCAATTGCTTCCGGAGTAGAAGGCATGTTAGCACCTTCTGAAACAGCATAGCATCCGTTTGCAGCCAATGTCTTAGCACTTTCCTCATCAATTTCATTCTGGGTAGCACATGGAAGTGCAATATCACATTTGATAGTCCAGATACCCTTGCAGCCTTCGGTGTAGGTTGCGTTAGAGTGAGATGTTCTGTCCACATATTCTTTGATACGTCCACGTTCTACTTCTTTGATCTGCTGTACCAATTCTAACTCAATACCGTCTGGATCATGGATATATCCGTTGGAATCAGATAATGCCACAACTTTTCCGCCATACTCGGTTGCCTTCTTAGTAGCGTAGATTGCTACATTACCAGAACCGGAGATAACCACAGTCTGGTTCTCGAAGCTCTTGCCATTTGCTTTTAACATTTCATTGGTAAAGTAGCACAGACCAAATCCAGTTGCTTCAGTACGTGCCAGGGAACCACCGTAAGACAGGCTCTTGCCAGTCAGGACACCGCTCCACTCATTGCGGATTCTCTTGTACTGTCCGAACATATAACCAATTTCACGGGCACCGGTTCCGATATCGCCAGCCGGTACGTCACAGTCTGGTCCAATATGTCTGCATAGTTCTGTCATAAAACTCTGGCAGAAACGCATTACTTCTCCATCGCTTTTTCCCTTTGGATCAAAGTCAGAACCACCTTTACCACCACCGATTGGAAGGGTTGTCAGGCTGTTTTTGAAGATCTGCTCAAATCCCAGGAACTTGATAATACCACTGTAAACAGATGGATGTAAGCGCAGACCACCCTTGTATGGTCCGATAGCAGAGTTAAACTGTACACGGAAACCTCTGTTTACCTGTGTTTTTCCATTGTCATCTACCCAAGGCACACGGAAAAATACCTGTCTCTCAGGTTCTACGATACGCTCTAATACACCTGCTTCCACCAGGTCAGGTCTGCGTTCTACAACTGGTTCCAGAGAAATCAGAACTTCTGTAACTGCCTGAATGAATTCTGGTTCTCCAGCGTTTCTCTTTTTTACTGTTTCCAGTAAGTCAATTAAATATTGATTTTTTAATGCCATTGTTAAATAACCTCCTTAATAATCTGAACAAGTGTCAAAAGGGTGCTCAGCATCTGTATATTTCATATATTGCTGTTGCAAGCAAGCTTGTACACCAATATATGAAATATACATAGCGCCAAAGGCGCTTTTGACACCGTAAATACAACAACACTACCAGTATTGCATATTATTGGTAGTATTTCAACATTTTTTTTGAAAAAATTTGGCGATAATCACTAAAAATATACAAATATACAGAAATGAATTGTATTATTGTATTCAAAGATACAATTTATTTCTTGTCTGTTCTACTCTGTTTTTATCATATTGAGGTCTTTATTCTTCCTTTTTGTCAATCGTTGCGGAGAATTATTCTGAAAATTTTATCAAAATGTAATTTTGGATAAGGAATTGATAAAAAAGCTTTTTTTTAAACACAATTTAAACACATTTTATCCCTATACTAGATTCCAGAAAGTGAAAACTTTCTACTCCCACCCTATTATACGCTGGATAACGAGAGTTATCCGACAGGAAGAGCCGTTCGAGGCTCTTCTTGTTTTTTAAACAAAAATAGGGTAATCTATAGGATGTTAGAATTAAAAGTAGACAGTAATGCATAGCATTAATTTGCTACAAAAGAGACAGAGCTTGTTGACACCATTGTGCCATAAGTATGTTATGGAATAGGAGAGATGTCATGTCTGACTGGAAATATGTTTTGTTTGATCTGGATGGAACGATTACAGATTCCAGCCAGGGGATTTTTCGCTGCATTGAATATACGTTGCAGGCAGCAGGACGCCCGGTTCCGGAGAAACGAATTCTTCAGAAATTCATTGGACCGCCTTTGGTGGTGGGATTTCAGGAAAATATGGGAATGACCAGGGAAGAAGCAGAGTGGTCCAAGAATAAATATCGGGAGAGATATCAAAAGATTGGCTTGTTTGAGGCAGAGCTTTATGCAGGGATTGATCAGGTTCTGGCTATGCTGAAACGGCAGGGAAAAAAGATATCTCTGGCAACGTCAAAACCGGAGGAAACTTCGATACAGATACTGGAGCATTTTGGGGTACTTTCCTATTTTGATGAAACGACGGGTGCGACAATGGATGGAGCCCGTGACAGGAAAGAGGATGTGATCCGGGAGGCGTTGAGACGGTTTCATATTACAGAGGATCAAAAGGATCAGGTTTTGATGGTGGGTGATCGTCAGATGGACATTTTTGGAGCAAAGAAATGTGGTATTGCATCCTTGGGCGTGTATTATGGTTTTGCAGAACCGGGAGAACTGGAAGCTGCCGGAGCGGATTATATAGTACAGGATATGGAGGCATTGCAGCAATTTTTTGCCATATAGAAAGGTATGTTCTATCAGGCAAAAGGATGTGTGCACAGATATAGTTGCATTAGAATGGAGGAAATTAAATCATGAGTGAAGAGAAAAAGAGTAATAACGAAGTAGCAGAGGAAAGCCAGATGAATCAAAATGGTCAGGATAAGCAGGCACAGTCTGGAAAACAGAATAAAACATCCGGCAAGGGAAAAAGTTTTCCGCTGACGAAAAGGGAAATGACACTGGTTGGCGGTATGTTTGTGGTAGGTGCCCTGATTGGTGTACTGATTATGTCTATCGTATTGAGAGGACGTGGAAAAGAGGGCAAATCAGACGAAAAGAATAATTCAGATGTTCAGACGGTATCTGGTAACTATGATGTGCAGGATTGTGTGGAACTGGGACCGTATAATGGGATTAAGGTTTCCATAGCAGTAACTCAGGAAGATATTGAGGCAGAGGTGGAAAACCTGTTAGATGAAAATATTACCTATGAGGAGAAAAAGGGAAAAGTGCAGGATGGAGATATGATCTATGCTGACTATAACGGATATGTGGATGGCAAAAAGGTAGAGGAAACCTGTGGCAGCGATTATATTGAAACTGATTCCGAGGATTGGCTGGAAGGGTTTGCAGAGGCATTTGTAGGTGCAGAGACAGGGAAAGAGTTTTCTTTTGATATTAATGTTCCAAAAGGCGAATTTGGGGATGACACAATAGATGGCAAAAAAGTAACTTTTAAAGCTACGGCGAAATATATTTGTGGTGATGAAATTGTACCAGAGTATAACGACGATTTTGTACGGAATATTTCTGATTCCGAATTTAAGACAGTGGATGAGTACAATGCTTATCTGAAAGCGGAACTGGCGTCGGAATATGAAGCAGAAAAGTCAGAATATTCCTGGTCTGATGTGGTAGAGAGCAGTAAAGTTAAGGCATATCCGGAGAATATGCTGCAGGCAGCCAAAGAGAAAGTGTTGCAGGAATACTATGACATGGCAGATTTGTATGGATATAGCCACGATGAGATCTTCCAGACTTTTGGCAGAGAAAATGAGCAGGATTTTATAGATAAAGACCTGGAGGAACTGGCACAGGATACGGTCAAGGAGCAGCTGGTAGTACGTGCCATTGCTATCAAAGAAAAAATTAATTATACCGAGCAGGAATATGCGGATATTGTGGAAGAGGAATATGCATATAACTCAGATGCATATGATTCCAAGGAGGAATATGAAAAGGCAGACCGGGCATATTTAGAGGAAACAGCTTTGCAGACAACAGTAAAAAATTGGATTGCAGACCGGGCAGAATTTACAACCGAGGAAAATGATACTTCAAAATCTGAGGGAAATAATGCTTCTAAATGAGGCATGATTATACCAGGATCTAGAAAGGAGGTAACAGGATATGGCGAAGAATCCGTATCAAATTGATCAATACTCCTTTGTAAACCAGGAGGAATATGAGCGGGCATTAAAGGAGAAAGAAACCATAGCATATCTTCAGGCAAACACGGAATCTGATGATGCTAAGGCTCTCCTTAAGGTTTATAACCGTTCTGTGGAAAAGGAATCCTTTCGTACCGTTATTGGAATTGAGTATCTTTCAACACTTCGCAGACAGTTGGCTAAGTCGGGTGTTGTAACGGAGGAGGCACTGGCGCCAGTGCCAGTGCCCAGAGGTGTGGCAAAAGAAAAACAGACAGAGAGGATGGATCAGAGCCAGCTGGAACGGCAGGTTTCACGTTATAAAGCAGCGTATGAATCTGCCAGATCGGGACGTATTATTAAGAATATGACAATTGTTGTTTTAATTGCGGTCATTATTGCCATTTTGTTAATTACCTACCAGTCCCGGTATTCCGTTTTTACCTATTTTACCAATTACAAAGAAAAAATGCGGGATGAACTTATCGATGAATATACAGATTGGGAAACACAGCTAGAGCAAAAAGAGCAGGAATTAAATGACAGGGAAGCTGCTTTGCAGAATCAGTAGCAGAAGTTTTCGCAACGGTAGTCACAATTTCTACATACTTATATTGTATACTTAGATCAACGGCTGATGAGATTAACGTGAAACGGGAGGATATCTTATGGAGCGATTGAAAATCTTAGTAGTGGATGATGAGCAAAGAATGCGAAAACTGGTAAAAGATTTTTTGGCAAAAAAGAATTATGAAGTCATGGAAGCAGAAAATGGAGAAGATGCAGTAGATTTGTTTTATGAGAATAAGGATATTGCGCTGATTATTCTGGATGTGATGATGCCGAAAATGAATGGCTGGGAAGTCTGCAGAGAAATCCGGCAATATTCACAGGTGCCGATTATTATGTTAACGGCAAAGGCGGATGAAAAGGATGAGCTGACAGGTTTTGAAATGGGTGTGGATGAATATATTTCCAAACCTTTCAGTCCTAAAATTCTGGTGGCGAGAGTAGAGGCGATTCTCAGAAGGACCAGTGTGGTAGAGGACGATGTGATTTCTGGTGGCGGCATTACTATTAACCAGGCAGCCCATGAGGTTTTGATTGATGGTAATCGGATTGATTTGAGTTTCAAGGAATTTGAGTTGTTAACCTATTTTATGACGAATCAAGGAGTTGCTTTATCTAGAGAACGTATTTTGAATCATGTGTGGAACTATGATTATTTTGGGGATGCCAGAACCATTGATACCCACGTGAAAAAATTACGAAGTAAGTTAGGGGATAAAGGGGAGTATATCAAGACAATCTGGGGCATGGGTTACAAGTTTGAGGTATAAAAAACTTGATTGCAAGGATAAAGGAGAATCCGGTGAAGCGCTATTTGAAACTTTATACTTCATCCATTCGGATGAAATTGATTTTGGCGATGGTCGGTATTCTGGGACTGACCATTGTTACATTTTGTGGGATGAATTATGCTTTTTTGCCGTATTTTTACCAGCAAAAAAAGGTTTCCCTGCTACGGGATTCCTATGCGCAGGTTGACCAGATTGTGGCAGAAGACCAGGAATATCAGAGTAAAGCTACTGGCTCGGAATTGATGGCTAAAAGTACTCTTTCTCTGGAAAAACTGGAGGAGGACCGAGGAACCAGTATTTATATCTTTCAATTAACGAATTTTTTTGGAAAAATATTGTATTCTTTTGATTACCCTAATGAAAATGTAATTACGGCAGAACAGAGCCAGATTATTGAAGATATGACAAGAGAATATGTGCCAGATGCTAATCTGGGGCTATGGTCTGAGAAACAGGCAGGGGGCAAAGAGCTGATTCAGAAAGGAAAAGACTTTTCTGTTTATAAGGTAATGGATGACCGAATTGGCTCCAATTATATAGAATTGTTCGGTCAACTCAGTTCAGGAGAATTTGTCTATTTGCGTACCAATTTCCAGAGTATGAAGGAAAATGTACAGATTTTCAACCGCTTTATGGTTTATGTAGCCTGCGGGGCATTAATTGCAGCGATGATTTTGATGGTATTAATTGGCAACAGCCTGACAAAACCCATCCTGCAGATTGCAGATATTGCCAAACAGATGGCTGAACTGAACTTTGAAGTCAAGTATCCGGTGGAAACCACAGATGAAATCGGTGTTTTGGGCAACAGTATCAATGTTTTGTCCGAAACCTTGGAATCTACCATTTCAGAGTTAAAGGCGGCTAATAATGAACTGCAGAACGACATTCAGGATAAGATACAGATAGATGAAATGCGAAAGGAATTTTTATCCAATGTTTCCCATGAATTAAAGACACCTATTGCATTGATACAGGGATATGCGGAGGGATTACAGGATAATATTTCCGACGATCAGGAGAGCCGGGAGTTTTACTGTGAGGTTATTATTGATGAAGCGAACAAAATGAATAAGATGGTTAAAAAGCTGCTGACTTTGAATCAGATCGAGTTTGGCAAGGAGCAGGTTGATTTTGAACGCTTTGACATCATTCAGGTAGTGCGGTCTGTGATGCAGTCTGCGTCTTTGCTGGCAGAGCAAAAAGGAGCACGGATTATCCTGTCGGAGGATTATGGCTCAGCTTATGTCTGGGCAGATGAATATATGGTAGAGGAAGTGATTACCAACTATATTAGTAACGCTATTAACCATGTGGATGGAGAGAAGCGGATCCAGGTTACCATACAGCAGAAGGATGACAAACTGCGGGTGAGTGTATTTAATACGGGGCAGCAGATACCCGAGGAGGAACTTGACAAGGTGTGGATTAAATTCTATAAGGTGGATAAAGCGAGAACCAGGGAGTATGGAGGAAGCGGGATTGGTTTGTCCATTGTAAAGGCGATTGTAGACTCCATGAACCAGAAGTGTGGAGTAATGAATCATGATGATGGAGTGGAGTTTTGGTTTGAATTGGATAGGACATGATTGGCATTGACGTTTTTGGTTGATATATGATATTATTATCATGTATGAAATTTAACGTATAAAGATTCATCAGAGAGGGACGATGAGATGAAAAAGAAGTATATGATTAGCATGATTACAGTGGCATCTGCAGTTCTGCTCACATCCTGTGCCTCACAGGTACCGGAATTGTCTGAGCTTGATAACAATAAGGCGGCGGAATACATGGCAGGAGAAATGCTGAAATATGATGAGGAATACTCCTATGCGTTGGATTATGACCGATCCATATTAGATGCAACTCCGACACCAGCACCTACTCCGACACCGGTTGTTACACCAAAGCCAGTGCAGAATAGTACAGATCCAGAGGGAGCTGCACCAGGTGATATCCAGGGGGATGAACCAGCAGTACAGGAAGTCTCAGGAGCAGAGATTTTTGGAATCCCAGGTATTGAGGTTCAGTACACATCTTCCAGTGTGCAAAAGACTTATGGCAAGGGGTATGAATCAATAGTAGCATCAAAGGGCAAGGAGCTTCTGATTGTCAGGTTTAGAATTAAGAACACAGGGCAGGATGCTCAAAAGATTAATTTATTCAAACGGAAACTAAATTATATTCTTTCTCAGGGGGAGAAGACCATAACACCAGAGCATAGCTCGGCAGTTGGTGATTTGCAGTATTTAGAAACGACTATCTCACCGGGAAAGAGCAAACAGGGTGTTTTGCTCTTTGAGGTAGATAAGGATACTCAGATAGAGGGAAGCAGCTTACGGATCATCAATGAAATGAAGCAGACAACGATTACACTGTCTTAGGCAGTGTGCGTTTTCGGAATGGAGGATAATATGGAGACAGGGATTTTATTGGAAAGTGGAACAAATGAGCTGGAAATTTTGGAATTTTGCGTAGGAGAGAATTATTACGGAATCAATGTAGCAAAAATAAGAGAGATCTTATCCTATCAGACGCCAACCCCGATTCCAAATTCTGATCCACGGATTGAGGGAATATTTATGCCTAGAGAGGATATCATTTCCATTATTGATTTATGCGAAGTAATGCATTTACCGAAAAAGGAATCTACAGAGAGCGATATGTTTATCGTTACGAATTTTAACCGCCTGCATACGGCATTCCATGTACATAGTGTTGCCGGAATTCATCGTGTATCCTGGGCAGATATTATCAAACCGGATTCCACGATTAATAGCTCTGCTGGAGAGGGAATGGCTACCGGTATTGTCCGTATTGATGGTAAGCTGATTATTATCCTTGACTTTGAGCAGATTGTGGCAAAGATTAATCCGGAGACTGGATTGAAAGCATCTGATGTAGAACATATGGTAGGGCGTGCCCGCAATGAATCGCCTATTCTGGTTGCAGAGGATTCTCCTTTGCTGAGCAAAATGATTGTCAATTGTTTGCAGAGAGCAGGTTATGCAAATGTAACAGTGACAAACAATGGTCAAGAATGTTGGGATCAGTTACGGGAATATAAGGTATCCGGTAATCTGGATCAGAGAGTGTCCTGTGTGATTACTGATATTGAGATGCCACAGATGGATGGGCATCGTCTGACAAAGCTGATCAAGGATTCTCCAGATTTTCAGCATATTCCAGTGGTTATCTTTTCTTCCCTGGTTAACGACGAGATGCGGCGCAAAGGGGAACAGCTTGGTGCGAATGCGCAACTGTCGAAACCGGAAATTGGAAAATTGGTGGAAGCACTGGATGAGTTGGTGGGAATTCATGATGAGGGAGAATAAGTATAAGTAAGGAGAGAGTATAGTATGCCTGACGATAAGGATTTATTAGAAAATATGGATGAAGATTCCATGGCAGAATTAGATTCTCTAGAGGGATTTGCGGAAATTGATGACCTGACTGCTTTGGAAGGGATAGAAGAATTTCAGGATCAGGATGATCTTGCAGAATTAGACGATGTACCACTACCGGACGAAATGGACGGAGAGCAGTCTTTGGCAGAAGAAAGTATGGCAGAGGAAATTCCAGTGCCTGATACAGATGGCATTACTTCTGCACTTGGTGAGATGGCAGGAAAAGCACCAGACGGATTGTTTGAGGATAGTACACCGGTAGAAGAATCCTTGGATTTAATGGAGGAATCTGACAATGTGGATGCAGTTGAGCCGGACACAGATGAAGATATTACTTCTGAAAATGAGATGACGGGAAGAACATCGGAGGGATTGTTTGATGACAGTACACCATTGTCTGAGTCAGATGGGGATGGTGAAGAATTAGATGCATTGATGGATGCCATGAATGACGGGTCGGAGGATCTGCCGTTACCAGAGTTAGACGAAGGTGCTGGGGATATTGATGCGCTGATGGATGTTATAGATGACACTACAGAAGAATTGCCATTACCGGAATCAGATGAAGATGGTGGGGATATTGATGCGCTGATGGATGCCATAGATGACACTACAGAAGAACTGCCATTACCGGAATCAGACGAGGATGGTGGGGATATTGATGCGCTGATGGATGCCATAGATGATACTACGGAAGAACTGCCATTGCCGGAATCAGACGAAGATGGTGGGGATATTGATGCGCTGATGGATGCCATAGATGACACTGCGGAAGAACTGCCATTACCGGAGTCAGACGAAGATGGTGGAGATGTGGATGCATTGATAGATGCTATGGATGACACATCAGAAGAACTGCCATTGCCGGAGTTAGATGGAGATAGCAGTGATATTGATGCTTTAGCAGATGCGGTGGATGATACACCGGAAGATCTGCCAATACCAGAGCTGGAAGAAGATTCGGATGCTGCTATGGATGCAGCAATGGACGCCATTGATGATATTATGGCAGAGGTTCCTATGCCAGAGGAGGATGGTGATGTTGAAAATGTGTTAGATGATCTGGCATTAACAGATGAGGCAGAAGATATGGATGCAGCAGAAGATTCTGTGGAAGATGCAACAGACCTGCTCGACTTACTGGAAAATTCAGAGGATACCTTATCGGAAGAGGAGATTGATGAGGTATTAAATATCGGTCTGCCAGAAGCAGAAGCTGAGCAGGAGGAAAAGGAGCCAGGTCTGTTAAAGAAACTGTTTGGAAATGTTGTCAATGATGAAATTGCGGAGGAAGAACGTCAGGCAGCAGAAGCCGAAAAAGTAGCAGAAGCT
Organism: uncultured Jutongia sp.; assembly: GCA_964409845.1. Classification (GTDB taxonomy): domain Bacteria; phylum Bacillota; class Clostridia; order Lachnospirales; family Lachnospiraceae; genus Butyribacter. Next base: position 24,290 of record CAYPEW010000023.1, read on the forward strand.
GAAAAGGCAGAGCAGGATGCTGTACGCAAGGAAGAAAAAGAGGCGGAAAAAGCAGCGAAGGCGGAGGAAAAGGCGGCCAAGAAAGCAGCCAAAGCAGAGCAGAAAGCGGCTAAAAAGGCTGCAAAAGAAGCGGCCAAGGCAGAGAAAAAAGCCAAAAAAGAGGAAGAGGCTGCAAAAGAAGAACAGTTTGAAGTTACTGGTAAATTAAATAAGGTTGGAGTTGCTATTATAGCGATCTTTACGGTGGTTTTCCTGACGGCAGAGATTTTGGGGACGAATATCCATGGGGTGAGTCGTGCGAAACGGGCAGCAAATTCCTATTTTGAGTTAGGGAAATATACGCAGGCATATCAGGAAATTCTGGGAACGAATCTCAAGGAAAAGGATCCGGATACATATAATAAGATCAAGACTGTCATGCAGGTACAGAGGGCAATTAATGCATACAACAACTATAATGAAATGAACTACTATCCGGATGCTTTGAATGCATTACTTCGCGGTATTCAACGCTACGATGCTAATCTGGAATCAGCACGGGAATTGGATGTGGTATCCGACATGGATCAATGCAAAGCGCAGATTCTTAGTTTGTTAAATAGCGAGTTTGGTGTATCAGAAAGCGAAGCCTATGCCTTATTGGCTTTGGATAAGAATCAGTATACTTCACAAGTGGTACAGCTGGCTATGTCTAGATAGTGAAAAGTATTTTTATAGCCCACCGGTGGGTCATCGGAGGGCTATTTCTATGAAAGGATTCATCAGTAAACAGGATCCGGGCTGTTCCGGCCGGGATGTGATAAATATGTAAAATTAAATTGATATAATCAATGGGAAAGGACGAAAGGGAAGGTAAATGGTTGCGATTATAGATTATGATGCCGGAAATTTGAAGAGTGTAGAAAATGCACTTTTGCATTTGGGAGAGAGTGCAGAGATTACCAGGGATTCTCAAAAAATACTAGAGTCGGATCGGGTCATTTTACCGGGAGTGGGAGCTTTTGGCGATGCAATGGCAAAATTAAATAAATATGGTTTGGACACAGTGATTCAAGAAGTACATCGTAGACAGATACCTTTTCTGGGGATCTGCCTTGGATTGCAGTTATTGTTTGAGCAGAGTGACGAAACACCGGGAGTACAGGGATTAGGCCTGCTTCCTGGAAAAATATCTGCTATTCCGGAAAAAAGTGGATATAAGATTCCTCATATGGGCTGGAATTCCATACAAATTCGGGAAGATGCCCGTCTGTTTCAGGGGATTCCACAGGATGCCTATGTTTATTTTGTACATTCCTATTATTTGCAGGCAGCAGAGGACGCTGATGTGGCAGCAAAGACGGAGTATATTGTAGATATCCATGCATCGGTGGAACATGGCAATACCTTTGCCTGTCAGTTTCATCCGGAAAAAAGTGGTGATATTGGACTAAAGATTTTACAGAATTTTTGCATGATATAATAGTTACGCAAGCGTAACTATGCAAGTTGCTTCGCAACTTGGTATGCACAGCAAGCGTGTGTTGATTTATGATATAATGGAGGACAAGATGTTTACAAAGAGAATTATTCCCTGTCTGGATGTGAATAATGGACGAGTAGTCAAAGGTGTTAACTTCGTGAATCTTAAGGATGCAGGAGATCCTGTGACAGTGGGAGCTGCCTATGGGAAAGCGGGGGCAGATGAATTGGTCTTTCTGGACATTACCGCATCTTCGGATGCCAGGGCAACCAAGTTGGATATGGTGCGTCGGGTGGCAGAGACAGTATTCATCCCTTTCACAGTGGGTGGTGGAATTCGAACTATTGATGATTTCCGAGCTGTATTACGGGAAGGCGCAGATAAGGTTTCTGTCAATTCTGCAGCAATACAGAATCCGGAATTGATTTCCGAAGCCGCATTGAAGTTTGGAAGTCAGTGTGTGGTGGTGGCAATTGATGCCAAGCGCAGACCGGATGGTGGATGGAATATCTACAAAAACGGTGGTCGTGTTGATATGGGAATTGATGCGGTGGAATGGGCTGTGCAGGCAGATCGTCTGGGAGCTGGAGAGATTTTATTGACTAGTATGGATTGTGATGGCACCAAGGATGGGTATGATATTGAATTGACGAGAACCATATCGGATCAGGTGTCTATTCCGGTAATTGCTTCTGGTGGAGCCGGTAAACTGGAGCATTTTGCGGATGCTTTTACCAAGGGAAATGCCGATGCGGTATTGGCGGCATCTCTATTTCACTATAAGGAACTGGAAATCCGTGAGGTAAAGGAATATCTGCATAAGCAGGGAATCAGTGTAAGACTTGAAGTATAGAAAAAACGGAGGATACCATTATGGCAATGATTACAAATGATTGGCTGGATGCAATTAAGCCGGAGTTTGGGAAACAATATTACCGGGATTTGTTTGAGTTTGTGAAAGAGGAATACAGCAGGGTTGTGGTATATCCGCCAGCAGACGACATCTTTAATGCCTTTCATTTTACTCCTTTATCAGAGGTTAAAGTCCTGATATTGGGACAGGATCCCTATCATAATGTGCATCAGGCACATGGTTTGAGTTTTTCCGTGCCGCCTGACCAGCAGGAGATACCGCCGTCTCTGCAGAATATTTATAAGGAATTACAGGATGATCTGGGCTGTAGTATACCGAGTCACGGATATCTTAAAAAATGGGCAGACCAGGGTGTGTTACTGTTAAATACGGTTCTGACTGTGCGGGCACACCAGGCAGGATCCCATCAGGGTAAAGGCTGGGAACAGTTTACGGATGCAGTGATTCAGGCAGTCAATGCGCAGGATCGTCCAGTGGTGTATCTGTTATGGGGAAAACCGGCGCAGTCGAAAGCCAGGATGCTGACAAATCCGAAACATCTGGTACTCAAGGCACCACATCCCAGCCCGCTATCTGCCTATCGGGGATTCTTTGGCTGTAAACATTTCAGTAAAACTAACGAATTTCTACAGGAGCATGGCGCGGAACCAATTGATTGGCAGATTGATAACGAATACAACTTATGATAAACTATTGTTGTTGCATTGGAATGTCAGTGGCAGGGAGGTCATTAAAAGCGGATGGATACTATAAATACAGGAAATCAAATATATATGAATGGAGTGCCGGCAGATCTGGTCTTTGGTTTGGATATCGGAACCCGTAGCATTGTTGGGACCGTAGGTTATAAAAATAGGGAAGACCAGTTTATTGTGGTGGCACAGACGGCTATTTCCCATGAAACACGGGCAATGTTAGATGGACAGATTCATGATATTGGGAAAGTAACAGAGACAATCGTGAAGGTCAAGGAGCGTCTGGAGGAGATGACAGGTCGCAGCTTCCAGGATGTCTGTATTGCAGCGGCAGGCCGAGTTTTGAAGACAATAGAGGAAGATGCTGAGGTAGCATTCGCTTCGGAGACTGTAGTGACCAATGAACATGTTTATTCTTTGGACATGCTAGCTGTGGAGAAAGCCCATGCCAGGCTGCGGGAGCAGGAGGGAGATGAGACCCGTTTTTACTGTGTGGGTTATTCCGTCAAGCAGTATTATCAGAATGACTATCCAATTTCTAATTTGGAAGGACATAAATGTAACAATGTGAAAACAGAACTGATCGCTACTTTTCTGCCAGATGAGGTAGTAGATGGACTGTATGCAGCGGTAGAGCGTGCCGGCTTGATGGTGTCCAATCTGACCTTGGAGCCTATTGCTGCCATTAATGTGGCGATTCCGGAGCGGTATCGTCTGCTGAATATTGCCCTGGTGGATGTGGGGGCAGGTACCTCAGATATTTCCATTACCAGAGATGGCAGTATTATCGCTTATGGTATGATTCCGGCGGCAGGAGATAAGTTTACGGAATGTATTGCCAGGCATTATCTGGTGGATTTTCAGGAAGCGGATCGCATGAAATGCGTTAGTACAGTGCAGGAGGAAGTGGAGTTTCATGATATTATGGGACTTCCAATGACCATAGCTTCCACAGAGGTGGCAGAGGTAGTCCGGGAGACGGTGCAGAAAGTGTCAAAAAGCGTCGCGGATAAAATTATAGAATTAAATGGAGATAAAACGGTCAGCGCTGTGTTTGTTGTGGGAGGCGGAGGCAAGATTCGGGGATTCATTGAATCTCTGGCGGAATATCTGGATCTTCCCAAAGAGCGGGTGGCATTGCGTGGCACAGAGGTATTAGGCGGTGTGACTTTCCTGCAGGATGATATTCAGATTGACTCCCTGTTGGTAACACCAATCGGTATCTGCCTAAACTACTATGAGCAGAGAAATAATTTCATCTTTGTCTATATTAACGACGAACGGATCCGTCTGTATGATAACAATAATTTGACGGTTCTGGATGCAGCACTTCAGGTGGGATTACCTAATGAGACATTATTTCCTCAGAAAGGGGATGCCGTTCGCTATACTGTGAATGGGGAACAGCGTATGTTGCGTGGTGAGCCAGGGGAGGCAGCGGTAATCCGTTTGAACGGGGCAGAAGCTGGCATTAATTCACCAATTGATCAGGGAGATGTGATCGAGGTAATTTCATCCACCAAAGGCGAAAGTGTTACGATGGAGATTAACATGATACCAGAATATCGTTCTACCTTGATCTATTATGTGAATGGTAAGCAGGTTACTTCACCAAGACTAGTGGCTGTGAATGGGGAATTGGTATCAGAATATTATGAGATCCAGGATGGAGACAGGATAGAAGTACTGGATTATTATACACTGGAGCAGGTGTTAGAGTATATGGATGTTACCGTGGAGGGCATTGCGGAAGTCAATAATATTTCTGCAACGGCAGATACCAAGGTATACGAAAACTTTTCTGTGGATTTTGTGATTGGTGATCCGAAACTGCGCATGGATGAGCCAACGGCGCCTGTTTCAGCAGAAGCTGCAGAGGGTTCAGTTAACGGTTCAGAAGGTCAGGAAATGTTGGGGGAAAATCCAGTTGATATTCCAAATACACAGGAAATGTCAGAGGAAAATTCGTCAGATATCTCAAATGACCAGGGAATGTCAGTGGAGGATTCTGCAAGTATCTTGAACGAGCAGGGAACTCCTGTAGAAACTATGGTAGGTGTTCCGAGTGAGCAGGGAGCTCCTATAGAAACTCCATCAAGTACCCCGGATGGTCAGGAAAATGTTGCGGAAACTCCGGAAAGTACCTTGAATAGTCAGGGATTGAATAGTCAGGGAAATGCTGCGGAAACTCCGGAGAGTACCTTGGATAGCCAGGGAAATGCTGTGGAAACTCCAGTAAGTACTTCGCATGCTCCAGGAAATGCTATAGAAGACTCCATAAATAGTTCGAATAATCAAGGAAACTCTGCAGAAATTTCGTCCAGCATTACCAATGATCAGGGAACTTTGGTGGAAACACAGTCGTGGGTAGCAGCAAGCAATCCACCGCAGTCGTTGGTAGATAATGTAGTGCCAGAACAAGCAACGGAATCCATGCAGTCGTCGTTAGATAATGTAGTGCCAGCACAACCATCGGTGTCCACGCAGCAGTCGGTAAATGCAGTAGTACCTGAACAACCATTGACATCCGCACAACCATCAGTATCTGTAGGGGGACAGACAGGAAACCAGAGCCAGCCTGTTGCAGCTCCGTCAAATGGAGAAGCTGGTATGGCGATTACGGTAAACGGTGATCCGGTAATAATGAAGGGAAAAGCCAGTTATATCATGGTGGATGTATTGGACTTTTATCCGGTGGATACAGCAGTGGCACATGGGGAGCGCTTAGAGATCAAGAAAAATGGTTTGGAATGTAGTTTTACTGAGCCATTATCTGCTGGAGATGTGGTCATTATGCAATGGGTTGACTGACGATTCATTATGCACAACAAAGCCATCAGCATACATGTTGATGCAGGAATGAGGAAAAAGATGAAAGTTTGTAGTATTGCCAGCGGCAGCAGTGGCAATTGTACTTATATTGAGGATGGTTCCAAGCGGATTTTGGTAGACGCAGGGATCAGCAGAAAGCGTATTGTAGAAGGGTTGAAACAGATTGGAGCAGACCCGGCGAAATTGGATGCCATTTTTGTGACACATGAACATATTGACCATATTCAGGGGATTCCTGTGCTGGCGAATCAATTCGATATACCGATTTACGCTACGGCAGGTACCTTAGATGGTATTCGTGCTAAAGACAGCAGAGGGGTGATACGGATGGAACAGCTCTTTCAAATATATCCGGATCAGACAGTGGATATGGGATCTATGCATATTACACCATACCATATCTCTCATGATGCGGCAGATCCGGTAGGTTATCTAGTGGAATCCGGCGGGCAGAAGGCAGGAATTGCTACGGATTTGGGCTATTTTGATGATTATATCGTGGAGCATCTGGAAGGCAGTGATATCCTATTGCTGGAAGCAAATCACGATATCAGTATGCTGGAGGCAGGCCCCTATCCTTATCAGCTTAAATGTCGTATTCTGGGAGAAAGAGGTCATTTATCCAATGAGGACTCTGGCAGATTGTTGTGCCGTTTGATGGAAGCAGGTCTTCGTCATGTGTTTTTGGCACATTTGTCCAAAGAGAATAATTATCCGGAATTGGCGTATCAGGCGGTAAAATGTCAGATTTGGGAAGAATTAGGACAGAAAAGTTTGCCCTTTGATATGGAAGTGGCTGATAGAGATCAGCCATCCAGACTGGTTGCGATATAGGTGGTTCGAAAGGAGACATAAGTTTTATGAATGCGAATAGAAAAAAAATAGTAATTACAGTGGTTGGTAAAGATAGTGTGGGGATTATTGCTAAAGTATGTACCTATCTGGCAAATAATGCGGTAAATATTCTGGATATCTCTCAGACAATTGTAGATGGTTTTTTTAATATGATGATGATTGTGGATGTGGCAAATTGTTCCAAAGAATTTGGAACGATTGTGGATGAATTAGAGCAAATTGGTGAGGAGATGGCCTGTATTATCAAGGCACAGCGGGAAGAAATCTTTAATGAAATGCATCGAATATAGTGATTGGTATATGGATTAAGGTGCATTTATCAAATCGTTGTACCTTAGTATGTAGATCCGTTATGGCATAAAATAGAAGGGAAATGAGTATGATATGATTAACATTAATGAGGTCTTAGAGACCAATGACATGATTGAAAAAGAAAATCTGGATGTTCGAACGATTACCTTGGGAATTAGTTTGCTAAACTGTGTGGACAGCAATCTGGAAACGCTCAAGGAAAAGATTTATAATCGTATCACTACCACAGCGAAAGATCTGGTTGCAACCGGACAGGCTATCGAGAAAGAATTTGGAATTCCCATTGTCAATAAGCGTATCTCGGTAACTCCAATTTCTCTGGTGGGTGGTGCGGCATGTCATTCTGTGGAGGATTATGTAGAGATTGCGCAAACGCTGGATCGGGCGGCACGGACTGTAGGTGTAAATTTTCTGGGGGGATATAGTGCGTTGGTTTCCAAGGGAATGACCAAAAGTGATGAGCTGTTAATCCGCTCCATTCCACAGGCATTGGCAGGTACTGATTATGTTTGTAGTTCCGTGAATCTGGGATCTTCCAAAACCGGACTCAACATGGATGCTGTGAAACTCATGGGAGATGTGATTCTGGAGACAGCACAGGCTACCAAGGAGAAAGACAGCATTGGTTGTGCCAAACTGGTAGTATTTTGTAATGCGCCAGATGATAATCCTTTTATGGCAGGGGCTTTCCATGGGGTAACAGAAGCCGATGAGATCATTAATGTGGGTGTCAGTGGACCGGGTGTGATGCGGAAAGCATTAGAACCGGTTCGGGGAACGGATTTTGGAACACTTTGCAACAAGGTAAAGAAGACAGCGTTTAAGATTACCAGAGTAGGGCAGTTAGTAGCAAGAGAAGCCTCTGAGCGTCTGGGGATTCCTTTTGGGATCATTGATTTATCTCTGGCACCGACTCCGGCAATTGGAGACAGCATTGCTGATATATTCGAAGAAATGGGTTTGGAGCGGGCTGGTGCTCCTGGGACAACAGCAGCATTGGCACTTTTAAATGACCAGGTAAAAAAGGGTGGTGTTATGGCTTCCTCTTATGTAGGAGGACTGAGCGGTGCCTTTATTCCGGTTAGTGAAGATCAGGGAATGATTCATGCTGTGGAGGAAGGTGCTCTGACTTTGGAGAAACTGGAAGCTATGACCTGTGTGTGTTCTGTTGGTCTGGATATGATTGCAATTCCTGGAGATACTAAGGCATCTACCATATCTGGCATTATTGCGGATGAGATGGCAATCGGCATGGTTAACCAGAAAACCACAGCCGTTCGTTTGATACCGGTTATTGGGAAAAAAGTGGGAGATACCGTGGAATTTGGTGGTCTACTGGGTTATGCGCCGGTTATGCCGGTAAACCAGTTTGACTGTAGTACATTTATCAACCGTGGAGGTCGAATTCCGGCACCGATTCATAGTTTTAAGAATTAACATACATAGACCCCTGCCCTATATCATGGCAGAGGTCTATTTGAGTAAGAGTATATGGTATAGGAGTGGGGATGCATACCACATTTTAGTATTGCTTTCATAAATTGTACCAGTACGGAAAGGAAACAGTATGGAGAAGAAAAATCAGACGGAAGAACTGACTGCAAAGGCAGAAACAGAGAAATCGGAAGCAGAAGAAGCAAAAGCGGGAACCTCTGCCAATCAAGTGGAATTATTATCCACAGATAATGTGGGGACAGGTGGAAAGTCAACTGATCGGAAGAAACTGCCGTTGCCGGCAAAAATTGCCATTGGAATTATGACGGCGGTTCTGGTAATTGCGGTTGGGGGGTATATGGCATTTGATTATTTCTATCATCGGATGAATATTCAGAAGGCAGAAGATGATGTACCAGCAGCGGAGGAATATTTTGATACCGATGAGAACACGGGGAATCTGGAGGAATTGGATCCGAATAGTATTCAGTTAGATAGTGCTACGGCTGTGGAGAGTGACAAACAGGTGGTCAATATCCTGTTGTGTGGTGAAGAAGCCATTGGCGGCGGCAGAGGCCGTACCGACAGTATTATGATTGCGACCATTAACAGTGTGGATAATGAGTTGAAGCTGACCTCCATTATGCGGGACTCCTATGTGCAGATACCTGGTTATACAGATAATAAAATTAATTCGGCATACCATAATGGTGGTATGAGCAGCCTGATTAAGACCATCAAAACAAATTTCGGTATTGAGGTGGACGGTTATGTTCTGGTTAATTTTGATTCTTTCGAACAAATTGTGGATGCGGTAGGTGGTATTGATATTACGTTGGACGAGAAAGAAGTCAAGTATCTGAATAGTACCAATTACATTTCAGACCGATCCAATCATACATTATCTGTGGGGAAGAATCATATGAATGGAAACCAGGCATTGGGATTTGCCAGGGTGCGATATGTTATGCGGGATGGAGAATACGGGGATTTTGCCAGAACCTTGCGACACCGTACTGTAATGCAGGCATTATTTAAAAGGGTGCAGGATAAATCCACGCTGGAGCTGATTGCCATGATCCCTAAAATTTTGCCGATGTTGACCACCAATATTGAGAAAAATGATTTAATTAATTATATTACTATGGGCGTTAAAGTCAGAGAACAGAATGCCAAGATTGCCACTTTGAATGTGCCGGTGGAGGGAGCATATAAGATTACCCGTGCCAGAGGAATGTCCATCATTTTACCGGAACCCCTGTCTAAAAGTGTAGATCAGATGCAGGAATTTATTTATGGCAGTACCTTGAAAAATAAGGGAGAAAAGGAACCGGATGGTGCGAATATAACGGTAGGTCAATAAGTGTGTAAGAAACTCTAATATCGACAAAGCATTGAGAATGCTTTGCCGAAGAGTTACTAACACACTGGAAGAATCCGCAAAGCGGATTCTTCACGTTGAGAGCTAAATAACATCTACGGCAAGCACAGCATGTTGCTGTGTTTGCCTACTCACAATAGAAGAATCCGACAGCATAAATGCTGTAAGCGGATTCTTCAGGCCAGGAGCTAAAGGAGGCTGATATGGGAGAGTATGTGTTGAGCTGTTGTTCGACAGCGGACCGCAGTAAAGAGTTTTTTGATGAAAATGGCATTATTTATGCCTGTTTTCATTATCATATTGGGGAAGAAGAGTTTGTGGATGATCTGGGACAGAGTGTTTCTTTTGATGAGTTTTATGAAAAAATGAGACAGGGTGCAGAGCCGGAAACCTCCCAGGTTAACAGCGATCAGTTTATTACCTTGTGGGAGCCGGTGCTGCAATCCGGCAAGGATATCCTGCATGTTACTCTTTCTTCAGGGATTTCCGGTGTGTATAATTCTGCCAATATTGCAGCACAGGAGATGATGGAAAAGTATCCGGAACGTCAGGTCCGGGTGGTGGATTCCCTAGGGGCATCTTCTGGATATGGTCTGTTGATGGAATATCTGGCAGAGCTAAAAAAGCAGAATAAGAGTTTGGAGGAAGTATATCAGTGGGCAGAGGAATACAAGCTGCATCTGCAGTCCTGGTTTTTTTCTACAGATTTGACCAATTATGTCAGGGGTGGCAGGATTTCCCCAACCAGTGGAATGATAGGCACTGTTTTAGGGATCTGTCCTTTATTATATATAGATGCAGAGGGAAAATTAATACCCCATGCCAAAATCCGTACCAAGAAAAAAGTAATTCGTGCAATCGTGAAAAAAATGGAGGAGCATGCCCAGGATGGCAGGGAATATCATGGAAAAGTAGCCATCAGTTATTCGGCATGTCTGGAGGATGCCCAGAAAGTCAGGGATTTGATTCTGGAAACTTTTCCAAATATTCAGGGAGTCAGCATGGATAGCGTTGGTACAGTCATCGGTTCCCATACGGGACCGGGAACGGTTGCACTGTTTTTTATGGGAGATAGCCGATAACAGTAGTGGCATGACTTAATCTCCTTAGTAATATATAAGACTTGAAAGAGAATTGGAGGTAATTGTAGTAATGAGTAGTTATCAGTATGATGTGAAATCATTAAAAGCAGAGGAATTTATTAATCATGAGGAGATATTGGAGTCTCTGGACTATGCCCAGAAGAATAAGGATAATCTGCCATTGATCCGGGAGATTCTGGAGAAAGCTAAGCTGGCGAAGGGTATTAGCCATAAAGAGGCAGCAGTGCTGATGGAGTGTGAGGATCCGGAGATTAACCGCCAGATCCGTGAACTGGCAATGGAAATCAAGGAAAAATTTTATGGCAATCGAATTGTGATGTTTGCGCCATTGTATTTATCCAATTACTGTGTCAATGGCTGTACCTATTGTCCTTATCATCACAAAAACAGCCATATTCCACGGATTAAGCTGACACAGGAGCAGATCCGGGAGGAAGTGATTGCCCTGCAGGATATGGGGCATAAACGCTTAGCTATCGAAGCCGGGGAAGATCCGGTGAACAATCCTCTGGAATATATTCTGGAAAGCATTGATACCATTTACAGTATTAAGCATAAAAATGGGGCAATCCGACGGGTTAATGTGAATATCGCAGCAACAACGGTAGAGAATTATACCAGATTGAAGGATGCCGGTATCGGCACTTACATATTGTTTCAGGAAACCTATCATAAGGAATCCTATGAGAAACTGCATCCTACAGGACCAAAGCATGATTATGCCTATCACACAGAGGCAATGGACCGTGCCATGCAGGGTGGCATTGATGATGTGGGCTTAGGTGTGCTCTTTGGATTGGAAGGCTATCGCTATGAGCTGGTGGGCATTTTAATGCATGCAGAACATTTGGAGGCAGCCCAGGGCGTGGGACCGCACACTATCAGTGTTCCTAGAATCTGTCCGGCAGATGATATTGACACGGCAGATTTCAGTAATGCGGTACCAGACGAAATTTTTGAAAAAATCGTGGCAGTGATACGGATTGCAGTACCTTATACCGGTATGATTGTCTCCACCAGAGAGTCCCAGAAGACCAGAGAACATGTATTAAAGCTGGGGATTTCTCAGATCAGCGGTGGTTCCAGAACCAGCGTAGGAGGCTATACAGAGCCGGTTCGAGATGACAGTTCTGCACAGTTTGATGTCAGCGATACCAGAACTTTAGATGAGGTGGTATATTGGTTGATGGAACAGGGATATATTCCAAGTTTCTGTACTGCCTGCTATCGTGCAGGGCGTACCGGAGACCGTTTTATGTCTCTGCTGAAATCCGGTCAGATCGTCAACTGCTGTCAGCCTAATGCATTGATGACCTTAAAAGAATATTTGGAGGACTATGCTGCCCCGGAAACAAAGAAACTGGGAGAGGCATTGATTGCTAAGGAAATACAGAATGTACCAAATGAGGAGGTACGAAAACGGGCGATTCAGTATCTGGATGAATTGAAAGAGGGAAAACGGGATTTTCGGTTTTAGTTAAAAATGATGGTGCATTGCTATTGGAAAAGGAGTTGACGGAGTAAGCATCGTAAAGGTGGATTTTATGAGGGGGGATATCATGCACATAAAGAGAAAAAAATTACGAATTATTTTGATTATTCTTGCTGTTATGGTCGCCATGTTTATAGCAGTGGAATATATGATGACGTATTATACTTATGTATCCTGGAATGGAACATGGGGCCGGTATGAGGAAGGGGAATTTGCCTCAAATAGCTCCTATTACGGGATGATTGACTGCGATGGCGATGATAATAAGGTAGTGATATGGGAGCGGCAATCCGGTAAAGAGGTATCTAGTTTGGATGTCAGTGATGACTGGCCGAATCAGATTGCTCTGGGGGAAAGTTCTTATTTTCTGTTATATCGTTGGGAAAGTGAGGATGGAGACGCCAGGATTGTTCAGTATGATTATGAATCTCAAAAAATGGCGGAATACATATCGCCGAATACCGCTGTAATTTTCAGTCGGGATGGCTATCTGTTTATCGGCAATTGGAAAGTAGTGTACGATGAGGATGACAAAGATTATTATAACGAGCTGCTTTATCATGGTTTTTATGCCCATTATTATATTGCAGAGAGTCAGTTTGGCAATCAGCCGGAGCCATTAGAGCCAGATTCGGAGGGGCGTTGTCTCTTGGAAAATGAAACAGGGGAGACAGTAGAATTATATCAACATGAAGCTGACTATTTCTCTACAGAACCAATGGTGGAAGACTATCCGGGAATATCCATAGATTTTTTTGATGCAGAGGACTGGGATGACGATTATCAGGCAGATACACAAAGGGAAGCAGCTAATCGTGAGCTGCTTTATTCAGAGCTTGGCAGAGAGGACAAGGTATATTCTGTGGCAGAGCATCAGACTGGGGATATGATCTATGGTGTCTGTAATGTATTAAATAAACTATACATTGCCAGGCAGTCGATCGGGCTGGAGCTGGAGGATGTCAAAGAGACCTGTTTTTATTCTATTGATCCCAAAGAGAATCAGATTTCTATATTATATCGAAGCAAATCCTGTATTGGGCTGGCAGTGTCAGAGCAGGTAGCTGTCTATCAGGATGGAAACCAGATTATACAGAGGAATCTCCAGACGGGAAAGCAGAAAACCATTTACACGATTAATAACAGACATAATGTACAGGTTTTCGTACAGGGAGACTATCTGCAGATAGTGGAAGAGAAAAAGCATATGCTTCAGATGATATATGATTTGGGGAGGACAGAGCCTGTTTTGGTCTGTTGGAATGACTGATATGCACTTATGTATGTAAAGGAATTTGCGTAATGTTTTGTTGTAATGGTATCATAGAGCAAAGATGATAAATGGTTATTGTGGAAATGCTATACAAAGATAAGCAGAAGTCTGCAAAGGTTGGTGGGAATGTGGAAAAGAACATAGATATTACTAGGAATGCAGATGGAAATATGATTGTTATAATAAACAATATTTGTTTCAAAGGAAAACGAAAGATTAATTGGGATGATGTAGAGGCATATCTCAAACAGTATATTGGGGGCTTTTATGATATAATGGAAAGTGGAGATAGGGTGTATATCGGCAGTGATTTTGCTGATGAGTTTGGTGGATCAAATGATACAGCAAGGTTAAAGGGTACACTTGCCAAAGCAAAGGCAAATGCTGTACAGGGAATTCCCAAATTGATAGAGCATGCGTCAGGAAAAAGATATAAGGAAAATCTGGCAGATAAGCATGTACATAATGCAAAGTATGGATGGTATCGATATGATTCACGGTTTGCGTTGCCAGTTTATGGAAATAATGGGGATGTTGAGAGATACAATGTATTTCGGGCGGAAATATTGATACGTCATGCGGAAGACGGCAAGATGTATCTCTATGATTTGGTAAATATAAAAAAAGAAACGAGCACCCCGTTTGAGCAATAATGCTGTACGGTTACAAACCCATTTCTCTTTAATCATATTTTAGGGGGAAATGGAAAGATTGTCAAGTGGAGATTCTCAATAAATCGAGAATTGAATTTATAGATGATGAAAAATATGTGGTATTTCAAGATTATCCGATTATCTGTTTTTAGATCTTGAAGTATTCCTTTGAGGAGTTGTATCGAAAAAACTTAGAAAGTTACTTATATGTTATAAAATAAAATATATAACAGAAAGGAATCATACAAATGAAAAAATTTATCATGGAATTCAAGGATTTTATCAGCCGTGGCAATGTAATGGATATGGCAGTAGGTATTATTATTGGTGGGGCATTTACCAGTATTGTATCTTCTCTGGTAGACGATATCATCAACCCTATCCTTGGTATTTTTGGCGGTATGAATTTTGACCAGCTTCATGTTAAGTTACTGGGAGAAGCCACTCTGTATTATGGTCGTTTTATTACTGCAGTAATTAATTTTTTGATAATGGCATTGATTATTTTTACCATTGTTAAGACCATGAATACAGCATCAGAAAAGCTGCTGCACAAGGAAGAGGCAGAAGCTGAACCGACTACTAAGACCTGTCCGTATTGTAGGACAGAAATTGCGCTGGAAGCCACCAGATGTCCGCATTGCACTTCTGTATTGGAGGATATGGAGAAAATCGAAGAAGCTTAAATAGAACACAACGCTTCGTTCAATTTCTCCGTTCCAGGCAGTACAAAGCGTCCCTCCTGAATAATAGGAATCTGAGAGCCATCTTCCCGGTATACGATAATGTCCCCAAGCTCATGGTAGGGAATGGTAATATCCGTATGACAGTTAAAATAGGCATGCTGCTGGTCCGTATGCCGTAAGCGGGAGTAGTCATTTTCCTTGGCGATCATTTCTTTTCCGTCCGGATTGTAGGTACGCATGTCTTCTTCATGGGAAAAGCAGGTATCACCAATAGCAAAATGCGGTCCAGTTTTTTCCTCAATGAGAATCGGCAGTAGATGAGAAATTTGATATTTTTGTCCCATGGCATAGGCGGTGGTGTTGGTACCGATGGCAAATTCTCCCATCGGTAATGTCTCGTGTTGGAACAGCAGATTATCCCGGATATATTTCTGGTTTTGTGCAGGATCGTCATAGTTGCTGCACATATAATCCGTCACAATACCATCGGTAAAGGTCAGCTTGATATTTTCATATTTTAATCCATTTAAATAACTTTTGGTCACATGTAAAGTGCCATGGGTATCTTTTAGTTGTGGCGAGGTAAAGACTTCCCCTAATGGGATATTTACGTCTGCCAGGCAGTTTTCAAATCGTGTCTGGTGTGCTGGATCAGACATAGGCGCTAATGCCACATGGAGATCGGTCTGGTTCTCTCCACGTCCGGTAATATGGACAGAGCTGCCCTGATCCAGAGCTTCAATGATTTTGGTCTGAATCTCCTGATACAAGGCAGAATCTAAAGTATTTACCTGAATAGTGGCGTCAAATATTTCCGGATACTGCTTACCGATTTCTGGCACTGGGTAGGCAATAATGGTAAAGCTTACTTCATTTCCTGGTATGAATTCGTTGGATAACATGCCAGAAGCTGCCTGATACGCTAATTTTTGTTTCTGCTGTTTGGAGCTATACTGTGGAATGGTCTGCTTATCCTGTGGGTTCCATGGTGTCTCGCCAAAGGTTTCTATCAGGGCAGGGCCGGCATATTTTGATGCCAGAGCCTTTAATTGTTCATAAGCTTGGCGCTGGACATCTAAGCGGCGGTCTGCATAGGCTTTGTCAAAAACCAGAGCCATATCCATACGGTGGTCGTAGTCATATTGTTTGCAGGCAGATCCACCATGGAAGCCAGCTTTGCCACCGCTTAAGCGGTGTACCATGCTGGTGCCTTGACGGTAGATAATACTTTGTAATCCCATGGATTCAAATTGTCGGATGGCTTCTCGGATAATCCGTTCAAAACCCAGAGAATAGCGGATATTGACGGAGGATTTCCGGCTTAAGTCAATCTGATAGGCTTCAAATCCTTTGCGGTATCCTTCGGTAAAGGTATGTGCCATGTCCTGAATTTGGGACAGCGGAAGGGTATTTAAATATTCTGCTGTCTGGTATTCGTTGTCGGATACATATTCCCCAAAATAATAAAGATAACGTAAATCCTGCAGGTCAGATTTCAGTACCAAGCCTGTGAAAAAATTCAGCGTCGGATCCAAAAGCTCACGTGTGCGCTGGAAGAGCAGCAGATCACTATAATCAAAACAATAATAATACAGGGCAGAATGTACAGCCTGAACAGAAGGATCTTCGTCACAGAATATTCCGTAGATTTCCAGATATAATTCCATGGATATGGTCAAGCAGTCTAGCCTTTGTTCAAAAACATAGGGAATAGCACCTCGTAGTTCTGCATACAATGCGCAGAGAAGTGGACCGTAGTCCTGTCCCAGTTTGGAGACAGCATAGTCCGGATTGGCATAGCTCTGTTCATAATGCTCTGGTAAGATATCGGCGTACAGATCATGGTTCTGTCTCTGTAATTCAGCCAGGGACATGGTGCGAAGGTTGCCTTTTGCGATGCTGTCATAAGTGTCCGATAACATGGACAGAAAAGAGGCAGTATGTTGGAAATAATCGGTGGCAAAGGACGGAGCTGTATTTTCTGTGTAGATTTCCCGGATTCTTTCCGCTGCCAGGAGAAAGCGCTCTTGATATTCCTGATTTTCCTGTATTCTCTCAATGTTGGTTGTCATATAATGATTCCGCCTTTCTATCTTAAAATTTGCATATCTTTTGCATCATATATATTTTGCTTCCTACAGTTAAGCTTGTCTAAAATCTTATCTATTTGTACTAGTTACAGAATCTCTGCAGTTACGATTTGCAATAGCTTCTCCAACTGTTGTTTGCCCGTGTAATTCTGCTGTACCGTCAGATAGCCATGTCTGGCAATCTGCTTTCGTAGGTCTTCCCGTTTGAGGTAAAATTGACATTTTTCGATTAGTTCCTCTGTGGAGGTGAAAATTTCCAGATCCACACCGGGCTCTAACAAATCTGCGATCTCTGCCTGTTCATTGCTGAGCAGGAAGCCGCCACTGCCCATGATGTCCCAGATCCGCAAAGGTAATCCGCTGCGGATGTTGGGGATGGTAAAGTGAAGATTGATCCGGCTTTTGCGGATGACTTCCGGCATTTCTGTCCGGTAGTCTAGCGCAGCATGGGTCTGTACCAGTGGTAACAGATCCTCCCATTCCTCAGAGTTCCATTCGCTATTCGTAAAGAGATGAACGCCGTCTTCCACATCAAATTCTCTGCCTCGGCAGGGCAATAATGCTCCGGCCAGTGCGTTCAGAGAGCGGATGCGGTTCAGCGATGCTGCCTTAAATCCCAATACCGTATTGGCAAATAAAAGCTGTAGGTCGCTGAAGGAATCTGCTGATTTCTGATAAGAGCTGATTTGTTCCAGTTCTTCACAAATCTCCGGAGTCAGAAGCCGATATAGTAAATTGCCGCCTGTAACCTGCAGCTGTGCTTCCAATGCACAGTCCAAATATCCTTTCAAATAAGGTGGAAGTTTGTCTGCAATCTGGTCGTAGCTATTTTTTTCGTATAGACTGCCGATGAAAGAGACAGCGTATTCTGCGGTAGGAGATGGTGGCAGTGGATTCTGCAATAAAGGTATCCCTGTCCCCAAAGGAAGATAGAATAAATGTGGTACTCCTAGAGATTGAAAATGCAAATAATCTGTTCGATCAAAGACAAAAATATAGTTGCATGAATTCAGGACAGAGTTATGATACATAGCAATCAGAGGACTGTCACAGGTCCAGCAGATATAAGGAATACCAGCTTGCAGGCATGCTTCAGACAATACCGGAAAATAGTTAATGGAAAAAAGACAGTCACAGGGGTGCTGTGACAGATAACGGATCAATGCATCCGTGTATTCCGGATCAGATTCCGGATTTTGTATGGGTGTCAGATATTCTGTTACCTGATGTCCGGACTGGCGTAACTGTTCCAGAATTTGCTGATATTGATAGGCTTTCCAATGATATAATATGATATTCATAAATCTTCCTACGAGTCTTTCCGTCTAAGATGATGTTTGGCTTTTTCTTCGTACATTTTTTCATCCGCATACTTAATCAGTTCATCCAGAGTGGTATCCTGAGTAGGAATTAAGGTAACGATGCCAATACTGGCGCTGACTTCATAGGGTTTCTCAGAGCGATGATTAAAGTAGTTCAGATAATCCAGAATCTGTGTGCGGATGTTTGTGGCGTCGTCTGGCTGTTCGATAGTGCAGGCGGCAACGAATTCGTCTCCGCCAAAGCGGGCACAGGTAAAATTTTCTGCATTGATCCGGGATAATGTGTCGCCGACGGTGGAAATGGCGATATCCCCATCTGCATGACCATAGGTATCATTAATGTATTTTAAGCCATTTAGATCTACTGATGCCACTAAAATCATTTGTTTCTGTTCTACACATTGATCAAACAGGGGCTGTGCTTTCTGATAAAATCCGCGGCGGTTGTGGAGACCGGTCATAGGATCATGGATATATTTGTTTGCTAACGAGGTAATCATATTCTGTTGGCGCTGGCGGATTTTCGTACTTGCCAGTGCATTACTGATATTCATCAGCAATTGGTAGAGAAAACTCATATTGATAGTGTTCGGATCATATGCCAAAGCTACATAACCAATGGTTTGCTCCAGTACATGTAGGGGCAGAAACATTAGACAGTCATTGCCAGCTAAATGTTTTTCCAGATCTGGAAGCAGATCTGTAGTCTGAAAATGCGACATATCCTGCCATTTTCCATAGATGTAGGATAACATAAGATCCATATGGCTGGTATAGCTGCTGCGTTTTGATAAATTATTGTCAAAAAGGATATCAGCCAGTTCCTCGGATTCGTCCAGAAAATCTTCTACAATACAAAGCCAGTATTTGGTGGCTCCAAAGGTGTCGCTATAGTGCATTAGGTTGGTAAAAATGCCATGAAAATTGTCATTATCGGTCAGATCAGCGGCCATAGCAATCTGAGTTTCATTAAACTGGTGCTGGGAATCCAGACGGTCATACAAATGTCTGGTCAGTATGTTGTAATTCCGGGTGCTTTTCTGACAGCCACAGGTAGTACCATAAACAATTTTTGAACTGATGTAAGATGTCTGTGGTGGTATTTTTCCATGGAAGATATCCTGCAGCATCTGATATGCGTGATGTGCCGTCTGTTCCTGATCATATTGCACGGTAGTAATGGGTGGGACATGATCCAGAGCCTCCTCAATACCGTCAAAGCCGGTAACTGCCACATCCTCCGGAATACGGTAGCCGGCGTCCATCAGATAATGGATGGTGGTAATTGCCATAATGTCATTGGCACATACGATTGCCTCTGGAAAAGGCAGTTCACTTTGCATAAAACGATCCAGTACGGCTTTCGTAGGTGCGGCCCAAAACTCTCCATAGCCAATCCGTTCTTCCTCAATGGGAATCTGATGTTTCGTCAAAACATCACGATAGATCTGAAGCCGTTCCTCGGAAAAGCTATTGCCTTTCAGACCAGCAAGGAAATTGATTCTGGTATAGTGATGATCCACAATCAGATGTTCGATCAAAGAAGAAATGGTATGATTATATTCATAAATAATATTGTAACAACCATCAATGGGATGCTCGATGGCAACTACAGGGAGGCCTTTTTCTTGTGCCCGTCTGGCAATCTGCTTGCGGACATCATCATTCTTGATAGTTTCGGAAAGCATAATAATGCCATCCAGCAAATCAAGGTTCATTAACTGGAAAATTTTGCTTTCTCCCTGGTCATGTTTTTCGTTTTGGTAGAGAGAGCTGAAGCAGGCAAAAAACAGCACTTTGAAAGGAAACTCTCTGGCTTCCTGATGTAGTGCCTGTAAAAAACGTGTATTGTATTCTGCGCAGTTATCGGCAGAACAGATTGCAATTACTTTGGATCCATCGCTTAACAAGACCAAATCCTCCCCCATACATAAATAATACTGTATATAGTATAGTAAAAAAATTGTCGAAATACAAGTAAAAACTGTTTCTCTTGAATAGTATACAAATATTATTAAAAGAAATTGTTTGTGCGCTTTATTAAAAATGTTTTTTGCTAATAAGAATTGTTTCTGTCGAATTGAAAAAACTCAAAAAAGCCTGAATTAATAGGCTGTGTGAATGGAAGAAATTGTCATTAAGCCCCCAGAAAACAGCGGAAATTTACCCTGTTGTTTTATTGACATACAATGCGGGAAAGGTTATAATAAAAGATGATATTGATACAGATGGGGTGCCCATTTGCACTGCATATTGTATCACGAATCTATTGAAAAATTATTAGGAGGTGTATGCAAATGAAGCAGAAAGGAAGAAGGGCAGGAAGGAGATTGGCATCCTTGCTTCTGGCGTTTGCAATGATTGTCGGTATGTTAAGCGGACCGGTTTTTGTGAAGCAGACGGCACAGGCAGCAGGGGAAGGTACTATTGAGTTAGGGAAGTTGGAGAATCATGGTACCTACTATACATATCCGGATGTCAGTGTCAAAATGTCAGATGAGAGCAAGGCGTTTTATGACATGACAGTTCTGGTTGATTCTGGATACTTTAAGATTCCACATAGTCAGTTGGATGGAGTCAAGGGAACTGGTATTTTGACAGACGGTAAGATGGATTCATTTGATAAGTTTGAAGATGTTTCACAATCCAGACAATATTCCGCTGTCATGTTCACATGGAAGAATGGAATTACCAAGTCAAGGATTGAGGAATTTATCAGTAGGATTCAATTTTCTACCACAGGATCCAGCAGTCAGGTGGTGTCTATTTCTGCAACTACCATGAATAGTGATGAGCAGGTAGCATCGGTAAATGGTAAAAATATCTTTTTGAAGTATTTTAATGGTCATTTTTATGGTTTTGTAGATACTATGGTAACATGGGAGAATGCTTATAAATATACCAAGACAGCTGATTTTCACGGTGTGAAGGGCTATCTGGCAACTATTACATCCCGTGCAGAGGATCGTTTTATCTATTCCAATTGGGGATCTCTGAATAGTTATGGATATAGAGGATGGATTGGTTGTACCCGTGCAAAACTGGCAGATGGCAGCAGTTATTCTGATGCGGAGACTAAGTGGAAACCATTGGATAAGATTAATGATGCTAATATTGATCTAACGAAAGACTTTGTCTGGAGATGGGTATCCGGTCCAGAGGCAGGTGAGGCTTTTGGTTATCAGAATCATGCATATGGACAGAGTAATCGTGATGACGGTAAGTATGATGGTGGATTTGTAGCAGATAATGGAAAGTTTTCAAACTGGGGAAATTCTAATAATGTGGAGCCAAATGGTGGTGGCGAGACTGATGAAGCATTTGGATATTATGGACAGTATGAAGAGGGACGTTGGAATGATTATGATGCAAGTCAGTCATTAGCTTATTATATCGAATTTGGTGGAAACCCAGGGGATGATAAGAAGCTGAAAGATGCCTTAGGTGATGTCATTTACACAGTAACAAAGGATTCTGATGATACGATTAGTGATGGTAAAGAAGGCCGGAAAAAGTTAAGCGGCGATGTAGAAATCATCAATAGAGATCCATATGGAAACTGTACAGCAGGTTCTCCATTAGAGGCTGATATTGCTGATATTCTGGACAGCAATTCTGAATGGGATTTAGATCCGGAGCAGGATCTGACCTATCAGTGGTATACACAGGAGAACGAAGGTGTGCCAGTGCCGATTAAGGGAGCTACTGGTAAGAACTATACCATAACAGATGATGACTTAGGTAAGAAAATTATTGTTTGGGTTACTGTAGAAAAAGAGGATGAAAATGGAGACATGCAAAAATATACCGCAGAGTCTCCGGCACTGAATACTTCTGCAAAAGATGGGCAGACAGTGCAAATCGGTGGTGTGGTTGCCATTGAGAAAACCGGGGAGGAAGCTAATGGTGATCCGATTCTGGAAGCTAACATTGATGGCATTACACCAGAGGGAGTAAAGCCGGTTCTGGATTATCAGTGGTATATTTATGATCCGGAAAAAGAGGGTACTGGCGAGGATCCATATACAAAAATTGATGGAGCTACCGATCCTACCTATACAGTACCAGTAGAAAATCAAGGGAAACAGTTGGTTGTTACGGTTACGCCAAATCCGGAGACAGGTGAAGGATACGAGGGAGCAGTTACTTCTGTTCCATATACAGTAGTAGAAAAGAATACACCAAAGACACCGATTTCCGGCGTGCTTACCATTGATAATAAGACACTGGATGATGAAGGAAAGCCAATTAACAAGGCAGGAACTGTCCTGTCAGCTAATATTGATGGTATTGAACCAGATGGAGCAAAGCCAACTTTGACCTATCAGTGGTGGATAACTGATGAAGATGGTGTACTGAGACCAATTCCGGGAGCTACTGATCCGAATTATATTTTGACAGCAGACGATCTTGACCGTTATGTTGCTGTCCGGGTATCTGGTGATGAAGTGGATTATACAGGAACGGTTTCTTCACTTCCATATAATACTGTCAGAACTAATGCGGATATTGATGTAGATCCAAATCCAGGTACAGATCCAGATGATCCATGGCGTATCATTACGATCACACCGACAGCAAAGGATACTACTTATACAGTATGGGAATTTGGTACATCAAAGACACCGGATTATTTGGAAGTAACGGATGAAGAAGGAAATCCGTTGGAGCCAGATGACGAAGGATATTATAAATCCGATTTACCTGGTGGTATTCTGAAGTTCAAGGTACGCAAGGATAAGGCTTATGATATTAAGGAAAAATTAACAATTCACGCTAATACAGAAACCTTGGGTGTCCATATTGATGACAAGGATGTAAAGGAAGACTATGATGAGAAAACGGATACCATCACGATTACGGTAGATCCGGCTCTGGAAGATTATCAATATGCTGTATTAAAGAAAGTAGATGGTGCGTGGACACCTGTTACCATTAGCCGTGACGATAACGGTAATAATGTGTATGATAAGGATAGTACAACAGTATGGGGCAATGTTAAGGAAGAGGGGGATCATTATGCCGCTACCTTTACCAAGCTTCCAGCAGATGGAATTTATCGTGTTGTAGCAATTCCAACAAAAACAGAGGATGGCATAGATCCAGGTCCAACTACTGATCCAAAAGATGTTTTGGGTGGATCCAAGGATATTGATGCAACAAAGTATCCAACAGACAGTACATCAATTGATGACAAGGATACAAAACCTAGTTATGATCCTACAACAGATACCATTACCATTACAGTAGATCCAGCTAAGACGGATTATCAGTACGCTATTTTGAAGAAAGTAGACGGAAAATATGAGAAAGTACCAGTAACCATAGACGCTAATGGCAATTATGTCTATGATGAAAAGGGAACTACCGTGTGGAGCACTGGAAATCAGGGTGTGATTACCTATACAAAACTTCCAGCAGATGGAACATACCGTATTGTGGCGGTTCCGATAGCAACAGCAGCCAATAAGGACGTTGATCCAGGTCAGTTAAGCAATGGAGGGACGAAAGACATTGATGGATCCAAGGTAAAACAGGATGCTTTAGCTAATCAGGGCCCAAGCTTTACTAAGGCAGAGGAAGATAAGGCAGAGAAGTTTATCAAAGATTATGTGACAGATACCAAGAAGAAGCTGATTACCAAGGTAGATGATTCCACCAGAGATATTATCATTTCCGGTGAAGCTACCTGGAAGAAGATGACAGCTAATGAAAAAGCGGCAGTTAATGCCAAATTAAAGGCAAAGGGTTGCCCTTACACCTATGAGCAGCTGTTGAAAATGGCTAAAAATTGGAAGATTCCTAGCTTCAATATGAAGAAAGTAATGAAAAAGGGAACCAAGTCCAAAATCAAGATGGTTAAATGTAAAGGTGCTACCATCATAACCACTACCAGCAATAAGAAAGTTGGTACGATCAGCAAGAAGGGCGTGATCAAGGCAAAGAAAGTTGGTAAGGCTAATCTTACCATCACAGCCATCAAGGGCAAGTACACCAATCGTCTGACGATTAGACTGGTTGTCAAAAAGAAATTTAAGAATGCAAAAGAGATTAAGAATCTCAAGGCAAAACAGATTAAGACACCAACTCTGTTGTTAAATAAGCAGAGGAAACTTAAGAAATCTACCAAGATTGGTATTGTTGACTTGAATAAGAAGTCAAAAGTAACATATAAGTCCTTTAATAAAAAGAACTTTACCATTAATAAGAAGGGACGTTATACAGCAAAACGCTTAGGAAGCTCCCTGATTCGTACTACGGTAAAACAGAATGGTAAGACTTATATTTTATACTTGTACTTGACAGGTATTAAATAAACAAAGATTCTTCGGAATCACATAAGAGACCAGGAGATCAGTAGAGATAATTTCTCTTAGATTTTCTGGTCTCTCTTTTACTGTATAGGAAAATACTCACAACATAAAAATTATGATCTATATTTTGTTCTCTGTTTATGATAAAATGTTCTTCGAATATACATAATATTATGATGCCAGGATCAAAAGCAGATAGCAATCTGTAGTATCAGTTGAGGAGAGAAGCTAGGGCTTTGATGTAGTGACTCTGGATGACTTAGATGATTAGGGAGAGTGTAATGATAGAAAAAGCAAAACAAATCAGAGATCGTTTGCAAAGTTTGCGTGAGCTGATGCAGGAGTATGGGATAGATGCCTATCTTATTGTTTCTGGAGATTTTCACGCATCGGAATATGTGGGAGATTATTTTAAGTGCAGGGAATATATGTCAGGATTTGATGGTTCTGCAGGGACTTTGCTGGTTACGGTCACAGAGGCTGGTTTATGGACGGACGGCAGATATTTCATACAGGCAGAACGGCAATTACAGGATACCGATATTACCTTGTGGAAGATGGGGGAAGCGGAAGTGCCGACTTTGTTGGAGTATCTGGGGAAACAGTTGCAGCCAGGGCAGTGTCTGGGATATGATGGACGCACCATTAGTGTAGCGTATGGAATGCAGCTTAGGAAAAAATTGCAGGCAAAACAAATCGTTTTTCGGGAGGATGTGGATCTGGTGGGAGAGATCTGGCAGGATAGACCATCACTGCCGTCAGAACCTATATGGCTGCTGTCTGAAGAAGTTAGCGGTAAATCCCGTGGAGAAAAGTTACAGGAATTGCGTCAGCAGATGGGGAAACAGGGCGCAGATATGCATTTATTGGCTTCTCTGGACGATATTGCATGGCTGTATAATATCAGAGGTGCTGATATTGCATATAATCCCGTGGTGTTGTCTTATAGTCTGATTACAGAGACAGATGCCGTGATCTATATGAATTTGGAAGCATTGGATCAGCAGAGCAGAGAAGCTTTGACACAGGATGAAGTTGTGGTAAAATCTTATTTGCAGATATACGAAGATTTGGAACGGTGTGGGTCAGACCGAAAGATCCTGTTAGATCCGGCATCAGTAAATATTGCATTGAGGTCTTGCATTCCGGAAAATAGTAAGGTGATTTTTCGGCCAAATCCCACAGGGCTGGCGAAGGCAGTTAAGAATGAGACGGAGAGACAGAGAGAACGGCAGGCACATATCTGGGATGGAGTTGCTGTAACTAGGTTGCTCTATTGGCTGAAACAACAGCAGGGATCGGAATTGTTGGCAAATGGAGAAGTTACAGAACGAGAAGTGGCGAAACGTCTGGAGGGCTATCGGCAGGAATGGCAGGATTATCTGGGACCGAGTTTTGCGCCGATTATTGCTGCAGGAGAGCATGGCGCTATTGTGCATTATGAACCAACAGAGGAAACGGATGCTCCGCTGTGTATGGATACGTTGGTGTTGATGGATACCGGTGGTCATTATCTGCAGGGAACCACCGATATTACCAGGACAGTGGCATTGGGAGAAATTTCCAGAGAGCAGAAAAAACATTATACGGCGGTTTTATGCGGTAATCTGAAATTAGGTAATGCGTATTTTAAGCATGGTTATAGTGGTACCCATCTGGATTATCTGGCAAGAGAGCCATTGTGGCGGCTGGGATTGGACTTTAATCATGGAACCGGGCATGGTGTCGGTTATATACTCAGTGTTCATGAAGGCCCCCAAGGAATCCGACAGAAGGAGCCGGGAGGGCGTATTGGTACAGCATTAGAGGAGGGGATGGTGGTCTCCAATGAGCCGGGGATATATTTGTCGGGCGAGTATGGAATCCGCTTGGAAAATCTGATGTTATGTGTGAGGGACAGGCAGACATCCTGGGGAGATTTCATGCGCTTTGAGACACTGACCATGGTACCTTTCGACAGAGATGCTATCTTGCCGGAATGTATGGGGGAAGAGGAATTACGATGCTTAAATGAATACCATTCAGAAGTATATGCCAAAATTTCCCCTTACTTAGACCAGCAGGAGAGGGAATGGCTGGCAGAAGTAACAGCACCGCTTTGTCGCTAAGTCAAATACTTCGTAACAAGTCATGGGGCAAGTGAGCATAAATTCGCAAGAGTAAAGTCATCAACAGATATGTTGATGCAGGAATGAGGAAAATATGAAAGATTTACGAAAACCGGCATTTATGCAAAGGGCAATGCAGGGAAAGCCGGGACATATTGCAATTATTGAAATTTTGCTGGCAATAGCAGTATTTGGTGTCAGTTTTGTTGCCATGGGAATTATTCAGTTTCCCTTGATGTTTGTGGAGCTGATGTCCAATCAGGAATATATGGGACTGATTATGCAGGGAGATCAGCAGTCTATGCAGGAAGCGATGGAACTATCCATGAATATGGCTGCAAATATTCCGGAGTGGATGATGATTCTTATTTTACTTTCTGAGAGTTTAATGATCCTGGTGGTGGTTTTGTATTGCCGTCTCATTGAAAAAAGAAAGGTAAACACCATGGGGTTTCGGAAAAAGGGAATGTTTAGCCAGTATGTGATTGGTTTGTTAGGTGGATTTCTCTTTTTTTCCTTTGCCTATCTGCTCTGTGTTTTGACAGGCAGTATTCATTTCGATGGGGTAACAGACCATATTGCGCCGTTTTATATTGTTGGTTATCTGGTGGGATATATGATACAGGGAATGGCAGAGGAAGTATTATGCCGTGGATACCTGTTTGTTTCTCTGACGAGAAGGCATTCCCTGTGGTATTCGGCTCTCCTTAGCGCCGTATTTTTTGCCGCATTACATGGCATTAATCCGGGTCTGTCGGTTTTAGCGGTGCTGAATTTGATTTTATTTGGTGTATTTGCCGCTCTGCTACTGGTGAAATATGAGAATATCTGGATTGTGGGGGCATTTCACAGTATCTGGAATTTTGTGCAGGGAAATATATATGGTATTCAGGTCAGTGGTAATTCACTGCAGCAGTCGGTTTTTGCCAGTACATGTAAAAGCAGCCATTCTTTTATTAATGGTGGTGCCTTTGGAATGGAAGGTGGTTTGGCAGTTACTTTGGTTCTGGGGGCAGGAGTAGCCTATTTGTTATGGTCGCTTCAGCGAGAGGGAAAGATTGTTGAGCCAGGGACGGAATTTTCTGTTTCTGCAATGGCTGGGATGCCATATGAGATGCCGATAGGGGATGCATCGTTTGCAGAAAAGGATTTCCAGCGGATGGAGATGCCACCGGAAGGCGGCAGGTCAATGGCACAGTCAGGAGATGGCAGGATTGTATCGGAAGGAAACTCATCGGCAATACAGCTGGGAGATAGCAAGACAGCATCAGAAGAAACTGCGTCGGCAGTACAACTGGGGGATGGTAAGGCTGCACCAGAGGGAACATTGCCGAAAGTACAGCCGAGACGGGAGAATATGGGAGTAGCGCCAAATGAAACTCCTTGGCATCCGGATCAGAATGTATCAGAGGGAACTTCTGGACAGAATCCGAATTTATTTAATGCAGATTATTTTAAAGATTAATGGGATGGAAAGATGTTCCATAGTATGTTGCAGAGGATTTGACTCACGGAGAAGAAAAAGGATATTGGGGGAGAAATTTATGACATTAAATCAATTAAAATATGCCGTGGTGGTGGCGGGGGAACATTCCCTGAATGATGCTGCCAAAAAGTTATTCATTTCACAGCCCAGTTTGTCCAATGCGATTCATTCCCTGGAGCAGGAGTTGGGGTTTAGCATCTTTAACCGATCCAAAACCGGAGTTACCGTTACCCAGGAGGGAGTAGAATTTATTGGGTATGCCAGACAGGTCCTGGAGCAGTATGAACTGTTAGATGCCCGGTATATCAGCCGCAAGGAAGTCAAGAAGAAATTCAGCGTCTCCACGCAGCATTACACTTTTGCTGTGAATGCTTTTATTGAGACTATGAATTACTTTGGAATGGATAGTTATGAATTTGGGATTTATGAGGATACCACTTATCAGGTTATTGATCATGTGAGAAACCATAAGTCGGAACTGGGTATCTTGTATATTAATGAATTCAATCAAAGTGTATTAGGAAAATTATTTCAGGAGTATGGACTGATCTTTCATCCGCTGTTTGACTGTGGATTGTATGTTTATTTATGGAAGGGACACCCTTTGGCAAAGCAGGAACAGATTACTATGGAAGAGTTGATGGAGTACCCTTGTCTGTCTTTTGATCAGGGGGAGCATAATTCCTTTTATTTTGCAGAGGAAGTACTCAGTACCTATCAATATAAGAAGATGATAAAGGCAAGTGATCGGGCAACGTTGTTAAATTTAATGGTGGGCAGTAATGGTTATACTTTGTGTTCCGGTATTATCTGTGAGGAATTGAACGGATCAGATTATGCAGCGGTTAAGCTGGATTCCCAGGAACGGATGACCATTGGCTATATTTCCAGACGGGACTCCAGAATTAGTGAGATTGGGAAGAAATACATAGAGGAGATTGAAAAGTTTCAAGATAAAGCGATGTTATGATGCTCAAAAGTTTTGACTTTCCCCATTTTTTGCACATGCATTACCAATTGATGGATAATTTCTGCTTATCCGTCCTTTTTACATTGCATTGTCTGCTGTGGATCTGTCTTCTGCTTGTCCACTATTTCGTAAATCGTCCGAACCGGAAGAAA
>CAYPEW010000024.1:0-51004 GCA_964409845.1 uncultured Jutongia sp.
ATTTTCAGGGTTGTTTTACTATTCAGTTATCAAGTTTCATGACTGTCTATACATCAGTTTCTGTCAGTGTTTATCGGTCGGTATGTACAGTCTGTGCTGACTGTTTCTGTTTGCGTCAGCAAGATATATACTATCACGCCCAGAATGACTTGTCAACACTTTTTTTCAATTTTTTTAATTTTTATTTTTCTCATTTTTCTTTGATCGAAAGATAATCATCACAGCCGCTTTTTTCTATAGAGTAGTTTCCTGTTATTCGCCAATTGCTTGCTTCATCCTGCTATTTTTCTCAGAAAATATCTTGCCAAGCACCAGACTAGGAACTATAATATTCAAAATTTATGTCTATGTTCAAAAATAATACTGCTCATCTGCAACGTAACCATATTGCAATCTTAAAAGGAGGCAACTACAATGAACCACACAGATATCAAAATGATAGTAACCGATCTAGATGGAACCCTATTAAGAGACGACAAAAGCATATCAACTCGTTCCGAAACTGTTATCAAACAATTGCGTAACAGCGGCATTCTTTTTGTTGTAGCCACCGCCCGTCCCATCCGAGCCGTGAAAACTTTCCTTCCATGGGTAAGCTATGATGCTGCCATTTTTCATAATGGTGCTGTCGTCATGGACCACGAGATTTTATTAAACAATCTGGGAATCAAAAATCCCAAAAAGATAGTCAATGCAATCTTAAATGATAAACCAGATTATAAAATCGCTGTTGAATCTAATGATGTGATGTATAGCAATTTTGATGCCGGTGAAATCTGGCCAGGCATTGACTACATAAAAACCTCCGATTTTAAGGAGTTGGAACATTCCTATGCAGAAAAAATTATTGTAGATGCCCATTCTATAGAAGAAATGAATGCATTAGAGAAATATATCACGGAAGACCTATATCTGCTGCTTTCAGAAAATTGCATTGTCACAATTCACAACACACGATCAACCAAAATGAATGGTATTAAATCTTTGGCAGAACGCTATGATATTTCCCCAAGCCAAATTGTGGCTTTTGGAGATGATTACAATGATATTGATATGCTGAAATCATGTGGTATTGGGGTGGCTGTTGAAAATGCGCTATCTGAGGTAAAAAAGCCGCAGACGAAATAACGGAAAGCAATGAACAGGATGGTGTGACCAAATGGCTGGAACGGTATTTGGGAAATTAGAACAAAACGGCACTGGGCACAAAAGCAGGCAGCAAACAGAATTAGTCTGGCGATAAGTACAGATTATTTGATTGCGAAAGATACTGTACAAATATTGATGTTTCCGGATTATCAAAGGATGAAATAAATGTTGTGGCAAAATGATAGCTGTTTTGAGAAGAAATCACAAGTAAAAATCGGGAAAGCACCCCTCTACGGTACTTTCCCGATTTTTTCCTAAACGGAGAAGGAGGGATTTGAACCCTCGCGCCGCTATTAACGACCTACTCCCTTTCCAGGGGAGCCCCTTCAGCCTCTTGGGTACTTCTCCACAATAGCTAACTCATACATAAATATTATGTTTTCGAAACAGAGCATAAAAAACGGAGAGGGTGGGATTCGAACCCACGCGCCCTTGCGGACAAACGGTTTTCAAGACCGCCTCGTTATGACCACTTCGATACCTCTCCATGAATCTGAACCAAACAGATTTACCTTATTAAATTGTCGGTCTCAAATGCTGCTTGATTAATATACCATTCATTTTCCATCTCGTCAAGAGTTTTTTTACTTTTTTACCCTCTTTTTTTGCCTTTTTTGCAAAATGTTACCATTCACAGTCAATTTTGTTGTAGATAATTTTCTGTTAACCGTCAGGTTCTGGTATTCGTCCTGCTGTTTCACTCAGACTTAGTCAACAATGTCCGAATAGACAAAACTTGCCAGGCAGAGCAGATTTTGTCTATTCGGACATTGCGATATGTTTTCTGACAAAACTGCAGGACAAAACGAATAATTGACGAATAACAGCAAGCGTTCCGCTAACTCTGTCATGCCTGACTATTGCATCAGAGTCCTAAATAGTTCTATCAATCCAAATTGAGATGATGCCCCAGCCACCTGACTGCCAATGCATAACACAGCACCGATAATACTGCATATAAACTACTAATTGATACAAATACTATCTGAAATGCATCTAGCGGAACTGTAGCCAGATCCATATTGGTATAACCAGCACGGGCAAAAAAATATATCCCTAACAGCTCTCCACATTTCCCAATAATCAAAAACAACATGATCACTGCCACAATTACAATGGGACGCATCCTACCATTGACCGTGTATCCAATATTGATTGCCAAATATCCCAACAAAATACAGAATGCCAGATAGATAAACATGTATGCTCCCATATTGACAATGAGGGAAACCGCCTTTGACTTACTCATAAATCCCAAAACGTCAGTAAACACTTTCCGATACCAGCATATATTCCCAAAATCAAGTGCCAGAATAAAATAGCAGACAATGACGGATAAAATAATATAGCCTAAAAATGAAAGAAGCTTACTTGCCACTAACTGATAAGTATCGACAGGCAATGTATGCATCAGATACCCCTGATCCCGCATAATATTGTCTTTATAATAATGAACCCCAATGACCAACACCAGGAGAAACATGCAAAACAGTCCAATCATAAGAAAAACTTGTGTAAAGTTTGCCATATATTCTACTGCTTTTATCCCGGAAAGTGCATCTGCTTTTTGCAAAAAATGAATTATTCTATCAAATACGGCAAAGATCGCCAGACACAGATATATTGGAATAATCGTTGTTCCCAGATTTTTGAAATCAAATTTAAATAATTTAACTAACATGCAAACACCTCCCGAAAGATCTGATCAATTGACTTGTTACGCTCCATACGCAGATCATCTGCCTTTTGATGCAGAATCACATTGCCATCCTTAATAAAAACAATATCATCCAATATTTTTTCAATGTCACTGATAAGATGGGTAGAGATAATGATTCCGGCATCCTCCTGATAGTTGCTGAGTATCGTTTTCATGATATAATCTCTGGCAGCGGGATCCACACCGCCAATGGGCTCATCCAGCAAATATAATTTAGCTTCCCTGCTCATAACCAGAACCAATTGCAGCTTCTCCTTGGTTCCTTTAGACATACTGCGAAACTTCATATCAAAGTCGATCCCCAGATCAACGAGCATCTTCTCTGCCCGCTCCCGTCTGAAATCTTCATAGAAATCTTCAAACAGATCCATGGCTTCCCGCACTCGGATTCGATTGGAAAAATATGTCCTCTCCGGCAGATAGGAAACAATCTTTTTGCTCTCTACGCCCACCGGATGTCCTCCTACCAAAATTTCTCCCTCATCTCTGCTCAACAGTCCATTTAAAAGTTTGATCAAGGTAGTTTTCCCACTGCCATTGGGTCCTAATAACCCAACAATCTGACCGGACTCTATTTCCAAAGAAATATGATCCAGTGCCTGTTTTTTTCCATATTTTTTAGAAAGATTTTCGCATTTCACTAATTGACTCATATAAACTCCTCTCTGTCATGTAAGACTTCTCTGTATAATCTTATCCCCCATCAACAAAGCAGTTTGCTTCGCTCATTATCAAGCCTCGCCTCACATCCCTCAAATACATTTGTTCTGTCCGCTTTCCACAATATCTTGTCATTTTATGATTGCACATACTGTTGTAATTTATCAATTGCCTGAGTGCTGTCATATCCCAATTGCTGCATGGCGCTTAAATAAGTATCCATCTGTTCCTGCGCCATTTGTTCCTGCAACGCCCCAGTATTACTTTCACTGTCAGCCACAAAACGCCCGGCAGTCCGTTTGGAATACAGCACCCCCTCCCTCTCCAGTTCTGCCAACGCCTTCTGCATAGTATTGGGATTAACGCCTGCCTCCATAGCAAGCTCCCTTACTGGTGGTATCTTTTCTCCCGGTTTCAAAATTCCCGCCGCAATCTGCGCCTTTACCTGATTCATGATCTGTAGGTAAATCGGAATATCATCCGAGAATGTCCAATCCATAGTCTCACCTCCTTTGTACTATTGTACTATCTAAATAATACAATAATACAATTCTGTTATTTTGTCAATATGTATTTGTATTCTAAATGCAAAAAAGGTGGCAGGATCTATCTCCTGCCACCTTGCTGCTTTATTTTTCTAGAATGCTATTTTAATGATGTCTACGCTCTGCTTCGGTCGGTGTTTGGCGGGTCAAGCTAGTAGATAGCAAATTGCGTGTAAACACGCATTACTATCTACTTTTGACCCTAGCATCATTTTAATTTCGTTTTTCATAAGTCTGTCCAAAAATATCCTTTTGAATAATATAGATATCCTGTAAATCATCCTCTCTGACCGCCAAATAATCCCCTGGACGTCCAACAAAATAGTCCTGATTATAGTTAACCGGAAATACTTTTGTCCTCCTATCCAACTGGCAGGCATATATACCCAGCTGATTTTTGGGATAACATAGATGGGCAATTTCGTCTATACTAATATATTCCTCCTCTGGCAAGGTTTCTATTGTTGGAATAAAATCCAACATCTGATCCAAAATATTCAGACTCTCCTTCGTTGCCTCATAAGTTTTATGAAACTTCTCAGCCTGTATATCATACACTTCCCCGCGACAACCAATCATAATATAAATATTATCTGCAGCGGTAATTGTCATACCAGATTCATTTTCTAAAGACTTGACAAAGAACTTTTTCCCCTTTGGCACTACATCCGTAGAGCATACATATGCCCAAGGTATTTTTATTTTATGATATAACTCCATCTGATCCAAAGCATCTTTGTGTGTCTCCATATAATCCACTGCCTGAATACACATACAATCCGAAAAATAGTCCTGACATCGCTGCAAAATATAATCCGTACTCTGCTGCATGTTCCGATCTGCCATATGTACCCGCAGGATTGCTGAAGATATCCGTCCATTGGCAATACTGGCATCTCCTTTGATTAGACTATACTCCGAAATAATAAAATCCAAAAATTCCAAAGCTCGAATTTCTCTGGTATTACTAAAAAAATTCAGACACATTTCATCTGGAGATTCATAAACAGTCAATACAAAGGGACATCCTGTATTTTTATGTAAATTCATAGAAATCAGTTCAATTAACGGAAGATTTTCTGTCAGCCACAGGACAATACATTTATTTTTCTGATCACGGAAACACCTCCCAGTGAATGGAATCGATACAGTAAAGTCTGCAGGCGTAAAACCGTATTTTTCTACTTTTGTTATTTCACTCAATGTAATATCCTCCTGTAAATCAAATACTTTTTCTGCAAACCGAGAAAAATTCTTATTTATATGGGTAAAATGCAGGGTAAGAAAATGCTCTCCCTTTTCCATGATTTTGGCATAAACATTAGTAAACAGTGCACACCCACTTTCCTGTGCTGCAAAAATCTCCACATCCTGATATTCCTGCAGCTCCGTTATCCTTTCTACATCTACAGAAACCTTCGCACGTTTTGGAGAAAAATGCGTCAATTTTGCCATAATGGGATGTTCTGCAATTTTTTTCCCTGCCAGTGGAAATAAGTTAAAGATAACTGGTACTTTTACAGGATACAATTTATAAAATTCCACATTTTCCAAATGACATTGGTAATCCCCTCCGATACCGGTTACCTCACAGATCCGTACCGGTTTTTTAATCCCTTTGGTTATGATGTTTCGATGATTATGAGTTTCAACCGGGCAATTAATATACTGCAATGTATGATGGGAGGTCAGGATCTGTCCACCCACCGTATAACTTTCGATACGAGAGCATTCATTTACCGCATGCCCAATCACATTATAACGCATCATTTTCTGGGATCCGATATTTCCAATAAACATTTCCCCCCGATGAATACCTATCCCCATTTCCAACTGTGGATATCCCTTAGAACGGTTGTACTCATTGACATCCCCCATTCGATTCTGCATAGTAATCGCTGCGGCAATCGCATCCTCTGTCTGGTTTTCCGTCTCTAATGGTGCTCCAAAGACAGCCAGAATCGCATCTCCCAGATATTCCAGCACCATACCATGATATTTGTTAATGACATGTAGCATTTTCCCAAAGAAAAAATTTAACATATCTGTTACAATATCTGGTTCCAATTGTTCTGACATGGAAGTGAACCCTCTTAAATCTGCCATCATGACAGTCAATTCCCGCTTCTCACCACCAATAGCGGCATCCTCTGGATGTTCCAAAATCAGGTTTAACAGTTTATCTGAAAAATACTGCCCAAAAATCCGATGCAACAATTCATTCCGGGACTGTAGCTGCTGGTTCAAACTTAAAATTTCCTGGGCAGCCTGCAATTCTCCTGCCTGCTCCTGTAGCTTTTTTTCATAATTTCTGGTCACTTCATATTGCCAGGCAATACGCTCTATACGCAAAATATTTGATTGTGAAAAAGGCTTGGAAAGAATAATGATAGCCCCCAATGAATAGCAATATTCGTCTAGCTCCTCCGATCTGTCCGATACCATAAAAGCAATGGGAACACCTGCCAGCTCCTGTTGTGCTTTCAGATAAGAAAGCGTCTCAAAATCCTGCTCTCTCTCACTGTCATAATCTAATATTAACAGGGAAGGAGTACTAATACGGGACACTTCCTGATGATATCGACTTTCCACGGCCTTACACACTGCCTCAAAAGAAAGCATGCACAAAGTCCGCATACTGCCTATGGCATTGATACGTCGCTGCGCTTCTATGATTTCCGCCTTATTATTACTAATAACCCATATGATTTTTTCCATTATATTTAATTCCTTTTCCCTGTACGCCAAGATCCACTGGAAGTTTGCCTAATTTTTCCTGTTGGTTCTGCTCGTTTGCATAATTCACATAAATAACCAGTACGGATAGGCGAACCACATCTTTCACAGGAAAGCCGAAAACTGGATAACCTAGGAATTTCCAAATACTCTTCCCGCAAAAAATATTCAATATTCTTTAGCGGCACCCCTGTGTCTGCTTCAATGGTTAATGCTGGTGTAGCTCCAGCCTTTTCCAAATAATTACGAATGGTTTGAAAATCATCATAGGTTTCCTTACCACACTGTACACACTGATAAACCCCACGGGAAACTTTTTTTAAATTCTTGCCGCAATATCTACAGCGGTAAGGAATGCGGTTCATGGTCAGAGATGCCCGGGATCCCCGATATGGATCAAAGTGGGGAACATTATCTGTCTCCAAAGACGACTTTTTCTGTTCTTCTTCTGACTGAGCCTGGGTATTGATTGATTTTTTCTGTTCTTGTGACTGAGTCTGGGTAGGAATTTGTTTTTTCTGCGGCTCTGCCGTTTTTTCTGGTACTTGGTCAGTATTCGTTTCCCTTTCACCTGCCAACAAATATTTCAATCGTTTCTCTAAGGCTTGAAATGCAGCTGTCACATTATTGTGATAGAAAATTGCCTGCACATTATTCAGATAAAAATAAAACATGTCATTCATTGGCTCGTCATCAATTCTCAATGGCAGAATCGTCCTACGATAATGAATAGCAGTATCTATTTCTTTTTCAACCCAGACTGAATCCTGAGATGCTTGTGATACAATTAACAAAAAGATTGTACATTCTCGGATTGCCTGTGGAATCTCTCTGGCATAGCTGGAACCAGCCGGTATCATTTCAGGGGCTTTCCAATAGGAAATCTTCATTTGCTGCAATAAACGAATTACCCTGTTGGCCTCCTGAGTATCCAGAGAACTATAACTAATAAAAACAGTTTTAGCATTTGCCATATTGCATGCCTCCTACTGACTGATCACTCGATTACGACCAGAGGTCTTCGCCTTGTATAATCTCTCATCTACCTGTCCAATATTAACAGCAGCCGTTTTTTCGATCTCCCACTGCTTTACCCCAAATGACATAGTAATATTAATATCATCTTCCCCAAATGTACAAACTGTTTCCTCAATCTTCTTCCGGATTTTCTCTGCATGGCTGACTGCCTGTTCCAGATACATATCCTCCAACAGTATGACAAATTCTTCTCCACCCCAGCGTACCGCCTGACATTTTGGCGGAAGGGTATCACGCAAAGTATTTGCCACATATATTAGCACAGCATCTCCGGCATTATGTCCATAAGTATCATTCACTTTTTTGAAAAAATCAATATCACACATAATCAAGGAAATCGAAGACATGCTTTCTTCCAATTTCTCCTGTTCAAAATGCTCCCAGCAATAGTCAAAAAATCCCCGTCTATTCAACAGTCCTGTCAAGGCATCCATATGGCTTTCCGTGTATAGAATATGGGACTCCAATGCTTTACCACAATACACTGCTGCCAATGTCAGACGTATGAGATCTCTGTCGTCAAAACTGCCGGGATTCCCCTCTTCATCAATCTTATTCAAAGCCTGATAAGCGCCAATTACTTTGCCCTTGGAATCTGTTACCGGCATACACAGCATCGATTGCACAGGATAGTCGGTCATTTCGCTGGTGCTGGCATCAAAACGTGGATCTTTTTTCGGATCGTTTAATAAAATAGTTTCGTTACTACTAATGGATGCACCTACAATTCCGCTTCCCTCCGGTACTATAATCCGGTCACTGCCCAAAGCAGCAATGGTCCAATATTGTTTTTCCCGGGTATCCCAATACCAGAAAGATGCCCTGTCTGCATTCACTAAGGTCTGTCCCAGTTCTGTCAACAGACGAATCGTGTTGTAGAAATCTTTCTCCTCAGCTAATTGGTTCATATAATAAAATATTTTCTGCAACAAGTCTTCTGCATCACTTATTCTTTTCATCTCCATGGTAATCTCCAATCTGATATCATTCAATAAATTCTGCCCCAATTCTGTCATTAGACGGATCGTATTATAGCACTCATTTTCTTCAACTAATTGGTTCATATAATAAAATATTTTCTGTAACAAATCTTCTGCCGTAGTTATTTTTTTCATTTCCATAGTAAATCTCCAATCTGAATATAATTCTATGATGTTGCAACTGATGCTACGGATTGCTATATACTTTTGACCCTAGCATCATTCTATAGTAATTGTTTTAAATATTGCAGCGAACGCATCTGTTGCTCCGGCAGCTCTGTTTCAATCAGTGTGCTGCAGGAAGAAAAATACTGCCGATAATAACCGGCAAACTGTTTCCAGTCAATATCTCCGTCTCCTACCGCCAAGTGCAGATCCCGTTTAAGATCATTGTCATTAATATGTAAATGTCGGACAAAGCCTGCCAGGAAATCGACCCATACATCCATTGCTGTACCAGATATGGCAGCATGGGCATAATCCAGACAGATACCAAATCCCGGATAAGACTCCAGTTCTTTTGCAATAGCTGCCAATAAAGCCGGATGCGTTTCAAACATATTTTCCAAATAGATATCTATGCCCGGATAGCTTTCTAATAACTGGGCAATATATTCAGAAACCATGTCCACAACACGTCGGTCGTAATAATCTCCAGATAGCACCGGATTGGAATTGGTATGAAATACAACGCCTTTCACACCTGCTTTCTGTGCAATATCCATACTCTGTGACATACGCAATCTGGATACCCTGCGTATCTGAGGATCCTCACTAAACAACACTACATCCAGAAAAGCGCCATGCATAGTACTACCTGCTGGTAGTCCGACATGATGATACTGCTCAATCAGCTCCTGCTGTCTGAACGGATCTTCCAGAACGGAAGGCATATAGAAATCATTCAGCTCAAATCCCAAATGATATTCGTCAGCGATTTGCTTATATTCCTGTATCCGTTCTACTTTAGATACAATCAAAAAATTACCCATACATCGGCATCCTCCCACTACAACATAACGGCAATCGCCTTTCTGTTTCATGCTTAATTGCATACTCACACTTTTATCTTATAGTGTAACATGATTTCAAAGGAATTCCAAGAGAAATTCCCAATAAAATTTGCAATGTAAATTTACAATAAAAATCCCCTTTATCAGACTGTCTTTTGTCCAATAAAAGGGATTTTTATATATATTGTCCAATATTTTATGATATCGGAGTCAAAAGGTATTTTGACCCTAGTATCATTTTATTATCCATTTGCCCGTTCCCCGATTTTCAAATTTGGCACCGCATTCAAATCCCATCCACTGCGAGTTCCCGCCATATATTCATAATACCCTTGTACAGCAATCATTGCTGCATTATCCGTGCAATAAATTGGCGAAGGATACACTAGCTCCAAACCAGCCTCATCACAACCCTGCTGCATCCCGTCACGCAATGCCGAATTCGAGGCAACGCCACCCGCCACCGCAATGCGCTTTTCCCCCAACTGTCTGGCGGCTGCCACTGCCCGTTCCACCAGTACGTCCACCACTGCCTGCTGAAAAGATGCTGCTACGTCAGCACGGTTCACTTCTGTTCCTTTCATTTCACAGACATTAAGATAATTCAGCACAGCAGATTTGACACCGGAAAAGCTGAAATCATAGGCAGATCCTTCTATTTTAGCACGAGGAAATTCAATTGCATAAGGGTTTCCCTCTCTAGCAAGTTTATCAATCTTGGGACCTCCGGGATAACCTAATCCAATGGCTCTCGCCACTTTATCAAAGGCTTCCCCTGCCGCATCATCATGGGTACGCCCAATAATATCAAAACGATTGTAATCCTGTACTTGCACCAGATGAGTATGTCCCCCAGACACCACCAGGCACAGAAATGGCGGCTCTAAATCTGGATGCTCAATATAATTAGCAGCAATATGCCCTTCAATATGATGCACACCCACCAAAGGTTTCCCTGCCGCATAGGCAATGGCTTTTGCCTCACCTACGCCCACCAATAACGCCCCTACCAAACCAGGACCATAAGTAACACTAACAGCATCTATCTGCTCTAAAGTGACCTCTGCCGTTTGCAGTGCCTCTGTAATAACCTGATTAATTTTTTCAATATGCTTACGTGATGCAATTTCCGGAACAACGCCTCCATATAAGGTATGAATGGCAATCTGGGAAGAAATCACATTGGATAAAACCTCTCTGCCATTTCTCACAACTGCTGCTGCCGTCTCATCACAAGAACTTTCAATTCCTAAAACCAACACATCCTGTTCCATGTACTATTTTTCTCCTCAAAAAGCGTAAGCAAAACGGCTTACGCTGCAAGAAATCCTTCGGATTTCTTGATACAGCATTTATGCTGTTATATACCACCATGTTACGAGCAATTTTCTATATAGTTTCACTATCTCAAATCTGCGATCTCATCTGCATCTGTTGTTTGCTGCCAGCCCAAAATACGCCATCTGCCATCCTCATCCCTCCGGCACATAAACTTTTCATAGACCTGGTCACGTTTTGATTTTTCTTTGGTCAACACACCGGAAATTACAGTTGCACACTCCCTGCCATCCAATTCGGCAGACTGTATCTTACTATTTTTCTGGACCACATAGTTGGCAATTTTCCGCTCTTTTTTGAGATAGGACTTCTGATCCTTCTTGACCTGTTCAAGCATATCATCCCAGGAATTCCCCTCCCCGGCCAGCAATTCCTCATCATAAAATATACGCAATTGCTTTACCAGTCCCTGCAGATCCTTGTCATTCATGGAACTATTATAAATGCACTTGTTATATCTCC
Source organism: uncultured Jutongia sp. (assembly GCA_964409845.1). Taxonomy (GTDB): domain Bacteria; phylum Bacillota; class Clostridia; order Lachnospirales; family Lachnospiraceae; genus Butyribacter. The sequence goes on from CAYPEW010000024.1 coordinate 11,642, forward strand.
AATACAATTTTACCACTTCCGTCGGTGTCTCCGGATATGTTGTTTCATTATCCTTTTCTAATAATTTCTGCACTTCCGACTCCGTCGCCGCAGAATTTCCTGACCTTCCAATCTTCCTTTCAGATATCAAATAATACAACACTACCACACATACTGCTGCTACAACAATTCCGATCAGGGAAAAAACAATTTTCTTCGTTCCTTTTGCCATATCACACCTCTCTTTCTGAACCTGACACAGTTCCCATATGTAAACATTCCATTTATCAAACTACTCCTGCACATAATAATATCACTCTATCTCTAACTATTATTTCGGTTAGTTCCAGAGAGAATCTTAATCATTGCAATTCCAAAAAACACCCTTAGTAATCTGGTCCTATTCCTCAGAAAACTCCAGGATACAACTCATTCCATCTTTTCCTGCATAAGCATTTGGGTAAATCTGTTTGATTTCTTTCATATAATTTTGTGGATATAATAAGGACGGACTGTAATGGGTCAGCCACATTTCCCTTACCTGTGCATCCGCTGCCACCTTTGCTGCCTCCGCAAACATCATATGCTTATTTTCCACTGCCTTCTTCTGCTTATCTTTGTCACCATACATTCCCTCACAAATTAACAGATCTGCCTCTGCCGCATTCTGAGTCAGCCGTTCCGTCGGTCTGGTATCTGTACAATAGACCACTTTTATTCCACGTCTTGGTGGTCCCAAAACCATATCCGGTGTAAAACAATTGCCATCTACTTCCACGGTTTCCCCATGCTGCAAACGTCCCCACAGTTGTACCGGTATATTTCGTTCTTTTGCCAGCTCTGGATAAAACCTTCCCCTGCGAGGTACTGTGATAGTGTAACCGTAACAGGTCACATTATGGTTGACCCGAAATGCTTTCAAATGATAGCCGTTAATATCCAGTTCCTCCTCCGGCTCCGTTAATTCTATAAATTTTAGCGCAAAAGGTAATCCTGGAGCAATCACACATAGAGCATTTACCACTTTTTCCAAACCTTTTGGTCCAATCAGAGTAACCGGTTCTGTCCGGTCTGAATTTCCCATGGAAAGTAGTAATCCTGGTAATCCACTAATATGATCCCCATGATAATGAGTAAAACAAATTGTATTAATGGGATTGACACTCCAGCCTTTTTCTCTAATTGCCACCTGAGTTCCTTCCCCACAATCAATTAATAAACTACTGCCTTCTAAACGTGTCATCAAGGCAGTCAGCCACCTTCCGGACAAAGGCATCATTCCACTTGTCCCCAGCAAACATACATCCAGCATTTACCCATTCCTTTCTATATTCATCAATGCATACGCTTGATTATTTGTTCCATCGCCATATCATTCTGGCAACTATTTCCTTGTTTAGATTCTACATAATAAGCAAGAAAAATGACAGTGCCACAAATGGCACTGCCGTACAGTATAACATAAGTCATGAAATGGGTCAAAACAACAAATTCCAGAGCCGCCTTACAACTCCGTCACTTCCGAAATTTCAGGTGGATGCACAAAGTTTTCCAACATCTGATCATAGCATTTTTCGCAAAGTACAAAAGAATGCATCTGCATATCTTTTTTGGAAAAATATCCCCACTGTTTTTTTGCTTCAAAGACATCTTCCACGGGCATCCCATGTTCCATTTTGATCACTTTGCCACAGGCATTACAGCACATTTCTTTCATCATCGCAGCCTCCATCTTTCTGTACATTTTTTGAATCATCTAACAGAATTTCATCGCTTTCGCAATACATGTACTAGTATAAAGTCATCCGCACAAAATGTATAGTGGCAATCTCTGGTAGATTTCAAAGCATACATTCCATAATAATGGCATCTTCCTGTGGGTCTGAATAATACTGTTTCCGCACACCGATGGGGACAAACCCCTTTCTTTGATATAAATTTTTAGCAGGCAGATTTGATTCCCTGACTTCCAATACAATTCTCCGAACTCCCTGTTTTCTGCAATATGCCATGCCTTCCTCCATAAGCCCGGAAGCTACGCCTTCACGGCGTGCCTGTTCTGCCACTGCCATATTACACAGATCCCCATCTTCCGCCATGCACCAGATTCCCAGATAGCCACGGATCCTACCCTCTATCTCGTCCACCAGATAAATCGTTTCCTGTTGCTGCAAAGCAGAACGCATACTATCTTCACTCCACGGACGGCTAAAGATCTGCTGTTCCAGTATCATAACCTGGTCCAGATCTTCTGACTTCATTCTACGAATCATTTTGTCTTTTCCTCTCGCTCCCTCTCTGCCTGGGATTTACGCAGATAAACAGGACGATGTTCCTGCGCTGTCTCAATTCTTCCCTGCCTGTAATAAATTTCGCCCAATGCCGCTACTGCCGCCGCACTCTGTCTGGACAGATGCAATGGCGCCAACTGATACTCTCCCTGATAACACGCTGTAATCGTTTCTTGGTATACTGGCACGCCATCTCCCATAAAGATAACCGGCTCCTGATATTCTGCCAGTTCCTGTAAAATCTCCCTAACATCCACTGCTTTCTGCTCCACAACAACATCCAGGCTCGCTGCTGACACACGATAAATACCAGTGTAAACTTGATTTCTTCTGGCATCCATCATAGGACAGACCAAGCCACTGCTTCCCGCCAGCCGATATGCCATTCCCTCTAATGTAGGCACTGATACGATGGGTTTATCCAACGCCAGCCCCAGTCCTTTAGCCGTAGACGCCCCAATTCGTAATCCGGTAAAGGATCCTGGTCCTGCCGCAATGGCAATGGCATCTATCTCCTGCAGTGCAATGCCGGACATTTGAATTACCTGATCAATCATTGGCAGTAAAGTCTGCGAATGGGTCTGTTTGTTATTTACTGTAAATTCAGCCACCAAGGTATCATCTGCGGTAACTGCAGCAGACGCCACCATACCGGAGCTGTCAATTCCTAATATTTTCATCATTCTCCTCCATGATACTGAATACAAATTCTCCGGTAATCCAATCCTTGTTCCAAATCTTTTGTGATCGTTACCTCAATACAATGATGCGGCAAAATTTCCGAGATCAATTCTGCCCACTCAATCAGACATACACCATTCCCATAAAAATAATCTTCATAGCCTATTTCTTCCATTTCTTCCACATCGCCAATACGGTATACATCAAAATGATATAAAGGCAGGCGTCCGGTTTCATAGATTTGAACAATAGTAAACGTGGGACTACTGATGGGTTCCTGAATGCCCAGCCCTTCTGCAAAACCTTTGGTAAACACCGTTTTACCTACTCCCAGATCTCCATGGAGTAATACAATATCTCCCGGATGACAGGACTCTCCCAACTGTCTTCCTATTGCCCTGGTGTCCTGTTCCCTCTGGCTATCCCAAATAGTACTTCCCTGGATCCGCTTGTCCTGCCGGTCCTCCGACTGCTTCTTACTCACGATCTGTCTCTCCTTCTGTTTCCTGGTCAGAGATCGGATATTCCGTTTCCTGCACTTCCTCTGTCTCCTGCACAGCAGCTATATGCTCCGATCTACTTTCCTGTGTATTGGCAAGCTCTTCTTCCGTTGGTTCATAATCTTTATATTTCTCCAACATGGTCCGAATCAGGGTAATCATTTCTTCATAACGCTTGCCGCATTGCTTCCGCGGAAAAATAAAAGCGCGAACCGGAGACATATATAAATATACTGCATTTCTACTCTGTACCATTTTACGGACATCATACCATGGAACCCGCACCTGCTGTTCTCCCTGAGAAACAACAATCCCCTCTTCACTGACACAATATTGTAATGGCGCATTGATATCCTTATTTCGCAATCTTTGCATAAACGCTTTGCCATATAACATAATCGGCTGTACCACCGTAAACAACAATCCTATAATAATTAGTGCCATTTTCGTAGTGCCATCCAAGCTTTCATAACGCAATGCACAGGCGGCCAGACTGCCGAAGCTAAGCAGAAGCCCAAACACACCAGACGCACTGAAATAGGTATGTCTCATGGAAAACACATATAATTCGGACACAGATAAATCTACCTGAAAACGGATCTCCTCCATATTCCACCTCCACTATTCTTTCCTTTGATCCATCATAAACATTCCTATTATATACCAGACTAAAGCAAAAAAACAATACACCATCTACATTATTTGTGATATACTAAATGCAAGGAACACGGAGAAACCTCTGATTTCGAAGTGCGTGCTTATGCGAAATAAATTTGATTTTTGATAGGAGGGGTGTGTATGGGGAAACAAAATGATAATTTAGCATTACAAGATCAAATTAAGAATGAAATCGATTTTTTAAAATTAAACGATTTTTGTGAACATCTAACCGAAGCCATTGAGGATATCTTCCGTTCCAGTGGATTATACTTCCGGATTTTTTCCCGTGTAAAATCCGTTGAATCCATTGCCGAAAAAATCACCAGAAAACAATATGGAACCAGCCAGAATCCTAAAAAATTACAAGATCTGGTAGGTATCCGTGTAGTCCTGTATTACTATGATGATCTCAGCATCTGCCGGAATATCATGGAAAGTACCTTCCAGATGATTAACCAATGGTCCCGTACCAATACTTCAGCAAATGAATTTAAAGCAACGAAAATCAATGGTGTCTTTCGCTTTCCGTCAGAATACTTTGGTTTATATAAAAAGGAACTCTGGAGCCTGCCTATTGATACCACATTCGAAGTCCAGTTCCGGACTGTCTTTTTTGAAGGATGGCACGAAATTGAACATGATATGCGCTATAAAAGCCTGCTTCCTGATGAACAATATTGGAAGGGTGGCGAAGAATTATCCCGCATCCTGAATTGTATTCTGGCAAATCTGGAATTAAGTGACTGGTCTCTGGTACAACTCTTTGACCAGCTTTCCTACAATCATTATAAAAACTCCAACTGGGAACTGATGCTCAAAAGCAAATTCCGTATCCGAACAGATGACAATAGTACACTGCACCCGGATATTGCTGCCCTATTTGACCGTAACCACCATGTTGCCAAGCAATTTCTCAAATGTTCCCGCAAAGATCTGATCCGGGAATTACTCAAGCTGGATTCTCCAAATCTTGGCTATAATCAAATAGTTCAGCTCTTAAATAACCGCATTATCCACAATACAGAACTAGAAGAAATTATTGCATCCCTGCCTGCCATCCGGGAGGAGCGAAGTTATCAGAAACCCGTACTGCAACGTCTGGATTCTTCTGTTTTATTTCACTTGGAGCTTCCACTGCTGCACAAAGAAACCAGGACTCTGGAATCAGAATTTACCAATGGCGCCTACATTTTATTTAAATGGGCACGGTTTAAGTTTAATTCGGTATTTGAAGACATTCCTGCCGACTTATGCAGCTATCGCAACAAACTGCCGGGATACCAGATCTGCTTTGACTACCAGCCAGAAAAGCTGTCTTTTTCCATGAAGATCTATTATGTTGATAGCCAGTCCATCGGCACACTCTGGCATATTCATTCCTATATTACCCGCTTTGATGACGGCAGACTACATTTCTACCATATGACCTCCCGGGATATGCCAAATAAATCTTCACAGCGATCCACTTTCGTAAAGCCGTCTTTTCTGTCGGATCTCTCTACTAAAGTAGGGCTGACGGATAACGCTCGTCTCAGTACCAAGGCACACTTTGTAACAACACAGGAAGAGTTCCATCAATTCCACGCCCTGGTAAGCGATACCGAACGGAAACTACCGGTAATTGCCATATTACAACAAGAAGTCTCTCCTTCGGAAGACAGCAAAGAATCCTTTGACGGATTCGATATGAACACCTTTACCATCAATGGAGTTCGTCTGGCAAAAGTGACTGGGCTGTACAGCCATGTATATATGTTGGAGCAGAACCGGATTGCAGATTTTACAGAACAGTTTCCATGCGATCCTCACACTATGCCGGGAGCAATCTGCATTTTCTGGCCACATTACCAGAAACGCGCTATGGAAATCTATACACAGGAAATGGTCTGTGATACTGAATTTGATTTTAACCACTCTGCCTTCCATGACCAGAATATTTCCGAAAAAGCCTTCCGTCATAAACTAGTACAAATGATGAAAGACGATAATGTAATCCATTAATTGCCCGTCAGAATAAGAACACAGAATTTGGTAAAGCGTAGCCTGACTGTATCAATATGCAATGGATAATCAGGCTACGCATTTATTTCAATGTAATCTTTAACTTCTTTTTGATACTCTGGGAATCTCCCTGGCGATAGATGCTAACGGTAATCTCCTGGCCAGACTGGCATTCTGCCAGATATTCATGCAGCTCTTTCATTGACTGCATCGTTTGTCCATCTATCTCAGTAATCAAATCTGCCACCCGCAGTTTTCCCTGATAAGCGGGAGATCTGGATTCAACCTGTAGAATATATATTCCAGAGCCACCAACTGTTTCAATATCTGTTCCTCTAATGCTCCGCCCATCAATACCCAGATAGGGAATCTCCCGCCCCCGTATCATATGGTTAAGATCTGTCTCCAAATCCGACAGACTGAAAAACGCCGTATCAATTTCTCCAGTATCCCCCTTATATTTTGAGGTCAACATTCCCACAAGCTGTCCTTGTATATTCAAAACAAAACCAACTCTGTTTTTCTGGTAAGCCAGATTCATGGTATACATCTGTAATTCCTGATCTTGAATGGATACAGGCAAGGTTCTGTTTGTAATCAGACCCGTACTGACCGAATAGAATCTACCATTTGGCTTCCCCACAACCAATGCTGCACTCCCCAATGTCAGATTGGAAGCCTCCCCCAATTCTGCAATTACCATATCCTGCTGTTCTTTCTGGGTAAACTGAGACTTATCCACACAGAAAACCGCCAGATCTAATTTTTCATTAAAGCCGCTTACCTTTGCCGTTGCCGTGTATCCATGATAAAATTCTACGGTAACAGGCACAGCAGATTTCTCCGCAACCTGCGCCATAGCATATTCTGTCAAAATAAAATAAGACTTTGCAGTCTCATGAAACAGAATGCCACAGTATTTCTGTGCATCACTATAATCTCTGGACATGGCACTATAATCCCTGGACATGGAGATATCAAAAATATCTAATTTTACCACCGCTGCATTGGCAGAGTCACCTACCTGAGCCAACTGGGCAGAAAAGTTTTCAAATCCCTCCAAAGAAGCCAATAAATCCGGATCAATCTCCTGAGATACCGTCCTCTCATCCACAGGCTGACTGGTTGTAACACGGGCAGGTGCCACAACCACATTCTCGTCAAGCTCCTCCCATGGAAAATAAAGCCTCATAATATAAAAAGAAAGTGCAGAAATTCCTCCAAATAACACAGCCGCACACAACACCAAAATCCCCTTTCGCAACAGACGCATAGCCATTTTACGCCGCTGTGGCCGTAGTTGCTCCCGGATAAATCGTCTCTTGATCTGATCGTGGTTTTGAATACCCTGCTGTTTATCCTGCTGTTCTTCCATACTACCATCCCCCGTATCGTATAAATTCTTAAATATTTTAACACAAACTTATGAATACAGTATGAATAACTTGTTAAATACACTGAAAATAGTGTATGATAGACAAAAGTCCGATTGATATTAAACAGGAGTACAATATATTATGAATCAAAAAGTATTAAAAACATTAGAATATGATAAAATCATCCAACAACTACAAGAACACGCTGGCTCTACTGGCGGAAAGGAGCTGTGTGCCCATCTGCTGCCACAAACGGAACAGACAGTAATTGAAACCGCACAACGGGAAACTTCGGATGCCCTGACTCATATTATGACGCAGGGTGGCGTCTCTTTTGGGGGAGTACGAGATATTAGAGACAGCCTGAAACGAATTGAAATCGGTGCCATTCTGGGAATGGGAGAATTATTGGATATCGCCAGCCTGCTTGCCACTGCAGGACAGGTGAAAGCATTTTTCCGAAAAAGTTTGAACGAACACGAGGAGACGGGGGATTCTCTTAATGAACGCTATCAGTTAATTGAACCACTTTCTCCTCTGATGCAGGAAATTAGGCGTTGCATTCCGGAAATGGATGAAATCGCCGATGATGCCAGCCCTGGTCTGGCACAGGTAAGACGCAAACTGAAATCTGCAGGGGACCGGATTCACGAACAGCTCAATACGGTTCTAAACAGTCATCGGGCTATGCTGCAGGATGCTATTATTACCATGCGAAACGGCAGATACTGCCTTCCGGTCAAAGCCGAATACCGTGGTTCCTTTTCCGGTATGCTGCACGACCAGTCTTCCACTGGTTCCACCCTGTTTATTGAACCATCTTCCGTCGTCAAACTCAATAACGAAATCCGGGAGCTGGAAGGAGCAGAACAGGAAGAAATCGAAAAAATATTGGCGGCACTAACCAATCAGGCTGCGGAACAAAGTTTTTATCTGGAACAGAATTACCGGATTTTAACGGAACTGGATTTTATCTTTGCCAAGGCAGCACTGTCCAAGCAGATGAAAGCTACAGAACCAAAGTTTCCAGCAGAACATTATATTGAAATCAAGAAAGGACGACATCCTCTGATTTCGGCAGATCGGGTTGTCCCAATTGACGTACATCTGGGGAAAGACTTTTCTCTGTTAGTGGTAACTGGCCCCAACACTGGCGGAAAAACCGTATCTCTCAAAACCATTGGTCTCTTTTCCCTGATGGGACAGGCAGGACTTCATATCCCCGCTTTTGACGGATCCAGCCTACGGATTTTCCAGGAAATCTATGCGGATATTGGTGATGAACAAAGTATTGAACAAAGTTTGAGTACCTTTTCCTCCCATATGGTTAATACCGTATCCATACTGGAACAGGCAGATGACCAGAGTCTGGTTCTCTTTGATGAATTGGGCGCTGGTACCGACCCGGTGGAAGGGGCGGCACTTGCCACCTCCATTCTGTCCCACCTACACAGGCGTGGATGCCTGGTTATGGCAACAACACATTATAGTGAACTGAAATTATATGCTCTACAAACACCAGATGTGGAAAATGCCAGCTGCGAATTTGATGTAACAACCCTGCGACCGACGTATCGCCTGCTTATTGGAATCCCCGGCAAAAGTAATGCATTTGCTATCTCCAGTAAACTGGGATTATCCGACGAGATCATCGCAGATGCCAAGAATCATGTAGCGACAGATGCTACACAATTTGAAGATGTACTGGCTGATTTGGAAAAGACACGAACCCGCCTGGAAGAAGAACGACAAACTGTCTCGGAAAATCGCAAGGAAATCTCCAGGCTGCGCAAAGCATTAGAGGAGAAAAATGAACGTATCGACCAGTCCAAGGAACGCATCCTGCAAAACGCCAATGCGGAAGCCAGCCAGATTCTGGCAGAAGCGAAGGAATATGCAGATCAAACCATACGCAAATACCAGAAATGGGCTCAAAGCGATCCACATATAAGGGAGATGGAAGCAGAACGCAGTAAACTGCGAGAAAAGATGTCCAAAAACCAGGGCAATGTATCCGCCAAAACTTCCAAGCGCAAGTCGCCTCAGATTAAAGCCTCGGATTTGTTTGTGGGCGCAGATGTACGAATCCTGTCTCTAAACTCAGCTGGCACCGTCAGTACCCTGCCAAATGAGAAAGGGGAACTGTTCGTACAAGCAGGATTGTTGCGTACCAAGGTCCATCTCCGGGATTTGGAATTAATGCAGCCAAAAGCCTCAGAAAAACCGGAACGGAGCAAATCCGGCAAAGGAAAAATTGGCATGAACAAGGCTGCCACCATTCATCAAGAGGTAAATCTAATCGGCATGACCGTGGATCAGGCAATGCCCGTTATGGAGAAATATCTGGACGATGCCTACCTGGCACATTTATCACAGGTAACCATTATTCATGGCAGAGGAACCGGAGCACTGCGCACTGCGGTTCACAATAAGTTGAAAAGACTGAAATATGTCAGCTCCTATCGCCTGGGAGAATTTGGTGAAGGAGATATGGGTGTAACCATCGTAACTTTTAAAGCATGAAATGAGGATTTATATGAAAGAAAAACAAAAAATAATGATTGTGGACGATGACGAAAATATTGCAGAATTAATTCAATTGTATTTGGCGAAGGAATGTTATGACACTACGATTGCAACAGACGGGGAAGCTGCACTGACTATCCTCAAACATTATCAGCCGGACCTGGTACTGCTAGACATTATGCTGCCGGGCATTGACGGATATGAAGTGTTGCGGGAAATCCGCAAAACAACAAATATCCCGGTTATCATGCTGTCAGCCAAAGGGGAAACCTTCGACAAAGTCCTGGGACTGGAATTAGGGGCAGATGATTATATTATGAAACCATTTGATTCCAAGGAAATGGTGGCAAGAATCAAGGCTGTATTACGCCGGACGGTAACAAGCACTGACGCTTCCGAATCTTCCCCTGGAAAAAATGCAAGGGAATGTGTCAGCGTAACCGATTTAATTGTTAATCTGGAGGATTATACTGTTACCTATCAGGATAAGCAGATAGAAATGCCGCCGAAAGAGCTGGAACTACTGTATTTTCTGGTATCACACGCCAACCAGGTATTTACCAGGGAACAGCTTTTGGACCATATCTGGAGTTACGATTATGCCGGTGATACCCGTACGGTGGATGTGCATATCAAACGGCTTCGGGAAAAATTTCCGGATCATCCAAGCTGGAAAATCAAAACAGTCTGGGGTATCGGATATAAATTTGAACTACTACAGGAGGGGTAATAGCGGATGAAAATATTTTCACTGGGATTCCAATTCATTGTTTCCTACCTGGTATTGGCAATTTCTATTCTATTATTGCTCAATACTTATGGAAATTCTGTCATCTATGGACATCTGATTGATAGCCAGGAAACACGGTTATATGAAGAAGCAACCCATATTGCTTCCTCCTACCTTCCTCAGTCTGCCGATCTACAGATTTCTGAACAGACTCTGGAACAGCAATTTGAATCCTTTCAATTATTGAATAATATGCGTATCTGGATTACCGATTCCTCTGGAACTATCATAATAGATTCGGACACTCAAAAAAAGCAGACAGAAAAAAATATCCGAGAATATGACAGCTCTTTTCTGAATCAGCAGACCATCAGCGGCATACATCCCAAAGGGCTGATCCAGGCACCAATGCTATCCGTTATCTATCCCATCACCCGCTCTATGCAGATGCGTGGTTATATTATTTTAATGTCTCCCATCCAGGACATCGAGGACCAGACAACACAGATTCTGAATACCATCATTATCTGTTATATTATTACACTTTGCCTGACCGCACTGGTCTTTGTCTATCTATATCACCAAACAGTACGACCTCTGAAAAAAATGACAGTAGCAACACAGCAATATGCAGACGGTCATTTCGATTATCCTATGGTGAAAATGAATGGGCAGGACCAGACCGCCCTGGCATCTGCAATCCAGTATCTTGCAGAAAAAATGCAAACTATGAACGAGTATCAGAAGCAATTTCTTGCCAATGTATCACACGACTTCCGCTCACCGCTGACATCCATCAAGGGCTATACAGAGGCCATTGCTGACAGCACCATTCCACCGGAAATGCTGGAAAAGTACTTGGGTATTATTTTATTTGAAGTGGACCGTCTTCATAAACTAACCAACCAGTTATTGGAATTAAATCAATTTGATAATAAAGGAATGATGCTTGAAATATCCTCTTTTGATATTAATACGGTAATCAAAGAAACGGTGGAAACTTTTGAAACACAATGTGAGAAAAAACAGATCTCGGTAGATTTAATTCTGGATTCCCAAACGATTCAAGTAGAAGCCGACCTGCCCAAAATACAGCGTGTCATTCAAAATCTTCTGGACAATGCAATTAAATTCAGCAAATCCGGTTCGACCATAGAGATTACTACGACAGAGCAACAGCATAAATGTTTTATCTCTGTCCGGGACCATGGTATCGGCATCCCAAAGGAAGAAATCCATAAAATATGGACTCGCTTTTATAAAGGGGATCTCTCCCGTGGAAAAAATAAAATTGGTACTGGTTTGGGGCTTTCTATTACCAAGGAAATTATTGAAGCACATGGAGAAAATATTAACGTAATCAGTACAGAAGGCGTAGGGACAGAATTTCTGTTTTCTCTGCCAGTCACGCCAGAATAAAATAACTCTTTAATATAGCTATGTAAATTGAAACTATTTGCTTTGTTTCAATTTATTTAATATTGCTATCACATCTGGCTGCGTTGGAGTAAATTTCACGCCTCGTTTCAGCATCCCCAAAACTTTTCTTGCCTTATGCTCAATCGTTTTAGCGGCATGCTCACTTGTAAGCATCAGATGATTTCCAGCTATTGTATATTCCCGATCTATATATTCATCTATAATCGGAAACATATCTTGTATCAAAAATACACTCTCCCGACTGTTATCCAATTTCACAATATGTAATATATCACAAGGTCTGCCTGCTTTCTCTTTCTTTTCTATTATTTTTTTGTACTTCTCAATACGACTGGACAACGGTATCATCCAATATATTCCTGTACTTGTATCTTGAAAGCAGTAGTAATGCGGTCTGTTTCCTTTTTTGTTTCCTTTAAGGTACGGATCAGACATATCCTCAAAAAACTTGTCCTTGATAATATAAAATCCTGTTTTCTTCATTTGTTCCACCCTCTCGATAAAAAAGTGTAAGCCAATCGACTTGTACACCAAAAAACACTAAATTGTTTTGTCGGCGCACCACCATGTACGAGCATTTTCCTATATATTAAAAAATGTCCTCCACCTTACGGCGAAGGACAAACTTTCAACCCAACCACTTATATACCGCATATTGGTCAGCGGTAAACTTGCAACCCGACCATTTATATACCACATATCGGTCAGTGGTAAACTTTCATTTACATACCGAATCACTTATCCCCCACTCCATCGGCAAATGTCATAATTACCTGTTATGCTCCTTTTATCCTATCGCATATCAAACAGCAAACATTTACTTCTGCTCATAGTATAGCAGGATTCTGGGAAAATGCAACAAATTTTTCTGATCCATTGTTTTATGACTATTATCGACAATTATTTTATGTCCAAATTTAGGGCAAAAATTTGTTTTGCCTATTAGTTCAACTTTCCAACTACTTCATTCCAATTATTAATTTATGGAAACTTTAATCTTCTTGCTGATTCCATTTAAGGCACGCACATAAATGATACATTTTCCACGTTTTTTAGCCTTTATCTTGCCTGTTGCAGTCACTGACGCTATCGCCTCATCAGAAGATACATAGCTTAATTGAGGACCATGCATTTTTGAAAGCAACTTCTTTTTCCTATCTGCCTTTATAATCGTAGCACGAATTTGAGCCGATTTGCCTTTCTTTAAAGCATATGCATTTTTCTTTAGACTTATATTTTTAGCATTTGTTGTCGTCTTATTCAGGCTTCCTGTAACATGCATGACAACAGATGTGCCAATATACTGTTTTTTGCTATTTGACAACAGACAGTAAGCTTTGACCTTCACTTTATAAGTTTTCTTCCCGTTAATCTTCCTGCCATTTATTTTACGTATGGTTGTAGATGTCTTATCTTTCCTGACAGAAGCAGTTATTCCTTTGAAATCATTGTCGCACGAAGCGGCATAAATATCATACCCATCCGCACTTGGCAGCTTATTCCATGTCACAGCCAAGGAATTTCCAGTCATCTTAGATAAAACTTTTTTATTGATAATAATTTCATTTTTCTTCTGTTGTTCTTTAGTAACTTTGGTTGCAGCAGATGTTTTTGTATTTGCTGGTTCTTTATCTACAAGTGTTTTTGTATTTATCGGTTCTTTATCCACAGGCAGCTTTGCAATTTCTTCCGTTTTTATGACATACCCACAAACACTGCACTTATATGTCTTTATTCCTGTCTCCGTCTTAGTCGCCTCTTTTGTTACAGTTCCCTCATCCTGCGTATGGACACTTTCTTCTGACTTATCTTTACAAGCACACTCTTTCCAATGCCCTGTAGCATCCGACTTCCAATCCGTACTGTAAACATGAGTGTGTGGTTCTTCACCTGCAGGTAGCTTTGCAATCTCTTCCGTTTTTATGACATACCCACAAACACTGCACTTATATGTCTTTATTCCTGTCTCCGTCTTAGTCGCCTCTTTTGTTACAGTTCCCTCATCCTGCGTATGGACACTTTCTTCTGACTTATCTTTACAAGCACACTCTTTCCAATGCCCTGTAGCATCCGACTTCCAATCCGTACTGTAAACATGAGTGTGTGGTTCTTCCGGTCCCGCAGCTACCAGCGCATACTCGCTGAAATGTTCCAGATAAATAATATAGCTGTCCTCCGTCTGTTCCCCAGGTATGATTTCTTTTGTTACCTTACCGTCTATCTCTGTCAGACGATAGCATGAGAATGTTTTGTCTCGATGTCCTTTCGGGAGCGGAATAATTACCTTGACAAGCCCATCATAACCATTTGAAAAATCTTTACCATCATACAAAAGCGTCAAATCCAAAAGGTTGTAGTGCTTATTTCCATTCAATGTCTCTCCAAGCGCAGCCTCTGCTCTTTTTAAGCCCTCTTCGTCATAAATTTCTTTCGCCTTAATCTTTATTTTTGAGAGATCTAGCTCTACATTACTGCCATCTTTATGTTTCATATTGAAGGCCGGATTGATTGTGATGCTGGTAATGCGATCTTCCTCTGGTATGTCTGTAGCCTCAGGCGGCGCTTCCACCTCTGTCGTAGTCTCATTTTCTTCCTCAAAAAGCCCATCACCATGTTTTTCTATTTCCAAAGGTTCAGACCAATTTCCGATTGCACCATCATAATTTCCGATTGCACCATCATCCTGACAGACACAGGCATCAATTGTATACTCCCCATTCCCCAGCTCCATAAGCCCACAATACAATTCATCGAACTGTGGTATCAATTTAACAACAGCACCATCCTGTTGCTTACGAACCCGAACCCAAAAACGAGACGTGTCTGGATGCCTTAAGCGGTCATAATCCCACAAAACTTTCTCAAACTTGTGATATAATTTGGGAATCCAGACACTTTCATCATGGACAGTATCCAAGGTAATAGGGTAAATTTTACTGTTATAATTGCCTTCTCCATCAATCACACACAATTCAAACTCGTAATTACCTTCAGGATAATCACAGCAATAATCCCCACTAATTCTAAAATCCCTTATATCTTCTGCCTCACACGAAGAAGCAGCATAAACAAACCCATTTGTCATAATGCGGCATACATACCGAAATGCGTTTTCAGCCTTATCCCATGTAATATGACCGTCCTCAATCTTAATCTGCGGAACGTTAATTGACTCATTACGAGTCGGAGTATACTCAAACTTCAATTCCGTCGCATAAGAAGAATCAATTTCATCCGAGTAACTGCAAGCGAATACTTCAATATCCTGTTCTACTACATCAGAATTATACTGTTCTCCTACATAATACGACCATGGAAATATGTGACGCTTCCAGTTCTCTAGCATTGGCCGTTCGCATCTTACATCATACACAGAAGTATAACCAGCACATATATACGTACTATAACCGAATCTTACACAATAAAAATCAGTATTCTCTACTTCATCCCAGATGATATTTTCTCCGCTCTCATCAAAACGGACATTCTGCGGTGTTGCCAAACGAGGTTGCTTAACAGATTTAACCAAAACTTCTTCTGTCCATCCACTCACATGATAGTCTTTATCCATCGCCTGCACTGTAACCAGACATTCTTCAACTAACGGAAAGCTAATAAGTTTATTATCTTTTTGATATATACTCCAATATAGAGAATGATTTTTATCATTTTCATAATATCTTATATTATACCCCTCAGCTCCCTCTACTTCATCCCATGTCAGATCCTGCCAATTCGATTCTGATCCCTTGACGACATTGCCCGGCATAGATAGTGTCGCTTGATACGAAACAGTAACAGGGGATGAAAACTCTGTAGTCCCCCCAGTCTCATCAAAAGCACATACCTTAAATGTATATTCACCAAAATCACGCATAGGGCAGTGTTCATAAATAAATCTGTTCCACTCAATCCTATTTTCATACCAGTTATATTGCCATATTTCCCCATCTTTACCTGCCTGTATGGTATATCCATATGCATCTTCGACTTCATCCCATATGATAAAGCCGTTCTCCTCACGTACATTCTGCGGAACAGTCAGTTTTACTGCCCCATCCGTTTGCTCGCTCGTCTCACTTGCTTCCGTACGGCAGTCAAAGCCAAACATGCAAATAATCATAGATACTGTTAATAAAAGTGCGTGTATCCGTCTCCATGTCAATTTTTTCATCTCATATCCTCCTAAACATTAAAAAAATAAAAACTACATCATAGAAATCAAATCGTAGTTTTAAAACTCCGATTTCCCACTTGATTCTCCCGACAGCAGAAAAATACGCAAGCATAACAAAACTGCCCCATTTCTGCCGTCAGAGAATCTTGTGAGAAATCAAGAACGAGGTGCAAGTATGCGTCCACACTCACACCTCGTCATCTATCGCAAGGTATCAGCTTCACTGCTCACACAGGAATCGAATATCGCTTGTAAAGCATTAATAATTCCATTATAATAACAATGTGTGTATCGCAGATTCGTCTGTATTGTGTGGTACTGTAGATACCATCCCTTGCTCGGTACTGCGCCAACAGTACCGAGTGGTACACCATCATGTTCTTGAATTTCTCATCCATATTTTACCATACAATATACTTTACTACAAGCAATAAATTACGCAATATCAATATTGGGGGTTTTATTATTTTTACCCTTTCATTCTCTGCAATAAAAGAAAAATCCAAAAAAATTACTCACAAAAAGCAAACGCTACAACCCTGATAAACTCTAGGCTGTAGCGTTTGCTTTATCTATTCCATCTCGTTAACACCGAACCATAAGATATTATATCTCGCAATTCGTTCCGAGAATTCCTGCCACTTCATACTCATAATCATTGATGTCTTTCTTCATGGCAAATGCTTCATCCACATCAATATCATAAACATGACCATCCTTGTATCCAATCAAACGGTTTTTCCGTCCCTGGTCAATCACATCAATGGCAAAAGCTCCCATCACAGAAGCATAGACACGATCTCTGGCTGTAGGACTTCCGCCACGCTGTAGATGTCCCAGAATCGTAGCACGAGTCTCAATACCGGTGGATCCTTCAATCAGTTTAGCCAGAGAATTGGAATGTCCAACTCCCTCTGCATTGACAATGACCTGATGTGTCATTCCTGCCTGGCGATTCTTTTTGATCTGCTCGATCAACTTGTCATAATCACCATTGAATTTCTCCTGAATCAAGATTTGCTCTGCTCCGTTGGCAATACCACACCACACTGCAATATATCCGGCAGAACGTCCCATAACCTCCACCACGCTGCAACGCTCGTGGGAATTGGATGTCTCACGAATACGGTCAATAGCCTCCATAGCAGTGTTCACAGCCGTATCAAATCCAATGGTATACTCTGTATATGCAATATCCAGATCTATCGTTCCTGGTATCCCTATAATGTTAACCCCATACTTGGATAAATCTCTGGCTCCCTTAAAAGAACCATCTCCACCAATTACAATTAGGTGCTCAATCCCCAGTTCTTCACAGATCTTTGCTGCCTTCTGCTTGCCGGCATCTTCATTAAATTCTGCACTACGTGCCGTAAATAAAAAGGTGCCGCCATGCTGCAATTTCTCGGATACATCGTGGAAGGATAATTTATCAATCTCTCTCTTTAATAAGCCATTGTATCCTCTCCGAACACCATAAACCTCGTATCCCTTCGCAATGCCGTTACGAACCACTGCACGAACCGCTGCGTTCATTCCCGGCGCATCTCCCCCACTGGTTAATACTGCGATTTTACCCTTACTCTTACTCATAGTATCAGTATCCTCCATTTCCATTTTGATCTGACTACCAGATCCCATCTTATTTTATAGCATGCAATCGATACAATGACATGCTGAATAATTTTACACAACACCTCTATTTTATACTGTTTATTGTGTTTTTTCAACATTTTTTCGTGACTTTCTACAAATTCTCTGATATAAACAAATTTAAATCATAGAGATTGTACAAAATAACGATGGCAAATCCCACCGAACCTGGCTATATGACAATAAGCGGGTCAGTTACTATTTCCCCAGTGTAAACGGTGCAGATCTCCCTCTAACTGCATATTCAGAAATTGATTCTGACGCAGTGCCTCATACAAAACAATAGCAACGGAATTGGATAGATTCAAGGAACGAATCTCCTGATTCATAGGAATCCGAATCGCTGTTTCCTCGGCATGCACCAAAATCTCCTCTGGAATCCCCGCACTTTCCTTTCCAAACATAATATATGCATCTGGCTCATAACTGACATCCGTATAGTTCTGACGGGATTTGGTGGTTGCCATATACATTCTGTCCCTTGCTTTCGGATTCCTCTCCAGAAAATCTTCATAGCAATCATAAATAGTCACATCCAGTTTGTCCCAGTAGTCCAGTCCTGCCCTTTTTAGAGTTTTGTCATTAATCCGGAATCCCATCGGCTCAATCAAGTGCAGTCTGGTTCCTGTAGCACAACAGGTACGCCCAATATTTCCAGTGTTTGCCGGCATTTCTGGTTCTAACAACACAATATTTAACATCCTAATCCCCCATGTTGTCAAAAAGTATGTAGCAATCTGACATAAGTAATGTAGTAAACAAAAATACAGTTCGATTCCTCACAATGCAATCTATGCAGAACGCAGCCGCTCAATAAATGCTTTCAAACGCCCCAGTGCCTCCTTGAGATCCTCGATGGAGTAAGCATAGGAGATTCGTAGAAAACCCTCGCCACTGCTGCCAAAAGCAGTTCCCGGCACAACGGCAACCTTTTCCTCCTGCAATAAACGATTTGCAAATTCATCGGAACTCATGCCAAATTCTTGTATGCTTGGGAACACGTAGAATGCCCCAAAAGGCTCAAAACACTGTAATCCCATATCATGCAGTTCCTTCATAAGAAAATTACGTCTCTGGTTATAGGAAGTCCGCATCTGTTCCACATCGTCATCACCATTTCGCAATGCTTCTACTGCTGCATACTGACTGGTGGTGGGTGCACACATAATCACAAACTGATGTATTTTCAGCATTTCCTGTATAATCCGCTTTGGACCACAAGCATAGCCCAAACGCCATCCGGTCATAGCATAAGATTTGGAAAATCCATTGATCACAATAGTTCTCTCTAGCATTCCCGGAAAAGATGCAATGGATACATGATTTCCACAATAAGTCAACTCCGAATAAATTTCATCGGATATGACATATAAATCATGCTCCAAAATAACCGGAACAATCTCTGCCAGATCCTCTTTAGTCATAACTGCTCCTGTGGGATTATTCGGAAAGGGCAGAATCACAATCTTGGTTCTGTCTGTAATAGCCGCCTCCAACTGCTCCCTGGTCAGCTTGAACTGATCCTGTTCCTGCAGCTCAATAATCACGGGTACACCGCCTGCCAAGGTAATACATGGCTCATAGGAAACATAGCTGGGCTGAGGAAGCAAAACCTCATCTCCAGGATCCAACATGGCACGCAGTGATCCATCAATCGCCTCACTACCACCAACTGTAATCATAACTTCCTGTTTGCGGTCATATTTCAGACCAAAGCGGCGCTCCTGATACCGCACCACTTCATCTTTTAACTCTTGCAGTCCGGCATTGGAAGTATAAAACGTCTTTCCCCGCTCCAGAGAATAAATTCCTTCCTCTCTAATGTGCCATGGCGTGTCAAAATCCGGCTCACCTACACCCAGGGAAATTGCATCTTCCATCTCACTGACAATATCAAAAAACTTCCGTATTCCTGATGGTTCTATCTGCTGCACTTTCTTTGATAATGGATCTCTCACGGTGTAATCAACATCCTTTCTGTTTCATGCTTCTCTCCTGCCATCGGCAGTCCATGTTCCTTGTATTTCTTCAAAACATAATAAGTAGCTGTGCTGGTAACGGATTCTAAAGTGGAAAGTTTCTGTGTCACAAAGCGGGAAATCTCCTGCATACTTTTCCCCTCAATAGTAACCATTAAATCAAAATGCCCTGACATCAGGTACACACTCTCAACTTCCTCGAATTTATAGATCCGCTCTGCCACCCGGTCAAAGCCCATATCACGCTGTGGTGTTACTTTCACTTCAATTAATGCAGTCACTTTCTCACAGTCTGTCTGATCCCAGTTTATCAGAGTAGGATATCCACAGATTACTTTGCCTTCCTCCAATTCCTGTATTTCACGCTCTATAGTTTCTTTGTCGGTTCCCATCATCGCCGCTAAATCCTCCGCCGAGTAACGGCTGTTACGGCTGATTGCATCTAAAATTTGCTTTTTCATGCTGACCTCCATTCTAAAACGCTTAACATTGTTCCCATATTTATGTGGCACCTTCCCACAAGTATACACAAATAGACAAGCAAATAATTCCGTTATTTCGTATTTGTTGTACTAGTGTACTAAGCTTTAACCTGATAAATCTCATCACTGCCAGCCGGTTCCAGAAAACGTCTTTCCTCTCCATGCATTACCACACGATCATTTCCCTCTACTGCCCTGCCAATCACAGCAGCTGGAATTCCAGCATCCTGCAGGCGTTCCACCAGCAGATTTCCCTGTGGACATCCAATCAACATACTTCCACTGGATATCAGCTGATAAGGATTAATTCCATAAAATTCACAAATCTCTATGGTTTCCTGCCGAATGGGGATTTTGTGTATATCGGTAATGATCCCTACACCTGAAGCTTCTCCCATCTCCCACAATGCGCCAAAGATCCCTCCCTCCGTCACATCGTGCATGGCAGACACGCCGCTTTTGACTGCCACTGCAGCGTCGGGAACAACAGATAAATACTGTATAAATCCTGCCGCTGTATCTACCAATTCCTCTGGCAGTTTTTGCACCAAATCTCCTCTATGCTCTGTGGCAAGGATGGCAGTTCCCTCCAATCCTGCCCATTTCGTCATAACCAATTCATCCCCTGGTCGTAATCCTGCAGTAGAAACAATCTCTGTCTGCTTGACTTTCCCCATACCGGTAACAGTAATGACCGGTTTATTAACCACATCGGTAATCTCCGTATGTCCACCCATCACCTCAATTTGCAGCTCCCTACAAGCTGTCTCTATTTCTTCCATAATTCGCCGCAGTTTAATTTCCCGGGTTCCCGGTGGCAGCAAGATACTGGTCAGTATCCCCACCGGCTCTGCCCCGGCAGATGCCAGATCATTAGCAGTAATATGTACGGCATAAGTTCCCATTCCCTGCTCCGCCCCCGTAATGGGATCCGTGGAAAAGACAAACACCTCATCTGGTGCCAACATCGCTGCTGCACAATCCTCTCCCACACCAGCATGCAATATAACTTCTGGTCTGCGATGATGAACCTGCTTGAATACAGCTCTTTTTAGTACATTTTCCGGAACTTTTCCAATTTTCATATTATGCCTTCTCTCTATTTCGTATACTAACTCCCTTGACTCCCCAGACAGCACAGTTCCAAGACAATCACAAATTATTCCACGGCATCCACTGCAGGCTGTGGTGTCACCGCAGGCTGCGGAGTTGGCTCCGGTACTGGCTGATTATCAGGTTCTACCGGCTTTGCCGTCTTTTTCGGCGCCTTTGTTGCCTTGCTGTCCTTGTCATCTTTCGGCTTTTTCGATGGTTTAGCAGATGGTTTCGGTGTGGCTTTCGCAGCGCCAACGATAACATGTTCCGGCTCAGCCTTGTAGGAACTGGAATTTAACTCAATCTTTTCCGTCTGCTTTCCATCCACATAAACAATTTTCCATAGTTTCGCCCGATATCCCACATGGGCAGACTGCGTAACCGAACGGTAAGATGCCGGTTTAGATTTATCTACGGTCTCCACTGGCGCCCCTGGCTGAATAGTCTCTAATGTCTCTGACTCAAATTCAATCTTACGGTTCTTTGCTCTGGTCTCCTCTCCATAAATTCGAAATGTCAAAGTGCCTCCCTGTGCAGATCCGGCAATATAGACCGGGGTCTGGGTGTTATTCTTGAACTTGAAATCTTTATAATCACCAGAAATCGCTGCATCTCTAGAAACATCAACATAACTGACTACCATAGAATGGGGAGAACGTTCCACAACCTCCAATTCAGCATTGATAACCGCATTATACAAGGTGGTTGATACCTGGCAGACACCACCACCTATACCATCTACTACGTTACCACTGGAATATTCCGGAGCTGCCTGGTATCCATTTGCCTCCGTTCTATCCTTGATTACCTTTATCGTGGAAAAAGTTTCTCCCGGATACAATACTGTACCATTGATATACCCTGCTGCCGTCTTAACGTTATTGGCACGAGATGCAGCAGAACTGGCAAAAGATGTGGAATACGTTCCCAATAGATTCTCACACTTCGATACCTCTTCTTGTGTATATTTGGGTTCTATATCCTTGACCACAGCAGCAATTTTCATCGCTTCCGATTGTTCTTCTTTTAACGCTTTCTCCAAAGACTCCTTGATCTTTTCTACCGTCTCAGATACCTGCACTTCATGTCCGATTTGGTCTTTGGTTGCCTTCAACTTGCCATTTTTAAATACAAGCTTGGAATTCTTCATGGATAAATCAAATGGTTTACAGCGTTCCTCTACAAAATCTTGAATCGTATCATCTGAAATTTCATATGGCAGAGTATACTGCTTGCCGGAAAGTTTGATCTGTTTTCTGACCTTTAACTGTTTGAGTGGATTACCAGTTTTTCCCAACTGATATGCTTTATTTACTGTATTCTGCCAGTCACAGCTTACTCCTAAACCTTTTATGGATGTCTGCAGCTCCTCTCCAGATACCTGAATGAATACCGTAGAATCCAGAACCCGATTGATCTGATCTTCCACCACTGCCGTTGCTTCTTCTTCTGTCATCCCTCCCACATCAAGCGTACCAATCCGAACTCCCTCACAAATCTGATCGGTATCGGAAAAAAGACCAGAAGAAATCACCTCTGCTCCAATTCCTACCAACAATGCCAGGATGCATCCTAATACAAAAAAGAGTGATAATAATTTATTCTTTTTCTTCATGAACCGAAACACACTCCTATCTGTCAAAATTCTTGCATACTCCATTATATATGATACCCAATTACCATTAATTTGCAAGTCAAAGATTTCGTAAAAATTTGACTTTTTTTCAGTTATTATGTATAGTCTGTATAATTAGACAAAGCAGATATCTTACATATTCATAAAATATCTGCTTTCTGTTTTGTCGTTATTGCTAAAGTAGTTAAACGAATATATTACTAATCTATAATACAACCAATTTAGTAATATACCAGTACATCTAATGTACCAGATATTCCAATACCATAGGAATAACCATGGCGATTGCCACGATGATACATATTGCTGCCGCAATTCTTTTCTGTGTTTTACGGTTAAAAAAATTCATCTGACTTGCCTCCTATCTGCTTGTACTGGCACCAATTTACAAAGGATCATGGGGTATATTGTCATATAGTATCCCCATAGAAAGGATAAATCTATGCCGATTTTTTTTCTTTGTTTCATTGTATTCATAATCTGGCTCCGCGTCAAGACCAAACAGAGTGATAAAGTATCTACCTGGGATGAGGCCTATTGGCAAAAAGAGTACCAGTCTAATTTTGCCCGCAAAAAGGAACCAGATGATATGGACTATATTACCATAGATATGGATAGAATCCCTATGGAAGCTGACTGCTCGGAAGAAGAACAGGATCTTTATACTGAATTAGAAAAAATACTGTCACAGCCTATTATTAACCTGAGCAGTATGTCCAACGCAGACCTCAAACTGACCTATGGCATTGCCAATTTTGAAAAATTATCTGCCTATGACCAAAATTATACCAGGCTTATCCGTACTTTGAATCGCCTGGGAAACTACTGCTTTGATAACGGAAACAGTGACCGTGCCAGACAAATCTTGGAGTATGCGATCGAACTGGGCAGTGATATTTCCTCTACCTATACCACACTGGCGAATATCTATCTCCAGGAAGATGCTATTGAAAAAATACAGGGACTGATTATCCAGATTGACCAAACGGATTCTCTCATGAAAGAAGCAACAAAAAACAAACTTCTACAGATAATTCAGTCCTATTAATCAAGATATCTGTTCTGCTTCCATCAATGGGATTTACACAATGTAATGATATGATGTTTTATTTTTCATATCCAGTGCTGTTCTTTGACTGCTCCCAATAGTCCCGATCTGCTTCATAACGTTCACACAGCCATGCATGAATCTGATCTAAACTTTCTTCTTCATAGGGAAATTCTCTGGCTTCCCTTTTTTCTTCTGGGGTTTTATCATAACAATATGGCTCCGGCCAGACAGTTGCCAAAAGACAATTCTGTTCCTGCTCCCCCTCCATCCATGTCTTTCTCCGAACCTGATAACGCATTCCCTGGTAACTGGCATTTAACACAGCTTTTTTACGATAAAACTCTGCAATGTCGTATAACGATTTCCTGTCATTCAAGGCGGAATCTCCTTTCCATTACACAGTCAAATATCCTGTGGCAAACCACGAGTCATAACTTTGCTTCTTTTAACAAGAAATAACATCCACATGCTACAGATAGCCGGTCAAGCTTTCTGACGCAGGATCGTCAGCTTTGCACCATTTCCTTTACTATTTTTCAGATAGCACACAAGTTTCTGTGCCGCAGAAGCTTTTGGCAGTTTTACTGTGTAAACATATGCCTGTTTCCCCTTGCTGTAATAATCCTTCTTTACTTTAGATGTTTTATTACCAATTTTAACGACTAAAGTTGCATCCTCCTTGGATAAGATCTTCATCTCCTTGGATTTGGTGGTTATCGCAGATGATAGCGCCGGTTTTGCTGGTTTTGCTGCTTTAACCTTGATCTGTCTCACAGCAATAATGGAACCATCTTTTTGGCGATCCACAAAATAGACTGGCTCCGAAGATTTGATAGCACGAGGTAATTCATATGAAAATCTACCTTTTTTATCCAAATCCAACTTGCTATAAGAACTGCCATAGTTCAAATATAACTCGGTTCCTTTTTTGGCTTTTCCTGTCAACTGAACAGTTTTGGAAGTGATTTTTTTGACAGAAATAATCTTCTTCGCCTTTACAACATAATGCTTTTTAGACGCTACTTTGCAAGAGGCAGAAGCACTCTTTCTAGTCTTTCCTTTGCTCTTATCACTGGCATAAACGGATACTAACATACCAGACTTTAACTTTGGCGTTTCCACCTCAAATTTACCATTTTTTTGTGATTTGGCAGTATACTTTTTACCAGAAATCTTAACAATCACATTACATGCCTTTTTGGTGGATGGTATTTTACCAGTAACCGCATTTTCTGCATCACATACAACATTGATAGTCGGCATATTCGGTGCTGCCTTTTTGACGGTACGAACCGTCACGATACTAACTCTCTTTTTGAGATCAATAGCAAACACTCTGACACTAACTCCTGCATTAACCGCAGATATCGGAATGCTATATCGATCATTTGACAACTTGGTATTTACCTCTATGATTTGACGCTTTGGATCATATTTACTACTAGTCCGGTATGCCGCTGTCCCTCCCTTGGAAACATATGCATACTTGCTTCCCACATAAGCGACCATGGTAACACAGGTCTCTCCAATTTTGCCTGTAAGCCTGGTAGCATTATTGTTTACTGGATCCAGAGTAGGTGGATTGGGTCCTGTCCTGTCAAAGATTACCTTTACCGTCTTACTTTTTCTCCCCTGCCCATCCTGGACATACACATATACTGCAGTACCTGCGCGATGCTTTCCAATATCACAGCTAAACGTGTTATTGGATTTTGCAGTAGTGGAATAAGTCGTTCCCGCCACGGTAATAAAAACGGTCAATCCTGCTTTGGTGTAACCGGTTACCACTGTCTTTTTATTGACTGGCGCCACCACTTCCGGTGCCGGCAAAACATTGGGATCAATATTACTGATATTGATATGACGGGTGGTCACATTGCCCTGCAGATCCGCTGCCTGAAATGTATACTCTCCATTGTTATGGACTATAACCTGATTGCCTATGACTGCAATTCCCTGTTTCCATCTCTCATCGTCCTCATCCACATTTCCTGCCAGATAACGGCAGGACGCTACACCGGAAGAATCCTCTGTCCGAACAGATATGCTTACTCCCTCATTGGTGGTCTCTGTGGTAGATGGTGCCAAAACCAGCAAAGGTCCATACTGGTCCTTGTCCTCTTGCGACAAGTCAGCAGAATAATATCCATAATAACTAGTCATTTCCAAAGTTTTTCGATACCATGACTTTGCCTGCGCCAACAATTCAGAAAGAGAGCTGGTGCGTAAAATGCGCTGTTCATCGCCAGCTAAAATCTTCCAATTGTGATCTGATTCATCTGCAATCGGGGCATAACGATTCATTTCCTGAATATAATCTTTCAAGTAATCCACAGTATTTTTATCCGACTTTTTGACTAAACGCTGTTTTGTCAAATCCGACAATACCAGATTATAGGTAGATATCTCATTGCACACCATCAGAAACCGACTTTGATCCGTAACAGCTCCTCCCTGACAAGTCAGGTTTTTTATTCGATTTGCCTGTGCATGAATCACATGTCCGGCTGAATCATATTTTGCTGGTCCCGTGATATCAATCTCATAATGAATACCATCAAACTGGGCATATTGACCATAACCGCCACTCCAACTATTAGAAAGCAGGCTGGTTTGATTCTCGGCAACGGATAAACGATTCAGCACAGAATCATTAGTAAACCGTTCTCCGGACTGGGCATAAATACTGGCAGACCACTCCAACCATTCCTTTAACTGTGCGCCGGTAATCCAATAGATATAATTCCAGTTGTGTTCATACCGCTGCACATTCATTAAATCTCCCCAGGTAATATTGTCAGATACATCAAAATAATCATCTTTTCCCTCCGAACCATCCATATAAACCCGAGTCGCAGAAATCACCGGATACCCGGCATAAGCCTGCCCCTCTCTGCTTGCCTGGTACTGCATACCAAAACGGATCTTTGCCTCATTATTGAGCTGAAGCATAGTATTATCTTCTAACAACGTAAAATATCCAGTTACTCTGTCTCCAGTACGCAAACTCGCCAGAATAGACTGATATTGCTTTTGGATTCCATCGTCATATTTATTAACAATGGATTCAATCTCCGGATCTGGAGTAACCGCTTGCGTCGTCCGGCGGATCATAGGTTTTGCTCCTGCTACACGGACTTTATTGCCATTGATACTGAGAGTCAGATCACAGATTCCAATTGCCTTTCCGTGGTCTGCCGATATCAGTACCGGTTTACCATTGACCAGTCCGGTATTGCGATTCACTCCTGGTAAATCATAATAGATCTGCACATTCTCATCCTCAGATGGAAAATTACGATGGGCATGCCCTGCCATGATGCAATCTACATCCTCTAATTTTGATAATGCATAAGCAACATCTTTATCGCTGTCAGTGGAGGTATTATCCCCCATACCTGCATGCACAATAGCGATTACTATATCTGCACCTTTCCTTTTCAAGGCAACAGCATTATCCCTGACACTGGAAATAATACCTGATGTCACTAAAGTCCCATCATAGTCATACATATTGGACAGACTTGGTCTGGTTGCCCCTACAATACCAATTTTAATCTGCACTTGCCTTCCCTGTTCTGTACTTACTGTCCGGTTAATCATTTTGGTAGATGCCCATGGCGCCTTACCATCTGAATTTCGAATCACATTAGACACCAGACAAATATTTGATAATCCAGAACTTTTCAGTTGTTGATAAATATAGTCATAGCCAAAATCAAAGTCATGATTTCCCAATACAATGGCATCATAACCGATCTTGCTCATTCCTTCATAGATCGGCTGTACCGCAGCACTATTCTGTGCCTTGACATACTCTGCAGCGTAGCCAAAAATAGAATCTCCTATATCTACTGTAATACAGGTTCCCTCTGCTATTTCTTCTTTTGCGTTTCGAATCATAGTACTCAGCTTTGCCAAACTGCCTGCTGTGGATTTACCAGCTGATTCATAATCCTGGCTGCTGACCTGGTTATGTAAATCTGCTGTGGAAATTACCCGCACGGTAGTCGTATCCGATGCAGACACAGGAACAGCAGCAAACAATACGCTGCACACTCCTATACCCAAGCATATTTTCCATTTAGACAATGTCCTTTTCCACAACATATCTCTCTTTCCTCCTGATGAAACCTATATTTCTAATCCCACCTTTTGCAGATGGTTCCCATGCTATACATACTTCTTTCCCATATGATCAATATCCATTTTCACTACTGTTCATTCTATCAGCCATTAGAAAAAAAGTAAACATCTTTAATTCCTTTGATATCTCCATTTTTCATCAGGAGTTCCTGCACACAAGCAATTTTTCTGTCGGATATCTGGCGGTAAACAAGATCCATTAAGAAAGTTCATCAATGGTCTTGTAATATTCTGGTAAAAATTCTTCGCAGAAGATCTCTGCCTCTTGACAGTGTAGATTTTGGATAGACCGCCTTGTGGCCTCCTTGGCGCTATGAAACTCCTGGT
Source organism: uncultured Jutongia sp. (assembly GCA_964409845.1). GTDB lineage: Bacteria > Bacillota > Clostridia > Lachnospirales > Lachnospiraceae > Butyribacter. The sequence goes on from CAYPEW010000024.1 coordinate 40,372, forward strand.
TTCCCGCCTTTTCCTCCTCAATGCATTTAATCAGTGCAGATAATTTATCCGCTGCCTTTACAAGGAGCCCCACCTCTGTGGATTCTGCCTCTGGCAACAGGTATGGTGCAAACTCATCCCGCAAATCCTCCGGCAGCATATTTAGCAAACGTCTGGCGGCTCCCGCCTCAATCCGTTTATATGCTTCCCTGATCTCCGGATCATGGTATTTCACAGGAGTAGGCATATCTCCGGTAATAATTTCTGTACAATCATGATACAAGCCCAGTAATGCCACCCGTTCCGGCGAATACTGCTTTCCCAGCCGCTTATTTCCCAACAACGCCAACCCATGAGCCAGCATTGCCACCTCCATGGAATGTTCGCTGATATTCTCGGAAGCAGAATTTCGCATCAATGCCCAGCGTTCAATATATTTCATCCTTGCCATCATGGCAAAAAAACCATTATGTGATTCGCTTTGCTCTTTCATATTTGTACTTATCTCCATAATTATTTGTTTAAAAGCTGTTTGATAAAGTGTCCGGTGTAGGATTTCTCCACAGCAGCAATCTTCTCCGGTGTTCCTTTGGCAATCACGGTACCGCCACGGTCTCCTCCTTCTGGACCAATATCAATAATATAATCTGCCGTCTTAATCACATCCAGATTGTGCTCAATTACAATAACGGTATTCCCACCCTCGGTAAGACGATGAAGAATACCGACCAGACGGTCTACGTCAGCAAAATGCAGTCCAGTGGTTGGCTCGTCCAGAATATACACAGTCTTGCCTGTGCTGCGACGGCTTAATTCTGTTGCCAGCTTGATTCGCTGCGCCTCCCCACCAGATAATGTTGTAGATGGCTGCCCTAATTTAATATAGGATAATCCCACATCGTTCAGTGTCTCGATCTTACGCCGGATAGAAGGTATCGGTGCAAAAAACCCTAGCGCTTCCTCCACGGTCATATCCAATACATCAAAGATGCTTTTCCCCTTATATTTCACTTCCAGGGTCTCTCGGTTATAACGTTTCCCTTCACATACCTCACAAGGCACGTATACATCCGGCAGGAAGTTCATCTCAATTTTGACAATACCATCTCCCTGGCATGCCTCACAGCGTCCTCCTTTGACATTAAAACTAAAGCGTCCCTTTTGATATCCTTTTGCCTTGGCATCCGGTGTGGAAGCAAACAAGTCACGGATCATATCAAACACGCCTGTGTAAGTGGCAGGATTTGAACGGGGAGTACGTCCAATAGGTGCCTGATCAATGGCAATAACCTTGTCCAATTGCTCCAATCCACGAATTTCCGTATGCTTGCCAGGAATGCAACGGGCACGGTTTAACTGTTTTGCCAGGCTTTTATATAGAATTTCGTTAACCAGTGAACTCTTACCGGAGCCAGAAACACCAGTTACGCAGGTCATAACACCCACCGGAAATTTTACATTGATTTTTTTGAGATTATTCTCTGCCGCCCCCCGTACCTCAATCCACCCTGCCGGTTTCCGACGTTTGGATGGTATGGCAATCTGCCGTCTTCCACTGAGATAGTCACCTGTCAGAGAATTCTGATTTTGCATAATTTCCTGCGCATTTCCGGTAGCAACCACTTCCCCGCCATGCTCTCCTGCCCCTGGTCCGATATCTACAATAAAATCTGCTGCCCTCATGGTATCTTCATCATGCTCTACCACAATCAGAGTATTACCCAGATCCCGCAGTTTTAATAAAGTCGTTAATAGTTTTTCGTTATCCCGCTGATGCAAGCCAATACTTGGCTCGTCCAATATATATGCCACACCCACCAGACCGGAACCGATCTGGGTTGCCAGACGAATCCGCTGTGCTTCTCCACCCGACAGGGAACCAGCATTCCGGGACAGACTCAGATAATCCAGCCCTACATCCATCAAAAATCCTACTCTGGCATGAATTTCCCGAAGTATCAGTTCGCCGATTTTTTTCTGGCGCTCCGTCAGTTCCAGCTGCTGCATAAAGGCATAGAGATCCCGGATTGACATATCTGTTACTTCCGCAATATTCTTTTCGCCTACAGTGACCGCCAGTGCCCCTGGCTTCAATCTTTTCCCGCCACATGCCTCACAAGGAGTGATCTGCATGAAAGATTCATATTCTCTCTTGGTACTGTCTGAATGGGTCTCCCGGTATCTGCGCTGTACATTGCGGATAACACCTTCAAAAGCCACGTCATAGACACCACTTCCCCGCTGCCCCCGATAGTGAACCTGCACCACTCTGCCATCTGTTCCATGCATAATGACATGACGGATTTTCTCCGGTAAATCTTCATATGGTGTATCCAAATCAAAATGATATGCCTTCGCCAGAGCCTCCAAAGTACACCTGGTGTAGCTGCCCGGATTCTTGGATGACTGCCAGCCATTTACCACAATAGCACCATCTGCCAGACTGACAGACGGATCTGGTACCATCAGTTTTTCAGAAAACTCCATCTTGTATCCAATACCAGTACATACCTCACAGGCTCCGAATGGATTATTAAAAGAAAAAGAGCGTGGCTCTATCTCATCAATACTGATCCCGCAGTCTGCACAGGAAAAACTCTGGCTAAAATTAACCTGCCTGTCTCCCGGTATATCCACTACCAGCAAACCATCTGCCAGACGCAAAACATTCTCAATAGAATCCGCCAGACGTTTCTCAATGCCAGAACGTACTACCAGACGGTCTACCATAATCTCAATGGTATGCTTCTTGTTCTTCTCCAGGCGAATCTCCTCGGACAAATCATAGAGATGTCCATCCACCACGACCCGGACATAGCCTGCCTTGCGTGCTGATTCAAAAACTTTGGCATGCTCTCCTTTTCGTCCTCGTACCACCGGAGCCAGAAGCTGCAGCCTAGTTCCCTCAGCATAACTCATGATTTCATCCACAATCTGATCCACCGTCTGACGCCGTATTTCCTTACCGCAGTTCGGACAGTGAGGAATTCCAATCCGCGCATAGAGCAAACGATAATAATCGTAAATCTCTGTCACTGTACCCACGGTAGAACGGGGATTGCGGTTGGTGGATTTCTGATCAATAGAAATTGCCGGGGACAAGCCTTCAATACTCTCTACATTAGGCTTTTCCATCCGTCCCAGGAACATTCTGGCATAGGAAGACAAGGACTCCATATACCGTCTCTGCCCCTCTGCATAAATAGTATCAAACGCCAGGGAGGATTTTCCCGAACCGCTCAGTCCGGTAAACACCACAAACTCATCCCGAGGTACATCCAGATCGATTTTCTTGAGATTATGCTCTCTCGCTCCACGTATTTTAATATATTTCTTCATTTCTTCATGCTTGCCCATTACTATCTTAACCTCCATGCTATCTATGAAACACTCTTTCATCTCGCATGCGTATCATAGCACATTTTGATCCGGAAAGCAAGTACATATGTTCGATTTTCAAATCAAAATGCCGACCTGCCCTTACCATTCACGGCCGATTTTGTTGTATGTGGAGACTTTCTTCCAATAAATACTCCCGCCTCTTTGGTAATATGAAAATTTTTACCAATTCGTTTTGTCACAAATGCCCGGAATTTCTGATAGCGATCTAAAATATACTGATTCTGGTTACCGTGGCAGGATAAAATATATTCAATCAACGGTTCCGGCAGATCCACTTCCAGACTGTCATCATATTCTCTCCATTCCACAGAAATAAAGTATTTCTGTAATTGTTCTGCACCATTTTCCTTGCCAAAGCGATCATACAAGGAATCAGACGACAAGGTAATCCGGTCGTCAAATGCCTGCACCAAATCCGTTATCTCCTTCATATGATCCGGACCATAGGTCCCACAGACAATTCTTCCCTGTGGTCGCAGTACCCGGCTCAATTCCCCACAGGCTTTCGAAATATCGTCACAATAAAACAGGGTATGATTGGCAATAACCAGATCAAAGGATTCATCCGGAAATGGTATATCTGCACAGTCAAAATGTTGAAATGCAAACTTGTCTTCATCCAAGCCAGCATCCCGCTTCACATCCCGCAGCATTCCATCTGAAATATCGGATAATATGACATGAATTCCTGCTGGCAGTTTCGACTGATTCTCTGTCCAGAGCCTGCCATTACCACAACCCACTTCCAAAATATGCATTCCGGATTCGATATCACATTGTTCATACACCCAGGAAAACCAGCCCTGTGAATTCTGGGAAAACAAGCTATGCAGTCGAATTCTCGCAGAAATATTCGTCGAATTCTGATACTGAGTATGAAGGCGGTTCTCCATACCCGTTAAATGGATCAAATTCAACATGTCACTCCAGTCCACTTCCTGGCTATGCTGCAATTCTTCCGTCATATCATGGAGAGCCTGATCCACTAACTGTAGATGCTCGATCTGATCCTGTACCAGTTTACGCTGCAATTCCAGAGAATGAACCAGCACACGGTCATCCTGATCTGCAATGGTCAGTTCCTTGATTTCCTCCAAAGAAAATCCCAGGTATTTGAACAATAGAATTTGCTGCAGACGGACAAAGTCCTGGTCACTATAGTAACGCCGCCCCTCAGGCGTAACATAGGTAGGCTTTAAAACATTCTGCTGATCGTAATAACGTACCGTCCGCAACGAAATATGTGCCATTTTTGCAAAGGCACCAGAGGTATAAAACCCCGATGTGTCCATTTTTTCTCTTTCATCCATATCTTATTCCATCCTGTTTCACACAATAAGGGGATTACCCCGATATAGCACAACCAGAGTAATCCCTTATCATCTGTTACATGTGTATTTTATTTTTCCGTGTAATTATTTACTTTCTCAAATTCTTCTAAAACTGCCGCATCTGGTGCCTTTGTACACAGACTAACAACCACAATCAAAATCATGCTGACTGCAAAGCCTACTAACAGAGAATATACACCCGTTACAGCACCAATGGTTTTACCACCTATGATCGGTAGATAATCCCAGACAATTACCGTCAATCCTCCCGACAAAATACCTGCCACCGTACCTGGCAAATTGGAACGCTTCCAGAACAAGGCACAGACCACTGCCGGTCCAAATGCGGAACCTAATCCAGCCCAGGCATCGGATACCAGTTCCATAATACTGCTGTTAGGATCCCAGGCGATGACAAATGCCAGAACTGCAATCACCAAAACAGTAAAACGACTGGTTCGCAATACCTTTTTATCATCTGCTTTTGGATTGATCAAATTCTTAAAGATATCTTTGGATACCGAAGAAGCACATACCAATAACTGGGAATCCGCTGTGGACATAATTGCTGCCAAAATACCACACAGGAAAATTCCGCCGATAAATGGTACTGCAATATTTTTAGTAAAGACATGCTCAATCAGCTGAATAAATACACTCTCACTATCTGTAATCACATCCGGTGCCAGATAGGCACGTCCAATCGTACCCATCAGACAAGCGGCTGCCAACGACAGGAAACACCAGGTTATAGCAATGACACTGGATTTTTTCACTTCCTTCTCACTCTTAATCGCCATAAAGCGCACCAGCACATGGGGCATACCACAGTATCCCAAGCCCCATGCCAGCTGGGAAAGTATTTCCACAAAGGTATATGGACGGTCGCCATTCATAAACAAACTCATGTAATTTTGATAGCCGCCTGCTACATCAGTAGAAGTGATCTTTTCTGCAAAATCACCACCAATAAAACCATATGCCAGAATTGGCACCGCCAACAAACCAATTAACATCAGAGAACCCTGAATAAAGTCTGTGGTACATACCGCCAGAAATCCCCCCATAAAGGTATAAACCAGAATAACAGCTGCACCAATTGCCAGAGCGATATGATAATTCACACCAAAGACCGTATGGAATAACTTACCACCGGATGCCAGGGCAGATGCCGTGTAAACCAGGAAAAATACTACAATTACAACAGAAGATATGGTCAGCAGAATCTTCTTTTTATCGTGATATCTCCGCTCAAAAAATTCCGGTAAGGTCATGGCATTATCTGCCACAATAGTGTAACGACGCAAACGCTTGGAAATCAACAGCCAGTTAGCTACCGTTCCCAGAAATAAGCCAATCGCAATCCATGACTGACCGGTTCCCAATGCATAAATGGACCCCGGTAATCCCATTAAAAGCCATCCGCTCATATCGGATGCCTGTGCAGACAGGGCTGCCACCCAGCTTCCCAATCCACGGCCTCCCAGAAAGTAATCTTCTGTGTTCTTTGTCCTTCTCATACAAATCGCACCAATAATGATCATAAACAGCAGATACGCAATAAAGGCGATTAGTATTGCAACAATACTTGACTGTGATAGTTTCATAACTTTCCTCTCTTCTCTCTATTCCTATTCTTTCGTGTTTCCAGTTGCTCTGTCACAACAAAACCCAGTTAATATATAACTTTTTGCCTGTGCTAACTAACGATCCTCCATCTCCTCGTACTCCCGATGGTGTCCCACATATTTGTAAGCCGGGCGAATGATCTTTCCACGATTCACCAGCTCCTCCAAGCGATGGGCACTCCAGCCGGAAATCCTGGAGATTGCAAAAATCGGTGTAAACAACTCCTGGGGAATTCCCAGCATAGTATATAAAAATCCACTGTAAAAATCTACATTGGCACAGACTGGTTTTACCACATGACTGCGTTTCATCAAAAGTTCCGCTGCAATCTGTTCCACTCTGCTGTAAAGCAGGAATTCCTCTGTCATTTCCTTTTCCTGTGCCAGTTTCTCTGCATAGATTTTCAAAATCCTGGCACGGGGATCGGACAGTGTATAAACTGCATGTCCTATTCCATAAATGAGACCGGAGTGATCAAAAGCATCTCCATCCAATACCTTTTGCAGATACTGACGGATTTCTTCTTCATTAGACAAATCTGACACTTCCCTGCGCAAATCATCAAACATCTGCTGCACCTTGAGATTAGCGCCACCATGTCTCGGTCCCTTGAGGGACGCAACAGATGCCGCCACAGCAGAATAGGTGTCAGTACCAGATGAGGTAACCACATGGTTTGTAAAGGTAGAATTATTACCACCACCATGCTCTGCATGCAATACCAGCGCTGCATCCAACACTCTGGCTTCCAATGGAGTATATACTCCATCCGGTCTAAGCATATGTAATATATTTTCGGCAAAAGATAAGTTCTTATCTGCCGGTTTGATAACCAAACTGTCAAAATAATGAAAATGACGGTATGCATGATAATTATATACCGAAATCAATGGCAACTTGGCAATCAGCTGTAATGATTGACGTAATACATTAGATATAGAAATATCATCAGGATTTGCATCATAAGAATACAGAGTCAGAATACTTTTCTGCAAACCATTCATTAAATTAGGACTGGGTGCCTTCATAATCACATCCCGCACAAACTGCCCGGACAATTCCTGCAGACTCATCAGCATCCCACGAAACACTTCTAACTGTTCCTCATTTGGAAGATGCCCAAACAGTAGCAGATAAGTTACCTCCTCAAAGGCAAATCGTTTTCCCAGACCATTGCCCACCAGTAGTTCCACATCATAACCTTGATAATACAACATACCATCTGCTGGCTCTTTGACACCGTTAACCAAACGATAGCCAGACACATCTGAAATTTCTGTCAGACCGGTCAAAACTCCTTTACCAGTGCTATCGCGCAATCCACGTTTTACATCATATTCCTGATATAAATTCTGATCGATCACACCGGACTTCATGGAATCCATAACCAGCTCCCGGAATTTGGCAGTCAGACTCTCATCCAATGCCATCATTGATTCATCATTAATCATAGTAAGCCTCATTTCTCTCTTGCATAAAAATGGCAAACACATAGCGCTTACCCATCATTACATCTTTGTATACTTGTATACACATCTGTCGACTAATAACCCTTTTTATTTGGGAAAATGCTCTCTTAAACAAAAATAGGATTATCAAAAAAGTGCGATAACCCTATTATTATAACCTATTATGCCTATTTCCGTCAAGATACGTTACGCATACGGTACTCCAGGCGCAGCTTGTCCGTCAATAATGCCATAAATTCAGAATTGGTTGGTTTGCCTTTTCCAGCTGATACGGTATACCCAAACACTTCTTCCAAGGTATCAATATTGCCCCGTCTCCACGCCACCTCAATAGCATGTCGGATCGTCCTCTCCACACTGCTGGAAGTGGTATGATACTTCTTCGCAATGCTGGGATACAGGAACTTGGTAATGTAATGCAGCATATTCTGGTCACAATAAGCCATCATAATCCCCTCACGGATATATTGATATCCCTTAATATGTGCCGGAATGCCAATTTCCAATAAAATATTCGTAATATCGATTTCCAAATCTCCAGTATAACGGGAATGCAATGCTTCTCCATAAGCATGTCTGCCTGATTTGGCATCCTCAGCTTCCGTTGTTTCCATATCCGTTGCAAGATCCACCACATTATCCGGCATAACCGGTTGCTTCGCAACAGGCTCCGCTGTGGGTACTGGTACTGCCTGTCCCAATTGTTTGATCCGCTTAATCAACACACTGGCAGAGACAGGTTTCATCATATAATAATCCGCTCCTGCCTGTAATGCCTGCTCAATCATATTCCCCATCCGCAGGGCAGTCTCGATGATGAACACAGGTCGATCTGTCATTTCGCCATTCCACTCCTCCAAGATTGCCATACCGTCCACACCTGGAAGGATCATGTCCATCACTACGATATCCGGCTTCAGAATATGTATCTGCTCTAATGCCTTTTTTCCATCTCCAGTATCATAGATCACTTTTATCCCTTGTTCCTCCAAGCATTTCCGCTTGCTTTCTCGGTCTTGTACGTTATTGTCTGCCAAAATGACACGCGTTTTCCTGTTTTCCATCTTAATCTCCTCCGTTCTGCCCCCTTCTGTCAAACATAGTGTCCAGACCATGGTTTCACTGGTGTTTCGACAGCATGAAAGGTTTTTTATGACTATTTATTAGTATCTATGTCACATTTTAGTAAGGAGCTATGGGAAAAAATGGAATCGAAATGGAATTGTGGAGTAATTATGATAAAAATTTTGCCAGTGATGCCATTCTGCTTTCTGCCCAGCTATACTCTACCATATACTCACCCATATATTGTCCGATGGCTCTCTCATCCCCTGCCAACAGTTGATACAGGTCACATTCCATCCTGTTTTTATTAATTCTTCGGATGCCGCGATTCGTGATAAGCAGATCTTCAATCTGATAATCTGACAGTTCTTTTTTGAGAGTTTTGACAATCTTGCTACACAAATTCTGTGTATTCTCATCGTTTGGTCTGTCCTCCCATAATATTCCAATGATCTGATCCGAATTGACTGTACCTCCTTCTCTGTCAATCAACAATGCCAGCAATTCTTTCGCCTTGCCGCTGCGGAACATCATCGGCTGTCCATCCACATACAAATCAAAATGTCCAAATGTTTTAGCAAAAATATGTCGTGCCCGCTTCGTTATTTTCCGTCTGGCAGACTCAATACAAAAAGTCAATTCTCCTCTGGAATACGGTTTCGTTAGATAACCATCTGCATTCAGACGGATAGCATCCTTGGCATACTCATCGGAACTGGTAATATATATAATCTTTAGATCTGGAGATTCCCGCTTCAGCAAAACGCCCAACGCCAGACCATCCATGCCTCCCATCTGGGTATCCAATACTGCCAGATCAACCGGATGCTCCTGCACATACGCATATGCGTCCACACCGCTCTCAAAGGTTCCCACAATCTCCAGATCTTCTATCTCTTTGGATTCGTATGCAAAAATATCTACGGCGATCTGATCATTATCCACTAATATTACTTTCATGTCACACCTCATATTGTCTTTGACAAGTCTCATGATACCTGTCCATTTCTATTGTCACTCTCTAAATAATACCCCTTTCCATAACGTGTGTAAATACCTATTGGAAATTTTCTTATCTTATTACGAATTTGTCGGATAATCGTATCCAGACGCTGCCCACAGCGATCGTTTGTTTCCCCCCATACCTGCAGCAAAATATCTTTCTTCCCTGCCAGTTCATTTCCATGGATAAAAAGAATTTCCAAAACCTTTTGCTCCATGTTTGTCAGATTGACAGAATCTCCCTGAAAAATCAGCCGGCCGGTCTGCTGATTCAACTGTACCCCACCAAAAAATAAGCTCTGCCTATGGATCTCCTGCTGGAATGCCATAAGAATTCTCTGTATCATCAGATCTATAGGCTGTCCCTTATGGACACATTCAGCTGCACCTGCCTGCAGACAGATACATTCTGCCTCGTAATCCAGTTCCGGTATAATCAGTATCACTTTTTTCCCTTGCAGACACAAGCTTTGTATCGCAGAGAAATAAAACACCTCTGTATCCGCCTTCTTCCCATCACTCTCTCCCCAAAAAAGCATACTTTTCAGCTCCTGGGAGCTTACCAGTATCCCCTGTATTTCCTCTGGTGTACACCATAATTCCTCTAATTCCCGAACCATTTTAACCGCAATCCCATGTTTTCTTAACTGTACTGACAACTGTTCTGCCCATGCCAGATCCGGATCGCATAATAAAACTTTCATATTAATCTCCATTCCGCCGCCTTTCAGTTGGCGGCACAAATAGTGATGAAAG
>CAYPEW010000025.1:0-47968 GCA_964409845.1 uncultured Jutongia sp.
TCAGTGTGAGGAAATTCCGATTACCTATTATAAGAATACGTCCTTGAAGAAGGCCATTGACCGGATGTGTCTGGAGGCTGACCGTGCTTACCGGGAGGGAACGAATATACTGATTCTGACAGACCGTGGTGTGGATGAGAACCATGTGGCGATTCCATCTTTGTTGGCGGTATCTGCTATGCAGCAGCATCTGGTTACCACCAAAAAGAGAACCAGTGTTGCCATGATTCTGGAAACGGCAGAACCGAGGGAAGTACATCATTTTGCAACTTTGCTAGGATATGGTGCTTGTGCTATCAATCCATATCTGGCTCATGCTACGATAGGAGAGCTGATTGATAACGGCATGTTGGATAAAGATTATTATGCTGCTGTCAATGATTATGATGCGGCCGTCCTGCATGGTATTGTCAAAATTGCTTCCAAGATGGGTATTTCAACAATCCAGTCTTATCAAGGTTCCAAGATCTTTGAAGCGATTGGTATTGCCCAGGATGTGGTGGAGAAGTATTTCACCGATACAGTCAGTGTAGCCGGTAAGATTACGTTGGAGGATATTCAGGAGCAGGTAGACCATCTGCATTCCAGTGCCTTTGATCCATTGGGACTGCATGTGGATCTCAACCTGGAAAACAGAGGACAGCACAAAGCCAGGGGCAATAAGGAAGAACATTTATATAATCCGGAAACCATTCATCTGTTACAGCAATCTACTTGGAATGGCAATTATGAAATGTTTAAGCAGTATTCCAAAACAGTGGATGAGAAGGAGCATCAGATGACGCTCCGCAGCATGTTAGATTTCAAATTCCCGAAAAAAGGAATTGATATTGATAAGGTAGAGAGTGTGGATGAAATTGTACAGCGTTTCAAAACCGGTGCTATGTCTTATGGATCCATTTCCCAGGAGGCGCACGAAACCCTGGCAATCGCTATGAATCATCTCCATGGTAAATCCAACAGTGGTGAGGGTGGCGAGAGTCTGGAGCGTTTAGAAACGGCAGGGCAGGAAAATGACCGTTCCTCTGCCATCAAGCAGGTGGCATCCGGTCGTTTCGGTGTAACCTCCCGCTATCTGGTCAGTGCCAAAGAGATCCAGATCAAGATGGCGCAGGGTGCAAAGCCAGGAGAGGGTGGACATCTACCGGGTGGTAAAGTTTATCCTTGGGTGGCAAAGACCAGACATTCTACACCGGGTGTCAGCCTAATTTCTCCACCACCGCATCATGATATTTATTCTATTGAGGATTTGGCGCAATTAATCTATGACTTAAAGAACAGCAATAAAGATGCCCGGATTTCTGTGAAACTAGTATCAGAAGCCGGTGTGGGTACGGTGGCCGCTGGTGTAGCGAAAGCGGGGGCGGCTGTTGTTCTAATTTCCGGACACGATGGCGGTACTGGAGCTGCACCAAGGAGTTCCATCTATAATGCAGGTCTGCCTTGGGAGCTGGGATTGGCAGAAACCCATCAAACTTTGATTATGAATGGTCTGCGTTCCAGAGTGCGGGTAGAAACGGATGGTAAATTAATGACAGGACGGGATGTTTTGGTGGCTGCCCTGTTAGGTGCGGAGGAATTTGGTTTTGCTACTGCACCATTGGTAACCATGGGCTGTGTTATGATGCGTGTCTGCAATCTGGACACCTGCCCGGTGGGTGTGGCTACCCAGAATCCAGAGCTGCGTAAGCGTTTTATGGGCAAGCCGGAATATGTTGAGAATTTCATGCGTTTTATTGCACAGGAATTGCGGGAATATATGGCAGCATTGGGCATTCGTAAGGTAGATGATCTGGTGGGACGTACGGATCTGTTAAAAGTGAAGGATACAGAACAGGCTGCTGCCAGACAGGTGGATTTGGAAGCCATCATTGATGCCAGCTTTGCAGAAGAACGCAAGGAGAATAAGTTCAATCCAAAGAATCTTTACGACTTCGAGTTAGAAAAGACCATGGATGAGAAGGTATTCCTGCCAAAATTGAAGAAGGCACTGGAAAGTGGAGAGAAAACCAAAATCAGTACCAATGTAACGAATATCAACCGTTCCCTGGGTACAATCCTGGGTTCAGAGATTACCAGACGGTTCCATGATACTTTAGAGGAAGATACCTTTACCATTGAATGTCATGGAAGCGGTGGACAGAGTTTTGGTGCATTTATTCCGCAGGGATTGAAATTGGAATTGGTGGGAGACTGTAATGATTATATGGGCAAGGGATTGTCTGGAGGAAAGATTGTGGTCTATCCACCGGAAGGTGCAGGCTTTAAGGCGGAGGATAATATCATTACTGGTAATGTGGCATTGTATGGTGCAACCAGTGGTAAGGCATTTATCAATGGAATTGCAGGGGAGCGTTTCTGCGTCCGTAATTCTGGAGCTACTGCGGTAGTAGAGGGGGTAGGCGATCATGGATGCGAATATATGACAGGCGGTCGTGTGGTTGTTCTGGGACCTACCGGTAAAAACTTTGCAGCAGGAATGAGTGGTGGCGTTGCCTATGTCCTGGATGAAAATAGTGATCTTTACCTTAAGTTAAATAAAGAGTTAGTTTCTTCTGCAACCGTTACCGATAAATACGATGTCATTGAATTAAAGAAAATGATTGAAGAACATGTGGAGGCAACAGGATCTGAAAAAGGAAAGTTGGTTTTGGAACATTTTAGTGAATATCTTCCAAAATTCAAGAAGATTATTTCATACGACTACAGTAGAATGTTACAACTGATTGCACAGATGGAAGAACGTGGACTGAGTTATGAACAGGCACAGATAGAGGCGTTCTATGCTCACAGCAAGAGTTGAAAAGACTTGAAGTTTCACTAACGCATGGAAGACAGTCTACGCTCTGGTCGGTGCTGAACAGGCGCCACTGGCGCATAGCACCATGCGAAGTGAAACTAAATCAACAAGAGTTAAAGCCATGCTTTAACTCTGGGAGAATTTAACAACATAAATGCTGTTAAATTCTCCGCACGGGAAGCCGATAGAGAAACGATGTTTTCGTGAATTGTATGTGTTGCAAGGCAACGCCTAAGATGAATAGATAGGAGGATGAGTGATGGGAAAACCAACTGGATTTATGGAATATGACAGACAGGATAACACAGCGGTAGAACCCAAAAAACGGATTAAGAATTTTGATGAGTTTCATGTCCCGATGCGGGACAAAGACCGGAGAGAACAGGCATCCCGCTGTATGAACTGCGGTGTACCGTTTTGCCAGTCCGGCATGATGATCGGAGGGATGGCTTCTGGTTGTCCTTTGAATAACCTGGTGCCGGAGTGGAATGATCTTTTGTACCTGGGGAATGACAAAAAGGCATTGCAGATGCTGCGCCAGACCAATAATTTTCCGGAGTTTACCTCACGGGTATGTCCGGCGCTGTGTGAAGCGGCATGTACCTGTGGATTAAATGATTCCCCGGTTACCTGTAAGGCAAACGAAAACTACATCATAGAGAACGGTTACGAGCAGGGATGGATGAAAGCAGAACCGCCTACAGTCCGCACTGGAAAAAAGATAGCAGTGGTAGGCTCTGGACCGTCCGGTCTGGCAGCGGCGGATCAGTTAAACAGACGTGGTCATGATGTGACGGTATATGAGCGGAATGATCATATTGGAGGGTTACTGATGTATGGTATCCCTAATATGAAGTTAGAGAAATGGGTGATTGACCGGAAGCAGAAAATTATGGAAGAGGAAGGAGTAACTTTTGTGGTCAACACAGATATTGGGAAAGATATCAAAGCATCTACCCTCCTCAAAGAATATGACAGTGTGATCCTGTGTTGTGGAGCTTCCAATCCCCGTGATATCAAGGCACCAGGCAGAGAGGCAGAAGGGATCTACTTTGCGGTGGATTATCTGACATGCTCCACGAAACATGTCCTGACTGGAAAGACGGATGGATGGGTGGATACGAAGGGAAAGAACGTAGTTGTTATTGGTGGTGGTGATACCGGAAATGACTGTGTAGGTACGGCTATCCGTCAGGGAGCGAAATCTGTGGTTCAGATCGAAATGATGCCGAAACTGCCGGATGAACGTGCTGTGAATAATCCATGGCCGGAGTGGCCTCGTGTCTGTAAGACAGATTATGGACAGGAAGAAGCGATCGCTGTCTATGGGCAGGATCCCCGGATCTATCAGGCGACAGTTAAGGAGTTTGTTGCCGATAAAAGCGGAAAGCTGACTAAGGTCAAGTTAGTAAAGTTAGAGCCAAAGAAAGATCCGAAAACCGGACGGATGAATATGGTAGAGATTCCAGGCAGTGAGTTTGAGATTCCGGCAGATTATGTCTTGATAGCGGCTGGATTTCTGGGAACCGAGAATTATATTGCCAAGGCATTTGGTGTAAACTTAGATGCCAGAACTAATGTGGAGACAGAGGTTGGGCATTACCATACTAATGTGGATAAGGTGTTTACTGCAGGGGATATGCACAGGGGGCAGTCGCTAGTTGTCTGGGGTATCCGGGAAGGTCGTCAGGTGGCGAAAGAAGTGGATGAAAGCCTGATGGGATATACGAATCTCGATTAAGATAGCGAGCAAAGCCATAACAGATGTCATGCTTGCATGAGCATCTGTTATGAGTGTGCGAGCGTCCATCATAAGGAACGGTGCTAGATATCGGGTAGAGGTCTGCTTAGCACGGTGCCATGTTTATGTAACAGTATTTATACTGTTTGCGTTCTTCTCATCAAGTGCGGATGGAGCACTTTTTGACAGTGAATATGTTTCCATGTATAATAGGTTGAATGTGTAAAAATTCCTAATTATGTGATAGAAAGGATAGGTGTTTGCAATGGCGAAGTATTCCAGACAGGATATACTGGAACTAATTGAAGAAGAGGATATTGAATTTATCCGTCTTCAATTTACGGATATTAGCGGTGGTTTGAAAAATATTGCAATGACAGTGAGTCAGATTGACAAGATCTTAGATGGGCGGTGTCGGTTTGACTGTGCCGCCATTGACGGATTTTGTGGAACCGGCTATGAAGAACTGTTTTTAGTTCCAGATCTTGATACATTTGTTATTTTTCCGTGGCGACCACAGAATGGTAAGGTGGCCCGTTTTTTATGTGATGTAGTCAAACCGGATGGAAGTCCATTTGCGGGAGACAGCCGTTATATTTTGAAAAAAGTGATCGCAGAGGCGAATGAAATGGGATACGTGTTTGATGTTGGAATTAAACATGAGTTCTTTTTGTTCGATCTGGACGAAAATGGAGAGCCGACCAATCATTCCAATGAACGGGGCGGCTATTTTGATGTAGGGCCAAATGATGGAGGTGAAAATACCCGTCGTGACATGGTTCTGTATCTGGAAGATATGGATATTGAAGTGGAATCCTCCTATCATTCGGATGAAGCTGCTCAGCATGTACTGGAAATTGCGTATCGGGATGCTCTGACCATGGCGGATGGTATTATGACAAGCAGACTGGTGGCGAAAACAGTGGCAAGACGTCATGGTGTTCATGCTACTTTTATGCCAAAACCTCGAAAGCATTTAAAAGGTTCCGGTGCCCATTATACCTTTTCGCTGAGTAAGGATGGCAAAAATATCTTTACCGATACCTCTGGTGTTCGGGGTATCAGTGAGGAGGGATATCAGTTTATGGCAGGGATTTTGGAGCATATTGCCAGTATGTCTTTAGTCAACAATCCAATTGTTAATTCCTATAAAAGGTTGATTCCGGGGTATCTGGCACCAGTGACGGTGGGATGGTCTTTTACCAATGACAGTCCATTGATTCGTCTGACTTCTATTGGCGGGGACGGTGCCAGAGTGGTGCTGCGCAGTCCGGATGGTGCTGCCAATCCTTATCTGGTTATTGCCTCTTGTCTGGCTGCCGGCCTGGATGGAATCCGCAGGGGATTGAAACCGATGCCTTCCATCGAGGAACAGGGGGACAGTGGTGTACAACAGAGTGGGACCTTACCTCGCACCTTGTATGAGGCTGTGCATTTATTCCAGAAAGATGATTTCCTGCAGGAGGTGTTGGAGGAACATATTTCTAACCATCTGATTCATACCAAGGATGAGGAATGGAATGAGTACTGTAAAGAAGTGACTATGTGGGAACATGCACGATATCTGGGCAGAATCTAAGTGTGAGCAGGAGGTTGGCGTTGGTTTATGTTAAATATCATTGTGGCTTTTCCCAAGCTGGAAGATGCGAAGAATCTCCGAAAGCTGCTGATTCGGAATGGATATGAGATTCATCGGATCTGTGACAGCGGGGCGCAGATTGTCAGTGCGGTTGCGGAGCTGGATGGTGGTATTGTGATCTGCGGCTATCGGTTTTCGGATATGTATTTCACGGAGATCAGGGAATACCTGCCGGAGAGTTTTCAAATGTTACTGTTAGCATCGCCGGCAAAACTGGCAGAACATGATGTCAGGGATCTGGTTTCTATTGCAATGCCATTTAAGATGCAGGATCTGTTAAGCACTATGGAAATGATGACAGTGCAGTACCAGCGTTGGAGACGAAAACATAAAAAACCACGGGTCAGGACAGCAAGTGAAAAGCATATGATTGATATGGCGAAAGAATTGCTGATAGAGAGAAACCAGATGACAGAGGAAGAAGCATATCGTTATATCCAGAAAATCAGTATGGATAGTGGAAATAATATGGTGGAAACCGCAGAAATGATATTAGATCTGAATGGAAAGGAATGGGACCTATGATAACAAAAGCATATTTGATCCTGGAGGATGGAACCGTCCTGGAGGGAAAAAGTTTTGGTGCGAAACGGGAAGTGGTCAGCGAGATCGTTTTTAATACTTCTATGACGGGATATCTGGAAGTATTGACAGATCCAAGCTATGCAGGGCAGGCGGTTACAATGACCTATCCATTAATTGGAAATTACGGAATCGCAAAAGAGGATATGGAGTCTGGACGAGGATGGCCGGATGGTTTCATTGTGCGGGAATTTTCCCGGATGCCTAGCAATTTCCGTTCCGAAGATTCCATTGAACATTTTTTACAGGAAAAAGATATTCCGGGTATTTATGGCATTGATACCAGAGCATTGACGAAAATCCTGCGGGAAAAGGGTACCATGAATGGCATGATTACCACAGATGAACATTACAATCTGGATCAGATTCTGCCGAAACTACGAGAGTATCAGGTCAGCGGTGTGGTGCAGAAGGTCAGCGGTGGATTTGTTGCTGAGATTGACCGGAAGGAAACGGCTGGTAGTCATGGAACGATAGTAGGAGTGTATCGGCCGGGAGATCTGGGTTCTCAGTCTGTGGAGGTGCAGTATCATGTGGCGGTCATTGATGTGGGAACCAAGAAAAATATTATCCGATGCCTGTTGAACCGGGGATGTGAGGTAACAGTGTATTCCTGTGATTTTGATGCACAGGAAGTGATCGACAGCAAACCAAATGGTATTATGATTACTAATGGGCCGGGAGATCCGTCAGAATGTGTGGATATCATTACTCAGATCCGAACATTAGCCGATTCTGGAATTCCCATCTTTGCAATTTGTCTGGGGCATCAGCTGATGGCGTTGGCACATGATGCCAGAACCTATAAAATGAAATATGGGCATCGGGGTGCGAATCATCCGGTTAAGAATCTGGATACCGGAAAAGTATATATATCTTCCCAGAACCACGGCTATGTGGTGGATGCCGATTCCTTAGATTCTAAGGTGGCAAGACCTTGGTTTGTCAATGTAAATGACCAGACTATTGAGGGGCTGTGGTATCTGGAGAAGCCTATCCGTACCGTGCAGTTTCATCCAGAAGCAAATGCTGGACCAAAGGATTCGGAACTGTTGTTTGATGAATTTATTAAAATGATGGAAAAGAGTTGAGGTTTCACTGACATATAACGGATTCATGTGAAGCGAAAAATATTTTTCTCATTCGACGCAGAAAGGAGAAGTATCATGCCAAAATTAGAGGGTATTAAGAGAGTGATGGTCATTGGTTCCGGCCCGATTGTCATTGGTCAGGCGGCAGAGTTTGACTATGCCGGAACACAGGCATGCCGTTCCCTGAAAGAGGAGGGAATGGAGGTTATTCTGGTTAATTCCAATCCTGCTACGATTATGACAGATCGGGATATTGCAGATAAAGTCTATATTGAGCCTTTGACGGTGGAGGTATTGCAGCACATTATCGAAGTGGAAAAACCGGACAGTCTGTTGCCGAACATGGGTGGGCAGGCAGGCTTAAATCTGGGTATGGAATTGGCAGAGTCTGGTTTTCTGGATGCGCATGGTGTGAGACTGTTGGGAACCACTGCCCAGACCATCCGTAATGCAGAGGGACGGCAGGAATTTAAGGATATGATGGAACGCATTGGCGAGCCTTGTGCCCCTTCCCTGTTGGTGGAAAATGTGGAGGATGGTGCGGTATTTGCAGAGGAGATTGGCTATCCGGTGGTATTACGTCCTGCCTATACCTTAGGGGGATCCGGTGGCGGAATTGCCCATAACCGTCAGGAATTAGAGGAAATCCTGGCAAACGGACTGCGCCTGTCCCGGGTAGGTCAAGTGTTGGTGGAGCGCTGTATTGCAGGATGGAAAGAGATTGAGTATGAGGTAATGAGGGACAGCAATGGAACCTGTATTACCATCTGTAATATGGAAAACTTAGATCCGGTGGGGGTACATACCGGAGACAGTATTGTGGTGGCACCGTCCCAGACCTTGTCGGATAAGGAATATCAGATGCTGCGTACTTCGGCACTGCGAATCATTGATGAGCTTCAGATTACCGGTGGTTGTAATGTGCAGTTTGCTCTGCATCCTACTTCTTTTGAATATATCGTGATTGAGGTAAATCCTCGTGTCAGCCGTTCTTCCGCATTGGCATCCAAGGCGACTGGATATCCTATTGCCAAGGTTTCTGCCAAGATTGCATTGGGCTATACCTTAGATGAGATCCCAAATGCCGTTACTGGCAAGACTTATGCCAGCTTTGAGCCAGCACTGGACTATGTGGTAGTTAAGGTGCCGAGGCTGCCTTTTGATAAATTTATCAGTGCCAAGAGAACGTTGACCACTCAGATGAAAGCCACAGGAGAGGTCATGAGCATCTGCACCAATTTTGAGGGTGCGTTAATGAAAGCTCTGCGCTCCCTGTCCCAACATGTGGACTGTCTGGAAACCGGAGATTATGACGGATTATCGGATGAGGAAGTTCTGGATCAGCTTTCCATTGTAGATGATCGAAGAATCTATCTGATTGCAGAGATTCTTCGCCGAGGTATTTCCACTTATGAGCATATTCATGAAGTGACCATGATTGATCCATGGTTTATTGATAAACTGGCGATACTGGTGGAGATGGAACAGAAAATCAAAGCATGTGGAGGAAATCTTTCCCAGGAGTTATTATCTGAGGCAAAGCGTTTGGAATTTCCAGACTGTGTGATAGCGCGTTGGACGGGCAAAACGGAAGAAGAAATCAAACAACTTCGCTACGAATATGGTCTGACCGCTGCCTTTAAGATGGTGGATACCTGTGCGGCAGAGTTTGCTTCTGAGACACCATATTATTACAGCTGCTTTGACGGTGTGAATGAGGTGGAACAGCAGTCTGACCGCAAGAAGATTATGGTATTGGGATCCGGGCCGATCCGAATTGGGCAGGGAATTGAGTTTGATTATTGTTCTGTTCATAGCGTTTGGGCACTGGCAAAAGAAGGTTATGAAACCATTATTGTAAATAATAATCCAGAAACAGTCAGCACGGATTTTGATATTGCCGATAAACTTTATTTTGAACCGTTGACACCGGAGGATGTGGAAAACATTGTCCGTTTGGAGAAGCCAGATGGTGCCGTGGTACAGTTTGGTGGACAGACCGCTATTAATCTGACGGAATCCCTGATGAAAATGGGCGTGCAGATTCTGGGTACCAGTGCCGAGGATGTGGATGCAGCAGAGGATCGGGAACTGTTTGATGAAATTCTGGAGCAGTGCTGTATTCCAAGGGCAAAAGGCGATACGGTATTTACCACAGAGGAAGCCTTGCGGGTGGCGAATGAATTAGAATATCCAGTACTGATTCGTCCTTCCTATGTTTTGGGAGGACAGGGGATGCAGATTGCTGTATCCGATGATGATATCCGGGAATTTATGGCAGTAGTAACCAGGTATCATCAGGAGCATCCGATATTAATTGATAAATACCTCATGGGAAAAGAGATTGAAGTGGATGCCGTATGCGATGGAGAGGATATTCTGATTCCAGGCATTATGGAGCATATTGAACGTGCCGGAATCCATTCCGGAGATAGTATTTCCGTCTATCCGGCACAGTCTATTTCTGACAAGATACAGAACGTACTGGTAGACTACACTAGAAAGTTAGCACGTTCCCTGCATGTCATCGGATTGATTAATATTCAGTTTATTGTCTATCAGGATGAAGTGTACGTGATTGAGGTAAATCCTCGTTCCAGCCGTACCGTGCCATATATCAGCAAGGTAACCGGAATCCCTATTGTGGATCTGGCATCTCAGGTGATTTTGGGAGCTAAAATCCGGGATCTGGGATATGAGCCGGGACTGGCGGCAAAATCAGAATACAAGGCGATTAAGATGCCAGTGTTCTCTTTTGAAAAACTTCGTGGGGCAGAGATCAGCCTGGGACCAGAAATGAAGTCTACCGGTGAGTGTCTGGGAATCTCCAAATCCTTTGATGAAGCCTTATACAAAGCCTTTATGGGGGCAGGGGTTGATCTGCCGCAGCATAAGAAGATGATTATTACGCTGAAAGATTCCGATAAACTGGAGGGAGTGGAGATTGCCCGGCGTTTCAAGAAACTGGGATATGATATCTTTGCCACCCGCAGTACCGCCAGGGTGTTTAACGAGAACGGAGTATTGACGATTCCAGTCAATCGAATTAATGAGGAAGCACCGACTTTGATGGATCTGCTGTTAGAGCACAAGATTGATCTGGTCATTGATACACCGACCCATGGAGATAAGTTAAAGGATGGCTTCCTGATTCGTCGTACCGCCATTGAAACAGGGGTTAATGTATTGACTTCTCTGGATACGGCGGCGGCATTATTGACCAGTCTGGAAACATCAGAGGAAGAGGAACTGTCCATCGTGGATATTGCGACCATATCTATTACTAAGGCGGTTAAATAACGATGAATTTATTCAAGTAAAAGCGTTGATATTTAGCCACCTTAGTAATACAATGGGAAAGTAAAAATGAGCCTGAATTGACGAAGAATGTTCGTGATATATAACAGATATTATTTAAAATGAAAGGAACAAATCATGCCACCCAAAGCTAAAATCACAAAAGAAATGATTATTGATGCAGGATTTGAGGTGGCATGAGAATGTGGCATAGAAAATGTCAATGCTCATACTGTTTCCGAGAAACTCAGCTGTTCTACTAATTATTTTTGAAAGCCGCCAGAAAAGCCTCCAGCTTATTTTTCTGTTTTCCGCTTAATATGGCGAACACAACGTTTTCGAAATATTTTGAGTAATGTTCATCTATAAGTATCTCTTTAAAATATCCTGCAACTTTTTTTGCATTATGTCCAAATGCCCCACATCCCCATGCTCCTAAGATAAGTGTCCTATATTCATTTTCAGCAGCAATTTTTAACATCATTCGAATACGTTCCTTCATTACAGCATCCAATTTACTTTGGCGTGTAAACATAGCTGCACCTCTTTTGTTTGGAGCAGGGATGGTAATCACGGATACCATATAAGGAATTTCCAATAATTGACAGTCCGCATCACGAAAAACGCATACATCCCGTGATAATAACATGTAGTCAGAATTCGTTGGTGACATATGTTTTAGATTATATTGATACATTTCTGATGCTTTATCAGACGAAATGGATGCGTATAATGTGCTGTTTCTGCATAAGGATTCTTCCTGTGCTGTAGCACCCAGTCTAAAACCGCCTCCGGGCTGATATGCATTTGCGAAATTCATAACCAATGGTTTTTCATAACTCTGGGCCGCCTGATAGGAATCTTTGTTTACCACATAAAAATTGCAGTTGTTTGATGCAGAGAGTAAATCATTGGAAACATCATTTTTTCTGTTCATAATTTCATATATTTTATTAGGAGAATATACTTTAACTTCACTATAATCACCTGATATTAATTTTATTTTTTTCCACCTGTATTGTAGCTGCCCGCTTTTATTATTCGCAAAGTCTCATTTGCAATACGAATATTGTTTTTCATTACCTTCCTCCTCTATGAAGCTAATCTCTTTCCTGTTTTTTCAAATTCAGGCTCTGGTAAATTATATAATGATGTGGGTGTCAAAAGGTATTTTGACATCCACATCATTATAACAGATTTGGATACGAAGTTAAAAGGGATTTGACCATCTTTACCTGTTTGTATAATTTAAAATAGAGGATGTCCGGATGTTTGTATTTAAAAAATGGGGAAACTTAGGGAAAGTTGAACATTGTAAAAATAAAAATACCGTGATAAACTATGAAATATAGTTGAAATGATATTTTTAGATTTTGCACACGCTTATTTGTGCAGGAGCGACGCAGATAAGCTTTGATGGCAGAGGAGAAATCGTCTTTGCGAAATTATTCCACTTCATTATATACGCTCCGGAATGGAGATAAAAAATGAAAAAAACGGTGATGATAATAGGTATAGTAGTGTTATTTCTGTTGACAGCTGTGGGGGCTTTTTTTCTTGGGCGACAAAGTCAAAATGGAAAGAAAGAAGATACTTCTAAGGAACAAAATATTTCTGCAGATACTTCAAAAGGAAATGATCTGTCCCAGACTGAAGAGAAACAGGCGGAGAATTCACCTTCTCCGAAACCTGTTACATTTTCGGTAATTGGAGAAGGTGAGAGTGCAATTGTAGGTGAAATTACATATACAATCACAGCATCCTGGGGGGATGATAAAACTACCTATACTCAGATTGATGCAGTGATTACGAATCAATCTGAGCAGGATATGGCAAGCTGGGAAGTAAATCTCACCGTTCCCAAGGGCAGTAAGATGAACCAGGGCTGGAATGGAAAAATGAAACTAAAGGGAAGAAATTTAGAAACATTTTTGAATGTATTGCCAGAAGATTATAATGCTGCTATTGCTGCAGGGCAGACCGCAAATTTTGGATTCATTATTGAGACTCCATCAGCCTATGTGCCGGAGGAATCTGAGCTGATATTACGGCCATCAAAGTCGTAACGGGATAACAGTGTCATCAGAAAAATCAGGAATATGTTCAAATAGAGATTTTTGTGGATAAAACCTATGAAGACAACTTCCAGGATGATTTTTGTTCATTCATGTTGATTAGTAGAAGACCATAATTTTTTTGCTTAGGAGGCAGATCATGGAGAGACAAGTGAAACTGTTTTCTACCTTGCAAGAGGCTTTGACTTCATTGTTTGGAAATGGAATTCAGATCCAGAGAATCCAGTCTATTTCCGGTGGGGATATTAATGATGCATTCGGTTTGTCCTTAAGTGATGGAAACAGTATTTTTATGAAATCCAATGCTATGGGAAATCTAGCCTATTTTACTGCAGAAATGCAGGGACTTTCTGCCATTGCACATACTGGGACGATACAGACACCACGGATTCTTGCCTGTGGAACTGATGAGGAACGGAATTGTTCTTTTCTTTTGTTGGAGCAGATCCATGCCGGGAAGCGTGTTGGGGATTACTGGGAAACTCTGGGGCATCAGCTGGCAGAGCTGCATAAATCTTCCACAAAAGAATTTGTTTTGGACGGAAAATATGGCTTTCTGGAGGACAACTATATTGGTGCAGGAGAGCAGATCAATACGGAAAAGGACAGCTGGGTCAGTTTTTTCCGGGACTGTCGTCTGGAGCCGCAATTCCATCGAGCTACAGATTACTTCAGTATAGAGGATCTGAAAAGAATTAATCGATTGTTAGATCATATCGGGGATATTCTGATCGAACCAGAACACCCTTCCCTGCTGCACGGTGATTTGTGGTCTGGAAATGTGATGGTGGGAGAGGATGGAAAGGCATGGCTGATTGATCCAGCTGTTTATGTTGGACATGCCGAGGCAGACCTTGCCATGACGGAGCTGTTTGGTGGTTTTGCATCTGGAATGTATACTGCCTATCAAGAGATATCGCCTTTGCAGCCTGGATATGAAGATCGTCGAGATTTGTATAATCTATATCATTTATTAAATCATTTGAATTTATTTGGGGGTTCTTATTTGTTGTCAGTAATGCGGATCGTGAACCGATATTCTTCCGGGGATTAAATACTTATTTTTTCTAATTGATCTTTTGTTTTATTGGATACTAATTTGGTATTATGAAGTCTTTTGGTAATGGGGTTTTATTGTATTATGATATGATGAAGAATATAAGAAACGGACAAGCGGGGAAATAGATAGAAAAGGGGGGGATAATATATGTGGAAGACAAGAATGAAATATATTGTTTTATTATGTGTCTTGGTGGGTATTGTTTCGGGCTGTAGCAATAAAGCAGAGAAAAAGGGGCAGGAAAATAGTAAGGAAGTGTCTGCTACGGAAGATGCGATCAGTACGGAGCAACCTGTTGTGGAAGAGTCGACAGAAGTACCTGTCAGTATGGGTGCAACGGAGGTGCCAGAGGAAAAAACAAATACGGCAGAATGGATTTACGATGCACAGAATCATCGTCTGACCATTCGTGGAACCGGAGAATCCCATGATCGGGAATTAATAGAACCAGAGGATTGCGGCGATTGTAAATATCATTTAGATTCGATTCCCTATCTCGAGGGGATTGATTCATGGAAAAAACAAGAGAAAATTCAGAAATCCATCAAAGAGGTGGTCGTTGAGCAGGGGATTACTGTGCTAAATATGGCAGCATTTGCAGATCTTCCTAATTTGGAGAAGGTAACGATTCCGGATAGTGTAGAGAAAATTGACGATTATGTTTTTTATAAGTGCAAATCATTAAAAGAAATCACAATTCCAGATAGTGTGACATCCATTGGTAAAGAATGTTTTGGGGAATGCGATTCTCTGGAAAAGATATCCTTTGGAAAAAAGGTAAAAGCCATTGGTGACGGCAGTTTTTTGAAATGTCAATCGCTTAGGCAGGTTGTAGTTGCGCCAGAAAATGAATTATTTGCAACCAGTAGTGGTAGCTTATATCAGAAGAAAAAGAAAGTTCTTTACTTTTACTATGGTCGTTCCAATAAAGCAGTGATTGAGAAGGGGATAAAACGAATTGGTACTTTTGCATTTGCGGATCATAATGAACTGCAAGAGGTTCATATCCCAGCTTCTGTGACAGTAATCGGCGGCGGTGCATTCTATCAATGTAAAAATTTGAGAAAGGTCACTTTTGCCAAGAAATCAAAATGTAAAAAAATAGAAAGTTATAACAGTAAAAGAGAGACATATGGTAGTTTTTCTTATTGTAGTAAATTAGTAAAAATGGATTTTCCCAAATATTTGAGATCCATTGGAGTATGTGGTCTGATGTCTTGTGTTTCATTGAAAAATGTACGCTTTCCAGAAGAATTTCGGTTTATAGGAAGCCATTGCCTTTATGATTGTACATCCTTGAAAAAGGTATATTTTGGAAAATCCTTTGAGGGTTATCTATATTATAAACAGGATGTGAGCGATGAGTATAAGGCGGAAGATGCCAGACTGAATCATTGGTTTGTTAATGATACTAGATCCTTAAAGGAGATTAAGGTTTCTAAGAAAAATCCATTTTTTTCTACGGAAAATGGTGTAATGTATGACAAGAAAAAAGAAGTTTTGTATGTCTATCCAGAAGGAAAAACGGATATAAAGTTTAAAATTCCGAAGAGTGTGCGAAAAATCAGAGCTTGGGCATTTGATCAATGTAATCATTTGCGTACAATTGAAATTTTTGGTCAAAAAACGGAGATACAGTCAACGGTATTTTGGAAGAATTCCAATCTAAAATCGGTAAAAATTTATGGCGAGGGAACGAAACTAGAGGAAGAATCGTTTTATCAATGCAAGAAATTAAAATCCATTGCTGTGTATGGGGAAAAATCATGGATTGTTTCAAGGGCATTTAAGAGATGTAAAAATATTAAATCAGTTACTATTTCTGGTAAGAAAACGGAAATAGAGCCGAAAGCCTTTGGACAGAGCAAGGATTTTACCATTTATGGGAAGGAAGATTCTGAGGCACAGAAGTTTGCTAAAAAGTATAAGAAGAAATTTGTGGTAATATAAGGCATAAGGTTGGATCCAGAGGATAGTTTAGTTAATTCTTATCAGTTCGAAATGCAAAGAAAAGATTGTGTTTGGGAAGCTAATCAAAATGGTAGTTTGTTGCATATTTTAAAATAATAAAACAGGAAAATTATCATAAAATATCCCGTAGCTTATTTTGCCAGTAGAGGTCATACTCTATTGAGCATATAAGCTACGGGATATTTAATGTTATTTTATAGGTTTCATGATAGTATCAGCAGGAGATCACGGTACCGGTTTTGCCCTGTACTCCCGCCAGTGCTGTATCAATACTGGTGATGATAGATTTTCGACCCGGCCTAGAGGAAGCGAAAGAAACGGCAGCCTCTACTTTTGGAAGCATAGCTCCAGTGGAGAATTGTTCTTCTTCAATATATTTTGTAGCTTGTTCTACAGTCATAGAATCGAGAGGGGATTCCTCTGTTGTACCAAAGTTCAAGCAGGCTTTCTCTACACCGGTTAATAATAGTAACATATCAGCGTCTAATGCTTCCGCCAGGCAGGCACTGGTTACATCTTTCTCAATCACGGCACTGGCTCCTTTGAGACGGGTTCCCTGCTGCAATACTGGAATGCCGCCGCCACCGGCAG
Organism: uncultured Jutongia sp.; assembly: GCA_964409845.1. Lineage (GTDB taxonomy): Bacteria > Bacillota > Clostridia > Lachnospirales > Lachnospiraceae > Butyribacter. Next base: position 16,848 of record CAYPEW010000025.1, read on the forward strand.
CAATAACTGCCTGTCCGGCATCCAGTAAGGTTCGGATCGCATCTAGTTCGTAGATTTCCATAGGACGTGGGGCAGCGATGATACGCTGATAACCCTTGTCCTCCACTTCTACTACATGATTTCCCTTAGAACGTTCTACCTTGGCTTCCTTTTCTGTCATAAAACGACCGATTTTTTTGGAGGGATAGCTAAATGCAGCATCAAAGGGATCTACCCGTACCTGGGTAATCAGCGTGGCAACAGAGCGGTAGATGCCGCGGTCTAATAATTCCGTGCGAATTTCATTTTGCAGATCATAGCCGATATATCCCTGGCTCATGGCGCTACAGATTGACATAGGGGCTACGGTATTGGTAGGCTCTAAACGGCTGTATTCTGTCATGGCAGAGTGAATCATTCCCACCTGTGGACCGTTACTGTGAGTAATTACCACTTGATATTTCGCTTCAATTAAATCAGCGATTGCTTTTGCAGCATTTTTCGCTGCTTGTTTCTGTTCCGGAAATGTTTTCCCTAAGGCACTGTGTCCCAGTGCTACGACGATTCTATTATTTTCCATGATAAGCCTCGTTTCTGCGCTGTAGGTATGTGTTATAACAATGGTTATTATTAGGATAGAAGTACCCTGGTAATTGATTTTACTTTGTGCCAGACAGCGCATGGACACAAAGCAACATAACAGGATAATTTTACCATGACATGGGTGTAAAATCAACTTTTGTCTGCTGGATCTGCCTGGCAGTGATTTTGACTTTCCCTATTTTTTGCACACAAGCCAGGGTTTCCCACGAAAACTAGTCGCAGTACGTTAGGACAGAATTTCTTCCGGTTTCGGACAGAATAAAATTATATTGGAGCAAGCAGACAGATCTACGGTAAACACAAACTGCTATATGACGGATAAGCAGAAATTATCCGTTCTTTGGTAATGCGTGTGCAAAAAATGGGGAAAGTCAAAACAGTGATTTCTTGTTTTTTGAAAAGAATGCTGGTATGATGTAACTAAAATGACAGGAGAAAATACCAAAGGAGATCAGTGATGAGAAAGTTCTGGGGATTTTATGATAATGGTACATATCGTGTTGGATGTAATGGTGCTACGATATATGTGTACGACCAGGAAAATAGGGAATTGGGCAAATTTAGAGATATCTCCTATGCTTATTGTGGGACTTTTCAGCCGGGAACTAACATATTTGTTGCAAAATCCACAGAGGGTGCTTTGGCAGTTTATGATTTGGATTCTATGAAATTATTGAAAAAAATCCGTATTACCCGAATCGAGGCTCAGGACGAGGGATTTGCTTTTTTACCAGACGGAAGCTATTTTTATAATATTGAAAAGCCGGATCAATCAACGGATACCCAGCTGACGATTTATCGGACTACGGATTATGAAGTAGAGAGAGTTTTGTTCCGGGAAGATAATAAAATGGTTTTGGATGAGCTTGAATTTGATGAACACACAGGGGATTGCTATGTTTTAGGCTTTATGCGGGGGGCAGATTGGGTTATGGCTTATGGTTTTATTGGGCGATTTATCGGGGATACTATTTCAGATATCAAAAAAATGACGTACGAAGCGTATCATTATGTCAGTGAATATAAAGATTGGGAGCGGTCGGGCTTTACCAGCAGGAATCTGGAGTGGAGCGGTCTGAGAGATTATTCGGAACATCCGTCTATTTCCCTCAAACAGGCTTATGAACGAATGAAAGATAAAAAGGAAGAAAACACCAAATAATACATATTGAATCATGATATAAATTATGCTATGATTTGTGATATTTATAAAAAAGAGTTTTATATGGAATAAAAAAGGATTTGGGAGGGATAGTATGTTGTGTCATATGATAATTGATTTAAGTGTTTTACTCTGTACAAGGTCTGATGATCGGGCGAAACTTGTACAGAGACAATAATCTATTTCGTCCGCATTGGATTTTGTACTTATGGAACATAATAAATAAAAATAAACCATAAGGAGATAAATTCAATGAATAGTGTTTTTAAGAGATATATTATATTTTGGCTGAGTCAGGCATTGTCACAATTGGGAAGCTCTATGACAGGGTTTGCCTTGATATTATGGGCATATACACAGAACGGTTCTGCGATGATAGTTTCGCTGATGTCATTTTTTAATTATGTGCCATATATCATTGTAAGTTTGTTTGCAGGCACTTTTGTAGATCGTCACAGCAAAAAGAAAATTATGCTGGTATCGGATAGCATGGCCGCTCTTTGCTCCATTGCAATCTTTGCATTGACTATGGGAAATGGATTGCAAATCTGGCATATTTATCTGGTAAATTTTATTATTGGATTCATGAATGCCTTTCAGGGACCAGCATCTTCTGTGGCAATAGGAAAGATTGTACCTAAGGAAAAGCTTGCACAGGTAAGTGGCATGAATTCTTTTTCTGGTAATCTGGTGGCAGTATTGTCGCCGGTATTGGCTGCATCCCTGTTTGCCATGGGAGGATTGAAAATCATTTTAGCCATTGATTTACTAAGTTTTTTCTTTGCTTTTGGTGTATTGCTATTTGTGCTACAGATTCCCGAGGATACACCGCAGAAGGCAGAGAAGGATTCTGTGCTGGCTGGATGTGCAGAGGGGTTTCGCTATCTGTTTGGTAATAGGGGAATCTTTATGATTATTATTACCATGGCGTTGCTGAATTTCTTTTCCAGAATGACCTATGAGAATATTTTGTCTCCAATGATACTTGCCAGAAGTGGAAATAATAGCGTTGCGCTGGGAATTGTGAATGCGGTTATGGGAATCGCAGGAATTGTAGGTGGTATTATTGTTTCCACTGGAAAAGTAAAGGGAAACAGTGCAATGATGATTTATGGATCGGCAATGCTGTCTTTTCTACTGGGGGATGTAATGATGGGGGCAGGCAGAAATGTAATCGTCTGGTCATTGGCTGGTTTTGCTGCCAGTTTTCCTATTGCTTTTATCAATGCTGGGCAGATGGTCATTCTGTATCAGCGTGTTCCGGAGGAAATACAGGGAAGAATCTTTGCAGTGCGCAATGCTCTGCAATTTAGTACCATTCCTGTTGGCATTCTCTTAGGTGGGTTTCTAGCGGACTATGTATTTGAACCATTTATGGTAACAGATAATTCCGTTGCCAGTTTTTTACAGCTTATTGTTGGAACAGGCACAGGAAGTGGTATGGCAGTGATGTTCTTGTGTACGGGAGTGTTGGGAGCATTATTTAGCTTGGTTTCGTATTATCAAAAAGATATTCGTAATCTGGACATGGAATAAAATAGGTTGTTTGTTCCATAGTTAAGCAAAGATTAACTGCTGTGGTTGGTATATAAGTGTTGCGTTGTAACGCTAAAAGTGTGAGTAGATTTATGTTACCACATGGGAAATTCTTCGAACTTTCTCATGTGGTTTTTGTTTTATATCTTTTTTCTATTTTTTTGTTTAATTTGACGAATTTGAATGAGAAATTCCGTTGTCAAAATTGACAGATCGGATAATTAAGCCCTTTATATTCAGCATTTTTGTCAATAGATTTCTGAAGAAGATTAATGTAAAATGAAAGTGAATTTAGGGTTTTGTTATACATTAGTTCTGAAATGTGGTGATTGTATATACACGACAGTTTACCAGATTTTAGGGAATGAGGGGTGGAAGATGGAGAAACAAATGGAAACGGAGAAAACGGTAGCATTATCTAATGGAATTCTTTTGGAAAGATTGTCAAAACCAATTACAGAAGTGGAATTGTCTGAATTGCGGGGACCACTGGATATTCCTATGACAAATGATTATTTATTTCGGGCATTGCTGCAACAGAATAATCGGGTTTTAAAAGCACTGATCTGTGCCTTACTGCATTTAGATCCTAAGAGTGTTCAAAAGGTATCTGTAGAAAATCCAATCGAACTAGGAAAAAGTTATGAGGAAAAAGAATTGATTTTGGACATTAAGGCATTGCTCAATGGAAACATGGTTATTAATTTAGAGATGCAGGTCGTAAATGAACATAATTGGAAAGAACGGTCTATGTGTTATTTATGTCGTTCTTTTGATAATTTGAATCGAGGAATGGATTATTCTGAAATTAAGCCAGCGGTGCAGATCGGAATTCTGAATTTTTCCCTTTTTCCGGAAATACCTGAATTTTATGCAAATTATTATATGATGAATGAAAAAACATATCACAAATATAGTGACAAATTCCGTCTGGCTGTGGTAGACTTAACACAGATTGAGAGGGCAACGGAAGAAGATTGCAAGTACAAGATTGATCAGTGGGCAAAGTTTTTTAAGTGCAGAGATTGGAGTGAGGCAACCATGTTAGCAAGAAAAAATGTGGATATTCAGGATGCAGTGGGGACAGTTTATCATCTAAGCAAAGAACAGCAAATTCGCCAGCAATGTGAGGCTAGGGAGGATTATTATAAAAGAGAGCGTGACCGCCAGAAAAGAGACCGATTGGCAGAAGAACGGGAACGAAGGATAGCAAAAAAAGAACAGCAGGTAGAAAAGAAAGAACAGCAGGTAGAAAAGAAAGAACAGCAGGTAGAAAAGAAGGAACAGCAGGTAGAGAAGAAAGAACAGCAGGTAGAGAAGAAAGAACAACAGGTAGAGAAGAAAGAACAGCAGGTAGAAAAAGACAGGAAGGAACTTGTGGAAAATCAGAAAGAATTAGAACAGAAAAAGCAGGAACTTGTACAGAATAAACAGTCTCTTGCAGCATGGGAAAAGAGGCTGCAAGAGAAAGAGCAAGAATTAGAAAAAGCATTAAAAAGTATCAGTAAATAAAAGGCAGATAAGAAAGAGAAACAAGGTTCTACACGAATACGGTTTATTAGAGGCCTGTATTCAGAGAACAAGAATGTATAGGAGAAATAATCATATGACTCGTGAACAGCAAAAGAAATTAAAAGAATTAAATAGAGCCTTGCCTTCCATACTCAAAAACAATGTAAAAGTATATGGCATAAAGAAAAAGGATTATATGATATGGGGTACAAAAAATGAACTTTATTTTTCATTGTTGATTAATGTCAGGGAAAGGGAGGGGCATTGTTATTGTACTTCTGTGGAGCTAGTGAAACCTTTATGGTTGGATGAGTTGTTTTGGGATATTATCGATATGCCAGAGAATAAATCAGAGCCGCTTAGCCTGCGCTGTATTGGAGCTTTTGTTCTTCAAGGCATGCAGTTTTATGAATGTGAACAAGAATTATTGCAGTGGAGTGTGGGGGAATTGGAGCAATGTGTTATTTCCTATATGGAGCATTTTGCAAATACAATAAATACCAGTAATCTGGAAACTTATGATTCTGTTTTTGATATTTCGGCATATCAGGGGGAAGAACAGGAAATAATGCGATTTATTCATAGAAAGGAATACCAAAAAGCATTGGAACAGATTCAATTAATGGAAGATGGAGGGCATTTTCAGAATAAAGGTATATGGTTTCGGGAGTATGCAAAAAAATATTGTGAAAAGATCTTGGCTAGTACGGAGAATATTTGAAGATGTAATTTTTGGAAACGAAAAAAAGAGTTAAAAACAGAAAAGCTAAGATTATTATGGGAGGAGAAGATAATCATGTTACCGACCAGAGCAGAAGCGGAAAAACTATTAAAAGAAGCGGAAGCCTGTAATCCAGGACCTTGGGGGGATCACAGCCGTGTTGCGGCTCACTGTGCCGAAAAAATTGCGCAGGAATGTGAAGATTTGGATTCAGACAAAGCATATATATTGGGACTATTGCATGATATTGGGAGAAAATTTGGTGTCAGACATATGGGGCATGTATCGGATGGCTATTCCTATATGATGTCTCTGGGATATGATGAGGTGGCGCAGATTTGTCTTACCCATTCTTTTAATAATCAGACAACAAAAGACTATGTGGGGAATATAGATACAACAGAGGAGGAATTTCAGATGATCCAGGATGCTTTGGGGTCCGTTGCCATGGATGAGTATGACAGACTGATTCAACTGTGCGATTCCATTGCAGGAACAGAGGGGGTAATGGATATTGAAGAACGGATGAGAGATGTGAAGCGTCGATATGGGGGATATCCTAAGGAAAAGTGGAATACTAATCTTGCAATTAAGAGACATTTCGAGGAAAAAATGGGAAAAGATCTTTATACCTTGGTATGCAAGGAATGACAGAAAATCAATATGGGGGTTATGTGATGAGAGAAAAAATCAGAAAATGTCAATATGATGAGGAAAGGGCATTATACCATTTACAACATATGGATTTGGAGGATTGTTCTTTTGCCGGTCCGGCAGATGGAGAGTCTGCTTTAAAAGAGGCAAGGGATATTGGGCTGACGAATTGTAATTTTTCTTTGCGTTATCCTTTGTGGCATGTGGATGGATTTCATATGGAACGGTCAACCATGGATGACCAGACTCGTGCTGCCATCTGGTATACCAAAAACGGTTTCATTACAGATAGCCGTCTAGAGGGGATTAAGGCTGTCCGGGAATGTGATGGGATACGATTAAAGGATTGTTATATCGCATCAGAGGAATTTGGATGGAAGTCCCAAAATATTGTTCTGGAGGATACGGATATTACCTCGGAATATCTGTTTATGGATAGCCGGGATGTGCGCTTAAATCGTGTTAAAATGAGGGGGAAGTATTCGTTTCAGTATATGGAAAACCTGGAAATTACAGATAGCGAACTGGATACCAAGGATGCATTCTGGCACAGTAAAAATGTGACGGTCAGAAATTGTATGGTTAAGGGAGAATATCTGGGTTGGTTTTCCCAGGGGCTAACTTTGATTGACTGCAAAATTATCGGAACGCAGCCTTTGTGTTACTGTGAAAATCTCAAGTTGATCCGTTGTACGATGGAAGGAACGGATTTGTCTTTTGAGTACTCCGATGTGGAGGCGGACATTCAAGGGCATGTGGATTCCATTAAAAATCCCAAATCTGGACGTATTCTTGTGGATAGTGTTGGGGATATTATTCGGGAAGATGCTGTTATGGAATGTGTAGGGGAGATTGTTATCCGGGAAATCTAGAAGATATGTAGTAATGTCGAAGAAAAATTATGGAAAGTATAGGAAAGATTATTAGGGAAGCGTAGAAAATACATAAAAAGTAAGAAGAACGGTTAGGAATGAGCAGGAAAGCTTGCCATCAGAGAGCAGATACTGGGAGGTTGCGGTCATGGCAAAACAAAAGAGTACAGCAGCATGGCTGGAGAATACAGAGGAAATATCGACTGGCAGGCTGATTGGAATGGTAATTCGGCTCAGTATTCCAGCGATTCTTGCCCAACTTACCTCTATTGTGATGCAGTATATTGATGCGGCGATGGTGGGAAGTATGGGGGCAGAAGCTTCCGCAGCAATTGGTCTGGTTTCTAGTTCTTCCTGGCTGTTGGGAGGATTGTGTATTTCGGCTGCAACAGGTTTTTCTGTTCAGGTTGCCCATTTAGCCGGAGCGGGACGAAAGGATGAAGCAAAGAATGTTTTTCGGCAGTCCCTGTTACTGGGATTGGTCTTTGGTGTGTTGTTATCGGTGATAGGGATTTTCCTCAGTCCGATGCTTCCAGTGTGGCTGGGTGGAAAGCCGGAGATTACCTCTGCAGCATCCCGTTATTTTTTGATCTTTTCCTGTGCATTGCCTGCAACACAGTTTCGTCAGCTGGCTGGAAGCATGCTGCAGTGTAGTGGAGATATGAAAACCCCCAGCATGTTGAATATTATCATGTGCATATTGGACGTTATCTTTAATTTTTTGCTCATTTTTCCAACGAGACAAGTGGCTTTATGTGGCTTTTCAGTCACAATCCTCGGTGCCGGTCTGGGGGTGGCAGGGGCAGCGCTGGGAACGGCATTATCAGAAGTAGTCATTGCATTATTCATGCTGTGGGCTGCCTGTATTCGGTCAAATGACCTTAGACTTATCCATGGAAAGAGAGCGGTATGGAAAGCAGTTTATTATAAAAGGGCGGCAGGAATTTCTATGCCAATTGCCTTGGAACATATGATTTTATGTGGAGCCCAGGTTGCATTGACCCATATTACAGCACCGTTAGGGACGGTGGCAATTGCGGCAAATACATTAGCTGTAACGGCAGAAAGTTTATGCTATATGCCGGGCTATGGGGTGGGAACTGCCGCTACCACACTGGTAGGACAAAGCCTGGGTGCTGGGAATCAGAAACTGGCAAAACGCTATGGCTGGCTTTCTGTTTGGCTGGGCGTCTCCATTATGTCAGTGCTGGGTGTTTTGATGTTTCTGTTTTCACCCTATATGTTTGCCATGTTGACACCAGATCCGAAAGTACGTCTACTTGGTACACAGGTATTGCGGATCGAGGCATTTGCGGAGCCGTTTTACGCAGCATCCATTGTGGCGGCAGGAGCATTGCGTGGCGCAGGTGACACATTGATTCCCAGCATTTTGAATCTAATCAGTATGTGGGGAATCCGTATTACTGCTGCAGCTTTCCTGGCGCCCAGATTGGGACTGCATGGTGTATGGCTGGCAATGTGTGGTGAATTGTGTGTCAGGGGAATCCTTTTTCTGATCCGATTAGGGAGGGGGAAATGGCTTCACAGGGATTTGGTTTCCACTGGATAGACAGTATAATTATGATATTGGAATTTTACTTTAAGTGAAGTACAGATAGGAAATCTTAAATATTTGCTGAAAAATAATAGGAATATCTAGGATTTTTGGCAATATTTCCTAAAAATCTAAAAAAACCCAAAAAATCCTTTTCAAATGATAGAAAGTGTGATATAGTATACCAAGTTGATTAAATACTGTACAGAACAAAGGCGTTCTCAAAAAACATTTTTTGAGTGCGCCTTTTTTTCTCTATGAAATACCATTTTTTAGAGAAATAGTGTCAAAGGATTTAGTTATGCATTTACATAAAGAATAGGACATTGTACTTATTTTGTCATATTGGAAACAGGGCTTTGACATTAGTTACAGTATCAGCTATGATATGATTTATTGTAGTATCAGAAGGTGCCACCAGGTGGCAGAGTGTAACTGATAGGTTGATTGGAAAGGAAGGTAAGTGAAATGGAAAATAATGTAATTGAGCAGGTCTTTGGTAAAAACGTGTTCAACGATGATGTGATGCAGAAGAAACTGCCAAAGGATGTATATAAGTCCTGGAAGAAGACTCTGGAGACAGGAGCAGACCTGGATGTGGAGATTGCAAATGTCGTTGCCCACGCTATGAAAGAATGGGCTCTGGAACATGGTGCAACCCATTATACCCATTGGTTCCAGCCGATGACAGGAGTGACTGCTGAGAAACATGATTCTTTCTTGAGTCCGGCATCAGAAAGTAAACCGGTATTGGAGTTTTCTGGTAAAGAGTTAATTAAGGGTGAGCCGGATGCTTCCTCATTTCCTTCCGGTGGTCTTCGAGCAACCAATGAGGCGAGAGGATATACTGCATGGGATTGTACATCGCCGGCATTTCTGCAGGAAGATGCTGCAGGGGTAACACTCTGTATTCCTACTGCATTCTGTTCTTATACGGGAGAGGCTTTGGATAAAAAGACTCCATTACTTCGTTCCATGGAGGCTGTCAGCAAGCAGGCAGTCCGTATTATAAAACTCTTTGGTCATGATGATGTGACGAAGGTATCTTGCTCTGTTGGTCCAGAGCAGGAATATTTCCTGGTAGATCGGGAGAAATACTTACAGCGCAGAGATTTGATTTTCTCCGGAAGAACATTGTTTGGTGCTTCTGCTCCAAAAGGACAGGAATTAGACGATCACTATTTTGGTGCGATTAAAGAGCGTATTGCGGCATTTATGAAGGACTTAAATGAAGAATTGTGGAAACTGGGAATCTTGGCAAAAACCCAGCATAATGAGGTGGCACCGGCACAGCATGAGATGGCTCCAATTTTTTCCACTGCCAATATAGCTACAGACCATAATCAGATGGTTATGGAGATTATGAAGAAAGTAGCGAAAAGACACGGTCTGGAGTGTCTGTTACATGAGAAGCCGTTTGCTGGCATCAATGGTTCTGGTAAACATAATAACTGGTCCATGGTTACGGATACTGGAATTAATCTATTGAATCCGGGAAAGAAACCGCATGAAAACAGATTATTCCTCTTGTTCCTGACAGCGGTCATCAAAGCAGTAGATGATCATGCAGAGTTATTGCGTCTGTCTGCATCCAATTCTGGAAATGACCACAGACTGGGTGCAAATGAAGCACCGCCGGCTATTATCTCCATTTTCCTGGGAGAGCAGTTGGAAAACATTGTAGAGCAGATTGTATCTGGTGATGTATCTTCTTCTATCAAAGGAAGTAAGCTGGATACTGGAGTGCATGTACTGCCGGTACTTCGTAAAGATGCTACAGATCGTAACCGTACCTCACCATTTGCATTTACTGGTAACAAGTTTGAATTCCGTAGTCTGGGTTCTTCTATGTCCATTGCAGACTGTAACTACATCTTAAATGGTATTGTAGCCGATACCTTGCAGCAGTTTGCGGATGAGTTAGAGAAGGCTTCTGATTTTGAGACTGCAACAGATGCCTTGATTAAGAAGACCATTACAGCACATCAGAGAATTATCTTTAATGGCGATGGATATTCTGATGAGTGGGTGGAAGAAGCAGAGAGAAGAGGGCTGCCAAACTTAAAGACGATGGTAGATGCAGTTCCTTATCTGACAGTAGATAAAACAGTAGATATGTTTGAGAGACAAAACATTTTGTCTAAAGCAGAGTTGGAGGCAAGGGCAGAGGTTCGCTATGAAAATTATGCCAAGACATTAAATATTGAGGCAAAGACCATGATTGACATGGCTGGTAAACAGTATATTCCAGCGGTAATTTCCTATGTAACCAGTCTGGCGGATTCCATTAACAGTGTGAAGGCGGCATGTGGTGCAGCGGATGTATCTGTACAGGAAGAACTTCTGACCAAGTGTTCTGGACTTCTGGCACAGGCGCAAAAAGCTTTGGCAGAGTTAAAGACTGTAACTGCTCAGGCTGCAAAACAGGAAGATGGTGCTGCAAAAGCGGCATTCTTCAAGGATGTGGTTATTGAGGAAATGAATCATTTAAGAGCACCTATTGATGAGTTGGAGATGCTGGTAGATCAGGATTTCTGGCCGGTGCCTTCCTATGCAGATCTGTTGTTTGAGGTATAAAAGAATTAATATATCTGAAAGTATCTGAAAGGGTTCATGATTTTTCTTCCGTAAAAAGATTTATGTACAAAGCCAGCAAAGGAATATGTCACTTCGTGACGCTGGCTGGCATGGCAAAGTGTGCTTCACATTTTACTGTTGTTAATTTGCGAGAGCGTGCGAAGCACACTTTGTTCTTAGAAGTTGGAGGTAATAGGTTTTTTGAGTTTTGTAGGGATACTGAAATGCGGTTTTATAAGGTCAGCTTTTTTCCAGATCAGTAATATGCTGCCCGTACAAAGAAGCAATCCGACTAGCAGGAGAAGATCCCCCTTGTATTCTATTTCCAGCCCTATGGCTTCCAGGGTGGAGCGTTCTGTGTGTTTGACTCGTTCTGCCGCCTGTATGTGATTCGCCCAGTTTTGCTTCCAACCGTCAAAATCTGACCACTGGTTGGGAATCAGTTCCTGTATCCAGGAACATTGATAGAGATAGTCCAAGCGAAGAACCTGGGCAGACAAGTTATTCTGGAGAATGAAGTTTTCGCTGGAAATCTGTCGTTCTTTACTCTTTTTCAGTGGAATGCTGATACGGTTGTAGGATAGATCTATATTCTTACCTGCTGTTTGCATTATTAAACAGCAGGTGGAGAGAGGGATGACACCTCGGACTGTCCAGATGTTGTCATTCCAGATGATTTGCTGGTCTTCGGCAGGAAAGTCTCCGAATAACTTCTCTGCCAGAGGCAAGCTAATAAGACATCCTTCAGGATCTTCCACTGATAGATTTTTGCCAAAGGGAAGAAGACAGTGGGAGGAACCATAAATGGCGATAATATTTGTTTTGCTGGATCTTCCGCTGATAGAGTCAGTAACGATTTCCTCTTTTCGTTCCGTCCAAGCTGTGGCGGTACTGTGTTGTTCTATATTTTCCTTCTGATCTGAGAATGCGCTTTTGTTTTGCATGAGGGATAGCAGTTGATCTTCCGAAAAACAGATATCCTCTGACTGGATAGTAATATTCTGGAAAAAATTTTCTCCATTTTTACGAAGCATTAATCCGGCGGTAATGAAAATGGTTGATAGGAGAAAACCGAATAGAGCGGCTATGCTTATTCTCGAGAATAACCTGCCTCTTGAGACGGGGGATTTGACTATTTTTCGTTTAATCGTATGCGGTCACCTGCCTTTACGAGACGGTCAGTATCGGTAATGATCTGGCTGTCTTCTTGTATGGTTTCTGATTCCAGTGCGGCGTAAATGTCATTTTGTTCGACAACCTGCACCTCTATTTTTCTGGCTACTTCTTGTTCTCCTAATACAGTATCTTTTTTCTCCAAAGACAGGACATATTTTTTTCCATTGTCATCATAAATGGCGCTTAGTGGAACCGTGTAATGATAGTTTTCGGATTCCTGCATGATATAGGCTGACACCGTATTTCCCAGAGAAAAAGTACCCGCAGGGAGAAGTGCTGTCAAAATCATAGATTCTTGGTTTTCATCCAGTTCCAGAGAGGTAATGGGAACTTCTGTTTCTTGAATTGTATTTTTAAGTGTTATTGTATTTCCCACTGAGACTAATTCGGCATCTTTTGATGAGATCTGACTCACAAATTTTAGTCCTGCATCTTCATCTGTCATGGTAAATATTCCGGTATCGCTTGTTTTTTGTCCGGTATTTACCAAGATGGCAGTAATTACACCATCAGCTGGAGCCAGAATTTCTCCCTTCTGTTTTTGTAATGTAATTAAACTTTCGATCTGTTTGTTAAGTTTTCGAATGGAAATATTGTTAATTTCTATGGTATGATCATCTACCGGAGAGATCATGGCATCTTCCAAGGCTCTTTTTGCAGTCTGTTCCTCTGTTCTGGCTTTTTTCTGTAATTCTTCCAATTGTGTTTTCTGATTTACAATGCTTTCCTGTAGGGAGTCAATCGGATCGGTTTGTCCTGCGTTGTTGTCTGCCTGGGAAGAGTCTGGCGTTTTTGTTTTCTTGTTTTGTATTGATGTTTTCGTTTTTTGCAATGTTTTTTGCAGTTTCTTTAGGGTGGCTTTTGCTTGCTTAATTTCTTTACGATTTTGTTTTTGTAGCCATTCGTAGTCTTCTTTTGCCCTTTGAAGCGTCTGCTGTTGTTTTTTTCGTTCCTGGTTTTGAGTGCTTCTGGCAGTCTGATTTTGTAATTCCAGTGCTTGCCGTTCATTGCGAATTTCTGCAATACATTCCTCTAAATGGTCAGTGTCCAGCACAGCCAGTACATCTCCTTTTGCCACTTGCTGTCCCTCATTTACCAGAATGGACTTAACTAGAATATCTGCCTGGGTAATGACAGAGATCTCCCGGTTTTTTTCAATTCTACCCTCGGCGGTCAGGGAGTGTTGGATTTTGCGGGAGATGGGAGAGCAGACTGTTACCTTGGCTATGGTAAAACTGTCTGCTACTCTGGATAGAATGGTAAACAAAAAACTGATTACCAGAAACCAAAGCAGCCCCTTGATCCAAAATGTATTATCAATCTTTGCTTTCATACGAATCCTCATTTCTGATTATTGTTTTTCTGTATAGGAAAATGCTGTACCAAGAATTTGCAACAGCATTTATGCTGTCGCATATTTTTTGTGAATAGGAAAATGTTCGTAACATGTAACATGGTGGTTCATCAACAAAAACGCTTTGGCGTTTTTGTAGAGTTGATTTAGTATCACTTCACATGGTTTTGTCATGTGCTAGTGATACTTCAACTCTTTTTTATGCAGAAGAAGCGATACCCTGTTCCAGATATTCCTGTCCTGCCAAAAATATCAACACCGCTGGAATTAAAGCAGCCAGTGAAGCACTGAGGGATATTCCGGCATTGCTGTCATCAATCCTTGGCAGGAACAGGGATAATGGCCATAAGCTTTTTGTGGTTAGAAAGGTCATTGGCTGTTCAATCATGTTCCAGCATTCCAGAAAAGAGAGCACCAGTGCGGAAATAATGCCAGAGGCACCCAGAGGGATTCCTATATGGAAAAAAATTCGGAGTTCTCCGGCGCCGTCCATGCGGGCGGCTTCCAGAATACTTTCTGGAATGCTGCAGAAAAAGCGGTACATAATAAATACGGAGAAGGTAGAAAAAATACCAGGTAAGATAATGGCAGCGTGGGAATCCAGCAGTTGTAAACGGTCCAGTACCAGGTATTCCGAGAGCATGGTTACCTGAAAGGGCATCATCATCATGATGATATAGAGCAGATAGATCCATTTTCTACCCCGGAAAGAGTATCTTGCCAGCCCCCAGGCTGCCGGGGTGCCGATCAGCAATTGTCCCATCAGGATTCCACCAGTAATTTTGACGGAATTCCAGAACATTTGAAAGAATTCTGGAGAGTCCAACAATAGTCCCACTATGTTTTTTAGTGTGGGATATCTGGGGAATAGTCTCCAGGATGCATAGGATCCCTGTTCTGTCAGAATTGGTCCGATTGCATCCATAATTTCCCAGTTGTCCATAAACGTACCTGCTGCCAGAAAGATCACTGGACTGATTTCCAAAACGGCAAAGAATAGCAGTAGAAAAAAGATGATTTTTTTCTTCAAATGGATTCCCCCTTATCCCAGCTATGCTGTAATAACAATACAAATAGAACGAGGACCGTACATAATAGGACGGAGCCGGCAGCCATTTTGTCTACGGATAATTCCCCAAACCAGTTATTGAATACATGTTGTAACAGATAAATCCGTTCCTGGGGATAATTTCCTGCCACCAGATATGCTTCCCGGAATACTTTAAAGGAATTGAGGAAAGACAGGATGACAATGGTAAATGCAACCGGTCGGATGCCGGGGAGGGTTATATAAAAAAAGCATTTCCAGGCACCGGCTCCATCCACTCTGGCAGCTTCATAGATGCTCCGGGAGATTCCCTGCAATCCGGCGATCCAGAGCACAATATCATACCCCAGATTTTTCCAGATGTAACTAAACACCAGGACACCAAATGCAGCGTCAGACTCCATCCAGTTTTTTCCCTTTAGATGAAAAAGCTGCAGTAATCCATTAAGCATACCAGAACGGTCAAAGACGATATTCCATAGTAATACGATGCTGGCAGCCGGAATTGCCAGCGGAACTAAATAGGCACTTTTGAACCAGTTTTGTCTGATCTGTCCTTGAAGCAGGACAGCAATGCCCAGGGACAGGCTAAGCAGGAGAGGCAGGCAGACCAGAACAAATCGACCAGTATTAACTGTTGCCAGCCGAAATGCTTGGTTATGTAACACCTGACGGTAATTTTCCAAACCATTCCACCTATTGCCCACTGCTTGGAGAAAAGATCGTCGAACCACATCTCCAAAAGGGATCAGATAAAAGAGCAGTACACCACATAAACTGGGCAGGACAAACAGCCAGCCAATATTTTGTTGTTTCTTCATGTTTTACCTCATTTCTGCATCAGCATTTATGCTGATTGCCTTGTTGCGTATAACGCAATCCGTGACATCAGTTAGGGTCAAAATGCTTTTTGACACCAATGTCATTAGACAAAATCGTGATAGGAAAGTGCTCGTAACATGGTGGTATTTAGCCAAGAATTTGCAAAGCAAATTTTGCAGAGTTGATCTAGTATCACTTCACATGGTATTGTCATGAGTTAGTGATACGGTGGCTCTTTTTTATTCATTTAAATATAAATTAACTTTTTTCAATATGGCACCAACGGTTTTATCCAAATCCTGTTGATCTAGTAGATACTGCTTGCCCTGCTCTAGAACAATTTCTTGAATAACCCGATCAGTCATGGCTGGTTGGTCCAGACTTTCAATGATGTCTGTGAAAATATCAATATCCTTCTGTGTTAGATTGATATAGTTAAAGCCGTAAGTTTTGTCTGAATCTGGTTCGGAGAACAAGATAGAAATTTCATCCTTGACGTTCTGGGCATCCAGTTTTTCCTGACAGAGTGCATCAAAGGCGGCACGGTTGACTGGAATGCCATTAGACTCGCTGTTTTCTGCCTGCTTGCCTAAAAGTAACTTGACAAAATTCTTTCCGGCCTCTGTATTGCCATCTTTCATGACGCCTGCAGTCAGATAAGGGATATAGGATTTTACCCGGTCTCGGTTTAGCAGACAGTAGTCCGTTTTGCTTTCCTTTCTGCTGCTGCAAAGGGTTTGAAGCCCGTAAATATCACTGAGAGTTCCATAAGAATATTTCCATTCTCCGGTTAATAGTCCGTTACATTGGTGCGTTCCCAATTTTTCTCCTGTTTCCAGGACACTATTACTCATAGTGTCATCAATACGATCTTCCTCTTTACGGTCGTGGCTATCAGAATCATATATCTGTTTTGCATATTGCAGATAACTGTTCAGAGCTTCTGGATTAATGGTGTCATTATTGGCTTTCCAAGTTGCGGAATCAGCATAATACAGATCAAGGAGTAGAAGTTCTGGTCCTTTCATGGGACTGGTGTTTACGGTGGAAGAGGAACTTTGTTTTTGTAATTCCGTCACTTTTTTTGCCAAGGCTTCCAGAGTGCCACTGGATTCTCTCAAGTTTTGATCCCCTTCAAATATAGAAATCAGCAGACGGGACGGCATGGCATAAATGGCATCCCCCTGTTTGCTGGCGTTTACAATATGGGGAAAGAGGCCATCTTGCTCGTCTATCTCTTTTACTACATCACTGATATCTTCCAGAACACCTTTTTCGATGTAACGGTCTGTAGGCATGCCATCTAAAATTAGAACATCCGGTTCCTTGCCTGCCAGAATATTGGTGTTGAGTACAGACAGGGCATCTTCCAGAGTAACGCCATCTTTGCCAGATAGTCCAATTTCCAGATTGATACGGATATCTGGGTATTGCTTTTGGAATAAGGTAATTGCATTTCTTAAATATATGGATTCATCCAGAGCGTATACGCTTAGTTCCAGATCAGGTACTGAGGGTGCCTTTTCATCATAAGTATAATGATACAGTTTGCTGTCACTGCCGCTATTTGCGGTAATTAAAATATTGCTGGGATCAGCTACTACCATGTCGTAAAACACGGAATTGCCGCTATTTAGGCTGGTCATGGAACCGTCCATAAGTTGTTCCGTGACACTTCCACCAGGTGTATAGTGAAAAATTCCGTTTTTATTGGCAAAAAACAGACTATTTTCCTCAGTTCCCGCAGAAAAAATCATAGGATAACCGCTATCCGTATCACAGGAAGCCAATTCCTTATTTTTCTGAACCAAATCGCTTAATCTGTCTTCCTCTGGCAGCTGTTTTCCGCTTTTGGTATCAAATAATAAAATCGCCTCATCTGTGATCGCAAGCAGAATATTGCTGGCAATATTAAAATAATTGACATGGACTCCCTTGGTATCGCATGTCTTGCTGCACTTGCCATCTGGATCTACTGTGTACAGGGAGCCATCCTGAGTCTGGATGAACAGGGTTCCTTCCTGGTTATAGGAGGCATACAGTACCTGGGTATTTGGATTGTTTTTACCAGAAAATTCTAGTGTAATTGTATTAGTCTTTCCATCAGTGCCTGCGATAGAGAGATCAATTTTTCCCTCATTTGCATAATGGATCAGCGCTACCTGTCCGTCTGGAGCAATGGCGGTGTGTGGAATATATTCCTTCTGTAACCCAGAAAGCTTTGTCTGTTCCCAAGTCTGTCCCAGATCCGTGCTTTTCAGAATACTATAATTTTTCTTGTCTCCATTGATGCCAACGGCTTCCAGACTTCCATCAGACAATTTGCGCAGGTTTTGGATCGTTTCGATTCCTTTTGGAAGGGAAAGTTCGTTTTCAAAAAAACGACCGCTTCCAGTCTGATTCATTGCTGTCTGATCTGCTTGCTGTTTTGCCTTCTGCTTGCTGTTTTTGCCGTTGTTATTGCTATTGTAATTGCATCCCCCTGCTATGGTCATAATGATAAGCAGGATTATCATCAGGATTGCTGCTTTTTTGTGCTTACACATGTCTCATTCCCCTTTCCTCTTTACATTGGATTAAAAGATTCTATCACTATCGTATCAGAATAATCTTGAAAAAACCTTAATAGCCACCTTTAATTTTCTAAAATTTTTCAAGGTTCTTTTAAGATTGCTGTGTTAAAATATTCATGATGTTGGGGTCAAAAAATATTTTGCCCCCAACTGATGCTGCGGATTGCACATTTAGAAACGGGAAAGAGGGGATTTCATGAAGATATTATTGATTGAGGACGATGCCAGTTTATGTGAATTGTTACAGTTCCAGCTAGAGCAGGAAAAACACCAGGTAGATCTATGTCATGATGGTATGGATGGTCTGGATTTGTTTTTGCAGGACGCCTATGATCTGGTACTGTTGGACCGTATGCTGCCCACAATGAACGGTCTGCTGGTATTACGAAAAGCCAGGGAAGCCGGACTGGATACTCCGGTTATTCTGATTACGGCATTGGGAGAGTTGTATGACCGGGTGGAAGGTTTGGATAGTGGAGCAGATGATTATATTGTGAAACCTTTTGCATACGAGGAATTATCAGCAAGAATCCGTTCTTTGGGCAGGCGTAGCGGCAAATGGGAAGAAGACAGTATGCTGCAGGCAGGGGACATTCACTATGATGTTTCACTGCGAATTCTTTATGGACCGGAAAAACAGCTACAGTTATCAGGAAAAGAGGGATTATTGTTGGAGGTATTGATGAGAGATAATGGTCAGATTATTCGCCGTATGGTTATTTTTTCCAGGGTTTGGGGTGTGGATGCACCAGTGGAGGAGAGTAATCTGGATACTTATATTCATTTTCTGAGAAAAAGACTGCAATATGTGGGGAGCAATATGGTCATTAAGACTGTCAGAGGCATTGGATATGTTTTGGAATAAAAAAAGAGTTGATAGATAGGAGCGATTTTTTGAAAGGATTAAGGTTGCAAAAGCCCCTTTGGGGCCAAACCGACACAAATATGTGTATTTGCAAGCAAGCTTGCAATACCACATATTGTGTTCGGTTAGTGCAAAGCACTTTTTGCAACCTTAATCTTGATCTTGAATATCAATAAGGAGATTACTATGTTTAGCAAACTGCACCTGCAATTTACTTTTTTTTGTACAATAATTACCAGCAGCATTGTGGTAATTCTGACCTTCATCTGCCTGTTTTTTGCGGAGGACAGTCTTAAGAAAAATGATTCTGCTTCTTTTTTGAGACAGCTTAATTCAGTTTTGCTTCCTTTGCAAGAGCAGGATACCATTTCTCACCAGTGGTTGAATCAGATACAGAAAAAGGGACAGATAATACTGTATCTTTATGATAATAATAAACCACTCTATTATCAGAACTACCATGATTCCAGAGAGGAAAACTTAAAGACAGAAGTGATTGACACAGCACAGGGCAGACAGCATATGGATATTTTCCGTTGTGAAAATAAGCAGATTATTGCGCATACGGAGTTTGATTTTAGATCTTCGGCGGGAAAAGATTATTATGTTTCTGCTGGAACCATTCCCAAAGGGAAAACTTACCTGAGTTTTTTGTTGTTATATCCATTAGAGAAACAGAAAGCAGAAATCTATCGCCTGCGCCTGATGGTATGTCTGGCAGATTTGGCAGCCATTGTACTACTGTTTCTGTTTGCCTGGTTTTTTACCGGGCACATTCTGCGTCCCTTGGAAAATAGCCGTAAGAAACAGATGCACTTTATTGCTTCTGCATCCCATGAGTTGAGAGCCCCTTTGTCTGTGATTCAAACAGGATTAGAGGTGTTACAAAAGACGGATTCCATAGAAAAGCGGCAGCATTGTATCAAATATATGGAAGAAGAAAGCAGCCGGATGAAGAATTTGATCCAGGATTTGCTTGTATTGGCAAAGGCAGATTCCGGAAATCAGTCATTTCATCTGGAGATGTGTCAGCCAGAGGAACTTTTGATTGCTGCATATGAGAAATACGAGCCGATTGCCTGGAAAAAGCAGATTAGTCTTTCGATTTTCTTACCAGAAGAATGGATATCCGATTGTCATTGTGATAGGGAAAAGATAACACAGGTTCTTTCCATTCTGTTGGATAATGCCATATCCTATACGCCCAAAGAAGGGAAGGTTACATTATCCTTAAGACAAGAAAAAAGCAGTATCTGTTTTTCTATTGCTGATACCGGACTGGGAATTCCGGATGAAGAGAAAGAACAGATTTTTGATCGCTTTTACCGTTCGGATCAAGCGCATACGGATAAATCCCATTTCGGACTGGGTTTGTGCATTGCCAGAGAGATTGTGCAGGGTCATCAGGGAAAGATCTGGGTAGAGGATGGGACAGATGGGGGGAGCTGCTTTGTTGTGGAACTACCATTTGGGAACGCTGGCATGACTGTAAGGGTGATGGATCAATAGTTTAACGGAATTATGAATAGTATCAAAAGTATTTAGGATATAGCATTTTACATTACAGGGATTCTATGCTACGATAAATGCGGTTTTGATGTTTGTCTGATTCATTCAGAAGGGGGGATGGACCATGAATCGTATGAGAGCATACCGCAGACGGCAGAGTAGACTGGCGAATGTTATTCTTTTTCTGTGTGGAGTAGTCTTTTGGTTTTTGGATCTGCTGCCATTTTCTCTGCTCTGCATTCTTGGGATTTTTGGCAATGTTCTGTGGGCAAGTACCCCTTTGGGAGAGCGAATGATTACGGAATACTGCAAGAGAAAGGGCGATACCGAGGAATTACGCCATAGTATCGGTGATTTCTTGGATACAGCAGAGGTAGTTCCTGGAATCTGGCTGAATGCAGAATATTTTGCTGGTATATGTAATGGTAAGGTAATATTTGGTAGTACAGATGATCTGGTATGGGTTTATACGGAAGAAAAGATACATTCTACTATTTATTTTGAGCCGATTTCCAGAGTGACAGATGCATCACATGCATTGGTGGTTTGCTGTAGGAATCGGCAAAAATATCGTTTGCGAACCCATTCAAAATCAGACAGTGAAAGGGTATTGGGTATTGTACAGGAAAGATATAGCGATATTATGACATAAATAACAACAGAGAAATGGAGCGATTAACATGACATTAAGGGAACTGGAAATTGGTCAGGCAGCGGTTATTGATGCGGTAGGAGGTGAAGGTGCACTCAGACAGCACTTTCTGGATATGGGAGTGATCCCCGGTGCAGAAGTGGTTTTGGAGAAACTGGCACCTATGGGGGATCCGATGGAGCTGCGGATACAGGGATATGAGCTGACACTTCGACTGGCAGATGCCGAACAGCTTGTGATACATACCATACCACAAGCTTCCTTTATGATTCAGGAGACAGCTGTAGTCCATAAGCATCATACAGAGCATCCGGGCTTGGGAGAGGGTGGTAGATATCATGTCAAGGCAGATGAAAATCCTTTGCCGGAGGGAGAAAAACTGACCTTTGCATTAGCTGGCAACCAGAATTGCGGAAAAACTACCCTATTTAACCAATTGACAGGGGCGAATCAGCATGTAGGGAATTTTCCGGGTGTTACGGTAGATCGAAAAAGTGGAGCGATCCAAGGGGATAAAAATACAGAAGTAACTGATCTGCCGGGCATTTACTCTCTGTCTCCTTATACCAATGAGGAAATTGTTTCCAGAGAATTTATTTTGCAGGAGAAGCCAAAGGGCATTATTAATATTGTAGATGCTACCAATATCGAGCGAAATCTGTATTTGACCATGCAGTTAATGGAATTAAATGTGCCGATGGTGTTGGCATTAAATATGATGGATGAAGTGCGGGGAAATGGTGGTTCCGTTCACATCAATGAGATGGAGGAGATGTTAGGAATTCCGGTAGTACCCATTGCAGCGGCAAAAAATGAAGGAATCGGCGAGCTGGTAAGCCATGTGCTGCATGTGGCAAAATACCAGGAAAGACCTGGCAGAATGGATTTTTGTGATGAGGAGGACCATGGTGGTGCCGTACACCGTTGTCTCCATGGAATTATGCATTTAATAGAGGATCATGCAGAGCAGGCCGGGGTGCCGGTGCGTTTTGCCGCCACCAAATTAGTGGAGGGGGATGAACGGGTTCTAACCGCATTGCAGCTAACACAGAATGAGCAGGAAATGATAGAACATATTATCTCCCAGATGGAGGAGGAAAGAGGCCTAGACCGGGCGGCGGCTATTGCCGATATGCGATTTTCTTTTATACACAAGCTGGTGCGGCAATGTGTCATCAAACCCAGAGAGAGCAAAGAACGGGAACGAAGTCGTAAAATTGACCGCTTTCTGACTGGAAAATATACAGCGATTCCATCTTTTATCGGGATTATGGCGGTGGTGTTCTGGTTGACTTTTAATGTGATTGGTGCATGGCTGCAGAACGTGCTGGAACTGGGAATAGACAGGCTGGGGGAATTGGCAGATCTGGCACTGACGAAAGGGAAAGTGAATGAAGTGGTTCATTCTCTGATAATAGATGGTATCTTTAACGGTGTGGGCAGTGTGTTGAGTTTTCTGCCAATCATTGTTACCTTGTTTTTCTTCCTGTCCCTGTTAGAGGACACTGGATATATGGCAAGGGTGGCATTTGTGATGGACAAACTGCTCCGCAAAATTGGTTTATCAGGCAGAAGCATTGTACCAATGTTGATAGGATTTGGATGTTCAGTTCCGGGAGTTATGGCAAGCAGGACACTGCCATCGGAACGAGATAGGAAGATGACCATTATGATGATTCCTTTTATGAGCTGCACAGCAAAACTGCCTATCTATGGTTTCTTCACCGCTGCCTTTTTTCCAAAATATGGTGCTCTGGTTATGGTGTTGTTATATTTTACCGGAATTCTGGTGGGTGTGTTATCTGCCCTGGTTTCCAAAAATACAGCCTTTCGAGGAGAGGCAGTGCCTTTTGTGATGGAGCTGCCAAACTATCGGATGCCTGGTGTGAAAAATGTGGCGCAGTTACTATGGGAAAAAGCGAAAGATTTTTTGCAGAGAGCCTTTACTGTGATTTTTATTGCGACCATCGTAATCTGGTTTTTGCAGACCTTTGATCTGAAGTTGAATATTGTATCAGATTCACAGAATAGTATTCTGGCAGAGGTGGCAGGTGTTCTGGCACCGATTTTTGCACCGCTGGGATTCGGGGATTGGAGGATATCCACTGCCTTAATTTCTGGATTTATTGCCAAGGAGAGTGTGGTATCGACGCTGTCTGTTCTGTTTGGGAGTACTGTATCACTGACTCAGCTTCTTTCTCCTGCAGCTGCCGCTTCCTTACTGGTCTTCTGTCTTCTGTATACGCCTTGTGTGGCAGCCATTGCATCCATACGGAGAGAGTTGGGGAGCAAATGGGCTGTGGGAATTGTCTGTCTGCAATGTATGATTGCCTGGTTGTGTGCGTTTTTGGTTTATATACTGTTGGGGCTTACTCTGTTATAAATTGTATGTGCCGGCGAAGCCGAACTTTGTCTTTAAAATCAAAATTCTATATGTTAAAATAAATATGATGATGTTGGGATCAAAAGGTATTTTGCCCCCAACTGATGCTATAGATTGTTTGTGTTACATTAGTGGAATGATCGGAAATGTGTTATAGAAATGGAGCAAATATGGCATTAGGAAATTATTTTGATCAGTTACAGGAGAGATTCATTCGGGATAATCTGATGTCCGATGAATTTCTGGATTTTATACAGGGCAGTCGAATGCCCATGGACGAGCTGTTGGCATATTATCAGTGTGCCATTATGGAGATTGAAACTAAGTTCAAGGTGTTGAATGAACAGTTTTCTTTGCAGTATGACCGCAATCCCATTGAAAGTATCAAAAGCCGTGTGAAGTCTACCGAAGGAATCATCCGCAAGATTCGCAAGAAAAATCTGCCCTTATCTCTGGATTCTGTGGAGAAGAATATTCGTGATATTGCAGGAGTGCGGGTGGTTACATCTTTTCAGGATGATATTTACCTTTTGGCGGAATGCTTGTTACAGCAGGATGATGTGACTTTGATTGAGAAAAAAGACTACATTCAGACACCGAAAGAGAGCGGTTACCGCAGTTTGCATCTGATTGTGGAGGTGCCGATTTTTTTGCAGGATGAAAAGCGTCCTATGAAAGTGGAAGTGCAGCTGAGAACCATTGCAATGGATTTCTGGGCGAGCCTGGAACATAAGCTCCGTTATAAGAAAAACATTCCAGAGTCGGAGGCGGAGCAGCTGGCGCATGATCTGGTAGAATGTGCCCAGATCAGTGCAGCATTGGATCAGCGGATGGAAGGAATCCGTAACCGCATTATGAAAGCCACGAAGGAAGCGGAAAAACAGGAGAAGCCGATTACGATCGGGGATGTATTATTTAACGGTAAATTGTTTTCTTAGTACAAGAAAACAATACGAAATAACTGACACATTCTATGACGTGGTGCATTTACTATAGCAACAGAACATGAGCAGTAATGTCTGTTGATTATCATAAGAAAAGGAGTCGTCTGGAAAATGGAACTGTATCTGATACGACATGGGGAGACTATATGGAATGCAGCAGGTAAATTGCAGGGGACTACAGATGTAGAATTAAACAAAGAGGGACGAAGACTGGCAGGCGAGTTGGGCGTTTCTTTAGAAGAAATCCCCTTTGATCGCATTTACTCCTCCCCTTTGATCCGTGCGTATGAAACGGCATGTCTAATCCGGGGGCACCGCAATATTCCTATTATTCGGGATGAACGTCTTCGGGAGATCAGTTTTGGGGATATGGAGGGAATTCATTATTCTGAGTGGATGCAGGAGGACAGCCCTTATCGCACTTTCTTTTCGGATCCGGGGAAGTATTTGCCGCCAGTGCATGGGGAGACTCTGGCAGAGGTTTGTGTCCGAACGAAGTCTTTTCTGGAGGAAGTGGTGGAACCGTCTTATGCAGAGACAGAGCGGATTATGATTGTGGCGCATGGTGCACTGAACAAAGGTCTGATGTGCCATATGGAGGGGAACGATCAGGAACATTATTGGGGAGATGGCTTGCAGCGCAATTGTGAGGCAACGGTTTTTAGTTATGACGGGAAACAATGGCAGAGAATTTAACAGCATTAATTTAACAGCATAAATGCAACAGCATAAATGCTGTATGGTGAATTCTTATATAAAAAACAGATAGGAGTATGTGATGATGCAGGATGAACAGCAAAAATCTTCTTTTTCGATGAAAGAGGCATTTCTCAACTGGTGTGGATTATTTTTGGTATTGGTGGCAGCGATTGTCGTCTTTCTGGCAATTAATAATTTCAAACAGATTGTTCATATTGCGGGGCAGTATGTTGGTCTGGTCAAACCAGTACTTTATGGCTGTGTCATTGCCTATCTGCTTAATCCCATCTATAATTTTTATTATCGTTTACTGCAAAAAATGGTGGAAAAAAGGGGGAAGAAAGCCTCCCCTAGATTGTTGGGACTATTTAATGCGCTGGCAATTACTTTGGGATTACTGACTGGTTTGCTGATTATTGTGGTTTTATGCTGGCTAGTGCTGCCACAGGTTTTTTCCAGCCTGGTATCTTTGGTCAATACTTTGCCGGAACAGGCAGATTACTATTATAATAAATTGACAAAGTCTTTGCAGGAAAATCCTTATCTGGTGGATCAGATGCAGAAGGTGTTATTGCAGATCACGGAATATGCAGATACGAAAATGAATACGGAGCTGCTGCCTTGGATGCAGAAAGAATTGCTGCCCAATGTCAATACCTATGCGATACAACTGGCAAGTGGTGTGATGAGTGTATTGAATGTATTATATAATCTGCTGATTGGCATTATTGTAGCGATTTATCTGTTGCTGAGTAAACGGGTATTTGCCGCTCAGGCAAAGAAAATTACCTATGGTTTGTTCCGGCAGGATCATGCAGATATTCTGATTCATTATGTCCGTCTGGCAGATAAAATGTTCAGTGGTTTTATTGCAGGAAAAATTGTGGATTCTACCATCATTGGTGTGATCTGTTTTGTGGCAATGAGCATCTTACATCTGCCTTATACCGTTCTGGTCAGTGTGATTGTGGGAGTGACCAATGTGATCCCTGTTTTTGGACCATATATTGGTGCTGTTCCCAGTATTGTATTGATTCTCCTGGTCAATCCTGTACAGGCAGTGTATTTTCTGATTCTGATTGTGATACTGCAGCAATTGGACGGCAATGTTATTGGTCCGGCAATCTTAGGAGAATCTACAGGATTGTCAGCATTCTGGGTGTTGTTTTCCATTCTGTTGTTCGGCGGGTTGTGGGGGATTATCGGTATGCTTGTTGGAGTGCCGTTATTTGCGGTAATTTATGAAATGATATCTGATTACATTAATGCCAGACTTGCCAGCCGGAATCTTTCTACAGAGACAGAACATTATCTGGATCTCAAGGAAATCCTCAGAACCCAGGATGGAATCGTCTATGTCGCCTATACGGAAGAAGAATTGTCTGGTGGAAAGAAGAAAGAGTCCTCCGGAACCTTTATGACGGCATTGCGGCAGATTTGGAAACAGAGAGTCGAATCGCAAACGGAAATGGATGGGCAGATTATGTCAGAAAATCCATCCCAGGAAAGCATAGAAAAGGCGGCAGAAGAGAAAAAACAGAAAACCAAAGGATAAATGTTGCTTGACTAGCCAGAGTAAACAATGGATAGGAAAATTTATCCTTGACTAATGGAAGTAAATATACTATAATTAAATGATTGTACATGTTTCGTTATTTAGTATCGTTTGGAGGGGACCATGATTAAAAGTATGACCGGTTATGGTAGATTTGAAGAAATTACAGAAGAATATAAAATTTCTGTAGAAATTAAATCTGTGAATCACCGTTATCTGGATATCAATATTAAATTGCCAAAGATGTTTTATGCATTGGAGAACAAGATCAGAGGGGTACTTAAGGAATATGGCGAACGCGGGAAAGTAGATGTCTATTTGAACTATGAGGAATATACGGACCAAAGCGCCCATATCCACTACAATTCTCAGACAGCCGGAGAATATTTAGAGGCGATTCGGACAGCAGCCGGAGAGTATTCTCTGTCAGCAGATATCTCTGCAGCGGCTTTGGTTCGTTTTCCGGATGTGATAACCACCCAGGATGTGCGGAAGGATCCAGAACAGTTTTATCCTCTGATTGAACGGGCGGTACATAATGCAGGGGAGCGTTTTGTGCAGGCGAGACAGACAGAAGGAGAAAATTTATGTCGGGATATTATGACAAAGTTATCCCATATTCTTTCCCTGGTGGAGCAGGTGGAAAAGCGTTCGCCGGAAATTGTGTCAGAGTACCGTCGCAAGATTCTATCCAAAGTAGAAGAATTTTTGGGAGACCGCAAAGTGGATGAAAGTGTGCTTGCCACAGAATTGATTGTATATGCTGATAAAATCTGTGTGGATGAGGAAACAGTACGCCTGCGGAGCCATGTGGATAATATGAAGCAGACCTTGCAGATGGATGGAACTATAGGCCGTAAACTGGATTTTATTTCCCAGGAAATGAACCGGGAGGCCAATACCATTTTGTCAAAGGCGAATGACAAGCAATTATCAGCGGTGGCGATTGATCTGAAAACGGAAATAGAGAAAATCCGGGAGCAGATTCAGAATATAGAGTAGAGGATGAATATACTGTGTTAGTTAATATTGGTTATGGTAATATTGTCAATATGGATAAAGTGGTAGGAATTATTCGGGCAGATGCAGCGCCGATTAAGAGAATGATACAGATTGCCAAGGACAATAATCAGGCTGTAGATGCCACCTGTGGACGAAAAACGAAAAGCGTGCTGGTTATGGACAGTGGACAATTGGTATTATCGGCTTTGCTGCCAGATACCATAGAGAATAGAGTGAATGAAAATCCATCATCAGAAAGGGGGACCATGGATGAATAAACAGGGGATTATTACCGTGATTTCCGGTTTTTCCGGTGCTGGCAAGGGGACTGTGGTCCGTCAGCTGGTAGAACAATATAATTATGTGGTTTCTGTATCAGCTACCACCAGGGAACCCAGAGCAGGTGAAGTAGATGGGGTACATTACTTTTTTAAAACTAATGCAGAATTTGAGGAAATGATTCAGCGTGGAGAGTTGATGGAGCATGCCGGTTATGTGGATCATTATTATGGTACGCCCAAAGAATATGTGATGCAGCAATTATCACAGGGCACCGATGTGATTCTGGAAATTGAGATGCAGGGAGCTTTGCAGATAAAGGAAAATTATCCAGAGGCAGTGTTAGTTTTTCTCACACCACCTTCCTATGAGGAACTCCGCAGCCGTTTGCTTGGACGGGGAACAGAGACAGAGGATGTCATTGCCAAACGCTTACAGCGTGCGGCGGAAGAATGTGTTTATATGGAAAAGTATGATTATATCGTAGTTAATGAGGATTTAGGTACTTGCGTAGAACAGGTACATCAGCTGATACAGTCTGTTCATTTAAAGCGAAAATACAGGCAGGGACTGATTGATGAAATTACAGCAGATTTTGCGGCTCATGTCGGATAATCAGTGATACTTTTATTTTAATGATTGTTGGAAATGAATTGCTTTCCATCCTTGATTTTGAAGTGAATGCATCCTTCGCTTTCGAAGGTTGATGTATAGATTTAATAATTGAGAAAGGGGATTGTTTCTATGTTACATCCATCTTACACAGATTTAATGCAATTAGTTAATAGCGAGGTAGAAAATGGTGAGGCTCCAGTGGTAAACAGCCGTTATTCCATTGTACTTGCCACATCAAAGAGAGCCCGTCAGTTGATTGATGGGGTAGAGCCGATGACCAGCTCAGATTGTCCAAAACCACTATCTGTGGCTATTGATGAATTATATCAATCCAAGATTCGTATTTTAAGTGAGGAAGAAGCTGCCATTGTGGAGGAGCGTAAGGCTGCCAAAGAAGCAGAGAATCAGGAGGTAGCAGAGCAGACATTCTCTTTTGAAGAAGAATAATAATCAATATTTTTCATGGATTGTTTGTGCCACAGTTAGATGAAATCTAACTGTTGTAGTTGACATAATTGAAGGATGAAAGAGAGGAATAAGAGATGCAAAGAGAGTATGATTCAGATGAGATGGAAGAAGACAGTATACAGGAGGAAGATCAGTTTGATGATGATCTGGATGAGGAAGAACATAATGAACTAGAGGATGATGAGACGGAGGCTTCACCGGAACAGGACCGCAAACAGAAATTACGGGGCTTTTTCATTGAGGCACTTATCTATATTGCTATTATTGTTCTTTGTGTGAAGGTGGTTCCACGATATGTGATCCAGAGAACTATCGTCGAAGGTGATTCTATGCAGAATACACTGATTAACAAGGAAAATTTACTGGTAGAGAAAGTCTCTTATCATTTTAAGGATCCAGAACGCTTTGATGTCATAGTCTTTTATCCATATGGCAGAGATAATGAAGAATATTATATTAAGCGAGTGATTGGTCTTCCGGGGGAAACGGTACAGATTATCGGCAGTGATATTTATATCAATGGTGAGGTCTTAGAAGAAAACTTCGGTAAGGACCCCATTGAGCTGGCTGGTACGGTAGAAGAACCGCAGACCTTGGGAGATGATGAGTTCTTTGTATTGGGAGATAATCGAAGGGTCAGTCAGGACAGTCGTTATGAAGAAGTTGGATTTGTCAAGAAAAAGAATATCGAAGGAAGGGCTGTTTTGAGAATATATCCTTTCTCTAAATTTGGTCCCTTTAAGTAGGTGATTATTCATGAGGAGGTACAACGTAATGAAATGGATACAGAGTCGTTTCTATATGCCGAGGCTGACAAAGTTATTGATGGGAATATCATGGATAATATTGTTGGCGGCAGGATTGCTGTTTGTACAGCAGATTCCTTGTGAAGCTGCTACCGTACAGAGCAATGGAAAAAAAGTGGCGATTGATGCAGGACATCAGGCTAGGGGGGATAGCAGTACAGAGCCGATGGGGCCGGGATCTTCTACTAAAAAAGCCAAAGTTGCCGGTGGCGCAACCGGTGTTTCCAGCAAGGTTCCAGAATATAAGTTAACCTTGAGTGTGGCAAAAAAATTAAAGAAAGAATTGACAAGTCGGGGATATGAGGTCTATATGATTCGTAGCTCGAATGATGTCAATATTTCTAATAAACAACGTGCACAGCGTGCAAATAAAAGTGGGGCAGATATTTATATTCGCCTTCATGGGGATAGTAGTACATCTTCCAGTGTCAAAGGAGCTAGTGGGTTGTATCCATCATCTTCTAATCCATATGTGGGAAAATTGAGTAAAGCATCCAAACGATTGACGAAGAACATTCTATCAACCTATTGCAAGAAAACGGGAATTCGAAATCGTGGGTGTGTGGTGCGCAATGATTTGACTGGGACAAATTGGAGTAAAATTCCGGTGACATTGATTGAAATGGGATTTATGAGTAATCCGACAGAAGACCGAAATATGCAGAATAGTAAATTCCAGAAAAAAATGGCAAAGGGAATTGCAAATGGTATTGATAAGTATTTTGGATTTTAGTAAATACCAAAGGAGGAGTTTACATGGAAGGTTTAGTTAACATGATGGAGGAAACTGTATTAAGAAAGATTGACCAGATCTGGGAAGGAACTGATTACTGCCAGTGCCAAAAGTGCAGGATGGATATTGCTACCTATGCACTGAACAGGCTTCCAGCGCGTTATGTCAGTTCTTTGGCAGGAGCCATGTTGCATAAATTTGATGCTCATACTGTCCAGATGGAAGCGGAAATAACGGCATGTGTGTTTCAGGCAGTTAGAATGGTGGGGGAGAATCCTAACCATGACAAAGAAACAAGCGGAACATAAGCATCAGATTAGGAATTAGATTAAGATATTAAAAAAATGCTTGCTTTTTTTTCTGAGGTAGTGTATAGTATCATTTGTTGGTGTGAAAAACACGGACAAAATCAGGTCTGTTGGTCAAGCGGCTAAGACGTCGCCCTCTCACGGCGAAAACAGGGGTTC
>CAYPEW010000026.1:0-46745 GCA_964409845.1 uncultured Jutongia sp.
AATTCCAACGGTTTCAGGATTTCATACATTATGGCATAGATACTGGAAAACAGGACAGCTCCATTCAAAAAGAAGCTCCTGTCATTACTCTGGAGCATGTCAGCTTCTCCTATCCAAAGAGCGAAAAAATCGTATTGCAGGATATCAGCCTGACCGTCAAGTCAGGAGAAAAAGTGGCAATCGTAGGTGTAAATGGTGCTGGAAAGACCACCTTAATGAAACTGATCTGTGGTCTGCTACACCCCACCAGTGGCAGAATCCTGCTTAATGGCGTGGATATGGAAAACATGGAGGCAGAGGAACGCTATTCCTGGTTTTCCTGCACTTTTCAGGATGTTCAATTTCTGCCCGTTTCCATCCGGGAAAATATATCTCAAGAAAACATGACAAACTTTGCAGAAGATAACATGCCAGAAGATTCCCTTACAACAACGGTAGACTCTATTTCTGTGAAGTCAGACGCAGAAGCAACTGCTAACAAGAAAGCCAGACAAAATACAAAAATGGTATCCAGACAAAATGACGATAAAATCTGGAACTGCCTGGAGCAGGCAGGAATCCGACAGGAAATCGAAGATCTGCCGGAAAAACTGGATACCCTGTTAGAGAAAAGTATTCATGAAAATGCCACTGATTTCTCTGGCGGTCAGAGACAAAAACTAATTCTGGCAAGAGCCTTGTACCGAAATGCAGGCGCCTTGATTTTAGATGAGCCAACAGCCGCTTTAGATGCATTGGCAGAGAATGACATCTATGAAAAATATGCGGAATTTGCCGCAGACAAAACTTCTTTCTTTGTCTCACATCGATTGTCCAGCACCAGGTTCTGTGACCGAATTTTACTGTTGGATGGAGGAAACATTGCTGAAGAAGGAACTCATGAAGAATTACTGGGGCAACATGGCATTTATGCTGATATGTTCGAAATGCAGAGCAAATATTATAAGTAACACAACTATTACATTATGCGCAATAAGCAGCGCAGGAATGAGGTAACTATGGAAGATAAAAAATTATCACTCCGGGAGATCATTCAGATCAATATGAAAGGTTTATCCCTAATTTATTCCTTAATTCCATGGAACGGATTTATGACTTTTTTGACTGTTCTGTCTGATGTTATTTTGTCCTATTGGGATTATTTCTTTCTGGCAAAACTCGTTGATGATATTCTGATGAATGCTGCCAGAAAAACACTGATATGGGATATGGGACTACTGACAGTGGGGAATCTGATCATATCATTAATATTCAAGCTTATGTCTGTCCTGTATATGTATGGCGGTTCCAATGTATGGGAGGCAGCCAACGCTCATCTCAATGAGAAAATGATGTCCATGGACTACGAATATATGGAATCAGAGTCCGTCCATAACCTGAGACGGGATATTGATATTACCGCCCGTTTTAATGGTGGCGGTATCTGTGTTCTCTTTTGGTATGCTACCCCTGTACTGGAACGGGGAATGCAGATGTTAATTGCCCTGGGCTATACCATTTATCTGGTCAGCCGGTGTCGGATTGCCTTTGCCGGAGAACCTTTGAAAGCGATTGCATTTGTCTTTGTCTTTGTCTTCCTCTTTGCCTTGCTGTTATTCATTAGTTCCAAAAAGACAAAAAAGGCACAGGAAACCATGCACCAGTATGAAGAAAAAAATGTTCCTAACTATCGTTACTACCAGTTTTACCTCAGTGAATATCTGGAAAAGGAAGAATGTGGCAAGACGATACGAATGTTCCACCAACAGAATCTATTGGCAAACTATATCAAAAGTCTGTTCCAGAATATGCATCAAAATATTGACGTAATCATGACCGCTGACCAAAAAAGAAATATCTGGCTGGGTTCCATTGAAGCCATCATATCCGGGCTGATCTATTTCCTCTTAGGCATTATGGTTTCCAAACATGCCATTACCATTGGAAGTATCTGCCTATATGCCGGATGTATCAGTAACTTTTTATATCATTTCCGTTATTGTATCGAACAATGGGTGGAATTGGCAGCCAATACCAAATATGTGAAAATGTATCTGGATTTTCTGGAAATTCCCAACAAAAAATACGAAGGTACCCTGCCTATTGAAAAACGAGACGATGACCAGTTTACCATCGAATTTCGTCATGTATCTTTCCGCTATCCCGGCTCCGATCGTGATGTCCTAAAGGACTTTTCCATCCGTTTCCACATCGGGGGACGACTGGCAGTGGTAGGAAAAAATGGCTCCGGCAAAACAACTTTTATCAAGTTATTATGCCGCCTGTATGATCCCACAGAGGGACAGATCCTGCTCAACGGCATTGATATCCGCAAATACGACTACCAGGAATATCTATCCTTATTCAGTGTTGTATTTCAGGATTTTAAGATCCCGGCACTGCCACTGGGGCAGACCGTGGCTGTCTCCCAGGAATATGACGCTGACCGTGTCATCTCTGCCCTTAACCAGGTAGGATTGACAAAATTGCTGGCAAAAATGCCTCAGGGCTTGGATACACCACTCTACACTGACTATGACCAAAACGGTGTGGATATTTCCGGTGGAGAAGCACAAAAAATAGCCATTGCCAGGGCATTGTATCATGACACGCCTTTCGTCATACTGGATGAACCTACCGCCGCACTGGATCCTCTGGCAGAATACGAAATATATTCTCATTTTAATGAACTGGTGGGCAGCAAAACCGCAGTCTATATCTCCCACCGTTTGTCCAGCTGCCAGTTTTGTAATGACATTCTGGTCATTGATGGTGGCAAGGCAGTACAGCGGGGAAATCATGAGAAACTGGTAAAAGACCGAAACGGACTGTACTATACTTTATGGCACACGCAGGCACAGTATTATCAGACGGAAAGCTGATGTTACTAAGTAATACATTGAACTATTCATCAATATTAAAACACCAGATGTCATTCCATAAAATATCAATATAACATCATAAGTCAGTAATATACTTCAATTAACACATGAAATCACTTGATATATTAATATTACTATCAACGAAGGACAACGCAAAAAGGAGAAACATTATGAATACATTACAGCAATTAAATGAAGATATGATAGCACTGATGAAAAAAACTCCCGGTGTTCGGGGGGCTTGGGAATTTGGCTCCGGCATGCACCATACCAAAGATCAATACTCGGATATTGATATTGTTTTTCTGCTGCAGTCATCCGAGTACGATATGGTCAGCCAACAGCTGCCCGACATGCTGGAATCCATATGCGATCACGTTCTAATCTTCTGGCCGGAGGAGTTTAACGGAGCATCCCTTAAAAATTATGACTGTCTCCTGGAACGGGACGGACAAATTCTGCAATACGATATTTTCTTACTAAACGATGCTGCCCTGGAAGATGGCTTGTGCAAAATGCATTATGCAGATTTAAAACCAGAAAATATCTTTTTTGATCCGGAAGGAAAAGTTGCCGCCCTTATTAATGAAAACCGTATCCGTCAAACATGGTCAGATGATATTTTCCACCTCATTGATACCTACTGGCTTCATATCCATATGACAGGCAAATACTTTATGCGTAGGGATTATTTCAAATTAGAGGGAGTATTGCGAATATTGATGGACACACATACCAGTTTATTATTGACTGCCTATGACAGAATTACCTGGGGCGGCACTGCTAATAAGCTGCACTATCTGCCGAAAGAAAAACAAGAGCACCTAAAATATTACTACTGCGATAATGACCTAGATAGAGCAGCGAAAAATTTACATCAATCCATGCTTTGGTTTGAGGAAGATATCATGGAACTGGATATGGCAGAAGCAGTCAGCCAAAACCGGAAGATCTCTGAAAAAATAAAAACAAACTGGGAAAAAATGATGGATGCCAGACCTTGGGAAGCATCCAGAAATAACTCTTAAACCTGATACAGAATAATTCCTTAAACAAGTTTTTTCAGAAAAGTCATAACAAAACGGGTATAGGATTCCTGTCCAGTCTGGCTGTAAACCGTAAGGATGCCCCCCTGTGCCTCAATAATGCTTTTTGCCAGTGCCAGACCAATTCCCACACCTTCATCATTCTGTCCTGATTTACGGACACGGTAAAAACGATTGAAGATCTTCGGAAGCTCAGTCTCCGGTATCCCCTCTCCCCGATCCTCTATGGAAATAATAACTGCCAGAGAGGTCTGCTCAATGGATACTGTAATTGTACTGCCAGCTGGTGCATATTCCATGGCATTTTTCAGAATATTCTGATAGGCCTCCTGCATCCATCCAGCATCCTGTTTCAGCACAATCTGTTCTGTTCCATTTTCCTTCACTTGGATACACAGGGATTTTTCCTCCCTTTTTGTCTGCAAAGCATCAATACTACGATCAATCACGTCTCTGACTTCTTGGTTCTGAAAATCATAACGAAGCACTCCAGACTCCACCTGTGCCAGTTTCAGCATGCCCTGTACCAGCCAGCGCATCCGTCCAATCTGCCGCTTCGCCTGTTCTGCCATCTCCCGTTCCCTGGACTGCTCCTGCTTCAACTGACCGGAAAATACATCAAAAAACACAGACAGAGCCGCTAAGGGGGTCTTCATCTGATGAGAAATATCCTGCATTAACTCCTGTAAATAAGCATATTCTTGCCCATGTTTATGCTCCCGCTCCCGATCAATCTGCGCCACCTCCCAGATCCTTCCATACAATCTCCCCAAAGCCCCTTGGTGATAATGCTTTTCACATTCTATTTTCCACTGTTGCCATTGTTCCTCTGCCACCTCATGCTTTCCTGCCTGCTCCACCATCTGCCGCAGCAACTCTTCTGCCTGGTCAATCTGCTCATCATATCGAGATTTACTATATTGATGCCAAATTGCCTGTCCGATTATTAGGACAAGCAGAATAATGCTCATAATCTGCATGTGCTACCTCCCATTTTCCGTCTTCCACATATATCCTACCCCACGTATGGTCTTAATATGGCTATCCCTGTTTTCTGTGTCAATCTTCTCACGGATCCGTCGAATATAAACCGATAAAGTATTTCCATCAATGAAGGCTTCATCCACAGACCACAACTTATCAATTAACTGCTCCCTGGTCAAGACCTGATTCGGATGCCGCATCAACTCCCTTAATAGACGGAACTCGCTCAATGTCAGCTCAATCTGTTTTCCATTTTTCCACAGACAATACCGTTCCTCATCCAAGTACAAGCCATTCCCGTCCATATCTCTAGCTTTACTCTGTTTATCTATTTCTATCTGTCCGTTTTTCCGTACATTAACACGAATTCTGGCAATCAACTCTTTCATTCGAAATGGTTTGGTAACATAATCGGAAGCACCTGCAGATAATCCACGAACAACATTCCCCTCATCATCCAATGCCGTCAAAAAGATAACCGGGATGCTGTCTCCCTGCTCCTGCAACCAGTCAAACACCTTATAGCCATCTGCATCCGGCAACATGACATCCAGAAGTACTAAATCAAATTGTCCCTCCTGCTCTCGATAAATCTCCTGTAATGATGCAAAATCCTCTACATGCCACACGGACATCCCCTCATCTTCTAAGGCATATTCCGTCCCCATCGCCAGGGCATGATCATCCTCCACAAATAAAATCCTTAATTGTTCTTCCATAATGGCTCCTTTACAACTTACTTATATCTAAGTACTGCATGTACAACAACATGCCATAAAAGTATATGGTTTTAGTTGACGGTTAGCATCATATATGCTATATTGTGTATATGAATGGGAAACCGTAGAAGCGGCTACCCTCATGGTTAATGACTTTCCGCTATAAGCGGTCAGCCGTCAACTACTGTGAATAGTTGGCGGCTATTTTTTATCCCTAAAAAGCTTATAACATAAACTGAAATTCGGAGGGCAGCCGCCTTGGCTCTATGGTTTCCCACAGCATAATTGTAACATATATTCTAATAGTGTACAACAAAATGCTAGTCGCATTTCCGTATCTCATCTACTACATGCTCCTGCAACAATTCCTGCCCACAGCATAATATTGCCAGTATGCATACCACGCAATTCCACAATGCCATGCCGATACAGGAGACCAGAGAAATTCCCCTGCTTACAATAATATAACGGATCACATGCTGCATAATCCCGGCTAACACTCCCTGGCACAAAAGTGTTACAATCAGCATAACAATGCTGGAAATCATACCATACATAGCCCCCTGTCTGATTA
Source organism: uncultured Jutongia sp. (assembly GCA_964409845.1). GTDB lineage: Bacteria > Bacillota > Clostridia > Lachnospirales > Lachnospiraceae > Butyribacter. Next base: position 6,185 of record CAYPEW010000026.1, read on the forward strand.
ACATACTGCAAAATCCTGCATCAGTAATTCCCATAGCCCGCAATACCCCAAATTCATACCGCCTTGTCCAGATCAAATGTTTCATACTGTTTACCGCATGCAATAGACTAATGAGAAACAAGATAATGGAAATACCATAAAAGAAATAGACTTTTTGCATCAGAATCTGGTTTTTCTTTTCAATTCCACCACGGTAATCATGGATCACACAACTGCTAAGACCTTTTAAATATGATCGTAATTCCTGTACGATCTTTTCGCTGGAATCATCTTCATCCATTTTAATAGTAATCTGATTATAATCACGAATCCCAAAATGATCTTCCATCATCTGCTGTGGCATAATCACACTGACCACATCGGTACCAGATCCGATCAAGGCATCATTCTCCCCAACACAGCGGCTGACCAGTGCGGCAACTTCAAAATCCTTTTCGATATAACATTCCTCTCCCGACTGAAATTTTAATAGATCCGCTTCACTATGAAGGAATTCTCTTTTGGGTACTTTCAGCGTAATATGATCTCCTGGTTTTATAGCGATTCCATCATAATAACCACCGCCATCCATCAATGTCTTTAACACAATTTTATTTTCCTGCATCATACTTTCGGGATCAATCTCACCATCCAAAATATAGTCCGACAGATCCTGAAACTGCTCATTTCCATATCCATATACATTAACCTTCAAGCGATAACTGTCCTTTGCCAGTTTCATGGCGATGCCATTATATTTTTCCATAATTTCCGGATCCTGCGTATAATCAGAGGAGGGATCTTCTGCCACTTCAGGATAAAAATCCGTCCAGCGAAAGATTCCATTCTCTAAGGGCATCTCTCCCAATGTATAGGATACCGGAAAAATCTTCTGTATCCCCTTTAGATGGTCTTGTTCGATGGAGCTAACAACATGATTCGGTATCACTTTTCCCAAATCGTCATCCTCAATAGACACGCAGATATCTCCATACAATCCTTCATCCGTCAACATAGTATGAATATTATTTTGTTTTGCATTATCGGCAACATAATTCGTACAGAGGAAGAGGACACCGCCCAAGGAAAGGGAAATAATAATACCAATAAAATTTGACCGCTTTTCTAACAGAAATCTTCTGCTTAATATGCCTATCAAAGCGTGTTTTTTCCTGCTAATACATTTTCTGTTAAGTTTACCGGAATAAGATTTCATTTTTTCTATCTGGGTAAATTCCTGCATCTTTCGGACATAAAATCCGCCACATAAGAAGATATAAATGACAAAAGCAATAAATCCCCGGAACAGCACATTCCGATCCACCACAAATTCTCCCCGGTAAATTACCGCAGCCAAAACATTTCCCATCACACTTCCTGCTAAATATGCCGGAATAAAAAGCAGCAACAATTCAATCCAAAGACTGATGCACCAGTCCTTTCCCGTCATTCCCAGCACTTCCATAATGCCATACTGGCGAATTCTCTTTTCCAGAATCACCTGCAGAATACTGGTAATAATAAAGGCACTAAATACAAACAACACACACAATACCATCTTCGATAATATATTGCGATCCCTCTCTAAGGTCCCCAATAAATAGATCAGTTTTCCTTCTGGCAAATGCCATGCTGTCCGTATGATCGTTAGCACATTTTCCGGTGCTTCCGCTCCAATATAGGTCGCCAGACCGTCATTCATTTCCCATTCTGCCTCCCGGATCCGATTCTCCTCCAAAAAGGAAGAAAATTGCCCATATGCTTCTTTATCCTCCGCAAAGGTCAGATAATAATAGGACTGCATTTTGAAATCCTGTCTAGCGCTATCTGCGACATATACCATAATGGAATTGTTTTCTGTGGACATCCCTTCTGACAAAATCCCTGTCAGAGTATAGCACTGCCCTCCCAGTTCCAGGGTACTTCCCAGGGTATCCTCCAAATCCAGATTATGCAAGGCGTAATAATCCAAAGCAACTTCCCCCTCCTGCTTCGGATATCTGCCCTCCAACAGTTTCCGTCCTGTCTGCTCCAGATAATTCTCATCTCCATAGCACCAAATCAGATCCTGTTTTTCATCGGGATATGTAGCAGAAGCAAAATACCCTGCTTTAACCAACTGATACCCCTCTCCATCCTCTGTAAAATATGGCTGCCGTTTCTCATTTTCAGCCTCCACATCTATCCTGTTATCTCCTTGTTCTTTTTCCTCCCCTTGCTCTGTCGATACCCTTAACTTATATGCCCAATTTCCATACTTTTCCTTGGCATTTTGATAATCTGCCTGTCGATTACTGTATAGCAATGACGCAATTCCGGTAAATAACAATACTGACATACCAATTCCCAGAAATAAAACCGCTGCCTGTTTTTTATAAAAACGAATATAAGCCACTGCCAATTTCATTCGATTATTCATTCCTTTCCCTCCATTCTACTGCCATCATTTCCGAAGTCATAGTTGTTTTATCCTCTTTTAACCATTTCAACACTTCACTGACAATCACTCATGTACCCGATAAAACTCCATCTTCCATGCGTATTATTCGGTCACAACTTCTGGCAATCACTTCGTTATGGGTTACCATCAGAATGCTTTGCTTATATTGTCTCCCACTGGCTTTTAACAGCCCCATAACATCATTGGTCGTTTTGGAATCCAGATTTCCTGTAGGTTCATCTGCCAATATAATGGCAGGTTTATTTGCCAGTGCCCTGGCAATGGCAACCCTTTGCTGCTGCCCTCCAGATAATTCCTGAGGATATTTTTTTCTCTTATCCCACATCTTCAAATCCTTCAATAAAGATTCCAGATAATCGTGGTCAATATGCCTTGCCCGATCGAAACTGACCGGTAATGCCACATTATCATAGACATTCAAAACTGGCATCAGACTATAATTCTGAAAGATAAAGCCGATATTCCTCCTTCGGAATATAGTTAATTCTTTTTGATTCAAGCGAGATATATTCTGTCCCCGAACCTGGATTTCCCCCTCCGATACCGTATCCAAGCCACCAATTAAATGGAGCAGGGTGCTTTTACCGGAACCGGAAGTTCCCAGTAACGCAACAAATTCGCCCTGCTCCATCTCAAAATTTACATTTTTTAATGCCTGTACTGCATTTTCTCCCACACCATATACCTTACTCACATTTTTTACTGACAAAATCATCTGACTCATCTCCTTTTATTCTATGTTCCCAAGATCCTTAAACTGGATATAATCTTGATACACAAAGAATAATACCCTATCAAACTTACAGAAATCCTACAGGCTCAGAAATAAATCTAACAATTTTGCAAGAAAACAGAAAAATCACTTCCTTTTCCCCGTTCCGATTTTACTGTCAAATACCCCCGTTCCCGTTCCAGAATCATCTTGGATAAATACAAACCGATACCGGAACCCTCTATATGCTCCGCCTCTTTTCCCCGATAAAAACGTTCAAAAATATGGGGACAATCTTCTTCGTCAATACCCATTCCATTATCCCTGATATGAATAATACTGTAATTTTCCAGACTTTCCAGGGATATTTCAATCCGCCCGGCTTCTGCGGTATATTTAATGGCATTTTCTAATAGATTTTCAAATACTTCTGTGGTCCAGGCACGGTTATGCCATAAAAGAGTATCCAAAAACGGACTGACCTGAAACGTAATTTTCTTTTTTTCTGCCTTATCATATACCATACTAATGGCGTTCTGAATGGTTTGCCGTATTCCCGCCTTCTCCACTTCAAAATCAATCACATTTTGTTCCAGTCTGGTCATTTTAAATAGAGAGTTCAACAGCCAATCCATTTTATCTAACTGCAAGGTTAATTTCCCCATAAACTTTCCTCTCTGCTCTTCTGTCAAATTATCCCCCTCCAACAATTCTGCATACATCATCACATTGGCAAAAGGAGTTTTCAGTTGATGGGACATATTGGAAATCAATTGCTTTACCTGCTCTTTTTCCTGATCTGCCTTGCCAATCTCAAGAGATAGTTTATCCGATAGTGTTTTTAGATGGTTAGAGAACAAGGAAAATGCACTTTCGTCAAATTCCATCGCTGCTACCGGTTCCCCCTCCATCATTTTAATCAATATTTTATCCAATTTACGATAGGTGTCATGTTGTTTCTTTATTACAAACAGCAACGCAGCAGTCGCAAGAACTGCCCATAAACCCAGAACCATCATTCCGATTTCTCCTTCCATAGATACCCCATTCCATGTATCGTCTTAATCCACTCTGGTTTTCTGGGATGATCTTCTATTTTGGCACGCAGCCTGCTAATGTTTACAGACACAATATTATCATCTACAAACTGTCCGTCCTTTTCCCAGATCTGCTCCAAGATCTGTTCCTTCGATAATACCTGATCTTTATTCTGCATCAAATACAAAAGCAATTTATACTCTATAGCACTTAATTCCAACTCTTCCCCATTTTTCTGCACTTTGCAGCCAGATAAATGAACCGTAATATTTCCCGATTGAATAGTAGTCTGTTCCAAATGCTGCAGCATCTTTCGTACCCTAATTTTTAGAACAGCAACCGAAAAGGGTTTGGACATATAATCACTAACCCCCAATTCCAAAGCCTTGACCTCATCCAGTTCAGAATCTCTGGCTGTTAGCATCATGATGGGCATTCCAGAAGTTTTCCGAATCTCTTTACAGAAATCAAAACCATTTCCATCAGGAAGATTACAATCTAACAAGATTCCCTGAATCGAATTATTTTGTAGACATTGCCTCGCTTGGCGAACAGTGCCTGCCTCAAAAATCTGATAGCCTTCTGATTGAAAAGTAAATGCCAGCCCCTCCCGCAGATCAATATCATCCTCGATAATCAATAAGCTTGTCATATCATATCCTCCTCTGGTCTGCCTATTATCAAATCATCTTGATGTCGTTCATTCGCACAATGCCGGTTTGTGCAAGCACAACCGTCGCTGTGCTCATTTTATCATCTCGACTAACGTCTCGATGTTGTGCGTTCGCACAATGCCGATTCGTGCAAGCACGACCGTCGCTGTGCTCATTTTATCACAATCATGCTAGTGATGGCATCAAGATTTTTCTATGAATACAAAAATATTATACTACTGTTACAATACATGTGATATAATTACCATAATCAATCCATATCGTACAGAATAAGCTAACAAAATCCGAATACACTAACAACAAATTCAAAAACAAAAATAGAAGGGAGATTATGCCATGTCACTTGCACAAAAGAAACTAGATACAGAACAAGATTATTACAATTTACCAGAAAATATCCGGGCAGAACTAATTGATGGACAGTTGATTTACAACCAAGCCTCACCATCCCGAATTCATCAAACGATATTAAGTGAATTGCATATTCTGATTGGTCAATACATTAAATCGAAGGGAGGGGACTGCCGGATTTATCCTGCTCCCTTTGCGGTAAAATTATGGGAAGACAGACCTACCATCGTAGAACCAGATATCAGTGTGATCTGTGACCGTGACAAACTGACAGACCGGGGCTGCACCGGTGCACCAGATTGGATCATTGAAATCGTTTCTCCTAGCAACGCCAGCCATGATTATATTCGGAAGCTGAATTTGTATGCGGATGCCGGTGTGCGGGAATACTGGATTGCTGATCCCGAAGAAGAAAGAGTATTTGTATATGCCTTAGAACAGGAAAATATCAAAGTAAAAACCTATACATTTCAAGATCCGATTAAGGTCAATATTTATGAGGATCTAAGCATTCGATTTACAGAACTGGATCTATAGTTCTTATCAGAGCTACCATTCAAACAAAAAGAAAGAAAGGGTACTTGTCAGATCGACTTTGTACCCTTTTTTCAATGATTTTCACAACCTTATCATTACAGTACCATGCGTACCTCAGTTACATCCGTCAGCTTCTCTGCCGGAATATAATTCTCTTCCTGCTTCTCGCCATTGATGTAGAATTCGCTGCATCCAGATTCCTTGCCGTTTGGATTTTCCACCTTAATTACCAGTTTCTTGCCACGGAAATTCTTCTCCATGGTCATTTCTTTCCATTCACTTGGAATCGTCGGAGCAACACGCAGACCGTCAATATCCGGGCGAATACCACAGATACCCTCTACACATCCTACCATACAAGTGGTAGCAGTACCAGTCAACCAGTGTACGTGAGAACGACCATGGAATGGACTTTCATCACCCTCGGTATACTGACCATGTACATATGGCTCCAGCTTACGGATTTCTGCCTGATCATTCTGGGAAGATGGTGAGCTTTCCTCAAAATACTGGAATGCCTTGTTTCCATGTCCCATCAGAGCCTCTGCCAGAATAATCCATCCCTGTGTCTGGGAGAAGATACCACCATTTTCTTTGGTAGATGGTGGGAACAATCCAGCCAATGCTCCATCAAAATAATGATCCACATAGGAAGGAGCCATCACTTTGGCACCATATGCCGTGTTCAGTTCTCTATCCACAGACTCCAATGCTTTCTCTGCCTGCTCCTTGGTAGCCAGTCCAGAAATCACTGCCCATGACTGTGGATTTAACCACATGCTTGCTTCCGGATCCTTCTTGGAACCGATCAGTTCCCCTGTCTCCTTGAAACCACGGTTGTAACGGTCATCCTCCCACCACAATTCATTGATCTTATCTCCAACCTGTTTCTGGGTCTGATCCAGATATGCGATATACTCTGTATCATTCTTCTTCTCTGCAAACTGACGCATAATGGTAAATGCATAGTATAACTGCATTGCCACGAAAGAAGACTCACCCTGTGCCCCCAGACGCAGACAGTCATTCCAGTCTGCATGCAGACCAGCTGGCAGTCCATGTGGCCCCAGATGATTCATAGAGAAATCAATAGCTCTCTTTAAATGCTCATATACACTTGCCTTTTCTGGCACGTTGGACCAGGTGATCTCCTCGTCAATAAAGTCCAGATTACCGGTCTCTGCAATATATTTGAATACCGTTGGGAACAGCCATAATGCATCATCGGCGCGATATGCCGGATGACCTGTCTCCTTTACATAATCCGGATCATCCGGTGTACCCTCATGTCCGGCACGCTCATCATGATCAAAACGAACCAATGGCAGACCGCCACCATTATCCACCTGTGCGGACAACATGAAACGAATCTTATCTAAAGCTGCCTCTGGATCTGTATGAATCACACCCTGAATATCCTGCACCGTATCACGGTATCCATATCCATTACGCTCTCCACAATATACAAAAGAAGCCGCTCTGGACCAGGTAAAGGTCAAGAAACACTGATAAGCATTCCAGGTATTTACCATACTGTTAAATGCCTGGCTCGGTGTATTGATATTAAAGTTATTCAATTTTGCATGCCAATATGTTTTTAATTCATCGATTTCTTTATCACATACAGATACGTCTTCATATGCTGCAATAATAGCATCTGCATCTGATTCCTTATAGCGGCCCAGAATAAATGCCATGGTTTTGGTTTCGCCAGGAGCAATCTCCAGTGCCGTGTGCAATGCACCACAGCTATTTTCATTGTAGTTGCACACACCGTCACATTCTCCACGCTCTACTGCCACTGGGTTGCCGTAATCATGATACATTCCGATAAATGCTTCCTTATCACCATTATAGGAAGTTACTTTCTGTCCTGCCAGACCAAAGAAACGCTCTTTACCGTTGCTTCCGTCTGGTCCTTTATACCAGTTTGGATTGATCTGCTGATATATCTTGTTTCCACGGAAACTGGTTACTGTCGTACAGAGGGAATACTGCAGATTTACCTGATCCTGATTATAATTATCGTCATTGGACAACTCTGCATAGCCAAACACAGAAATCTTCCGCGGCTTGTCTGATGTATTGGTTACCTTGCAACACCATACCTCATATACTTTATTTAATGGTACATAATACATTGCCTCTGAATGAATGCCCGCATAATCAGCAAACATTTTCGTATATGCTGTACCGTGACGTACTTCACTCTTGTACTCATTCAGATCTTTTCCCACCGGCTGCCAGGATGCAGACCAGAAGTCCCCTGTCTCATCATCACGAAGATAGATGTAACGTCCCGGAGTATCATCACTGTTAAAATGATAACGGATAATACGCCCGTTTGCACCACTTTTCACAAAGCTGTAACCACCTGCGTTGTTGGAAATAATCGCACCATACTCCGGAGATCCCAGATAGTTACACCAAGGTGCTGGTGTGTTCGGCTTGGTAATGACATACTCTCTATGCTCATCATCAAAATAACCAAAATTCATAAGTTTGTCCTCCTTGCGTTCGTTTTAAAAAAGCGCAACATCAGCACGTTGCGCTGCAAAAACACTAAAGCGTTTTTGTTGGCGTGCTACTATTTAGCGTGCACTTTCCTATTGATTAAAAGGATTCCAGCCGATCTGACAAAGCAATCTGCTGGCTACTCCAATTTCTACCAAGATAAGTTTTATTATAAGGCAATGACGGGTTTAGTTCAAGCACAATCGTAGCTTTTTTTGACACTATTTTGACATTCTGCTATCATTCACATTTGTTTTTATGAACTCCAACAAACGGATGCATTTAGCCCATTTTTTTCTCCGAACTACTTGACAATGTAAAGTAGCCATTGTATAGTGTATCTATACTACTTGACGATACAAAGTAGTTTCTAAAAATCTAACAAATAAAATCATTGGAAATGAACATAACGAAACTGTACAGAGGATATTAAATTTCTGATAAAAAGGAGGCAATACCATGCGTGACACACAATTAATGAAGGGTATTCTGGAAGGATGTATTCTGGGGATTATAGCAAAGGGAGAGACTTATGGTTATGAAATTCTGGCACAGTTAACCGCTGTAGGATTTGAGGAACTGGGAGAGGGAACATTATATCCAGTCCTAACAAGACTGAATAAAAAGGAGTATATCTACTGCCGCAAAGCAAAATCACCGCTGGGACCTATCCGGAAATATTATACCATTACCGTACCAGGCAAGGCTTATCTGGAAGAATTCAAACAAAATTATCAGGAAATTACAGCCAGTGCTGACCAAATACTCTTTGGCAATAATCCTGCACCCATGAAAAAGGAGGCGAAACGGGCATGATAGACTATACCGCAATGGCAGAACAACTAACCGGAAAATACCGGACTATTTTCGAGAAAGTGGAACTTTATTCCGATATGAATGGCATTCCAGAAGAAATCAAGGCAGATCGATTAATGAATTTACTGGATTTACTGACGACGGCAGAAGCGGACCAAAAACCTGCTACAGAGATTATCGGCTCTGATATCCAAACATTTTGTAAAGATTATTTTTCAGATTATGATATGCACATCAAAATCTCTGAAATACCGGAAAAAATATACGATGTAGCAAAGCCCCTATTATTGATACTGCTTCTGGATATTTTTCTTTTGGAGCATCCAACAAAAGATATCATATATATGAAATCTGACATTCTGCCTGTAATTTCCGGTTTTGTGGTAGGTATCCTGTTGGCAATACTATTAAAGTACCTAGTCGGACCAATCATATATCGTTCCAAAAAAATCCCTGCCATCGTATACTATTTTCTGGTAATAATACTATTCATTGCCTTCATTGTAATCTCAATGAATATCATTGGAGACAGGAATCTTCAGTTACCATCCTTTCCATTTCTGGTAACTACTGTTTCCTATATTGTGATCTACCTAAGCATTCGCTCCATCATCCGTTATCGGAAAACCGGCTCTATCCGCAAACCGAAACTGGTAGATCCGGAGTTTGAATTCCATCTGACAAAATCATCAGGAAGTCACTCCAAAGATCTGGAAAATGCCACCCAGAAAGGTCTGGTAAAACGCTATCAGCGCATCAACAAAAGACGCTCCCGCCGAAACCAGGCTGCTATGACCACTCAGGAATTCATCCACAAAGTCAGAAAAGAGGACACTATCGTCAATCCGATCTGCATATGGGGACTGGGGATTACCTATATTGCAATCGTTGCTGGAATGGCGATTTCTATAATCCGTGAATCCGGCATCGGAACCGATCTGTTTATTCTCCTAGCTGTCATGTCAGCCCTATATATACCATTATTTTTATTCGTTCGAAATAGCATACTCCTAGGAGCCAGATACCGGGCTGATATTCTGGCAACATGGGAATCCCAAGGCATTACCATATTAGAGAAAAAGCAGAATACTACATCAGATTCCACAGAAAAGTTACAAGAATAGTAAAGTGAAAAAATTAACGAACTGTATCAATGTATACTGTTACATTGATATGGTTCGCCATTTTTTCTAATATAAGCAGCACTTATCCCTGACGGATTCTCCCCTGTTCCAAATTCGGTTCAATTAACCGTTCTTTCGCATAATTCCACAAAGTTTCAGAACCATCTGCTGTTCGTTCATTACGATGCAGGATCTGACTCAAACGCACACCATGTTCCTGCCATGACTTCCCTCCCGAAGCGTCATTTAACATCAGCGGCTGGAGATGATCCATGGTGCTGGCAAATTTCGCCTCTCTGGTTTCCTCTGCCTCAAACTCCTCCCAAAGTTCACGCATATACCGCCCTTGATCCTCCGGCAACATGCCAAACAAACGATCTGCCGCCTGTTCCTCCCTCTCTCTTTGGGACTGTTTTCCAATCTCATCATAGGCATAGGTATCTCCCGCATAGATTTCTACCAGATCATGAATTAACAATAAACTAATTGTCCGGAATACATCAATATCCTCGTTGGAATATTCACTGAGCAGTAATGTCATTACTGCCATATGCCACGCATGCTCCGCATCATTTTCTTTCCGGCTGCCGTCTGCCAGATAGGTCTGTCTACCGATCTGTTTCTCTTTGTCAATTTCCCGACAAAAGGCAAACTGTTTCTCTAATCGTTCCTGATCCATAGTTTTCTCCTTATCATTTTACCATCCTTAAATCCACATTTTTCATTATAACCAATCTTTTTCTATTAATAATTCCATTCCTTAACGTATATGAAATCCTCGTTCCTCCGGTTCTACTAATATTTCCTGCCGATCCAGCTTATCAATAATGATATAGGCACTCTGATTAATTAATTTAATCATATCATTAATCTGATCATAACTGCCCTGTGCTTCCATCAGCACTGTACCGTCCGGCTCATTCTGAATCCATCCTGTCACCCCATATCCATCTGCTGCATGTTTGGCACGATAACGAAAGCCCACTCCCTGTACACGACCTGAAAAAATAATTCTATGACGTACTTTATCCATGATTTACCTCATTTCTGCATATTCTGCCTGGTCAAATATTTTCTAGTCCATTATACCTGTTTCTCTCAAAAGTTCAAGGAAATCTGATTGCCTCAGACAAATAGACAAAATACTAAAAATAATTAAACATTGTATTTTGCCTTCTCGTAATTGGACAATACTCCCTTAGCCGTGTGACAGAAAAAATCTGTTCCTAAAAATTCTCCTGCCAGATCCCGCTTCATCCATTCCACTGGATCTCTACCAGAAGTAAGCAACAGCCACAGCTTGATATACATAGAGATCGGAGATGCTTTTCGCAGAACATTTATCCCATAATGGTCAAATATTCTGGTACTGTCATAGACAAGTTCCGGATCTGCCCCTGTCAGAAATACCGGAATCTGTCGTCTCCCGGCTTCCTCAAAAAACAGCTCCATTTCTGGTGTCTCACTACAGATCGTTCCCGCATGGTAGCTATGATGCAATACCGCCTTTGTCTCCGTTGGAATAACCGGATAGCGCATACCCGGTGCCGGATAGATTTGTAATACCGGTGCATCCCATTGCCATTGCCATTGCCATTGCAATGGCAATTGCAGTGCCAAAATCCTGCCTCCATCCAGCATTTCCCCAACATTGACCTTATCATTTCCAAGTTCTGTCAAATCTGTTACTGTCCGCTCTTTCTGCCCGTTCTCTGCCCCCACAAACTTTTCTCTTTGCCATAGGAACACATCGTGCACTCCATCCTCACCATACCAGGCGCAGGAAGCACCCATACTATAAACATCATCACTGTATGCCTGATGTCCCAACACCCTGGTTCCCAAATGGATTCGGGGCACATCGCCGGTATTCCGATAGGAAACATAGACACCACCTATGCCCTCCTGTATCCATTGCAAGGCATAATGAAAGTTATCCAATCCATTAGACCGAACATCCGAAAGCACATAATTGGCAGAAACAAACACAATCGGAAGCGGACTATCCATAAATAAATATCCTGCCATTGCCGCTGAATATGCCAAGGTATCCGTTCCATGTGTCACAATAATCCCCTGACATCCCTCCTGTTTTGCCTGGCAAAGCCCGGCATGAATACTCTCTGCCAACCGTCCCAGAATTTCTCCGGTACTATTCTCACTAAGCAGCTGATAAGGCGATGTGACAACGAATTCCACATCTAATTTACTAATCCCCTGGGATTCCATATAAGCATAATACAAAGAGAGCAACGGATATTCCGACTGTTCTCTCAGTCCAATATATCCGTTGCTCTGTGTACTTCCTATGGTTCCTCCGGTAACAATAAGCAGAACCTTCATATTATTCTCCAATCTGCATTAAATAGAAATCTGGAAATTTGGCAATGCCGTATCTTTCTGGCTTTGAATGAATTGATAGTTGGTTTTTTGCTGCTCCTCAACCTCTTTCCTTTCCTCTGCCCTGCGCTGTTCACTTCCCAGACGTTTCCCTGTACTCTCTCTTGCCTGGTTTGCCCGTCTTTCCAGATCATCACGCTCTGTTTCCTTGGATGTCGTATTGTTACCACGACTTTGATCCACCTGGATTTCTCCACCCAGTACGCGAATGCGATTTTCCAAATCCTGTACAATATTCTGCTGATCTCTCGCCTGTTTAATCGCAGTATCCCCAATCACAACAGATTCGATCTGAGCTGCTGTTAAGGATTGTGTCTCCACTCCATCTTCACGCTCCCGCTCCTGGCGTTTTTCCATCTTTTGATTGGCAGTAGTGGTTCCCTCTGGATCCTCCATCTGAATCTTTGCCGGATTCAGTCTCTCCTGTCTCTCGGCTTCCTTTTGCTGTCTCTCTTCCTTCTTTTGTTCCTCTTCCAATTCTGCCAACTGTTTTTTGCGGTTGATCTCCTCAATCTTTTCTTGAATCTCCTGCATCTTCTGCGTCTTTTCATCATCTGGCATCTTGGCGTCCTTTTCGGTACGCTGCAAGTTCTGCTTCAGCTGATTCAGAGTCTGCTCATATTTTTCAATTTTCTTTTCCTTTTGATCAGCAACAGGATCCGAATAATTCATTCTCTGGGTTGCATTCCCCATTGCACTAATTGCCATAAGCGTCTCGCCTCCTATCTTCCTTGCGGATATTCAAAACATAAAAGCCGATACGGTTCCTCGTCTTCCTCAATTTCCGGAAAACGCCCCACCTCTTCATAAAAACGGTTATCAGTATTATCATCGTTACACATGGAAACTTCGCCAATTAAGACGGCTCCCGTTCCCGGCTTCACATCAAAATCATGGTATTGATGCGGCCACAATGTAATGCTTTCTCCCGGATGCAGTTCCACTGCTGTTCCAGCCGGAACATGATACGAACGACCATCCGAATTAACCAACACTTCTGTCGTATCCAGTCCACCTTGACCATCGTCGTTATAAACATGGATCAATAAAGTTCCCCCACCTCGATTAATGATGTCTTCGGACTTTTTCCAATGAAAATGCATGGGAGAATGCTGTCCCTCCTCCAACATCAATAGTTTCTCAGCATAAACCTTCTTGTATTTTGGATCGTTCTGATTTCCATTACGAAGAGTAATCAAGGCAAAGCCTACTTTCTGAAAATCTCCGCTTCCATAATCTGTGATATCCCATCCCAGCATATTATCCCGGATCTCATCATATTCGGAATCCTTTTCCTGCCAGTCAGATGGCGACCAATGACAAAAAGGCGGTAATGCAAAGTGATACTTCTGTGCCAACTGCTCCATGCGCCGTATTGCCGCATTGATTTCACTCCGTTTCACACTGGCACCTCCCCCTGCATGATTCGATCCTATTCGATCAGAACTCCAAGCAATACATATTTAATTCTATTTTATAAAAAAAAACCAGATTTTTCAAGTCTATATCCGCAGAAAATCGTATTATTTCTTCAAATTAACCAAAGGCAGTATCTTATTCTCATTATACTGGTCAACTTTGATTCCAAATCCACATTCCGGGCAACAGAACACTTTCTTGGAAGGCAATGGGATAATCGGGATATAGTATATGCTGATCCATGTCCTGCATCTGAGATAATCCCAATGTGTTGAATATTTACATTCCTCACAATGAATTAATTCTTTGGAATGCCCCAGATTTTTCTTAAATACTTTTGTGCCATACACTACCAGCATAGTAATTTTCCTCCTATAAGTATCCCTGTTTTATTTATTAATTCTTATTAAGGTAATTTACTAGTATCTACGCCTTCTTCCTTGGACTCCATCAAGTAATCCTTTAATCCCCAGAATACCATAAGCAATCCCCAACAAAGAAGCTACGCCAAAAATAATAGCAAAATGCAGATAATAGATTCGTTGCATTTCAGAAATAGCCTTCATGACATCCACAAATCTCCATGCCTCCTGAAAAGAAATCTCTGGATATATTTTCTGCACATTGTGCGCCATTACAGCCTGAAACATGATATAAGAAATTATCTCATTCAACACAATAAGCATCATTCCTTCCACAACTTCCATCCTTCTTTTATTAATCATATAATAAAAACAGGTAAACATACCTGCTGGTGGCAGCATGCTCATCAAAAACTGCATTGTAGATATGTATTCGATATCATAGAGCATAACATTGATTAGCGCTAAAACTACAGCAACGATAATGGAAACGAAAAAAGCCAAGAGCGTACGGAAAAAACTCCGTGGTTTATCCTCGCTGTAATCATCCCATGTATCAGTAGCATCCACAAAATCTACAGTAGCCCCTCCCTCCTGGATCTTTTGCCATTCTACTTCTGTATGGGTAAAACTTCTGGAATCAATCGTTCCGGGTACAATGGCCTGCTCAAAGTTATTTGATGTATCCGATATTCCAGAATCAAATGTTTGCTGAACCGGAATTTCGGGATTTACAAACTCTGGATTCATAATTCCGGGACTCATGGTTTCCGGATTTACAAACTCTGGATTCATAATTCTGGGACTCATGGTTTCCGGATTTACAAACTCTGGATTCATAATTCCGGGACTCACGGTTCCAGAATTCGTCGTTCCACTATTTATGGTTGCGGGATTTTCTATTCCACTATTTATGGCTTCAGCATTCATACCCCCGCTATCTATCGTTCCGATATCCAGGATTCCATTATTCATATTTTCAGGATTCATATTTCCAGGATTCATCGTTTCAGCACTCATGTTTCCAGGATTCATGCTTCCACTATTCATGCTTCCAGGATTCACAGTTTCCGCACCCATAATTTCAGAACTCATGGTTTCCAAATCCAAAATTCCATTATCAAAACTTGGATATTCTTGAAAGTTTTCAAAGTTCTGACTTTCATCTCCGCCATCAAGCAAATGATTTCCCATTCTCTCTCCTCCTTGCATCATTTACATGGCAGTACAGATATGTACCACTACATAATTATAATATATTCCAAAAATCCACACATGCAATACACATAATGTTAAAATCCCTTTTCTGCCAACTCCAAAACAATGTCCAGATAAAAGGAAGTGATATCCGAGATTCCATCCCCCTGTTTTCTGGTAAAACACCTGCGCCGCAGATCCACCTCATCACAGTGGGAAATTCCTCTTCTGCTGTTGCTACGGTAGATCCCTCTGAAATTCGTCCATTTTGCCGAATCTGGTGTAAGCAATCCATCATTTTCTCCCTCGAAAAATTTTACCACCAGATGTGGAAACCACATCAAACAATCGGAAAACACAGAATTCATGACGAAAGCATAACTCTGATAATAAATACCCGGCATATCCTGATTATGTATATTAAACTGCTCCATATAAAACGTCTGAAAAATCTGTATTGCCTGGTAGGTATCTGGCTCCTGGTCTCCCAAAATCCGATACCACAAATCTACACATTTACAACCAAAACGAATTAATCCGTCTGGAAATTTCATGAGCCTGTCAACCGTTTTGGAGCCATGATGAGGAGTGGCAAGCGTGGTCAAAGATGCTATCTTATCCCCATATCCCATGCTAGATATCAGATACCTCGCCTCTAATCCTCCTTTGGAATGGGCAATCACATTGACCTTTTCTGCTCCTGTCTGCTTAAGCACATCATCTAATGCCCCAGCAATTTGCCTGGCATTTCCCTCCATAGAACCATTGCTATCCTGAAAAGCATGAAAAACAGGAATTCCATGTTTCTCCAAAACACCCGGTATACGCCCCCAATATTTGATCCGTTTTCCATCCCGAAATCCCATCCCGTGTATTAACAACACAGGGTATTGAATCACTTCTCCCATCAAACTTCCCCCTTTTCTTTTCTGTTTCTATTGTCCCTTTATGTAAATATAAAACAAAAGTATTTTAAATTGTACACAGTATATTATACAATCTACTTTTCCCCCTGGTATCATACTATATTTCAAAAAATCCGCATAAGCAAAATACAAACTGCCTTAATCAATATACCGATAAGCAGAAATACCAGATACCCTGCCCGGACTGCCATAGCAAATTCTATGGCAAATCCCGCCCAGAGATTTTCCTGCTGCCCTGCCAATAACTGACGTGCCATGCTGATTACCAGACTAACTATCCATATAATTACCACGATATACCATAGAGATGGTATCAGAACCATCGCCGCTGCCCCCAGCCCACAGAGAAAAATAATCGCCATATGTTCCTCTATCAAGTATTTATATCCTGGGAAGCTATATAAGAGATAATATTTTTTGGTTCCCCAGGCAACTCCAGCTATCAGCAACAGCTCATAAATAGCTAGACCAGCCAACTCTATCAAGGAGACAACCGGCATCATTGCAATGCAAATCAGTGGAAGAACCACTGCCAGAATCAAAGAAAAGTTTCCCTTTTCCATCCGTTTTTCCATTTTTTCACCCAAAATCTGAATGATCGTTTTATGAGATTCCGTTTTCTCTGGTACTGGTAAATGTTCCATCACTAATCTCCCATTCCATGTACTTTTCAACCTGTATAAGCACAGCTGTCACTCCATATTCCATGTAACATACATAAATAACTAGCCTTTCCATTTACTTGACAGCCTGCCTCATTAACGCATACAAATATAAACCGCATACCCCACATAAATAGTCAACATGACCGCACCTTCCAGGCGTTCAATCTTCTCTTTCGTCCAGGCAAAGCAAAGTACAATAATACTCATTGCCACCAATGCAATAATATCAATGACATTTTCCATATGGAATTCCATCGGACTGATGGCCGCTGCAATTCCCAACACAAACAAAATATTAAAAATATTAGAACCAATCACATTTCCCAGCGCCATATCCACTTCCTGTTTTCTGGCCGCCACAACGGAGGTAACCAGCTCTGGCAAACTAGTACCAAAAGCAACAATGGTTAAACCGATCAGATTCTGTGACATTCCGAATGTCTTGGCAATGGCTGAGGCAGAATCTACTACAAAATCCCCTCCGACAGCAATGGCAGCGGCACCACCAATAATAAAAATCACACACTGCCAGATTGGACGGATCTTATATTCTTCTTCTGCAACATCTGCATTTTGTCGGTTATGGATCGCAGAAGTGATCATCCAGCCCAGAAAAAATACAAAGAAAACTAACAGAATCAAACCATCCAGATGTCCCAGAGACATTCCCATCCAGCCCAACACCATTAACAGGATTGCCACCAGCACCGAAAAAGGAAACTCTCTGCGCAAAGTGTTTTTATTCACAGTCAGTGGACAAAATAATGCACAAAATCCACATACCACCATAAGATTAAAAATATTGGATCCCACCGCATTTCCTACCGCCACACCGGTATTATGCGCCAATGCTGCACTGATACTGACCGAACATTCCGGAAGACTGGTTCCCATGGCCACAATGGTCATACCAATAATCAAAGACGGCACCCGAAGTCTCTTTGCTACACTGGAGCTGCCATCCACAAAGAAATCTGCCCCTTTGATCAATAATACAAATCCAATTACTAACAACAAATATTCCATCATTAGCCTCCATTTCCCAAGCATAATTACTACTTTATTCTCTTTTTCACACTAATCCCATATACCGCACCTTTTGCGGCACAAATAGGCATGAAAACGCTGCTTTTGCGTTTTTCCAAGGTTGAAGTGTAATCCTTCTTAGGGTGCATCTTTTGCAACCTTAGAAGGATTACACTTCAACCTATACTCTCAAAGGACATCCGTATTCTTTAACGTTTTACTTTAACTTTCAGCGTCCGCAGATAACTTTTCTGCTCCTTCGTAATCCGATTACTCTCGATGGCTTTCTGGATTGCCTTATTGTGTGTCCAGTCAGCCAGACGCTGCTTTTCGATATAGGGCAGAGTACAGTCATACTGCTTCGCCAATGCAGTTGCAAAATACCAGGCGATCATCATATTGATATAGTACTCTTCTGAACGGATTTCTGCCACCCAGTCCAGATATTCCTCTTGAAAAGATTCATCCAGAAAATACTGCATCAGCATACCAATTCCAAAGCGTACAGTATAAACAGGCTGCTCTGCAGAAATCCAGCGGCGAATAACTGGCAGCAGCCGTTCCTTCTCTTTTTGAAACACCTTAGGCGAAAGCTGGTCACAGGTGGCCCAGTTATTCACATAGGGGAGAAATTCCTCTACCTGCGCCAGACAGCTTTCCCAATCTTTATTTTCCCCAATAATAAAGGCATGCAACTGATTTTCCTCAAAACAGCTGTGTGGCAATTTCTGCAAAAAGTTTCCAACATCCTCCCGTTTTGCCAGATTCTTCGCCATCTTCCGCAATGCTGGTGTGCGTACACCCATAATCGTATCCGCTGCCTCTCCCGGTATCAATTTCCTTTGAAAATCACGGTATTCCTCCTCTTGCAATTCCAATAATTGTTCCCGGATTTCTGCACTAATATCCATCAAACTGCTTCCCTCCTCTTCCTGCGCAGGACAACTACATAACAAACGCCAAAAGTCAGAATTTACTTAATTATCACAAAAACAAAAAACTTTTCTTATTATAGCATACCTATCTGGTAAAGACAATTTGGTTGAGTGAAAAAAAGAGATATGGTATAATGTATATAATATTGTCGCAGTGCAAGGTAGCAACATAAAACTCTTTTTTCTTGCATGGATGAAACTAAGATTATTATGGGAGGATATTTTAATGGAAGAAAGAACGCAGGAAACCCAAACAGAACTGGAACGCATCAACAAATTGGTCATCGTAATCATTAGTGTTATTGCTATGTTCCTGGTTGTAGGCTATTTAAAAGACGCCGCCGATAAAAATATCAGTTGGCTGTTTGCAGGCACGATAGCAGGTATTGTTATAGCAGGTTTGATCGTCAACTGTACCATTTATTTCAAGGATCGCAGCACTCCCTATCTCAAACACACAGCCATACTGGGCTATGCTTTCCTCTATGCTGCTGTCCTGTACGGTGCCAAGAATGATCTGGTCTTTACCATTGCCTTCCCTATTGCCAGTCTCTTTGTCCTATACAATGACTTTAAATTTATTCTCAAAAGTGCCATTGGTGTATTTTTGCTAAACCTTGCCTACATCATCCGATGTGTTATGGCAGGTAAAATGGCATCAGGACTTAGTGTAGAAACTAGTACCATCACACTGCATCTTGCCACTATTGGCTTAGGCATGTTTACCATTTGCATGGTAACCAAGCTGTCCAACACCTTGAATAAAGAAAAATTACAACGTGCTGCCATGCATCAGGAACAGGCAGAAAAGCTATTGCAGGAAGTCCTGGAAATTTCCACAAAAGTCAAAGCGAACACGCAGGAAGTAACAGAGCTGATGGGTGGACTACAAACTGCCACCGATCAAACGGCTACCGCTTTAGAGGAAATCGCTGCTGGAAATGGCTCCAATACAGAGAGCATTGAACAGCAGACCAATATGACAACCCAGATCCAGGAAATGATTTCAAATACCAAACAACGTTCTTCTCAAATGGAGAAAGTGGCCGAAGAAAGTATGCAGGCAATTGACAAAGGTAGAACTTCTATGAAAAATCTATTGGATCAGTCTGCTATTATTTCAGAGGTCAACACCAGTGTCAATGCCATGATGGATGCCTTGACACATAATACAAATGAAGTAGCAAATATTACACAGAATATCTTTGAAATCTCCAGTCAGACCAATATGTTAGCATTAAACGCTTCCATTGAAAGTGCCAGAGCCGGAGAGGCCGGCCGTGGTTTCGCTGTGGTAGCCGATCAGATCCGTGTACTGGCAGAAGAAACTCGAAAGCTGACCGAAGGAATTTCTCAAATTACCAAAGAACTGCAAGACAATGCCACCAATACTCAGGAGCAGATTGGGGAAGTATTGCAGGCAACAGAAACCGAAAAACAGATGATACAGGTAACCGATGAAGATTTTGGAACCATTCGTAACAAAATGGAACAGCTACATCAGGATGTGGCTACTATAAGCAATGAAATTGAACAAATTATGACTGCCAACAACTCCATTGTAGACAGCATTACTCATATCTCTGCAGTGAGTGAAGAAGTAACCGCAAACACCTCACAGGCAACCGACATGGGTAATCAGACAAAGGAGCGGGCAATACAGGTAGGTCATCTTATGGAGGAATTACACGAAACTGCCCAACGTCTGGATCAGTATAACTAAAGTTTCAAATTTATACATATCCTAAGCCGAATACCTGGCACATCATAAACTAAGATGTACTAGTCTGGCGAAACAAATTATTTATAGACAAAGGAAAAGCATATCGGATGGTTTGTAACCCATCTGATATGCTTTTTTGATCTCATTTTATTACACTATCAGCCTCACACTTATTTGGCTACGATATTTACAATCCTTCCCGGCACATAAATCTCTTTGATAATATTACCGGATAATTTATCTCCCAATGCCTCTTTTGCCTTGGCTAAAACATCCTCCTTTGGATCTTCCTTACCAATATTGATGGTAGCCTTGGTCTTGCCATTGATTTGTACCGCAATCTCCACAGTAGACTCTACCGTCTTTGCCTCCTCGAATTCCGGCCAGGTGGTCTGGTAAATTCGACCTTCACAGCCCAGAATACTCCACAGCTCCTCAGTCATATGCGGTGCCACCGGATTAAGCAGGGTAAGCAGCGTCTTGTATTCTGCCTTGTTAATCGCACCCTTTTTATAAAAATCATTGATTAAAGCCATCATGGCAGCAATGGCTGTATTAAACTTGAGATGTTCAAAATCATGGCCGACCTTCTTGATGGTCTGATGCATCTTAATTTCCATATCCGGAGAATAACTGTCTCCATCTACCAGAATACTCTGTAATTTCCATACTCGGTCCAGGAAACGGCGGCATCCTTTGACACCATCATCGGACCAGGAAGCACTGAGATCGAAAGCACCGATGAACATTTCATAGGTACGCAGGGTATCTGCACCATAATCCCGTACAATATCATCCGGATTAACCACGTTGCCACGGGATTTACTCATCTTCTCCCCATTTTCTCCCAGAATCATACCATGGGAGGTACGCTTCTGATATGGCTCGGAAGTCGGTACCACTTTCTGGTCGTACAGGAATTTATGCCAGAAACGGGAATACAACAGATGCAGGGTGGTATGCTCCATCCCACCGTTGTACCAGTCAACCGGCAGCCAGTACTTTAGTGCCTCCGGGCTGGCTAATGCCTCTGCATTATCCGGATCAGTATAACGCAGGAAATACCAGGAAGATCCTGCCCACTGTGGCATGGTATCAGTTTCTCTCTTTGCCGGACCGCCGCAGCAAGGACAGGTGGTGTTTACCCAGTCCGTCATGGCGGCCAGTGGAGACTCTCCGTTATCGGTAGGCATATAGCTGTCTACCTCTGGCAGCAACAGTGGAAGTTCACTTTCATCCAGCGGCACGAAACCACATTTCTCACAATGCACAATTGGAATCGGCTCTCCCCAATATCTCTGGCGGGAAAATACCCAATCCCGCAATTTATAGTTAACCTTGCGGTTACCGATCTTCTTCTCTGTCAGAAAATCCTTTACCTTTTCCTTGGCTTCCTCCACAGAAAGCCCGGTCAGAAATCCGGAATTGATCATCTTTCCAGTAGCTACGTCGGTAAAAGCAGCTTCGTTAATATCAACCGGACCGTCTTTCCCCTCTACCACTTGAATCATTGGCAGATCAAACTTTCGGGCAAATTCCCAGTCACGCTCATCATGAGCCGGCACGGCCATAATCGCTCCGGTTCCGTAGGTCATTAATACATAGTCGGAAATCCAGATTGGTATCTCGGTGTCATTGAGTGGATTAATTGCCATCAGACCGCCTAAAACCACACCTGTCTTGTCTTTTGCCAACTCAGTACGCTCAAAATCGGATTTCTTGGCAGCCATCTCACGATAAGCTACAATCTCATCCCAATTAGTAATCTCACTCTGGTATTTATCAATTAGCGGATGCTCCGGAGAAACTACCATATAGGTAGCGCCAAATAAAGTATCCGGTCTGGTGGTGTACACACGCAGCTTATCCTCTTTGCCCTGGATGCAGAAATCCACCTCCGCACCTTCGGAACGTCCAATCCAGTTACGCTGAGAGGTCTTTACACGCTCGATATAATCTACCTCATTCAATCCCTCTAATAATTTATCTGCATAATTGGTAATCTTGAGCATCCACTCGCTTTTTACCTTGCGGACAACCTCAGCCCCACAGCGCTCGCACACACCATTGACCACTTCCTCATTGGCCAGTCCCACCTTGCAGGAAGTACACCAGTTAATCGGCATTTCCTTTTTATAAGCCAGACCTTCCTTGAATAATTTCAGGAAAATCCACTGTGTCCATTTATAATAGGATGGATCTGTGGTATTTATCTCACGATCCCAATCAAAGGAGTATCCCAGAGAATGTAACTGATCCTTGAAACGTTTCACATTATTCTTGGTCACAGTCTTTGGATGGATTTTATTCTTGATGGCATAATTCTCTGTTGGCAGACCAAAGGCATCCCACCCCATCGGGTACAGGACATTGTATCCCTGCATACGACGCTTTCTGGCTACAATATCCAACGCTGTATATGGACGGGGATGCCCCACATGCAGTCCCTGTCCGGATGGGTACGGAAACTCTACTAAAGCATAAAATTTCGGTTTCGTATAGTCATTCTCTGTCCGAAACGCTTTCTCGTCGTCCCATATCTGCTGCCATTTCTTTTCCACTGTATGGTGATTGTACATTTCCATCGTGATTTCCTCCTACATTCTCAAAATTCCTTTATATTTTGACCCTAGCATCATATTTTACTATACTGCGGGTTTTTGTCAACTAAGGAACTGTTCACAAAGTAATTGTCAGTTTCTAAACCGTATGGTTTTGATCAAACCAACCCGATCCCAGACCATACACCTTTGCCCCTACGCCATTTCCCAATAACATCAAAGCAATATAAGCAAAGGTTTTCAGATTGAAAGACTGTGCCAGATTCAAATAAAACATATCGGCAACGGAATGTTCAAAGCCAGACAAAATAAAAATCATAACTGGTGCAATGACAAATAAATAGTTCTTTGACTTCTGATAATTATCAATAGCTAGATACATCATGATGCCGCAAAAAACAGCCAACAAAAAAATCTGCACTGGTCCCTTGCTTAATTTTGATTCTGCCAACTCCCGGCTGTCAATGTTCAGAGATGCTGCATTTGCCAGGGCCGCCATAAGAAAGGTCCCTATATAGTTGCCCAGAATAAAAATCAACATATCCGGCAGCTCTTTGATCTGTTTTACGAAACCGATTTTCCCAGTATACAGATTATATCTCTGCACTACAACGGTCGAAAGACCAAAAGAAAACAGTAGGGAAGCAATGATCTTATTTTCTACTGATAAATAAATGATACCACCAATGCTGATCGCAATACCAGCGTAAACCGCTTTCAAAAATGTCAACAATATTTTTTTCTTTTCCATAATTTCCTCATATCCTTTGCATATTTACCAAAGAGCACTTCATACAATGTTTGTGCTTTATTTCCATGAACATTATATCTTTTGTCCTTTTTATTTTCAATGCTTTTTTACTGAATAATTCACAATAGCATATACTTCAAAAAATCTTCCCTCCTCAGCAGTAATTTATATGGAATTCTTTGACATGTCTTATCCTTCTTTGTTATATATACAATAGATTTCTGTCAATTCATCCCGAAAAAGGTGCACTTCAATAATAGAAATGCACCTATGCATAAGATAACTATAACATACAAATATCTAAAATACAATATGCTGCAAACCATATTCCCGGATACACTCCGATATGATCCTGCAGATCTTTGTGCTGGAAAGCATGCCAATTTTAACTGCCACTGGTGGAATATCCTGCACCACTGTCCGTATCTGTTCCCTTACTATCTCCCCCGGTCAAACAAATAGACACTCCAAAAATTATCTGGAGTGTCCAAATACAGAAGAAAGAGTACTTGACAAATCTATCCATTCCTACGCCGGTACTAACCGGATCAGGTTCATGGGTCGGATCCTATCCCTCTCAGCCGGGCTTATATTACCGGCTCCCCAGATAAATTCTTCCTTATCATTTTACATTTTCACAAAACTCCTGTCAAGTAAAAATATCATTTTTATATATCTTTTTTCATTCACTGTTGATTACAAATTAGATCATTTCTTGTTCTTGATAGTATAAGGCAATATTTCACCACCAACAAACAGAAGCAAGCCGAATAACGACATCACCAGTCCCACCTGCTTTCCCGATGCATGATATTCCAGCTGGATCACATGCTCTCCTGCATCTAATCTGGCACCCAGAAAAGAGGTATTGACGCGCACAAGCTTCTCCCGCTTGCCATCAATAAACAAATCAAAATTCTCATCATATGGGATACTAGTAATCAAATAGCCTGGCTTGCTACATGACACCCTGCCTGACAAACGATCTCCCTGTGGACCGTGCAGATCTGTCTGCACCGGCTGCTGATACAATTTATGGTTCTGCAAAGCCGCTAGACATCCGGTATAAACCTGCAAATCCTGGATTTCATATTCTCCTATGCCAAATACAAACTGCAAATTTTGATCTGCCCCATAAGGTACCAAATAATAAAAAACATCATTATGGTTGCCATACTCATAATCCGATATCTTATTTATCTGCTGATTGATTTGAATGGAAACATCCTGACGAGGATGTTTATTTTTTATCCGAAAGGAAACCGCCAACAAATCTATACCGGGATCTTGTCCAGGAATCGGGACAGAACAGGTAATTTCTTTTTTCGCAGATATTTGATATTCCCCTTCTGCTATAGAATGCAGAGATAATCCCTCTCCATCCTGCTCCGGCAATTCTACTTTCTGCCTTATCATTTTTGGCAAATCAGATAAACTTGTTCCTGCTCTTATGCCAGAATCCTTCTGCTCTTTTGTCTCAACAACACCCCGCTGCAATAACATCGTTTGGCATTCTGGAAAAGAAAAATTCCGGTATTCATCTTCCGATATTACCTGATCCGTCACATACCAGATCGGTGCCGCCTGCTCCCTTTTTTCTACAACAGAACCCTTATCCTCCTGGCTTACCAAACTATATTTTACCCCCATGAATTGTAAAAAACAGGGATTGTTGGTTAGTGCCTGCATCATATTATTGCGAAGTGGTTCATTAATATGAAAAATATTTTTGCGAAAATCAATATATTCCTGATTATAACAGGAGGAATACAGAGATGTAATACTCTGTCCCATATTAATCAGACGGTTGATATTATTATGGTTCATAGTATTCTCACCATAAATCTCCATACGGTAAAAATCCTGGTCCTGTTCCTGAATCTCCTCCACCTGTTGTTTAATCTGGTGGTCATGCAGGGCAGCAAACTCCTTCCCTGTTAACATACGGTTATACGTAGTATGCAGATTCGTATGAATACAAAACAGACATAAGACAGAGAAAATCACTGCAATCTCTGGTCGTTTCTTCCGTCTTGCCACCCAGAAAAAAACCCCGCATCCAACCAATTCCAACAAAATATACAGATAGTATTTTTCTATAGAAGAACCTTTTCCACACCACAAAACCAGCAGAAAAGCAAGGATCCATGGCAAGGTCAGACGAAAGGATGCTTTTTGACGGATACTGCTCTGGATATAACGGGCTGCCTGTAATACCAATAAAGGAGCAAATGGAATAAATACTTTGGTTTTCTCATACAGACCGCCGTTTAACAAAACGCCCACAATCGGCAGCGTAAATACCAGAAACAAACTAACTGGTAATATTCTGTCTGTCCATTTTTTGGCAAAAAGAATTCCTGCCAACACTGCAACCACCACCAGCAATGACATGCCAACACCATAAGGCGAATACAGAAGCTTTAGTGGATTAAAATCCATCCATTTTGTCGTCACTTGCCCAGAGGAATTCTGTGTTCTGTGATCTCCAACAATAATGACCGCTGTAGGAACCAAAAGGATTCCTGATAGAAATACCGCTGTCAAAAGCTGTCCCACATAACGGACACCCATCAAAAACGCAGCCTTCCCAATCGCATCTCCCTGTTGATAACCTCTCACGGTCATGCCATGACCAGCAAGAACAGCTAATCCTCTATTATTTGTGCTATTTGCATCACTAGCTTGCTGTGCGGCTAAGTATGCTTTTCTGACTATATCCAACTTTGTCAGATACTCTGCCAACGCATATAAACACAATGCCAGCATACCGCCGATACTGAAATAAAAGCTGGTCAGTATCATTCCTAGAGTGCCACCAATCAGCAGCCATCGTTTACCGCTCCGCAAATACCGGTCTGTCCCAATAAACGCCATACATAAAAATGGCATGTAATTGACAAACATAATTTGATTATAGAATTGATATATCAATGAGGTCGATAGGGAAAAATAGACTGCCATAGCACCCGCAAAAGAAAAGGAATATCGATGGCTCCGCAACCAATAGTACACCAGCAATACCGATACCACATAAGATAAAATACTGCTTATCATAATATAGTAATCCATCGGTATCATTGGCAAAAAATAGGATAACAAAATAACCGGACTAAAGGGTCCATAATAGGAAAGTGTATAGATATTCTGCCCCGCCCCCAGGTTCCATGCAAAATCTGGCAACAGATCATGGGTCTCATAGAAACGTTGTCTGAAATATTCTGGAAAAACACTATGCTGATTAACCCAGTCTATCCTGGAGCCAAAAACACCCAGACGCAAAACAAATAAAATACAGAATGTCAGTGCCAAAAGAGCCAGCGACAAACAAACCAATCTTTTGGATTTACGCTGGTCTTTGAGCATCTTTAAAGACTTAATATGCATAACTCAATACCCCTTTTTCCAATGTGAGCAAAGCTCCACAGCAATATGCTGTAGAAGCTGTAGATGTTCTTTGGCGATGCGGACGTAACGCATCGTCAAAGAATATCTTCTCAGACTGCTATTCCACAGTCGGAAATTCCACAGTGACCTTAAACAAATCACCATCCAATTCCACTTCCAGATTTCCACCCATATTCTGGGTAAAACTACTGGCAATGGCCAACCCCAGACCATGCCCATCTGTTGTTCTGGATCGATCACCCCGTACAAACCTTCCTGTAATCTCCTCTGCATCAAAATCCATCTCATAACTTGATATATTTTTCATTTGTAACTGCAAGCTCTCTCCCCCCCGCTTCACATCCACATAAATTCGTGTATTCTCTAACGAATACTTGAGGGCGTTTTCCAATAAATTCTGCACCACACGGTACATCTTTTCATTATCTCCGGAAAACAGAAGCGGTGGATCATCAAAAGTAGTACGTATAGTCATTCCACTCTCCTGAATGGAACCTTCCATATCACCTAAAATCTGCTCTAATAATTTGCGCATATCCAAAGTTTCCATATGCAGCTCCTCCACTCCACTGGTGGACTTGGACAATTCAAAGAGATTCTGGATCATTTCTTTGAGCAGCTCCTGCTTCTGCGATATGACATCAATATAATCCTTTGCCTCTGGGCTGAGTTCCTCCTGTTTCAGCAGATCAACATAGCCCACCATAGAGGTAAGCGGCGTCTTCAGATCATGAGAAACATTGGTAATCAGATCAATCTTTAAACGCTCTGCCTGTATCTGCTTTCTGGCACTGTTCTGGACAGCCTGCTCCAATTCCTCCAACTGATGGAAGGGCTCATAAAATATGCTTTTTTCCGATATCCTGTGAGATTCATCTAAGGACTCCGCCCGGGAAATTGCCTCAATCTGTTCCACCAAGGTGGTAATCCCTCTGGATGCCACCCCGGAAACCAACTGATAACCAACAATATAAAGCTCAGCGATCAAGGCAATTCCTCCACAAAGCATTGCCATATCAAACTCCCAATCGTAAAGAAATACCACAACCATAAAAACCGCCAAGGCCAAAACAAGCACACTGAGCCAAAACAACCATCGTTTTCTGCTTAATTTTTTCCCTAAAGCAGAAGATACTTGATAGCGCCTGCACACTTTATCCAGCCACTTTTTTACCTTATAAAGCAAACTGGTATCCGTCCAACAGTCATAAGAAATCTGCCGTAGCAATCCCCAGGCTGCGAACCCTAGCACAAATAACCAAAAGAACTGACGACTAATTGACCGGCTTGCACCATAGATAACCCAATACCAACTAGGTCTGTTAAATAAATAATCAGCAAATGAAAAAAATTCTTCTTCAATCCAATACCAACCCAAACCAACAGTGCCGATGATAAAAATCTCCACTGGCAGCTTATCCAAAAGAATTTTTATATCCCGCTCCGTCTTCCAGACAGCAGACACATACTGGAAGGTTTCCATCGCCAGAATCACCCCTGACACACCGGAGCCCAAAGCTCCTGCAATGACAAATACTTTTGCGTACTCAAGAGCTCTACCGCCTATAAGTTCCCCCATTGATGCAAAAAAATTAGTCGTTACCGTAAATAGCATACCCCAAATAATCCAGGCAGCTAACAACTCCAATTCCCGTTTAGTCGAATTTTTCAATTTTGTATCCAATTCCCCACACCACCTTTAAATATTTTGGATTTTTCGGCGTAATCTCAATCTTTTCCCGAATACGGCGGATATGGACCATAACGGTATTTTCCACACCGTAAGCGTCCTCCTGCCATACCTGGTTATAGATCTGTTCTGCCGAAAACACAAATCCCGGATGCTCCATCAGAAGTTCCAGAATCTTATACTCTGTTGCTGTCAAATGGATCGGTTCTCCGTCAACGGAGAGTTCCTTGGTGTTGCGGTTCAGTGCCAAACCTCCATTCATTAAAATATCTGCTGCACTGTCTCGTTCCACTGCAGTCCCCAAAGAGAAATAGCGCCGGAGCTGAGACTGTACTCTTGCCATCAATTCTGCTGTATTATACGGCTTCGTCACATAATCATCTGCTCCCATAGATAAACCCAGTACCTTGTCGCTTTCTTCGGATTTTGCAGAAAGCATAATGATAGGAATATTCTTTTGCTCCCGTATCTTCATCAAGGCAGACAGCCCATTGAGCTGCGGCATCATAACATCCAGCAGAATTAGGTGAATTTCGTGTGAAACCACCATATCCAGCGCCTCTATTCCATGATACGCCTGATATACCTGATATCCTTCCCGCTCCAAAAGTTTGGATAACGACCGTACAATCTCCTTATCATCATCCACGACTAAAATATGATACTGATCCATTGTTCCATTTCCCTTTCTCCGATACCATGATCAAAAATCTGTTTCGTGCCATTATCGTACAAGAGGATCCATCTCATACAAAAGTAACACACCTGCTTTTTCATAGATGAGAGAGCCCATGAGTTTCGATCTCTCCCTCATCACACAAACAGTATAACAAGCAGATCTATCATTTTTTAAATGAAAAACTAACATTTTTCTTACAAAGTTTTTTCATTTATGGTGGTATGCGGAATATGCCAAAAATATATAATCAATCTAACTAATTTCAAATTGACATATTTTTGGCACATTTTCCATTCGACATCGTATCACAATTTAAGACAGACAGCAACATTCTAATTCTTAAAATTTTGTTACTTTTCTGTTTTCAGTCTTCCTGTTCTTCCATTTCCCTTTCATGAAGCGCCTCTCCATGCCCCTTCAAAGCCGCAAAAGGTGAAAAAATCTTTGCACGGTCTGCCCTGGACATAGGTGGATGTTTGACCACATCATGCTGTTTCAATGGATAATCCATATCTATAATATCATCGTATTTGTGGCAATCCTTCATTTTCTGTAATGCCTCCTTATCCAGATTTTTCACCCTTCATCACTCCTTCCACTCTCACTTTTCTCCAGGCTATTTCAATGCAAATTCTGTATCTCCGATAACAACACATTTTACATTATCTAATAGTATCATTTTTCCATAAACCCCATCTTCTGTCCAGGACCAGCTTCCGTCATCATTAACCTCAGGTCCGCATCCACCTTCCAGTTCAACCACCTCTCCATTTTTTAACTGAATTTCTATTGGTATCTCAATGAAATCGCTGTCTGACAGCTTATCCTTTGTTGTAATTCTGACAGAAAATCCTATCGGGGATATCATAAGTTCATCTACCCTTCCCTCACTGTTACCATATTTGAATTTCTGCCCTGTAGCAAGATTAACAGCGGAATCCTGTATTTCAAATGGAATATCCAATTCCCATTTTCCCAAAACATTCAGCTTTTCATTACCAGCCCTTAACTGCATATCTTTTAAGGATATAAATATATTATCTTCTATACGGTCCATATAAGTAAATGCAATATAATATTCCATGTAATATGCATTATTATTATCAACACTTTCCGTTACAGCAAACCAGTCCTCATTCATAGTATTGATTCTCTCGAAATCAACATCCGTAGGCACTTCACCATTATCCAATAAGGTACTGCCGTCAGATTTCTCAATCCTAAAAACAATTCCCATATTTTTACCATCACCAATAAGTCCTTCCGCTGAAACCTTGTAACCATTATCTTCAGCCACAACATCTGTGGAAGTTCCTATTGCATTTGCCACGTCTAATTCCTCGTCTGTATTAATTCCAAGTATTGCCTTAAAAGAATCTGGTATTGGCAACCATCCTGCCGCTGCACTAATTGTGCCCATTCCTATCATTACACAGACACAGACTGACGCTGCAACCAGTGTCTTTTTCCATGCATGCCTGCTACCCTTCCTTTTACGAAGTTCCTTAGAAATTTGTTTTTTAGCAATTTTACTTTCATAATCCGATAATTTTTCATTTTCGAATTCTTCAAGATCCATTTCTGCATTATTCAATAATTCATAAATATCTTTCATAAATACGCTCCTTTCTGCGCCCTCAACTTCTTTTTTGCCCGCGAAACCCGATTATAGATAACTGACTTTTCAATATCCAAATCCCGGCTTACCTGTTCCACCGGTTCCTCATTCGCATATATTCTTATCAGAATTTCTCTGTCTTCGGGTTTGAGCACTGACAGCAGTTCTTCCGTCCGTTCTGAAATTTCGTGATCAAGAATCTCCGCTCTGTCTTCGGCTTGTAATTCACAGTTTTCCATTTCAACAAAAGCAATCTTATCAGCCTCATACCTGTGCTTTCGCATATAATCAATTGATTTATATTTTGCAATTGCAGCAATCCAGTTCTTAAAACCGTTATTGTCTGTATGAAAAGACTCTATATGCTCCCATATTGAAAGAAGTACATCGTTAAAACACTCATCCTGCTTCGATTTAAGACACGACATATTTTTCCTGATTACAGCCTTAATAAGACCGCCATATTCATCAATTACATACATCAGTGCATCCTCATTTTTAATGCGTAACTGATAAATAAAATTATCGTTATCTATCTTCATCAGCTGCTCTTCCTCCTCATTTATTTTCTTTCACAAAACTTTCCGGAAATTTTGTTTTACACTTAATGAAACGAATGGAAATTGCCATTTCTATCAAATTCATGAAAAAAGTTTTAAAAAGAAGAAAGCGGAAGATATTGCTTTCCTAAAAAAACTAGAAAGCCTTATGTCCGCCAATTTGTGAATTGCGCTCCCTCATCGTGGCGCCTTCCTCCAGATCCACCCCTTTCAGGATAGCATTTTTGCCATATTTCTTTTTAATCTGCAGCATCGCTTCCTGCAATTTTCTTTCCTTTGCCATCTCTTCCGGGTCAGTAAACAGATCCAGTTGGACATAGCCTTCCTCCACCAGACGGTTGGCATTTAGGGTAATTCGTCTGACAAACAGGTCTTTCGAAACGATTCTATCATATAATTCTAACACCGCATCCATAATTTTTTTGGTGCTGTTGGATGGTGCCCCCAGATTGGCTGTACCATGAGCCGACTTGGGAACGGACCTTCCATATCGGTCTTCCTTGATCTCTCCCTGGTAATTCCCCTGATCTACATTACAGCGGTCATAGCCTACCGTCAGGGTCAGGCTGTCGGTTGCCACACGCTTGTCCACCATCTCCAATACCATCAGATCAACCATTTCCTGCACCACAATTCTGGCTTTCTGTTTATCATAAGGACATTTCAAGACCTGACCGGAGGAAAAGCTGTTGGTCCTCGGTTCATAGGTCTTGATATCCTGCATAGTACAAGGTTCGTAGCCCCAGGCATGATCGATGAGTAATTCCGCATCAATGCCAAACATCCGGTATAACACTTCTTCATCCTGCACGGACATTCTGGCAAGCTCCCCCATGGTCCGAATCCCAATGCCAGCCAACTGTCTGGCAATTCCTCTGCCCACACGCCAGAAATCCGTAATGGGCTGGTGATCCCACAACAACCTCCGATAATCCTGCTCATTTAACTGGGCAATCCTTACCCCCGCATCATCTGCCGGCACATGTTTCGCCCAGATATCCATGGCAATCTTGCACAAATACAAATTCGATCCTATCCCTGCCGTGGCGGTAATTCCTGTCTGGCCCAACACATCATAAATCATATCCCGTGCCAGCTCATATGCCGTCTTGTGGTACAGAGCCAGATACTGGCTCACATCCATCAAACACTCATCAATGCTATATACATGAATATCCTCGGCGCTGATATAGCGCAGATAGATTTCATAGATATCTGCCGATACAGAAATATACTTTTCCATCCGCGGCGGTGCAATCAGATACTCAATCTCTCTGCCCGTCTGCTGCCGGATCCGTTTCACTGTCTGTTCCACTTCAAACAATCTGGCTCTGCCCGGAATCCCCAGTGCCTTCAGTGCCGGAGACACTGCCAGGCAAATTGTCTTTTCCGTCCGGCTGGCATCCGCCACCACCAAATTCGTCGTCAGCGGATCCAATCCTCTTGCGACACATTCAATGGATGCATAAAAGGATTTCAAGTCAATGGCAATATAAACATGTTCCGTCTCCATCTTTCATCCTCCGTTACTATTCACAGTCGATTTATAAATTGATAACTTTCTGTTATCCGTCATTTTTTCGATATCGCCCTGCTGTTTCGCCTCGATAATGTCAGCAATGCCCGAATAGACAAAATTTTGCCCTGCCGTAGTGCAATAGGCTTTCGAGAAAATCCCTGCCTTGCAGTGACGTATCTGTGCGTGCTCGTAAGCATTGTCTGAACACGCATGCACTTGTTTGTAGTTTCTTTTTTAGGGCACGCTTGCGCTAAATTTCATACGCAGCGGTACATAACGAGGTAAAGAACACCTCGTAAGTACCGGCGTATTCAAATTGCCCGTAAAAAAGAAACATACAAACGTAGCATGCGGGGAGTCAGCGTAAGAGCACGCTAATCAACAATACGGCACGCAAGGCAGAGGATTTTCCGAAAGTCGTAAACTTGCCAGGCTGGGCAAATTTTGTCTATTTGGACATTACGATGTATTTTCCAGCGAAACAGCAGGCTAAATCGAATAATCATTGACGGATAACAGAAAATTATCCACGACAAATCCGGCTGTGAATAGTAACCATCCTCCACACTTTCAGTCACTCCACTACAGGTGATACTTCAACTCTTACACACTTTCGTCCCGAAGATAATTCCAGACCTGATCCCTGATTGCCACAAAAACCTCCACCAACTCCGGATCAAAATGGCTTCCAGAATCCATCTGCAGGATTTCATAGGCTTCCTCAAATCCCATGGCATCCTTGTACACTCTTTTGGAAACCAGGGCATCAAATACATCTGCCACTGCCATGATTCTGGCGCAAAGCGGAATCTCCTCCCCACGCAATCCACAGGGATAGCCCGATCCATCCCATTTTTCATGATGATAATGCGCCACATCCGAAGAAATCCGAATCAGATTTTCATCCGTTCCCTTTCCTAGAATGTCCTTGACAATCTTACCGCCAATCTCCGAATGTGTCTTCATAATTGAATATTCTTCCGGTGTAAATTTACCTGGCTTATTCAAAATCGTATCTGATATCATAATCTTCCCTACATCATGCATTGGTGCTGCATTACAAATATGTGTCACATATTCCGAAGTGATCTCCTCCTTATGCATTTGATGTGTATACATATATGTAACAATCATTTCCACATATCGCTTTGTATTCCGCACATGCTGACCGGTATTGCCATCCCTGCTTTCAATCAATGTTGCCATTCCCTCAATGACACTTTCATGCATACTAACCATCTGCTCTGTTTTCCCACGGATCTCCCGTGTCTGCTCCCGTACCCGATCCTCCAACGTCAACTGATATTCCTGCAATTTCTCCGCATAATGCATTGCCCGCTGACGATTTCGGTAACTGGTGGTACAGAAATAAACCACCACCAGGAAAATAAACAGAGATACTATAATATTTCGAATCAGATTATTCTGAATCTTTTGAAAAAGATCCGCATAATTCACAACCAGAAGGACATTCCATTTCTCCTGCACTTTCTGCGAGAAGACAACACACTCCTCACCATCAATCTCCATTTTAAAGGAAATGTTCTCTTGATCCTTATTGCGATATACCTGCTGTACCAGCTTCTGCATATCACTTCCCTTGTATTCCGGATCCTGAAGATAATTCTTACCCTTTTCCCATTCATCGTGATGTGCAACCACCATGCCCTGATTATCCAACACGAATCCATATCCGTTTCCATTTAAGCGGATACTCTCTGCAATGGTCTGCACTTCATCCATTGCAATATCAAAAGCGATAACACTATCACCATCGTAAAGCACCTGCGCCACCGAAAACAAAATTGTATTGGTCTTGGTATCCAGATACGGAGATACCATAACCAGATCTCCTTTTCCCAGCTGCGCCTCCGTATACCATGGTCTTTCCTTAGGTACATAATCTTCCGGCGGAATCCAACCGCTTCCATCTAAATATTCCCCATTAAACCATCCATATATACCTGTAAAATCGGAAGAAATTGATTCTTCATAATCCTTGGATTGTTGTCTCAAAAATTTTTCAATTTCTGCAGATGTGGCACCATTCTTCATCATATAGCTCACAGTCATTTCTGTCACCTGCATAACATCCGTTCCTTTTAATAGGAAATTGTTCATCTGAGCTGCTTCTCTGGTTACCGCATTTTCGCCCAATGTAATAGCATCCTGTTTTGTAATATGGTAAAAGGATCCAAAGGTGTATCCCACAATAATAACTAATGCCAATAATGTAATAATCAGCGTCATGATATACTGCCTCTTCTGATTCCCATTATTCAACGTCTTTTCCTCTTTTAATTTCTCTTTCATTTTCCCTCCGTTGATACATCCACTAAAATCCCAATCAACAGGTAGCAAACAGCCACCGTTTGACACCGAAATCTACCTGTATCTTCCTTGCAAAACCTTTCATACCAATGAGTACCATATCACATTATAATTGTATACGTCAATAAATAGCTGTATTACTCACTATTTTGATCTTACAATTCACATAATCCGCTGTGAATGGCAAGCTTTCATTTCCTGTTCAACCGATCGTTGAATAAGCCTTCCCCCATTCTCCCGTTCCGTTATTGAACTTTGCAGGAAACTGCCCTAATATAAACATGGATGCGAACAAAGCAGCACAAGAAATACTGAATCACGAAAACACTCACCCGTACCAGGAAAGGAGACATCATAAAATGGATCAATTGAAAATAGGAGAAGTTATCAGCAAAAAACGCAAAGAATTAGGACTAACCCAAAATCAACTTGCCGGAATGCTTGATCTGTCTTTCCAGGCAATCTCCAAATGGGAAAATAATGCGGCATATCCCGATGTGATCACTCTGCCAAAACTGGCGGCTGCCCTTCATACCACCACCGATGCGCTGCTTGGTTACACCAGTGTCGTAACTGATTACGACAAACGGTATCATGACGAAGAATATTATTGGGGACTGATGCCAAACCGCATCTGCTATGATATTATGAAAATCCTTCCTCCCATCAAGCCATACCGAGTACTGGATATTGGATGCGGTGAGGGAAAAGATGCCGTTTTCTTTGCAAAATGCGGTTATTCCGTGACAGCATTTGATCTGTCCAGTCGTGGCATTGAAAAGGCAAAACTCCTTGCCAGACACAACCAGACCGAAGTAAATTTTTTCCAGGCGAATCTGTTGGATTACCGGTTGGATAGCGACTATGACATTATCTTTTGTAGTGGCGCAATGCATTTTATCCCTCCTGCTGAGAGGACCGCCTTGTGCGATCACCTAAAAGAACATACCACCGATAACGGTATCAATGCCTTGAATGTATTTGTCAAAAAGCCTTTTATATCACGTGCTCCAGATGCATCCGATGAGGAGGAAAAGTATCCCTGGTATTCTGGAGAACTGTTTGGGCATTATCATGACTGGTTCTTTCATACCTGCAGAGAAGATGTATTTGACTGCGATAGCAGCGGAATATCCCATAAACATTGCATGGATACTTTGATTGCACAGAAGCAAAATTACACAATCTAGGCATGTTGTTCTTCTTTGACTTTCCCCTTGCACCATACCGCCAGATATTGTTAAATTAAGAACAGAAAGGGAAAGCCAGAAACACGGCTTGTCCTCAACAATAGTTACTTACCTTTTTCAAG
This sequence comes from uncultured Jutongia sp., assembly GCA_964409845.1. Lineage (GTDB taxonomy): Bacteria > Bacillota > Clostridia > Lachnospirales > Lachnospiraceae > Butyribacter. The sequence goes on from CAYPEW010000026.1 coordinate 43,473, forward strand.
GTCAGCCGTCATTATGTGGGTAATGGCGGCTATTTTCTGCCGCTTATGATATGTAAAAATTCAATTTACAAACTCCCCATTCTCCAACCTGGCAAATCCGTCTCGCCAGCCGGACTCCCCGATCTTATATCTTGATATTACCCACTCGGTCCGCTGGTATTGTTTCTTCATCATTTGGAGTTCGGATTCCGCTCGTTCTTCTGTCAGAAAAAAGGAACTTTCGACGATATCTATTTCGTCCAAATATTCGTTACAATTCCATCCCCATACCATCCATACATAATCCGGCATAATATGATCATAGTTATCTATAATCTCCTTTTCCACAATGTGATAGGTACAAGGAAATTGACTGAATCCCTTTACATTTTCCAGATAAAACAAACCCGTTTCTTCTGCCTGTTTCTTCGTTTCATAGACTCCAATAAAGAAATCCTCCGAATAATTATCATACGAACATTCCGGGTCAGTCAATATTAATGAATATAACATAAGTATCAGCCCCTTCCTTGACAACTACAAAAATCCCCTCTGATCGGTTGATACAACTGACTAGAGGGGACTTATACTATTACTCCATTTATTAATTTCGCAGTTTCTGCTTGCCTAAGATAGGAATATTTATTTGTAATTGACTACCTTACCAAAATCAGCTTTTAAGCTGGCTCCACCAATCAGACCACCGTCAATGTCTGGCTTTGCCAACAGCTCTGCTGCATTTCCGGCATTCATAGAACCACCATACTGAATCCGTACTGCCTCTGCTGTATCAGCATCATAAATCTCTGCAATCAGATCACGGATTCCCTTGCATACCTCCTGTGCCTGATCAGAAGTAGCGGTCTTGCCAGTTCCAATTGCCCAGATTGGCTCGTAAGCAATTACCAGTTTTTTAACCTGATCTGCAGTTACTCTTGCCAGATCAGACTTGATCTGCAGACGGATCCAATCCATGGTCACGCCCAATTCACGCTGCTCTAAGGACTCGCCACAGCACAGAATCGGGGTCAGTCCTGCCTCAAATGCCTTCTTTACCTTTTTATTCAGAAGAACATCGTCCTCCTTGAAATAATCACGGCGCTCAGAATGTCCCAGAATGACATACTGCACTCCGGCATCCTTTAACATCGCTGCAGAGATCTCGCCAGTATAGGCACCGCTCTCCTCGAAATACATATTCTCTGCACCAACTGCCACATTAGTACCCTTTACCGCTTCCACTACCGGCACAATGTCAATAGCAGGAACACAATAAACTACATCCACCTCTGGATTAACCACCAGATCCTTTAACTCATTTACCAGAGCAACTGCCTCACAAGGCGTCTTATTCATCTTCCAGTTGCCTGCAATAATTTTCTTTCTAGCCATTTTCCTATCCTTTCCTGTAAAAAACTTTAACCCTTTTAATTAAATTTCTCGGAAAGAATACAACAGCATTTATGCTGTTGTAATTCTTTCTCTGATCTAGTAAATCTTAGGCATGGTCTTTTCATGCCCTAGATTTAGTTGATCAGATATCGTCCGCTGCTACCACGCCTGGCAGATCCTTGCCTTCCAGGAATTCCAAAGAAGCACCGCCACCGGTAGAAATATGCGTCATCTTATCGCCAAAACCTAACTGGTTACATGCTGCTGCACTGTCACCACCACCGATAATGGTTGTGGCACCATTCAGTGCTGCCATAGCTTCTGCTACCTTAATGGTACCATCTGCAAAGTTAGACATCTCGAAACATCCCATTGGTCCATTCCATACCACAGTCTTGGCACCTGCAATAGCATCGGCAAACAGCTTAGAAGTCTCTGGTCCAATGTCCAGACCTTCCATATCAGCCGGAATCTCGCCACGACCAACGGTCTTGAAGTTTGCATCGTTAGAGAAATCATCAGCTACCACGGTATCAATCGGAATCAGGAACTTCACGCCCTTCTCCTCTGCCTTTTTCTCCATGTCTAATGCATACTGCTTATAATCTTCCTCTAACAGGGACTTTCCTACTTCCTCCCCATGGGCAGCCATAAAGGTATATGCCATACCACCACCGATAATCAGGGTATCTACTTTATCTAACAGATTCTCAATTACAGAGATCTTGGAAGAAACTTTTGCACCACCCAGGATTGCTACGAATGGGCGCTCTGGATTATTGACTGCATTGCCCAGGAAATCAATCTCTTTCTGCATCAGATAACCTACTGCACAGTCTCCACCTTTCTTGCGGATGAATTCTGTTACACCCACATTGGAACAATGTGCTCTGTGAGCAGTACCGAATGCATCATTAACAAATACATCAGCCAGGGAAGCCAGATCCTCTGATAAAGCCTCACCATTCTTGGTCTCCTCGGCACGATAACGGGTATTCTCTAAGAGAACAACCTCTCCATCGTTCATAGCTGCTACTGCTGCCTTGGCATTGTCACCTACAACATTAGCATCTGCTGCAAACTTCACTTCTTGTCCTAACAGCTCTGTCATTCTCTTTGCGACCGGAGCCAGGGACAACTCAGGCTTTGCCTCTCCCTTTGGCTTACCTAAATGAGAACACAGGATCACCTTTCCTCCATCAGCAATCAGTTTCTTGATGGTAGGTAAAGCAGCCACCAGACGATTCTCATCGGTAATATTTAATTCTGCATCCAATGGAACATTGAAATCACAACGAACTAATACCTTTTTTCCTTTTACGTTGATATCATCAACTGATTTTTTATTTAACATAAATTCTCCTCTTTTCTATTAATTTTAATATTAAAACGAGTCCGGTCCTATACAGACCGGACCCGCTTATGAGTCATACATATATCAAATCAATTCCCGCATTAAGCCAACTCTGAGAAATATTTGATAGTTCGAGAACTATCAAATCAATCCCTGCATTAAGCCAACTCTGAAAAATATTTGATAGTTCTTACCATCTGAGATGTGTAAGAGTTCTCATTATCATACCAAGATACAACCTGTACTTCATACAGATCATCAGCTACTTTATTAACCATTGTCTGAGTAGCATCGAACAGAGAACCATATCTCATACCGATTACATCGCTGGATACGATCTCATCCTCATTGTAACCAAAGGACTCGTTTGCTGCTGCCTTCATAGCTGCATTTACACCCTCAACGGTTACATTACCCTTACATACTGCTGTCAGGATAGTAGTAGATCCGGTAGGAGTAGGAACACGCTGTGCAGATCCGATCAGCTTACCATTTAACTCTGGGATAACCAGACCGATTGCCTTAGCAGCACCTGTGCTGTTAGGAAC
>CAYPEW010000027.1:0-46681 GCA_964409845.1 uncultured Jutongia sp.
AGCGGATGCATACGCTGTCTGTTACGGTCGAGGCTGCCAGAAATTCATTAAAACCATGTGCAGATATTATGTATGAGTCTCTGATGAAAAGCTCTTTTGACGAGATAGTATGCGTAGTGCTGACTGGCATGGGTGCAGATGGAACGCAGGGAATCCTGCAATTAGAAAAAACAAACAAAATATATGTGATTGCGCAGGACGAAAAAACTTGCACCGTATACGGTATGCCAAAGATGATTGCACAGGCAGAAGCCGTGGATGAGGTAGCACCTTTGGAGTCAATCGCCATGGCAATTACGGAGCATGTGGGGGTGCTATAACATGGATGTAAGTCAATATCTAGAAATTTTTATCGATGAAACAAAAGAACATTTACAAACGCTCAGTGATCAGTTGATGATTCTGGAAACAGAGCCGGAGAATATGGATTGTATCAACGAGATCTTCCGAGCTGCCCATTCCCTCAAAGGAATGGCTGGAACCATGGGTTATAAGAGAATGCAGCGTCTGACCCATGATATGGAGAATGTGTTTCAGGAAATTCGCAGCGAGAATATGAAGGTACAACCGGAATTGGTGGATGTATTATTCCGTGGATTGGATGCGTTGGAGGCATATCTCAACAACATTTTGGAATCAACTGATGAAGGAACAGAGGAAAATGAAGAAATTATCAATACTCTGAATTCCATTGCCAACAAGGCGGGAGTAGGGACGCCGGAGGACGCTGCTGCTCAGAAGGCTGCGGAAGCTACAGAGGGCAGCGAAGCGGTTGCCAAGTATGAACAGATTCGTATTACAGAATATGAACAAAAAACTTTTGATAAAGCGAAACAGCAGGATCAGAATGTACTGGGAATTACAGTATATTTGCAGGAAAGTTGTATACTGAAAGCTGCCAGAGCTTTTCTGGTATTTAAGGCATTAGAGGAAATGGGCGAAGTCATTAAGGCAGAGCCGAATGTACAGGATATTGAAGATGAAAAGTTTGAGATGGATTTCAGTCTGGTTTATTTTACTAAGGAGTCCATTGAGACGGTAAAGCAGGCAATTGAAAATGTATCTGAAGTAAAAGAAGCCATTGTGGGTAACTTTGAAATAAAAGTGGATGAGACTGATACTTCTGCTACTTCAGGAGCAGTGGAGGTGCCGTCTGAAGAAGAGAAAAAAGAGGAAGTTAAGCCAGAAACTCCAGAGAAGAAAGCTGCTGGTGGTCAGGCAGCTGTTATGGCAGAGAAGCAGCCAGCGAAGAAACAGCCTGCACAGAAAGCAAAGCCTGCTGTTGGTCGGACAGTGCGTGTTGATATCGAGAAACTGGATGTGCTGATGAATCTGGTCAGCGAACTGATTATTGCGAAAAACGGTTTAGTGTCCACCAGTGCCTTAGAAGGTCAGATGATGGATTCTGCTTTTAATGAGCAGATTGAGTATCTGGAGAGTGTAACCACCAATCTGCATGAATCCGTCATGAAAGTTCGAATGGTGCCGATTGAGAGTGTTGTCAGCAGATTCCCTCGTATGATTCGTGATCTGAATAAAAAGTTAGACAAAAAGATGGAATTACATATGACTGGTGAGGAAACCGAGTTAGATCGTACTGTTATTGATGAGATCGGGGATCCATTACAGCATTTGCTGCGTAATGCTGCAGACCATGGACTGGAGTCTAATGAAGAGAGGATTGCTCTTGGGAAACCAGAGGCAGGTAATATTTATCTGGACGCTTATCAGGATGGAAATAACGTCAATATTGAGGTTCGTGATGACGGAGCTGGAATTGATGTGGAAAAGGTTAGAAATAAAGCCCTTGAAAGAGGTACCATTACACCGGAGCAGGCAGAGGCTATGTCGGATAAGGAAATCATTGATTTGTTATTCAAGCCGAGCTTTTCTACTGCAGAATCCATTACGGATATATCTGGTCGAGGTGTTGGTCTGGATGTTGTTAAGACCAAGATTGAGGGACTGGGTGGTAATATTGAATGCAAATCCGTTCTGGGAGAAGGAAGTAGTTTTATTATCAGACTTCCGTTAACTCTGGCGATTATACAGGCATTAATGGTAGAGTTAGGAACTGAGAAATATGCGATTCCTTTAGGAAATATTCAGACCATTGAAGATGTTCCTCTGGATGATGTGAAGCATGTACAGACGAAAGAGGTAATCAGCCTGCGTGGCAGTGTTATTCCATTAATTCGTCTGGATCAGTTGCTGGATGTAGAGGAAAAGAACGAAGAACCTGAGAGTCTGACTGTGGTTATTGTAAAGAAAGGCGATAAGCAGGCAGGTCTGGTTGTAGATAATCTGATTGGACAGCAGGAAATCGTAATTAAGTCAATTGGCAATTATATTAATTGCAGTAAGATGATTGGCGGCGCAACGATTCTGGGTGATGGAGAGATTGCACTGATCCTGGAAGTAAATACTTTAGTGTAGGGGGTTATGCAATGGAAGAAATAGCAGAAGTTCAAAATGTGGTAACCGTTAGCGAATCAAAGCAGTATATTGTAATCAAATTGGGTTCTGAGCAATACGGTATTGATATTCAATATGTAGATAACATTGTCCGTAATCAAAGGATTACAAGAATCCCAAAGGCACAGCCATACTTTAAAGGTGTCATAAATTTACGAGGCGAAATTATTCCGGTTATGAGCCTGCGTTTGAAATTTGGATTAGAGCCAGATGAATATACTGGTGCAACCCGTATTATCATTATTAAACTGGAACCGCAATCTGCAATCGGGTTGATTGTGGATGAGGTTCGAGAAGTAGTTGACTTGACGGAAGAGGCAATAGAAAAAAATACTACAACAGATTTTAAGGATGAAAAAGCGCAGTATCTGAGTGGTATTGGAAAAAATGGGGATAGTCTCATATCCTTATTGAATATAGCTTCCGTCATTATAGGCAAAGATGTGAACGCATAAGCGCGAACGCAGCATCATTATTAGGAATTTTTGTCTGCTTGCAGACAGAGAAATTCCTAATAATGATGCTATGTGAGTGCAACGAACACTGAGAAACCGGAGGTTTCGAAGTGAGCGTTTATGCGAAGCATAAAGATATAATGATATACAATCATTATGAGAGGTGGTGCTCATGCAGGATCAGAAAAACGTGGATGGAATGGACTTAGATGTCCTGACAGAGATTGCCAATATTGGAGCGGGAAATGCAGTGACAGCATTATCGCAGATGATTAGTAATAAAATTGATATGCACGTTCCGAAAGTGAAGATGCTAACCTTTAGTGAATTGTCCGAAATTTTAGGTGGACCGGAAACATTGGTGGCTGGCATTATGGTATCTCTGGATGCAGATATTGAAGGATATATGTTGTTTATGTTGGAGAATGAATCAGCCCATCATCTGGTTAGCCAGATCATGGGACAGCCGCCGTTGACTGAGGTGCCGGAGACGTTCTCTGAAATTGAACAGTCAGCCTTAATGGAAATCGGTAATATTATTACAGGGGCGTATCTAAATTCTATCTCGAAAATGACAGAACTGAATATTAAGACATCAATACCACATATTGCAATAGATATGGCAGGAGCCATATTAAGTGTACCGGCGATAGAGTTTGGAAAGCTAGGAGATAAGGCATTATTGATTGAGTCCAGATTTCGTGATATGGACATTGATATTAGTGGCTATTTTATTATGATTCCGACAATGGAATCATATCAGGCGATATTAAAAGCTTTAGGAATCGGGTGAAAAGTAATGGGTAATATGGTTAAGGTGGGGATGGCAGACTTGAATATTTGTCATGCCCCGGATGCGATTACTACATTGGGTCTGGGATCTTGTGTAGGAGTGGCGTTATATGATAAAACCAAGAAAATTGGTGGATTAGTACATGTTATGTTACCGGATAGCACAAAGGTAACTCAGAATCAGAATAGGGCTAAATTTGCGGATACTGGAATTGTCTGGTTAGTGGAAATGATGAAAAAGGAAGGTGCCAATCCTGCATTATTGACAGCGAAGATTGCTGGAGGGGCACAGATGTTTGCATTCAAATCCAACAGTGAGATGCTTCGTGTAGGTGACCGTAACGTGGAAGCAGTCAAGGAAACGCTGGCACGGTTGCGAATACCTATTTTAGCCCAGGACACTGGTCTAAATTATGGAAGAACGGTGGAGTTTTATCCGGAAACTGGTAATTATGTAATCAAGGCGGTAGGGAAGCAAATAAAGACGATCTGACAGAGGGCGGGATCGTTTCATGTAGCGTGGAGGTATGTGATGAAGTCAGAATATATTCCAAAGGTGATTACCCTATTGGCAGGGGCGGTTGTCAGTATTATTTTAATTATTCGTGATACCAATGTGACATACAGTTTGGAAGTTTTATTGGCTACTTTGGTGATTTTTTATCTTTTCGGGCTTTTGGTGCAATATATCATTATGCGAGTAGAAAAGAGCAATCATTTTATTCAACAGCAAAGAGATAGAGAATTAGAAGAGTCTATGAGAAACAGACAATTTGAAATGGAGATGGAACCACAGCTGAATGAAGGAAATGAGGGAACTGTACAGAGAGAACAGGCATAGTAGGGCATAAAGCATAGAAGGGATGTTGTTACTGGATGGATGATAGGGAGAAGGTGGCACTCTGGGAAGAATATATCAAAACCAGGAGTGCAAAGATTCGAGAAAAACTCATTATAGAGTATGTTGGGCTGGTCAAGATTGTGGCTGGTCGTATGGGAATGTATCTGGGATATACAGTGGAGTATGATGATCTGGTAGGTTATGGTATTTTTGGTTTGATTGATGCCATTGACAAGTATGAACTGACCAAAGGAGTCAAGTTTGAAACTTACGCCAGTTTGCGGATACGAGGAGCAATTTTGGATCAGATCCGTAAAATGGACTGGATTCCCAGAACCATTAGACAAAAACAGAAAAAACTGGAAACAACAATGCAGGATCTGGAAAGTCAACTTGGCAGAGCCGCTACCAATGCGGAACTGGCTGCAGAATTGGAGGTTTCCGAGGAAGAATTAGAGGATCTAATGGGGCAGATTAACCTTTCCAGTCTGGTATCTTTGGATGAATATCTGGAGATGGGCAGTGAAGTTCGGGTGGAAGCAGGGAATCAGCAGAAATTTGAACAACCGGAACAGGTAGTGGAGCGTCAGGAATTAAAGCGTCTTTTGGCGGAGGCTATTGATACTTTAACGGAAAAAGAGCAGAGAGTAATCGCTTTTTATTATTTTGAGGAATTGACACTAAAAGAGATCAGTAGAATTTTGGAGGTATCGGAATCCCGTGTTTCGCAGCTTCATACCAAAGCATTGCGAAAAATGAAAGAACGTTTAGGTGATTCTATGGGGATTTTTGGGATAGGGAATGTATAGGAAAAGCACAAACTATTGATGCATTCAGGTTTGTGCTTTGCCTTTACTTTATAGAATTCTTGCAGCGCAAGCTGCTGAGCTTGCGGTTTTTACTATAAGAGTTTGGTGAGGAGATGATGAGATATGAGGAGAAATGCTTATTTTCAGTTGATGCATGAAAACGATGGGATGTATTTACAATCCTTTTCTGCAGTGGACGGAGGAGCACCATTACAGGCAGAAGATGTAATACAGTATCTGGATTTAAAGAAACTTGAGTATGCAGATGTGGTAGCAATCAAAAACTTTGCAGAGGAAGCAGCGAAAAAGGAACATGCCAGGCTAAAGGTTTCTCCGGATCAGAATCATCTGCCTGAGAAGGAATCTGTGATCATTACTTTGGATAAACGGGCATGGATGGCAAAGATTCGTCTATATCCACCTTCCGACCAGGGGGCACGTTTAACCATGGATGATTTATATTCCCTGTTGGAGCAGCATAATGTGAAACATGGAATTTTAAAGCAAAATCTTTCATTAATGTGGAAGGCACAGCTTTATTGTACAGATGTCTTGATTGCCAAAGCAGATATGCCTGTGCAGGGAAGCCATGCTGCCATTGAATATCATTTTGATGCAGAAAAGACCAGTACGCCTGCTATGTTAGAGGACGGCAGTGTGGATTATCATAGTCTGGATATGATTGAACATGTCAAAAATGGGCAGCTGCTGGCTACATTGACACCGGAGATTGAAGGAACGCCAGGCATGACCGTATCCGGTGTTCCTATTCAGCCTGCAAAAGTAACGAAAAAGACTTTGAAATATGGAAATAATATTCGAATGGATGAAGATGGACTACATATTTATTCAGAAGTGGATGGTGATGTTACTCTGGTGGAGGATACTGTGTTTGTGTCCAATGTATATGAAGTGCCGGCAGATGTGGGACCTTCCACGGGAGATATTGAATATGATGGTAGTGTAGAGATTAAAGGAAATGTATTATCCGGGTATAAGGTGGCTGCCGCAGGGAATATTACAGTTAACGGCACCGTGGAGGGAGCAGTTCTGGAAGCCGGTGGCAGAATTGTTCTGAAAAATGGAGTGCAGGGCAGAGGTAAAGCGGAGCTGAAGGCAGAAGGTGATGTGATTACAAACTTTATTGAGAGTGCTACTGTCAAAGCAGGTGGTAAGATTACAACGGAGGCTATTATGCATAGCCAGGTAGAAGCTCAGGAAGAGATCGAAGTAGCTGGAAAACGAGGGATGATCGCTGGTGGTCGTGTTTGCTCCACCAAAATGATTTCCATGAAAGTAGCAGGTTCTACCATGGGGACGCAAACGGAGCTGGAAGTTGGTCTGGATCCGATGCTGATAGAACGTTTCCAAAGCGTAGGAAAAGAAATGGAGAAGCTGACCAATGAGCGGGACGGCTTGCTGCAAAATGTGGCAATTATGAAAAAAAGGTTAAAAGCGAAGGGATCTCTGGATGAGGAAAAAGTGAAAAAGCTCAAAGAGACCGGAGACCGTATTAATGAAATTGTGGGTTTGCTGGAAAATTTATCAGAAGAATATGCACAGTTGGATGAGGAAATTGCCAATAGTTCCGGTGGTGGTAAGATTGTTGTTCGGGATGTGGCTTACCCAGGTGTGAAGCTGACAATCTCTAATGTATCTACTTTTTTGAATACAGAGTCCAAATACTGTACCTTTGTTCGAGATGGAGCAGATATCAGAACGAGAGCGTTGATTTAAATTTAATTGACTTTATGATTCCATATAGGATTTGTCAAAACAACCATTGACAGCAGAGTTGGATGGTCTGTGGTATGGAGAATGAATTGTTCCAGTAAATGAAGCAGAGAGGAGGATTACTATGTCTTTATCATTTGATTATATTACAATCCCTCCAAAATCACAGGAGGTAACCCATGTTCAAAACGCAGAACAGGTGCGTTATGAACATAATCAACAGGAAGTTGCTTCACAGGTACAGCAGAATGTGAGACAGCAGTCCCAGCAGGCGATTCGACGGAATAAAGCAGAAAATGAACCAAACCGTTATGACAAAGAAGAAAAAAAGAGGAAAGGCCAAAAAAAGGGATCTTCCAGACAAGGAAAAAAACAGGAAGAAAAGGAACAACAGACAAATTCATCCGGAGGCAGCGGGTTCGATATGCGGGTGTGACATGAGGAGGCAGAGATGATTTTCTTAGAAATAGTATTCGTGGTTCTTGGAATGGCGGCAGTTATTTATAGTTATCGTGTGACAGATTCAACAAAAATTGAAAATGAAACAACCAGAAAAGCCATGCATGTGATTGATATGGATACCACAGAACAGATGGAGCAACAATTACGGGACTATGAGCAAAAGGTAGAAGATATTGCGTCTGATGCTGAGGTGCAGACAGAGGAGAAGCTGCAGAGTCTATCTAATGAAAGTATCTTGGGGATCAGTGAGTATTCGGATCAGGTATTGGATAAGATTGAGAAGAATCATGCAGAAGTGGTATTTCTATATAATATGCTGAATGAAAAGCAGGATGAGCTTAAAGAGCTCATTGGCGATTCGGATAAAATAAAGGCGGAATTGCGGGATGAATTAGCAGTATTGTATCAGGAGCATCAAGATTGGGTAAAGACCACGATAGATGAATTGCAGGGAATAACGGAACGGTGCAAGGAAGAAATTGCAGAGTCTTATGTGGTTGCAGAACCAGAGGTTTCTGTGCAGGAAGAGTTTGAGCCAGAATTGGAGGAAAATTTTGGTGGGAAGGAGATGCCACAGGAGGAATCTGTGTCTTTGCCAATAGAGAAAACAGAGGAATCAAAGGAAGAAGAAGGATTTAATAAGCAGGAAGAAATTTTAGATTTATACAAAAAAGGACATTCTGTCTTAGAGATTTCCAAATTACTATCCATTGGACAGGGCGAAGTTGGTTTTGTGATTGGTTTGTATGGTTAAGAGTTAAAAATTGGTATGGTATTGGCATTATATATTGATTGTTAAATTATATAGAAAGGATTTAGTTCCATGAATAAAAAATCATTTATGAGGGGATTTGGAACAGGGGTGCTGTTTACAGCGATTATTCTAGGAGTTTCCTGTCTCATTCGTACCTCAGATTCACAGGTGGTATCCCGGGCAAAAAAATTAGGGATGGTATATGAAAAGGATGCTGGAAATCAGAAGGTGGCACAGGCGGATAAAACGGCTGCTCCTACAGATCAGAAGGAGACGGAAGCACCAAAAGCGACGAAAGAAGCTGATGCATCCCAGAAGACAGAAGCACCAAAAGCCACGAAAGAAGCTGATGCATCTAAGAAGACGGAAGCACCGAAGGCAACGGAGCCGGTAACGGCACCGACACCTGAAAAAGAAGATACCAAACCAGAAGAAACTAAAGCTCCAAAGAAAACGACGAAAGATAGTACTAGTATAGAGAATGAAAAGAAGAAATTGGAAAAGGAAAAAGAGAATTTAAAGAAAGAGGCGGCGCAGACATCTAAGAATTTGGAGATCAAGGCAGGGGAATGGTCTTCGGATGTAAGCAAACGTCTGCAGTCCATGGGAATTATAAAAAATGCAACAGATTTTGATAAATATTTAAACGATCATGGATACAGTGCTTCTATCAGTGCAGGAACATATAAGGTGTCTCCGGGAGATACTTATCAGGAGCTTGCCAGGAAGATTACACGTCGCTAAGTGTGAGAAGATGTTCTAAAATCGACGATGTGCGTTTGGGCACATCGTCGAAGAACATCTACGGAAACAACAGTAAGTATGTTGTTTCCTACTCACACTGGAAAAATGCTATCGCATTTTTCATGGATTGTTTGTACTGCTGATGAAAGGGGATTGTTGTGAAATTCAGACCATGTATTGATATCCATAATGGATCGGTAAAGCAGATCGTAGGAGGCAGTCTGTCGGATCAGGGAAACCTGGCGACAGACAATTTTGTTTCTGGCTATGATGCTGCTTTTTATGCGGATATGTACCGACGTGACGGGTTACGGGGAGGACATATTATTTTGCTGAACCCGGCAGGTAGTGAGCATTATGAGGCAGATGTCCGGCAGGCAGTCGGTGCATTGGAAGCCTATCCGGGTGGACTGCAGATTGGTGGAGGAATGAATCCAGATAATGCAGAGCAATTTTTGGATATGGGAGCATCCCACATTATTGTAACATCTTATGTATTTCGGGATGGACGGATTGATTATGAACGCTTGAAAGATATGTGTGCCCTGATAGGGAAGGAACATCTGGTGCTGGATTTGAGCTGCCGTTATGTAGGAGATGACTATTATATTGTGACGGATCGGTGGCAAAAAGTGACGAAGGAGGCATTTCAGATGGAGACATTGCAGCATTTATCGGAATATTGTGATGAATTTCTGGTACATGCTGTGGATGTGGAAGGGAAAGCTTCTGGCATAGAACAGGAAATTATCAGGCGTATGGGATCCTATCCGATATGTCCTATGACTTATGCCGGAGGGATTCACAATCAGGCGGATCTGGATTTCATTCAGGATGCAGGAAATAATCACGTGGATTTTACCATTGGAAGCGCTTTAGATTTGTTTGGCGGTTCCATTCCTTATCAAAGAATGATTCTGTATTAATCGTATGCTGTATTAGAATAAACAGTCCGTGTTTTGTTACAAAAATCTGTTGTTTAGGCTGAATTTTGTAAGGTTTGTAATAAAATTGTAATAATTTCCAGGAAATAGACTTGATTTTTTTAAAAAACATGTTATAATTGTTACACAAATGTTAAATTGAAGTTGAGAAATGAAACATTTATGTAAAACATACGTAGGAGGCATCTATGTTTTTTAAGAAAATTGCAATGGTTATCATGACAGCAGGATTTATATCAGGAATCTTCTTACAGCCAGTATCCAGTCAGGCAGGAACTGCTGACCAGACAGTTGCAGCTGTAGAAACCACTACACCGGATGACCGGAAGGTGGATACAGAAGCGGATACCAAAAAGGATTCCTCTGCAAATCATACAGATATTGAGCAGGCTGTTCAGCAGGAGAGTGGTAAAGATACAGTGAAAACAAGCACTGTAGCAAATACACCGGCACCAGCAGTCGCTACCCCTCAGGTAATCAAAATTACGAATAGTATTACAACAACTTCTGGGAAGAAAACAGTTAAGCCAAAGCAAAAGAAAGCAGACAGTTATAGCAAAGCAGAGTTACGTCTCATGGCAAGTATTATTAACTGTGAAGCTGGTGGTGAGAGTTTCCAGGGGCAGGTTGCCGTAGGAATTGTGATTATGAACCGTGTGAAGTCTGATCTTTTTCCAAATTCCATCAAGAAGGTAATTTATCAGAAAGGTCAGTTTTCTCCTGTTAGAAATGGTTCTTTACGCAAGAAACTGAAGCAGTATGATGCAGGAAAGATTCACAGTGCGCAGTGGAAATCATGTATTAAAGCAGCGAAACAGGCGTTAAGCGGCACGACAGTCATTAAATTAAAAGGAAAAACAAAGAGTATGAAGGGTGTCCGTTTCTTTAGTGTATATCTCAAAGGTGCAAAATTCCGACTGGGAGGACATCGTTTCCGCTAAGGAAAATATACTGTAAAAGGCAAAGGAGTCAGTCAGGCTCCTTTTTTACATTATAGGAAACTTCTCGATTCCTATAATGTAAAAATATTTATGCACTTTGTTTTTGAATGGATTTTATAGGAAATTTATTCTTTTCTATTTGGAGGTTATGTGGTATGATATAATGTGATATGTAATATGTTTGAAAAACATATGGGAACATCAAAGGAGGAGACAGCGTGAATAATCCAAGCGATATCAATGAGGAAACAGAAAAGGAAGAAGTGGTTTCCCGCAATTTTATTGAAAATATCATCGATCAGGATATCGAAGATGGAAAATGTACCAAGGTGGTTACGAGGTTTCCACCAGAGCCGAATGGGTATTTGCATATTGGGCATGCCAAATCCATTATTCTGAATGCAGGACTGGCAGAGCAGTATGGTGGAGATTTCCATTTGCGTTTTGATGATACCAATCCGACGAAAGAAAAAACAGAGTTTGTCAGTTCTATTATGGATGACGTAAAATGGATCTGTGGTGATTTAGATAAGGAAATGGTATTTTATGCATCCGATTATTTTGACCAGATGTATGAGTGTGCGATCCGGCTCATTAAAAAGGGGAAGGCATTTGTATGTGATTTGACTGCAGAGCAAATGCGGGAATATAGAGGAACCTTGACAGAACCTGGCAAGGACAGTCCTTATCGTGATCGTTCGGTGGAGGAAAATCTGGATCTGTTTGAAAGGATGCGTGCCGGTGAGTTTGCAGATGGTGCTAAGGTACTTCGGGCAAAGATTGACATGGCATCACCAAATATGAATATGCGGGATCCGATTCTGTATCGGATCGCCAGGATGGAACACCATAATACCGGGGACAAGTGGAGTATTTATCCTATGTATGATTTTGCACATCCGATTGAGGATGCCATAGAGGGAGTTTCCCATTCAATTTGTACTCTGGAGTTTGAAGATCATCGGCCGTTATATGACTGGGTGGTTCGGGAATTGGAGTTTGATCATCCGCCAAAGCAGATTGAGTTTGCTAAATTATATTTATCCAATGTAGTAACCGGTAAACGTTATATCAAGAAACTGGTGGAAGATGGTATTGTAGATGGCTGGGATGATCCTAGACTGGTGTCAATTGCAGCACTGCGCAGACGAGGTTACACTCCGGAATCCATTCGCCGGTTTATGGAGCTGTCAGGAGTATCCAAGGCAAATAGTTCATCAGATTATGCCATGTTAGAGTATTGTATCAGGGAAGATCTCAAGATGAAACGGCCGCGTATGATGGCGATTCTGGATCCGATTAAATTAGTAATTACCAATTATCCGGAAAATGAGATCGAATATCTGGATGTATCGAATAATCAGGAAAATGAAGAAATGGGTACCAGGAAGGTTCCATTTGGACGAGAACTGTATATTGAGCGGGACGATTTTATGATTGAGCCGCCGAAGAAATATTTTCGTCTTTATCCAGGGAATGAAGTTCGTCTGATGAATGCCTATTTTGTGACCTGTACCGATTATATTACCGATGAAGATGGTAAGGTAACCGAGATTCATTGTACTTATGATCCAGAGACAAGAAGTGGTTCCGGATTTACCGGACGTAAGGTCAAGGGGACAATTCATTGGGTATGTGCCGAGACTGCTGAACAGGCAGAGGTTCGGTTGTATGAAAATATTATAGATGAAGAAAAAGGCGTTTATAACGAAGATGGCAGTATTAATGTGAATCCGAATTCCCAGAAGATTTTGGATAATTGTTATGTTGAACCAACGTTAGCGGAAGCAAAACCGATGGACAGCTTTCAATTTGTCAGACAGGGATATTTTTGTGTAGATTCCAAAGACACAACGGAGGATCATCTGGTGTTTAACCGAATTGTGTCATTAAAAAGTTCATATCGTCTGAAATAAGGAGGAATTTAAAATGAGTTTATTTTCAAATTTAGGACAATTTGGTTTAGGCAAACTGGAAAAGATGGATGTATTTGATGAGGAGGCAAAAAAGGAAGCTGCAAACGATGTGTCTGCAGAGGAAAAACCTACTGTGATGGAAGAAGATCTGTTATTTGATAAGGGATTTAATTGTCCAGTCTGCGATGAGGAATTCCATTCCAAGATGGTTCGTACCGGTAAGGTAAAACTGTTATCAGCAGATACCGATCTCAGACCAAAATATCAGTTGGTGGATTCTCTCAAGTATGATGCTTTGGTTTGCCCGAAATGCGGTTATGCTTCTTTGAGCCGGTTCTTTAAGTTTATGCTGCCGGCACAGGCAAAAATGATCCGGGAAAATATTAGCACAAATTTTAAGGGAATTGAGACATCTGGCAATACATACAGTTATGATGATGCCATTGCCAGACACCAACTGGCGTTAGCGAATGCTGTTGTCAAAAAGGCAAAGGATAGTGAGAAGGCATACACCTGTCTGAAAATTGCCTGGTTGTATCGTGGAAAGGCAGAACATTTGCCAAAGGATACAGAGAATTATAATCAGGTAATCAAAGAGTTAAAAGAGCAAGAGGTAGAGCTGTTAGATAATGCATGTGAGGGATTCTTATCCGCTTATAGCAAGGAGAGCTTTCCGATGTGCGGTATGGATGAACTGACGGTAACCTATCTGGTGGCTGATTTGTGCAGACGTACCGGAAGGTTTGATGAAGCGGCACGCTGGATTTCCAAGGTATTGACCAGCAGAACCGCCAATGAGCGAATCAAAAATAAAGCTCGTGACATCAAGGAGTTATTGGAGCAGGATAGAGCGAATGCTGGAAAGAACTAGAAATACCAAGAAATACCAAGAAATACCAAGAAATACCAAGAAATACTCTATATACCACTTATGTTATGAGAATGAAAGATTGTAGTTTAATTTTGTGATATGGGAATTGTATAAGCACATTACAGTAAACAGCAGTGCAGGATATGGTAATCTTGCACTGCTGTTTATTGTTTTATTATATAGGAAAATGCTAGTGTATAGTGGTTGCCAACAAAAATGCTTTAGCGTTTTTGCAGCGTAAGCCGCTGGGCTTACGCTTTTTATGTTATTCTGAAATGATAGTATGGTTGGTTTTAATGATACTGCGAGGTAGTGCGTCACGGGAATTTTTCCAGGGAGCATCCGCATTGCGATAGTCAAATTTGTCAGTAAACCATTCCAAATCATCCGTTACCCGTTTCATGTTTTCCAGATAAGCCTGGTTTAAATCCTGAATAAATTGATCTAAACGGGAACCAGACCATTTTTTTCGTGCCACTCTCCGAAGGTCAGCATAATGAGCAGTACAGAAACCCTTGCCGTTCTGGAAGATCTGGTGGAACTCACTATCTTTTTCGTAGCAATATAATATCGTTTCCAGATAGCGGTCAAAAATGCGTTCCATACGGTTGCAGATATAGCAGGAGTGTTCCAGTTTTTCCAGATATTCTGCCAGTTCATCTGTATCCTTTTTGGCAAACAGACCTTTGGAACTGCCGGTTGCTTTCTGGCTCAGGTTTTCGATTACTTCATTTGTTCGTTTCATGTGGGTATGTAACATCAATGCTAGTCCCAGGCGGTTCTGGTATTGGTACATCTGGCGGATGTGATGGCTGCAAAATCCGGTTTCGTTGGTTTCCATCCGGACATCATCTTCCATATAGCTGGGACCCATTACAAAATCAATGGATTCTTTTTCAAGATCTGCATATAGTTTACAGACCGGGCATTCACAGTCAGTACGAAAAGCATCGTTGACAGGAATGGTAAATAATTGTTCTTTCATATAATTCCTCCTCGTTTTTGGTGTAGGATTAGTTAAGGGCGTTCGCCCTATAATCAAAAGAATAGATCCATATGCCTGCAAGCAGGCAATGTCTCTATGTCTTTTGATTACACTGTTCAGTGCCTACGTGAATAGTATAACGCATATAAAAGGATCTGGATGGAAGAAAATGCAAATAATGAGAATAAATGAGAAAATAAGAGAATAAATAAGAAATAGATGTATTTACAGGGAATTTGGACAGTTGATCTGTATTGCATTAATAGATAAAATGAAATATATTATGGTTAGCACTCATAAAGAATGAGTGCTAATAACTTGATATCATTAAAGGAGGCATATATTATGAAGTTAGCACCATTAGGAGACAGAGTTGTCTTGAAGCAGTTAGAGGCAGAAGAAACAACCAAGTCCGGTATTGTATTGCCGGGAAATGCACAGGAGAAGCCGCAACAGGCAGAGGTTATCGCAGTAGGACCAGGTGGTATTGTAGATGGTAAAGAGGTTGAGATGCAGGTTGCAGTCGGCGATAAGGTTATCTATTCAAAATATGCTGGTACAGAAGTGAAGTTAGAGGGTGAAGAATTTATCGTTGTTCGTCAGAATGATATTGTTGCCAAGGTCGTGGAATAAAACAGATCAAGAAGAAAGAATGAAAAATCAATTTTTCACAACACGAACTATGTTTGTGTTGTAAGTATTATGACATAGCTTACTAATAAGGCAAATACTAAATGATAGGAGTATTTGCTTATATTAGGAATCAACAGATTGGAGGAGTTTAAATTATGGCAAAGGATATTAAGTTTGGAGCAGAGGCAAGAGCTGCACTGGAAGCAGGCGCAAATAAGTTGGCAGATACCGTAAAGGTAACATTGGGACCAAAGGGTAGAAATGTGGTATTGGATAAGTCTTTTGGCACACCACTGATTACAAATGACGGTGTAACCATTGCAAAAGATATTGAATTAGAGGATGGCTTCGAAAATATGGGAGCGCAGTTGGTTAAGGAAGTTGCCACCAAGACCAATGATGTAGCAGGTGACGGTACTACTACAGCTACCGTATTAGCGCAGGCTATGATTAAAGAGGGAATGAAGAATCTGGCTGCAGGTGCCAATCCAATTATTCTTCGTAAAGGTATGAAGAAAGCCTGTGACAAGGCAGTGGATGCCATTGCAGAGATGAGTTCCAAAGTAACCGGCAAGGAGCAGATTGCCAGAGTAGCAGCGATCTCTGCCGGCGATGATGTGGTAGGAGATATGGTGGCAGATGCCATGGAGAAGGTTTCCAATGACGGTGTTATTACCATTGAGGAATCTAAGACCATGAAGACAGAGCTGGATTTAGTAGAAGGTATGCAGTTTGACAGAGGTTATGTATCTGCTTACATGGCTACTGATATGGATAAGATGGAAGCAAATCTGGAGAATCCATATATTTTGATTACTGATAAGAAGATTTCTAATGTACAGGAAATTCTTCCATTATTGGAGGAGAGTATGCAGGCTGGTGCCAGACTGCTGATTATTGCAGAGGATGTTGAGGGCGAGGCTCTGACTACTCTGGTATTGAACCGTTTAAGAGGTACTATTAATGTTGTAGCAGTAAAGGCACCTGGTTATGGCGACCGTCGTAAGGCAATGTTAGAGGATATTGCGATTTTGACTGGTGGTACTGTGATTTCTGATGAAGTTGGATTGGATTTGAAAGAGGCAAGCTTACAGCAGTGTGGTCGTGCAAAATCTGTTAAGGTACAGAAAGAGAATACTGTGATTGTAGACGGTGAAGGCGATAAGGCAGCCATTGATGCCCGTGTAGCACAGATTCGTGCTCAGATTGAGGATACCACTTCTGATTTCGATCGTGAGAAGTTACAGGAGAGACTGGCGAAGTTGGCTGGTGGTGTTGCAGTCATCCGTGTGGGTGCAGCTACTGAGACAGAGATGCAGGAAGCAAAACTGCGTATGGAAGATGCTTTAGCAGCAACCAAGGCTGCAGTAGAGGAAGGTATCATTTCCGGTGGTGGATCTGCTTATATCCATGCTTCCAAGAAAGTGGCAGAACTGGCAGCAACCTTAGAAGGTGATGAAAAGACTGGTGCAAACATTATCTTAAAGGCACTGGAAGCGCCTCTGGATACCATTGCATACAATGCAGGATTAGAAGGGGCTGTTATTATCAACAAAGTCCGTGAGTCAGATCTGGGTGTTGGCTTTAATGCGCTGACAGAAGAGTATACCGATATGGTTAAGGATGGTATCGTAGATCCGGCAAAAGTAACCAGAAGTGCATTACAGAATGCGACTAGTGTTGCATCCACCCTTTTGACAACAGAGTCTGTTGTATCCAATATTAAAGAGGATGTTCCGGCAATGCCAGCAGGTGCAGGTGCCGGTGGAATGGGTATGATGTAAAAAAGAGTTGAAGCATCACTAACACATGAAAAAACCATGTGAAGTGATATGAAATCAACTCTGCAAGAATTTATCAGCATAAATGCTGTTGAGATCTCATTGACACAGGTATTATATAATGTGTAAAGCGAAAGTAAATTAAATATAGGATCTGTTGTGGTAAGAGAAAACGATGTAAAGTATAGTCCTTTGATAGTTATATATGCTATATTTTGCATGTAGTCTGCTTAGTGCAACAGATCCTTAAATAAATTTTGTGGGGTAGTGATAGTATGAAACGAAAGATAAAGTATTCTGTTGTTATATTAGCTGTCATAACTGTCTTTTTGCTTTTTTACCATATTGCAGAATCTAACTATTTGAAAAGCTATTATCACAAGAATATTGAAAAGACCATAATAGCAGGCGAAAAGTATAGTAATGAAAAGAGTGATGCAAATAGGAATGACTTTATAGAAACGTTAAAAGATTTAGTTATCATGTATGCTGAAATAAGGGATCGTGAGAACGGTGATAAGGCATATAACGCAAAAATGTTATGTGATTTTTTATCATCTTCTTATGATATTTTAGAGGTTGATCAAAATGAAGTTAGTCAATTAAGCGATTTGCTAGAAGGTTTACATATGCTGAAATTAGATTCATTTGATGAATCAGGTAGAGCAAATGACTATATATTAAAATTTGTGAAAGCAAATTCGTAGTCTATATCATGCTAATGTGTTGTAAAATAGAGGAAGAGAGTCTGTAAAAATAGACTCTTTTTTGCATTCATAACTATGTACAGCCGATTTTGCAATAGGATAATTGACAGATAACAGAAAATTATCCGCAATATAATCGGCTGTAAATAATAGCTTTTTTCATAAAAGTTTGGAAAAATGCAAGATAATGTTTTATTATCTGCTGCATTTGTGATAAAATAATAGTAATTGTTTTAGATACGGAAAACAAACTAAATAGAAAGGACAAAAAGAAAAGCTATGATCAAATATGAATTTATCCCATTGGATAACAATTATGAAGAGTTGGATTTGATGTCGGAGCTGAACAAACGAGTAAATGCAGAGGAAAAACTGGATCAGGCGTTGGATGGTGTCTTGCCGGAATATTTTCTGAGCACCAACTGGGGAAAAGTGGAGCAGGACAGAGAGCTGTATCAACCAGCAGTGGGAAAGGACTACAAAACCTTACTGTTGGAGCATAATAGCAGACAGGGACTGACGCAGAGTAAACCACTTTATGACTGTCTGGTATCTGCGGCAGGTTATCTGCATGATGTGGACCCAGATGTCATTGGAGATCAGGATGCTATGCAGACTATTCAGTGGCAGAAAGAACAGGTGGAGTATTTTGTGGCCAATTTTGGGGAGGATCTTTTGTCAGCCTGCTATCACCATAAGAGTGAGAATAATTCCCATATTCATTTTATTGTTACTTCAGATACGGATATGGAGTATTTTGTCACGAAATATCTACAGCGTTTTCCGGAAACAAAAGCGGCTGATGAAGAATTTTCCTTTGAAGGACAGCTATCATCCTTTGCCTATGTGCCGCAACCAAGGGAGCATGATGATGCCAATGAGTTGGTATATGATCTTCGCAGTAAGATGCAGCGTCAGGGGCAGTCACAGCGTCAGCAGGATATTTTAAATATAGTAGTTGATTATTATAATAACGTAGAGGCAGAGATGATTAATGCTGCCAGAACTGGAAAAATGGCACTCAAGGATTTTTTTGAACATGTACAATTGTTTCTGACCAGAGGAAATAAAGTCCGGGTGGCACCAGAGGAACTTCCGGCACTTTTGCAGTTGGTCAATAAAGCGTTCTTTGGCTATTATGTACTGGATGACTTAATTAATGACGACAGTATTTCCGATATCCGTGTAATGGCACCGGATCATATTCGTGTAAAGCGAAATGGAAAGCGTATGACTTCCAATCTGACTTTCCGGGATGAAAAGGATTATCTGCAGTTTTTGGAGGGAATTGCAATTCGGAATAAAACGACTTTAGAAAATTATAATGCAGTGCAGAACTTTACCGATACCGAGGGAAATCAGCGTTTTATCCTGCGTTTTGATATTTCCACCTCATATGTCAATTCTACAAAATATCCTTATCTGATTATTCGTAAGGTTCCGAGAAAAAAATACACCATGAAGGATCTGATGCGTTATCAGATGCTGGATCAGAACACAGCAGTATATCTGATTGACAAGGCAAAGAATTCCAGTGGTATTCTTTTTACAGGAAAAGGTGGATCTGGCAAGACTTCCTTGATGAACACGCTGTTGGAATATATTCCTTATGACAAATCAGCATTGGTTATTCAGGAAAACGAGGAGTTACATACGGATACTCACCCAGACATTATGTTCCAGAGAACGGTTACAGCCAGAGGAAAGAATGAATTAAATTTTAATCTGAAGGATCTGGCTATTAATGGTCTGTTGGCGGATCTGGATTACTTTATCATTGGTGAGATTAAGGGTGGTGAGGCATTATATGCCATGAATGCTATGATTACAGGGCATAAATGCTGGGCAAGCTGCCATGGTTCCAATCCGTCCAAAGCTATGTATAAATTTGCGGATTACATTAAATATGAAGCGGATTATTCTAAGGAAGATTGCTTAAAGATGTTGGAAGAACTGGATATTATCGTCTTTATGAAGGATTTCAAGGTATATGAGATTGCCGAGGTAACCGGATGGAGCGATGCCAAAAAGGATCTGACCTATCATACCATCTATAAGAGAAAGAAGAATGTGGAAGCTGCATATGTTAAGCTGGAGAAGGAGAAAAAGGCACAGGAAGCTCAATCAGCCATCGGTTCACCTTCCACAGCAGCCCCACAGTCGGCAGCTGGTGCAGCCGGCGCAGGTGGTGGAAAGAGCGGAATTCTCAGTGAAAAGGAGATGTTATTCTAGTTATGGAACCGTTATATTCTGAGACTTATTTAGAGGCAAAGCCATCTCAAAAAAGAAAACAAAAGAGAATTCTGTTGATTTTGTTATGTATTGTATTATTACTGGTGGATGTTTTTGTTTTGCATAGTGCCATTGGATTATTTCTGGTGGTGGTTGTGGACGCCTTGATTATTTTTTTCCTGCCCACTAATCACATTGCTTATGAATATGTTTTTGTGGATGGTCAAATTGATTTCGACTGCATCTATGCAGGTTCTAAAAGGAAGAATTTGGCAAAAATGGATATGGAAACCGCAGATATTGTGGCTCCGGAAGGATCCCATGAACTGGATTCCTATCAGAATCTGAAATGTGAAGATTATTCTTCCGGCTATGAGGAGCATAAGCATTATATTTTAGTGTATCGGGGCGAGAATGGCGTATCTTCAAAAATAAAATTTACGCCGGATGAGAAAATGATTCATAATATGAAAATGAAGGCTCACAGTAAAGTAAAAGAATATTGATTTATAGGAATGCATAAACCGTTTTTATGGGTAAAAAAAGCCGTTTATGCATTCTTATTTAGGTGTTGACAATGATTTGAGGAATGGTGTATACTTGTCAAAATATTTACAGCACATATAGAGTACATGACTTAAAGGAGGAAATTAGAATGGGTACAATAATTGGTGAAGGCATTACATTTGATGATGTTTTACTCGTTCCGCAGTATTCGGAAGTGATTCCAAATGAGGTTTCATTACAGACTAAGCTGACCAAAAAGATTCAGTTAAATATTCCAATGATGAGTGCAGGAATGGATACGGTTACAGAATACCGTATGGCGATTGCAATGGCTCGTCAGGGTGGAATTGGTATTATCCATAAAAATATGACCATTGAAGCACAGGCGGATGAGGTTGATAAGGTAAAGCGTTCAGAAAACGGTGTCATCACGGAACCATTCTATTTATCTCCGGAGCATTCTCTGGGAGATGCAGACCATTTAATGGCAAAGTTTCGGATTTCCGGTGTACCGATTACAGAGGGAAAGAAACTGGTAGGTATTATTACCAACCGTGATTTGAAGTTTGAGACTGATTTCTCCAAGAAGATCAAGGAATGTATGACCTCAGAAGGCCTGATTACAGCTGAGCAAGGGATTACATTAGAGGAGGCAAAGAAAATACTGGCTGCCAGCCGGAAAGAGAAATTGCCTCTGGTGGATAAAGAGGGAAATCTGACTGGACTGATTACCATTAAAGATATTGAGAAACAGATCAAGTATCCATTAGCTGCCAAAGATGAGCAGGGACGACTGTTATGCGGTGCTGCTGTGGGGATTACTGCCAATGTTCTGGACCGTGTTGCCGCATTGGTGGACAAGCATGTGGATTGTATTGTGTTGGACTCAGCCCATGGACAGAGTAAAAACGTATTGAATTGTGTGAAGATGATTCGGGAAGCGTATCCGGATCTACAGATCATTGCCGGGAATGTGGCAACAGGAGAGGGTACCGAAGATCTGATCAAAGCTGGTGTGGACTGTGTAAAAGTTGGCATTGGACCAGGATCTATATGTACTACACGTGTCGTAGCAGGAATTGGTGTACCACAGATGACTGCAGTAATGAATGCCTATGAAGTGGCAAAGAAATATGAGATTCCGATTATTGCCGATGGTGGCATTAAGTATTCCGGAGATATGACAAAGGCATTGGCATCCGGTGCAAATGTCTGCATGATGGGAAGTCTGTTTGCCGGCTGTGATGAAAGTCCGGGAACCTTTGAATTATACCAGGGACGTAAGTATAAGGTGTATCGTGGCATGGGTTCCATTGCAGCGATGGAGAACGGCAGTAAAGACCGTTACTTCCAGAGTGATGCCAAGAAGCTGGTTCCGGAAGGTGTGGAAGGTCGTGTGGCATACAAGGGAACGGTGGAGGATACCGTATTCCAGTTGATTGGTGGTATTCGTTCCGGTATGGGATATTGTGGTGCAGCAGATATTCCAACATTACAGAAGACTGCCAAGTTTGTTAAGATTACGGCGGCTTCTCTCAAAGAGAGCCATCCACATGATATCCATATCACAAAAGAGGCTCCAAATTATACTGTTGAAGGAAATTAGAATGTTTAGTTTCAGAATCAAGGGCAAAACAACTGTTTTGCTCTTTTCGGTTTGAGTGAGATAAAATAATGGCTGGACAAATTGATTTTGTCTGGAATGAATAGGATTACATATGAAAAAATGGACGAAGAAGCAAAAAGAAGAAATTAAGAGGCGTGTCATTATCGTTAGTGCCATTACTTTAATTTTTATTTTGGTTTTGACAGGCGGTTTAACGGTATATCAGAATATTCAAAGGGCTTCTGTTCCGGTGCCGACGGCAGTGCCGGTTCAGTATAATGTTCCAAAACCGGAAATACAGGAGGAACTGTTAACCAAAAATCCAAATTCCCGACCAGGGATTCTATTGGAACAGGTTGGGGGTGTGGTAATTCATTATACAGCTAACCCCGGTACTGATGCCATGGCGAATCGAAATTATTTTGAGGGGCGTAAGAATATGGAGGAGACTGCTAAGAATAAGGTCAGCAGTCATTTCGTCATTGGATTGGATGGAACGATTATCCAATGCATCCCATTAGAGGAAATCGCATATGCCTCCAACGCCCGTAATCGGGATACCATATCCATTGAGTGCTGTCATCCAGGGAAAAGTGGTAAGTTTACTAAAAAGACGAAAGCATCCTTGATTTCTTTAACTGCCTGGTTATGTGGAAAATATTCGTTGCAGAAGCAGGATATTATCCGGCACTATGATGTGACCGGTAAGATGTGTCCAAAATATTATGTAAAGCATCCCAAAAAGTGGGAAATTTTGCAGGATCGCATTATAGAAGAAATGAAAAAATACAAAGAGTAATTATAGAATACATATGTAATAATTTATGCAAAACAGAGAATATCTTCGGATATTTTCTGTTTTTTTTGTTCAGTTTGGATATTGTATTATAATTTGATTATGTTAAAATAGTCGGTACATAGAGTGCGATAGCACATATGTAGAATGAAGTTGTGGGAAACGGCATTTTACTTCATGTAGAGAGGTGAATATTCACCTGTGATCGTCAACAGATGATGTGTAACGGCTGGACCGTAGACAGATTCTGGGTTCATTAGCCATTTTGGGTTCTATTCCAATTGTGTGTTATGGAACGGAAAAGATGGCAGAATGGAGGAGAACTATGGAAAAAACACATGTGGTAAAGTGGTTTTTTAAAATGATGCTGTTTTGTTTACTCATACTGGGTTGTCAATCGGAGGTACAGGCAGTTTCGTATCCGTCAAAATATAATCCAGAAGATATTGGATTTTCTTCTT
Organism: uncultured Jutongia sp.; assembly: GCA_964409845.1. Taxonomy (GTDB): domain Bacteria; phylum Bacillota; class Clostridia; order Lachnospirales; family Lachnospiraceae; genus Butyribacter. The sequence goes on from CAYPEW010000027.1 coordinate 23,447, forward strand.
CGAATACAACCGTGGTGGGTGTGAATTTTTATCTTGAAGATCAATTGAAATTTTATGTTCATGATGTATGGCATAATAACGGAGAGGGATGGTTTTATGACCATAGCAATTTAAATGGTAAAACAGAATCGATAACAGAGACAAAGTATAATAGTGATCTGGTATGGCTTTCGAACCCCTCAAGCGAAAGTAAGCGTTTTAATATCATCTTGTCAAACATAACTTCTCAGTTTGGATCTTATGAAAACTATTCAATTGTAATTAATCATCTTTATAATAATAAACTTATCCGTCGTGTAGTGGAAACTCCTTTTGATAGCATGGAGAGCTATCATCATCCATATTCCTTGCTGTACCACTTTAAATCCAACGAAACAATGTATTCTGTTTTAGGATATGGTTCGAGTTATGCCAGTTATCAGTATAAATTTTATAAATTGCTGAATATTGGAATGGGTGGAGATATTACTACTGCTTCTGGAGACTGGTCAGTTACTGACAATGGGCAGGCGTATTATAATGGGGAAGATTATATCATCCATTCATTACCCCAGATAACACCGCAAATAGAAGGATATGTATGTACCTTTGAGGGATGGTATTCTAGCCCGGAGGGTGGCAGTAAATATGAAGTTGGAGATACGATCAAGAAAGGTAGTACAATTTATCCTCATTGGAAAAAAACGCCAATCCAATATCAGGTGCGATGTATTGATGTTTTGGGGAATGATTATACAGGGACAAAGATTGGAGAGTCTACATGGATGCAGGATTATGATTCTGTTGCTACTGGTTCACAAATGGGGTGCCTTCCAATCGAAAGTGTATACTATGAAGGAATGATATATAACGGATGTAGCCAGAAAGTGGTTCGTTTATCCGACAATATCGTTTATCGTTATTTTAATTATGCAGAGTATCCTGTTCAAATTACAGACCGTATCATAACAGGCCCCAATGCGGGGAAGGATCTGCAGACAGCTTCCAGACAGGTTAGCTACAAGAGTTCTGTCTCTGGTTCTATTTTGGGAACAGACAAGACTGTGGGTGCATATTATCAGGGATATACTTATCAACAATCTACCAATGCTATTGTAGGAATAAATGGCGCCACAGTATATCGATATTTTGTTCCAGTGCAATACAATATTACATTTGATGGGAATGGAGCCACCAGTGGTAATATGGCTGCTATTCAGAATTGCTGGTATGATCAGGAATATAAATTGATTGCAAACGACTACAAAAAGGAAATCAATGTAAACTTTGATTTGCAGGCAGAGGATGCAGTATGTGATTCTCAGGAAAATAAGATTTCTCTGCATTGGAATGGCTGGGCAGAAAGCAAGACAGGTAAAGTGAGGTATTCTGATCAGGATTATGTAAAAAATCTTCGATCAACCAGTGGAGATAATATTCTGTATGCTGTGTGGAGTCCTTCGAAGGTAACAGTTAGTACCGTGCCAAAACGTTTGGGATATATTTTTGCCGGGTGGTCAGTGGATCCGGAAGCAAATACCGGAAATACAGAATTTACCTTAGAAAAGGATACTACCTTATATGCTATTTGGAAACCAGATATTATGCAATATCACGTGGAATATTATAAAGAAGACTTAGATGGAAATTTTCAAATGACAACACAGTATGTTTACAGTGATTATATGGGGAAAACCATTTCCATAGAAGATATCATTCCAAATTACCAAGGGTTTTATTTAGACAGGGGATCATCCACTTTGCAGGGAACCGTGAAAGGCGATGGAAGCTTGGTATTGATGGCATATTATCGCAGAAATACTTATCAGATAACATTTGATGAGACATTAGGGGAGGAAGCGGAAAGTGGACAACACACGTTGCAGGGAGTTTTTGAGCAGGAAGTACAGATTTCTGATTATAAGCCACAGAAAAAGGGGTATTTGTTTATCGGTTGGACGGCTGATCCAGGTAGTACACAGGTATATGTTATGCCAGGTGACACATATCGGATTCCAAATCATGATCAGACTTTGTATGCGGTTTGGCAGCCGAAAGCCTATGAAATTAAGTTTGAGAATAATGTTCCAGAAACGGAATTGGATACCATTCATGGGGATATGTCTGGGTTAACGGGACATTATGAAGAAGATTTTGTAGTACCAGAATGTACCTGGACGAGAAAAGGCTATGAATTTGTAGGCTGGAATACCGCCATAGATGGATCGGGAACTTTGTATCGTGCCCAGGAGCAGATACATAGTTTGTATCAGGAAGAAAATAAAACAATTATATTATATGCAATATGGAAACCATTAGAAGGAGAGATTCAGTATCAAATTAATGTTCCAGAGCATGCATCTTCTGTTGGAACCGGAGAGATGGAAGCAACACAATATCGCTATGATGATTCATGGTGTTTAGCGGAATGTCGCTATAAATTACCAGGATATGATTTTTGTGGTTGGAATACCAGTGAAGATGGCAAAGGAGATTTTTATCAGGATCAGGAAGAAATGTGTCGAAAAATGCCGGTTTCTGGAATTCAGAATTTATATGCAGTTTGGAAAGCCCGCACAGATACAAAATTTTATCTGCAAATAGAGAAAACGGCTTTAGATACACAGGAATCTTATCAGGAAATTATGGTAATGGAAGGAGAAACCGATGCACCTGTATCGGATGCTATCATAGCATATTATGAAAATCAAGGAGTGAATACATCTATCCGGGATTTTGTTACTGGATTTACGGTAATGAATTCTGAAGCATTGGAGCAGAATACTGTAAAAGCGGATGGACAGACTATTGTTTCTCTAAAATTAGAACGTAAAAAATACCGGGTTCGGATTTTGCGGGATGCTTCCGATTCGGAGAGTGACTGCTATCAATCAGAGGAAGTTTTATACGAGGATAAATATTATTTTCCAGAATCTATAGATGGCATTGGAAATGTGAAATCTTATATTGATCAAGATGGAAATCGTCATTTTCCGGGAGAGGAAATGAAAATTGATCATGATTATTCTTTTATGGCAGAGCACTCTGTATCCTATCATGTAGGAGAGGAGATGCAGGAGACATATGTTTCTCATAATATGCCATTAATGCTGGAGAAACCAGAAGAAAAAGAATATTATTTTAAGGGGTGGTATTGGGACAAAACATATCGTGATTTTGCCGGAAATGCAGATGATATTTTGTATATATCAGAAGACTGTGACTTGTATGCAAAATGGTCAGATGAGAAAAAGACTTATCAAATTCAATACGATTTAGGAAATATTCAAGATATTATTTTCCTGGAAGATCCAGTTAGTCAATATCATTGCGGGGATAAGATTGTGTTACCTGTAGCAGCACAGTTATTCATTCCGGCAGAATATGAATTTGTTGGTTGGTTTGACAAAACGGATGCGGATAAATCAATTGTTACCATGATACCAGAAACAGAATATGGAGATAAAAAATATTGCTTAAAATTGCGGAAAAAGAATAGTTCGGAACTTAGTTCTGGAGATTCAGAAGATGCCTCAGGAAATAAAGGGGAAAATTCAGAAGAAAAACCAGGAGATTCCGAAGATAATCCAGATGGTTCTGGGCAAAATCCAGGAAGCCAGGAGAAGGATCCAGGTAATTCCCTGCAGCATCCAGGGGGATCAGAAGGAAATTCAGGAAGTTCAGAAGATAATTCTGAAGTATCCGAAAAAAAACCAGGAAGTCAGCAGCAGAATTTTGGGCAGGTATCTGCTCAAAAAGATTCGGAATGGATTACAGATGTAATATCTCCGATTCATTCTTCAAAACGAAATGCTTCAATGAATTTTGCTATTTCTTTTACAAAAGGAAAGATTACGTATTGTCGCAATCATTCCACAAAAAATACAGTTAAGATCATTGCTGTAGATCCTAATATCAAGCATGCAAAAATACCTTCCTATATTTCTTGGAAAGGAGTCCGTTATTCTGTTACTCAAATAGGTCAAAAGGCATTTTATGGATGTAAAAAGTTGAAAAAGGTAACGATAGGGGGGAAAGTAACTCATATTGGAAAAAAAGCTTTTTATGGATGTAAGAAACTTAAAACAGTAATTTTCCGGGGAAAAAAGCTTAAGAAAATCCAGAAAAAAGCATTTGCGAAAACAAATAGTAAGTTACGGTTTTCTATTTCTAAAAAATCGCAGAAAAAATATGTGCGTTTGTTAAAGAAAAGTAAGTTACGCAATATTCGTATCAGATAATAACAAGGTGTAACATATTGTAAGGGTACGAGAGAGAAGAAAATCCCCTATAGACCATTTTTTCAGAAATTGGTAGGGGGAATCTTCTTTCTCACAAAGAAAAAAGCCGCCCACACCATTGACAGCTTTCTTCTCTTTATAATTTTTCATTATGCAATTTTATTCACTGCTATCGTCAGACGAGAGATCTTTCTGGATGCTGTCTTACGATGATATACACCTTTGCTGGCAGCCTTATCAATCTCTGTGATCGCCTCAGTCAATGCAGCAGTAGCAGCAGCTTTGTCTTTAGCCGCGATCGCTGCGTCTACTTTTTTAATCGTAGTCTTTACTTTAGACTTGATTGCTTTATTTTTCTCTGCATTTCTGCGTTCAACTAAAATTCTTTTCTTCGCTGATTTAATATTAGCCATTCGTCCGTCACCTCCCAATCGTGAAATCTTGTGTTTCTTCAAACCGGACACGGTCGCTTTGAGTAAACATACTAGAATATAATAAACGAAGCAAAATGGATTGTCAATACATAATTATCAAATATTTGGAAAAAATATGGATGTATGTTTGATGGCAATTTTAGATAAATATATTGTTACAAAATTTTATTGCATTAAAGTTTGTGGATTAAAATCATGGTTGTAGGTAATTAAGAGAACTCGTATACATGTATTACGAGATGAAAAAAGGAGGAAATGATGGGAGAGCATGGAATCATGGAGAAACGGACGGATTTAGCACTGGAGGTTAAAGAGAGTTTTCCGGAAGATGATGTGGAGGTATCTGGAGTAAAACTTACGACAGAATCTTTAGAAGATGGGAAGATTCAGGTTACAACTGTAGAAATATTAAATGAACATGGTGCGGAAGAAATGGGAAAACCGATGGGAACTTATATTACCCTGGAATTTGAGGAAGACTATCAATCCCAGGATCAGGTGCATCAAAGTTTGATACAGCGTTTCGCAGATATTCTACAGGATATTACCAAAGATCTGGTGGGCACAAAAAAGAAACTTTGCCTCTTTGTGACTGGTCTGGGAAATCGCTTTGCCACACCAGATGCACTTGGCCCTTATGTAGTGGAACACATTTCCGTGAATCGGCATTTGGAGGAAGATATTCCACAGGAATATGGTAATGTGGTCTGTGCTGTAGTGCCAGGCGTTATGTCACAAACCGGATTAGAGACAGGGGAAATTTTAGGGGGAATCATTGCCAGATCCAAGCCGGATCTTCTGTTGGTAATTGATGCGCTGGCAACCAGGAGTGTGAAACGCTTGTGTCGAACAATTCAGATTACAGATACTGGTATTTTGCCAGGTGCCGGTGTAGGAAATCATCGTTATCCCATTAATCAGGATACCATGGGAATTCCGGTTATTGCGATTGGTGTGCCAACTGTGGTAGAAGCCAATACTATAGTATTAGAGACTATGGAGGAAGTCCTGCAGCGGGAACAATGCACCGAGGAGGAAATCACACTGTTTCTAGAAAATATTTCAAGGCAGACCATGAGTAATCTCTTTGTTACTCCAAAGGATATTGAGGCGCAGATCAGCCAGGTAGGGGACTTAATTGCGCAGGGAATTAACCAATATAGCTCTATGAGCCATTGATGCAGGAAAACACTTAAGCATGGATGATACTTATGTAAATGGATTGCAAATCTTTCGAATATTTTTCTCATTTCCTCATAGGTTGTAATAGTAGCCACCTGTCAGTATTAAATTGGTAGCAAATTGAGATGGAGGAACGAGTGAAAAATAAATTATTTCACAACACAGACTTGATTTGTGTTGTGGGAATTGTGTGGCGAGCAGCACAGTCATTGGTAGATTAGCTACTGGCAAAGCATAACGGAGGTGTGCAGCATGAGTACATTTATGAATAAATGCAATGGGAACCATGGAAAATCCTGGTGGAAATGGATTGCTATGCTATTGTTGGTTATTTGGACAGGCATCATAATAGGAGGATTATACCGTCAATATGACCTCTTAGGAAAATTGGAGAAGAATTGTAGTAATCGAGTGGCAAGATTAGGATTTTCGAATATAACTCTTCTACAGAATACGGGACAGGATGTGGGAAATCTATTATGTGGAAGAACTGCATTATTACAATATATGATGCAGCAGGACGCTGGTGAATCGGTGACACAGGTTGCCTTGCTTCAGCAGGGAGGAATATTGGACGGGCAGGATTCATCTGGTCTTTCTTCAGATGAGATCGAAGATATTGCGGTATTTAATAATGGAAGTTTTGATATTACGGATAAAAATATCAGTTTGACAGAGTATGCCCAGTCCATGTATTCGCCTGAGCCAACGGCATCGAATGAACCTGGTTCAGGGGGAAATGCAGGTACAAAGGTAACTGAAAATTTGAATTCATCAACGGAGAAAAAACAATCTACAGGAGTAGAAAAAAATAAAGCAATAATTCAAAAATTGAAAGAACAGAAAAAGCGTTCCTATTTGTTAAAGAATTTTTATATAGTAGATTCTTCCACTTCTGTTGATCCAAAAATATTTCAAGTGGATCGTTTATTGAATATGGACTTAAGCATGGAGCAAAAAAAGGAACCTCAAATTCTGATCTATCATACCCATGGAGCTTCTGAGGCGTTTGTAGATAGCAAGTCTGGAAAAAAGGAGGAGTCTATTATTGGAGTAGGTGGGGAACTGGCAAAACTTCTTACCGAAAAATATGGATACCATGTACTGCATGATGAGACAGAATATGATCGGATTAATGGTAATATAGATCGAAATAAAGCTTATAACCAGTCTTATGCGGGAGTAAGCAAGACATTGCAGAAATATCCGGGAATACAGGTGCTGATTGATTTACATAGGGATGGCGTGGGTAATAAAGTGCAGCGTCTGACCACCATCAATGGAAAACGGACGGCACAAGTGATGTTTTTCAATGGATTATCCAGAAATAAAAAAGGAGACATTGCCTATTTGCATAATGATAATTTACAGGCGAATCTGGCATTTAGCCTGCAATTAAAAATGGCATGTATGGAGCAGTATTCTGATTTTGCCAAACCTGTTTATTTGAAAAATTATCGCTATAATCTGCATCTTCGGGAGCGTTCACTCTTAATTGAGCTGGGGAATGAGAATAATACTCTGCAGGAAGCGAAAAATGCCATGGAGCCATTGGCAGGAATCTTGCATCAGGTCTTATCGAAATCTTGAGCTTCCGACAAAACTATGGTACAATGCTGTACTAGTATGGCGAATCAGAATTTTTTGACAGAGGGTTATCCCATCATAAAATTCTCATTAAATGGTAATGGAAGATCAATTTTCCAAAAGATAAACCCTATGTTTGCTCTGTCGGTGTATTCGAAATTCGTTATATGGGATGGATTGAAACAGGACAGTATTGGAGGAAGTACATGGAGAGGATTGAACAGTCTCATATCAGAAATTTTTGTATCGTGGCACATATTGATCATGGTAAGTCTACTTTGGCAGACCGTATTATAGAAGCAACCGGATTATTGACCAACCGGGAAATGCAGGCACAGGTACTGGATAACATGGAATTGGAACGGGAGCGGGGGATTACTATTAAAGCGCAAACCGTCCGTATTGTTTATCAGGCAAAAAATGGAGAAGAATATATTTTTAATCTGATTGATACACCGGGACATGTGGATTTCAACTACGAGGTATCCCGTAGTCTGGCGGCATGTGAGGGAGCGATTTTGATTGTGGATGCAGCGCAGGGAATTGAGGCCCAGACATTGGCCAATTGTTATCTGGCTCTGGATCATGACCTGGAAATTATGCCAGTCATTAATAAGATTGATTTGCCCAGCGCAGAACCGGAACGAGTCAAGGAGGAAATTGAAGAAGTCATTGGACTGGATGCATCAGATGCTCCACTGATTTCTGCTAAAATGGGCATTAACATTGAAGATGTCTTAGAACAGGTTGTGGCAAAAATACCAGCACCGTCTGGGAACATGGATGCACCATTTCAAGCGTTGATTTTTGATTCTTTGTATGATGCGTATAAGGGTGTTATTATTTTCTGTCGTGTCTTTGATGGTACCTTGCAGAAGGGTCAGGAGATTCTGATGATGGCTACCGGGGCAAAGGCAGAGGTAGTGGAAGTAGGTATTTTTGGTGCAGGACAGTTTATTCCTACGGAAGAACTGAGTGCTGGAATGGTAGGATATATTACCGCTAGTTTGAAAAATGTGCAGGATACCCGGGTGGGAGACACAGTAACTCTAGCTGAACGTCCCTGTGCAGAGTCTCTTCCGGGTTATAAAAAGGTACAGCCAATGGTATATTGCGGTCTGTATCCGGCAGATGGTGCCAAGTATTCGGATTTGCGGGATGCCTTGGAAAAATTGCAATTAAATGATGCCGCACTGCAGTTTGAAGCAGAAACCTCTGTTGCTCTGGGATTTGGATTCCGCTGTGGCTTTTTGGGACTGCTGCATCTGGAAATTATCCAGGAACGCTTGGAACGAGAATATGCGTTAGATTTGGTAACCACAGCACCAGGTGTTATTTATCATGTTTATAAGACCAACGGTGAGATGGTAGAAGTGACCAATCCATCCAACCTGCCGGATCCTTCGGAGATTGAACATATGGAGGAGCCTATGGTGGCAGCTGAGATTATGGTAACCACAGAGTATGTAGGAGCGATTATGACTTTGTGCCAGGAGAGACGTGGCATTTATATTGGTATGGAATACATTGAGGAAACCAGAGCAGTGTTAAAGTATGATCTGCCACTGAATGAAATAATTTATGATTTCTTTGATGCCTTGAAATCACGTTCCCGTGGCTATGCTTCTCTGGATTATGAAATGAAGGGTTATGTTACTTCCAAGCTGGTGAAACTGGATATTCTGATTAACCGGGAGGAGATTGATGCACTGTCCTTTATTCTTCATGCAGATACTGCGTATGAGCGGGGACGTAAAATGTGTGAGAAACTCAAGAAAGAGATTCCACGTCAGCTTTTTGAGATTCCAATTCAGGCGGCAATCGGCAGTAAGATTATTGCCAGAGAGACAGTTAAGGCAATGCGTAAAGATGTATTGGCAAAATGTTATGGTGGAGATATTTCCCGTAAGAGAAAACTCTTGGAAAAGCAGAAAGAGGGAAAGAAGCGGATGCGTCAGTTTGGTAGTGTGGAGATTCCACAGCAGGCATTTATGAGTGTGTTAAAGCTGGACGAGGATAAGAATTAAAGCTTTCCTGTATTATTGTTTTTTATGTATTGAAATTCTGGATAGAGACTACAGAGGTAGAATATGAAAAAATTGGCACTGTATATCCATATCCCATTTTGTGTACAGAAATGCTTGTATTGTGATTTTTTATCTATGCCAGCCAGTCAAACGGTACAGGAGGAATATATTGCTGCCCTGACCAGAGAATTACATTATTGGCAGAAGCGCTTGGAAGGGCAGTATGCTTTGGGCAGTATTTTTATAGGGGGTGGGACACCAACGGTGTTGGTACCAGAATTGCTTCGGCAGATTGGTGAAGTGCTCCATGATTTTTCATGGGTTTCCACCATGGAATTTACCATAGAAGTAAACCCGGGAACTTTGACATTAGAACATATTCCGGCACTGCAGTATTTAGGAGTTAACCGGGTCAGTCTGGGATTGCAGTCTGCACAGGAGCTGGAACTACAGCAATTGGGAAGGATTCATACCTTTCAGGATTTCGTGGAAAGTTACCAGCTTCTTTTGGAGCATGGTTTTACAAATATTAATGTAGACCTGATGGCAGATATTCCGGGACAGACCTTGAAAAGTTATGAAGATACTCTGGATCAGATTTTACAGTTGCATCCCAATCATATTTCTTCTTATAGTCTGCTGATTGAGGAGGGAACTCCTTTTTATGAGATGAACAAGCAGGGAAAATTACAGATTCCTTCGGAAGAAACAGACAGGCAAATGTATTTTTTAACCAAGGAACGATTGGCAGCAGAGGGGTATCAGCGTTATGAGATATCGAATTATGCCCGCCCGGGATGGGAATGTCGGCATAATTTGACCTACTGGCAGATGGAAGAATATCTGGGGGTGGGATTGGGAGCCGCTTCCTATTGGAATGGAAAACGTTTTAGCAATGAGAGGAATATGCAAGCTTATCTGTCCCAAAAGGCGGATAGTCATATTGTAGAGTCACAGGTCTTATCCAGACAGGAGGAGATGGAGGAGTATGTTTTTTTGGGCTTGCGTATGACACAGGGGATCTCTCCAGAAGCATATCAGAAGCGGTTTGGTGTGGACTTTTATCAACTGTACCAGAAGATCTTGCCAGACTTACAGCAAAATGGGCTATTGGCAGAAACGGAGAATCATGATAGAATCTATCTGACCGATCGTGGTATAGATGTGAGCAATGCAGTACTGGCAGAGTTTTTGCTTACATAAAGGAGAGAGTGGGTAAAAATACTAAAATTAGCGAAACACAAAGGGCGTTTCGCCAAAAAATCAAACTGCTTTGCAGAGCAAACAATAGTTTGCTTCGCAAACTATTACACATTGGAAAAATGCAGAGCAACAGTATATATGCTGTGGCATTTTTCTTGGAATGATGTAAATTTAATACAAAGAAGCAGTATAGCTTCTAAATAATAACAAAAATATGGAGGATGAACAAATGGCAAAAGTAGGAATTTTAATGGGAAGTGACTCAGATCTAGCGATTATGAGCAAAGCAGCAAAAATGTTAGAAGATCTAGGTATTGATTATGAGATGAATGTAATTTCCGCACACCGAGAGCCGGATGTATTTTTTGATTATGCTAAAACGGCAGAAAAAAGAGGTTTGGAAGTGATTATTGCCGGTGCTGGTGGAGCGGCACATTTACCGGGAATGTGTGCAGCAATCTTTCCACTGCCCGTAATTGGTGTGCCAATTCATACCAAATCTGTGGGTGGCGTAGACTCCCTATATTCCATTGTACAGATGCCTTCTGGAATACCAGTGGCCACCGTGGCTATTGACGGTGCTGCTAATGCAGCAATTCTGGCGGCAAAAATGTTAGCCATTTCCGATCAGGAACTTCGTCAGAAATTGGCAGACTATAAGAGTGATTTAAAAGACCAGGTTGTGGCAAAGGATGAAAAATTAAATCAATTGGGTTATCAGGCATATTTGGATCAGATGTAAGAGCTGAAGTTTTCCTAATGCAGAGAAAACATTCTGCATTAGGAAAACTAAGTCAACTCTGGAAGAATCCGCAAAGCGGATTCTTCATATGGAAAACCGATAGGAGTAGGCTATATTTTATGTATTATTTATGTTGTCTATAGTGAAATGCTGAAAGTATGTTTGAATCAAAATTAAATGCAGCGGGACAGTAATTCCTCGCTGCATTTTTCCTATATTAGATCATATAAATAATTAATTCTTCTTGAATTCTAACAATTCCAGACCCTCGTTATCTTCTAATACCATACGGATCATCCAGTCGTTGACGAACAGCAATAGAGGATTTCCTTTCATGTCTTTGACTGCTTTAACATTGTTCATCCGTTTCAGTTTCGTTACATCTGTGCTTGGATCACCTACCCAGCGGATAAATCCATAAGGAAGGCTCTCTAATCGAATCTCGCATCCGTATTCATTTTCCAGACGGTATTTTAATACATCAAATTGCAGAACACCAACAACACCTACGATAATTTCGGACATACCAGCCGTAAATTCCTGAAAGATCTGAATGGCACCTTCCTGAGCAATCTGGGTAATTCCCTTGACGAACTGTTTCCGTTTCATGGAGTTCAGTTGGACGACACGGGCGAAGTGTTCCGGAGCAAAAGTTGGGATTCCTTCGTATTCAAATTTATTACCGGAGACAGTAATGGTATCACCAATGGAGAAGACACCTGGATCAAAGACACCAATCACATCACCGGCATAGGCTTCACTGATAACCTGACGTTCCTGCGCCATAATCTGCTGCGGCTGGGAAAGACGCAGCTTACGTCCGCTTTGAACGTGATAGACTTCCCGGTCTGCATCAAATTTTCCGGAACAGATCCGTAGAAAAGCAATGCGGTCTCGATGTGCCTTGTTCATATTAGCCTGAATTTTGAATACAAAAGCAGAAAAATCATTTTCAAGGGGATCAATTTCTCCTTCGTTGGACATACGTGGAAGAGGGGATGAAGTCATTTCCAGAAAGTATTTTAGAAATGTCTCCACACCGAATGTGGTCAGTGCCGATCCAAAAAATACAGGAGAAAGTTCTCCTTTCTGTACTTTTTCCAGATCCAGAGGGTCACTGGCGCCGTCTAACAGTTCGATTTCATCCACTAACTGGTCATAGAGTTCATCAGTGGCAAGCTCTCGTAGTGCTGGGTCTTCCAGATCATAATCCGTTTCGGATGCGGCTTTTGCACCGCCGGTTGCCACGGACTCAAAGGCACGGACTGTCTTCGCCCGGCGATCGTAGATTCCCTTGAAACGTTTACCAGAGCCAATGGGCCAGTTCATAGGGCATGTACGGATTCCCAGCACGGTCTCAATATCGTCCAATAGTTCGAACGAATCCTTGGCTTCCCGGTCCATTTTATTAATGAAAGTAAAGATGGGAATATGCCGCATAACACACACTTTAAAAAGTTTGATGGTCTGTGCCTCCACACCCTTAGAGGCATCAATAACCATGACGGCAGAATCTGCAGCCATCAAGGTACGATAAGTATCTTCAGAAAAGTCTTGGTGTCCCGGTGTATCCAATATATTGATACAGAAATCATCATAATTAAACTGCAGGACAGAAGATGTAACGGAAATACCACGTTCTTTTTCGATCTCCATCCAGTCGGATACCGCATATTTGGAGTTTGCCTTTCCCTTTACTGATCCAGCAGTATTAATGGCACCACCATAAAGCAGGAATTTTTCCGTTAATGTGGTTTTGCCGGCGTCTGGGTGAGAGATAATGGCAAAGGTCCTGCGTTTCTTGATTTCTTTCTGATATTGTTCTGACATAGTAATTATCCTCCATTCTGGTGTTGGATCGAATCGCAATTGAGAAAGCTTGTAGTGGCAAGTCGCAGAGCGATTCAGACTGTGCATCCGACACCGTATCAATTATAGGGGATAATTGATATGGTTTCAAGAAATTTTCTGTAAATATGATACTTTCGGAAATTATTGCATAGAATGTAAGTAATCGTATTTACGCCCCCAGGGCGTGGAGGGAATATGGCTACAGTTATGTTAGATGCCGGTCATGGCGGATATGATGGCGGTGCTTCCAATGGGAACCGTTTGGAAAAAGACGATAACCTTCGTCTGGTACTGGCAATCGGAGAGATCTTAGAGAACAATGGAGTGAATGTATTATATAGCCGTACAGAAGATGTTTATCAGAGTCCCAATGAGAAGGCAGGTATTGCCAATCGCAGTGATGCGGATTATTTTATTTCCATTCACCGCAATTCCAGTCCTAATCCAAATACTTATTCCGGAGTGGAAACATTGGTTTATCAGGATTCCGGTATTCCATCTTTGTTTGCAGAAAATATTAACCGGGAATTAGAGCAGGTGGGGTTTGCCAATCTGGGGACAAAGGAGCGTCCAAGGCTGGCTGTATTACGGGGAACCAGGATGCCTGCTGCTTTGGTGGAAGTAGGTTTTTTAAATACGGATAAGGATAACCAGCTCTTTGATGCCGCCTTTCAAGATATTGCCGAAGCTATTGCACAGGGAATTATGCAGACGGTGCAGGGAGCAGCATTGACAGCAGAAGAAGTGGCACCATATCGAATTGAAATCGGTATGTTCCGGCATAAAGAAAATGCGGAGATCTTAGCATCCAATCTGCAGAATGATGGATTTGATTGTTATATTGTACCGAGAGAAAATTATTACTGCGTCTGCCATGGATCCTTTGAAACCCAGGAAGAGACGGAAAGACAGGAAAAAATTCTGTTTGAGGCAGGATATGAAACCAGGCTGATTCGGGCAGATGACTGCTAGTGTGACATTTCTTCTCATTTGAAATCTTATGAAATCGGGCATCTCCAGATTTTCAACTGTGGGGATGCCCGATTCTAATAATAGATGATTTATACGAAATATCTTTTTACAAGGTTCTGTCATAGCATTCCTCTGAAAAATGCATTTTCTCCACACGTTTAAATCCACAATATTCAAAAATAGATACAAAATATTGATAAGACAGAACACATTTATCAAAAGAATCCTCCCCCTCCTCCAGGATCGGAAGGATTTTTTCGACATACAGCCGCCGTACCTGGGCATACTTTTCTCCCGCCATGGGGTTCCAGTTTAAGTCAATATAAAACAAAAATTCTACCCCCTCTGTAAATGCCCACCTAGAAAAGAGTATTCCACAGGGATCTCCGTCAAAATCCGGTATTTCACAGGTTCTTCCCTGATCTTGATATTCTGCCAGTTCATACAGATAGGTAGCAAAAAAAGGTTCGCGGCTTCCCCTGTTTAAATGATCCCTGACAAAAGAGAGATTTGTATTTACATGCCGCTGGTAACGTTCTCCAAAAGGAATTTCCAAATCCATATAACATACTGCCATGATAAAATCCGTATATTTTATATAACCCATTTGGTACAGCTGCTTTGCTCTGTCCATTTCTTCTTCTGTTAGCTCACGCAGTTTGATTTTGAAACGCTTCCCTTCCAGATAAGCGGAAGCCAGACCAAAATCATCACTGATTTCCATATGTGAAAAAGAAGTTCTTGCCGCATAAATCATTTCCATCAATGCCACGAATTCACTTTGACTGTCATCATAGCCTTCTCCGCCCAGCTGAAATTTCACTTTGCAAAAGCCATCTGCTATTTTATTCTGGAAATCCACGCAGAAGGTTTCACTGCTATCATCATGGAAATCCACCAGCAGGCAATCTCCCTGAATGTCATATGTCCAGTTTTTTGTCGGTCCTTTCTTTTTGATTTTTTTGGTCATTTTTGTGAATACTTCCTGGGGTGTCCTGGTACGTTTCAATTGTAAATGAAAAAATATGGTATCTGACATCTTGATCCTCATTTCTGCATCCGCATGTTGCGGATGGCTTTGTTGTGCATAAAACAATGTTTCTAGAGTTGAATTCAGTTTTTCTCTCACATCAGTATAACACGCCTTTGCTCTGTTTGTCATGAAATGTGTGGGATTAAGGCAGGAATCAAAAAAATGTAGTAAAAAAGCTGAAAAATCGGAAAAAAACCTTGCAAATACTGGAAATTGGTGCTACAATACCTTTTGTAATATGTTGATAGTAAAGAGTGGACTGCGAGAAGTCCACTCTTTCATTTTGAGTTCGGAGCAGAAAAAATATCGTTCTGCTATCAGGAACAATGGAAAAGAGGTTATGCGATTGACGAAACGGGAAGAGTACGAATCACGTGCCGAAAAGATGTTAGAACCCATGATGGAGGAACATCAATTTGAGCTGGTGGACGTGGAATGGGTTAAAGAGGCCGGAAACTGGTACTTACGTGCTTACATTGACAAGGAAGGCGGTATTACCCTGGATGATTGTGAGCTGATAAACCGTGCCTGGAGCGACATGATGGATCAGGAGGATTTCATTGAAGAAGTTTATATTCTGGAAGTCAGTTCGCCAGGATTAGGCAGACAGCTCAAGAAGGAGAAAGATTTCAGGAGAAGTATTGGAGAAGATGTTGATGTAAAATTCTACAGTGCTAGAAAGATCCCTGGCGGAAAAAATGGAAAAGAAGTGTCTGTCAAGGAGATTACCGGTGTTTTGACTGCTTATGACACAGATACCATTACTCTGGAAACAGATTTTGATCCGGCTTATGTGATCCCCCGTGGGGAGATAGCTTCAGTCAAGCTGACCATAGATTTTTAATGGACAGAAAACCGGGATTCTGTATTATGCGCTGCTAGTACAGAACCCGTGATAAAGAAAAGAGCAGCGCAGAATAGGAGAGAAAAATGGCGGCAAAGAAAACAAAAAATACAAAACCAGATAGTGTGGAATTAATTGAGGCATTAAATGCGATAGAGCGAGAAAAACAGATTAGTAAAGATATTATTCTGGAAGCAATTGAAAATTCCCTGCTGGCTGCC
Source organism: uncultured Jutongia sp. (assembly GCA_964409845.1). Lineage (GTDB taxonomy): Bacteria > Bacillota > Clostridia > Lachnospirales > Lachnospiraceae > Butyribacter. Next base: position 39,763 of record CAYPEW010000027.1, read on the forward strand.
TGCAAGAATCAGTTTGGCAAAAATGAGAATATCAGGGTAGCAATTGACCGTGAAACCGGAGAGGTTAAGGTGTTTGCTGACTATGAAGTGGTGGAGGATGATCTGGTGGAGGACGATATCCTGCAGATTGGTATTACAGAAGCTAGTCTGAAATATGACCATGCAGAAGTTGGCGGTATTGTCAGCCGTGAGGTAACACCAAAGAATTTCGGGCGTATTGCGGCACAAAAGGCAAAGCAGGTTGTGGTACAGAAGATCCGTGAAGAAGAGAGAAAGGTATTGTACATACAGTACCTGGAAAAAGAAAGAGAAGTTATTACTGGTATTGTACAGCGCTACAGCGGTAGGAATGTCTGCATCAATCTGGGAAAGGTAGATGCCATGCTGATGGAGAGCGAGCAGGTGCATGGAGAGCATTTTAAGCCTACCGAACACATTAAATTATATGTTGTAGAAGTCAAGGATACACCGAAGGGACCACGTATTACAGTATCCAGGACTCATCCAGAGTTTGTTAAGCGTTTGTTTGAATCCGAGGTTACAGAGATTCAGGATGGTGTGGTAGAAATTCGAAGCATTGCCAGAGAAGCCGGATCTCGTACCAAAATTGCAGTTAGCACGGAAGATCCTAATGTAGATGCGGTAGGTGCCTGCGTGGGGATTAATGGTGTCCGGGTTGGGGCTATTGTAGAGGAATTGCGTGGCGAGAAAATTGATATTGTCAATTGGAGTGATTCTCCAGAAATACTGATCGAAAATGCTTTAAGTCCAGCTAAAGTTACTTCGGTATTGGTGGATGAGGAGGAAAAGACAGCTCGGGTAACAGTGCCGGAGAACCAGTTATCACTTGCCATCGGCAAGGAGGGGCAGAATGCCCGTCTGGCAGCAAAACTGACAGGATTTAAAATTGATATTAAATGTGAGGAGATATTCTAAAACGGATGTAGTACAACGAATATGAAATAATTCATACATTCGCTTGTGTAATTTGTGCAGATCCCAAGAGCACACATATAAAAACTGCACCGAGACGGTGATTTATGATAGAGATTATTCAGTACAACAATAAAAGAATGTAAATGAATTCCAATTGTTGTATAGAGAAAGGAGATGGGTTCATTGGCTGGTAAGAAAGCGACTCCCGTGAAGAAAGTGCCGATGCGCCAGTGTACCGGATGTGGTGAGCGAAAAGAGAAAAAAGAGCTGATCCGCATTATTCGGACACCGGAGGAAGAAATCCAGGTGGATTTTACTGGTAAGAAAAATGGAAGAGGCGCATATATATGTAATTCAGTGGATTGTCTGCGGCTGGCACAGAAACGTCATGCTTTGAGCCGGTCACTGAAAACAGAGATTCCTGCTGAAGTGTATGAAGAATTAGCAAAGGAGATGGATAACCGTGAAGATGGATAACGCCCTTCGCATGGTGGGAATCGCCACGAAGGCAGGCCGGGTAGACAGTGGAGAGTTTATGACAGAAAATGCGGTAAAATCCGGCAAGGCAGCACTGGTTATCATAGCCGGCGATGCTTCAGAAAATACGAAAAAAAAATTTAACAATATGTGCGAGTTTTATGAGGTTCCCATTCAGGTATATAGTACCAAAGAGGATTTGGGACGGGCGATCGGAAAGGAATTTCGGGCAACCATAGCGATTACAGATGAGGGACTGGCACAGGCGATTATGAAGAAGATGAACTAGGAGGCAAAGTAGCATATGGCAAAAATGAAAATATATGAAATAGCAAGAAGTTTACAGGAAAGATTTCCTGAGGTAAAAAGCCGGGATCTGGTGGAGTTATTACAGGCAAATGGCTTTGAGGCAAAGGGAGCACAGAGTAGTATTGAAGATGCTGCCATTGGTTTTGTGTTGAAACATTTTAAGGCATTGGAGAAAACCAGAGCGGAGGAGAGCAAGGCAGCTGCAGCTCCGTCCAAGGAGAAACCGGCAGCACAGGCTGAGAAAAAGCAGGTGAAAAAGGAAAAATCGACGGTAGAGTCGTCTGTAGCAGAACAGGAGAATGATCAAAAGAAAGCTACTGTCTCAGCAGAGAAAACGGCAGAAGAAAAACCAGAGGTAGTAACCAAAGACAAAGAGCCAGAGGAAAAAACGACGGCGGCAGAGCAGCGTCCTGCGAAACAGAAAACGGCAGAAAATCGTAATTCTGAGAAAAAAGAGAATAGACAGTCTGGCGACAGGGATAACCGTCGTAGTGGATCTTTCCGTGATGGAAACAAGGATGGCGGAAATCGTGGGAATCGAAATGACAACCGTGGTGGTCGAACGGATCGTAATGCTGGCAGAGATGGTGGAAATCATGGCAGTAAAGGTAGTTATGGAGATAACCGTAGTGGCAGAGGCGGTTATGGAGACAACCGTGGCAGAGATGACAACCGTGGTGGCAGAGGTGGTTACGGAGATAACCGTGGCGGCAGAAATGATAATCGAGGCGGTCGTGGTGGTAATTCTTATGGTAACCGCAGTCAGTCCGGTCCGATGGAATCTATGCAGTCCAGCGTAAAGCAGTCCCGTCAGCAACGTTCTGGTAAGGATTCTCGCAGTGCCAAGCAAAAATATGGAAAAGACAGGAATCGTGGTTATGACGAGGAAGAAATGTTCCTGCAGAAGAACAAAAAGAAAAAGGATCCAAATCGTAAGGGTGCCTTCATTAAGCCGGAGCCAGTTGTAAAACCGGCAGAGCCGGAAGATGGTATTCGTACCATTGTTATTCCAGAGAAGTTGACGGTTAAAGAGTTGGCGGATACTATGAAAGTGCCACCGGCAACGGTTATTAAGGGGCAGTTTATGAAAGGTACTGTAGTGACCATGAACCATGAGCTGACATTCGAGGAGGCCGAGGAGATTGCTCTGGAATACAATTGTATCGCAGAGATGGAGGAAAAAGTTGATCTGGTGGCTGAACTTCTGAAAGAGGATGAAGAAGATGAGGCATTAATGGAGAAACGTCCACCGGTTGTCTGTGTTATGGGACACGTTGACCATGGTAAGACTTCTCTTCTGGATGCCATCCGTGAAACACATGTGACTTCCAGAGAAGCAGGTGGAATTACCCAGCATATTGGTGCTTATGTCACTGAAATCAATGGAGAAAAAATTACATTCTTAGATACACCAGGACATGAGGCATTTACTTCCATGCGTATGCGTGGTGCCCAGTCTACGGATATTGCCGTGCTAGTGGTAGCTGCAGATGATGGTGTAATGCCGCAGACCATTGAGGCGATTAACCATGCGAAGGCTGCCGGGGTAGAGATTATTGTAGCCGTGAATAAGATTGATAAACCAAGTGCAAATATTGAGCGTGTGAAACAGGAATTGGTGGAGCATGAACTGGTTGCGGAAGATTGGGGTGGAAGCACCATCTTTGTACCGGTATCTGCCCATACCAAAGAGGGTATTGACCAGTTGCTGGAAATGATTGTCCTGACAGCGGATGTGGCAGAATTAAAAGCGAATCCAAACCGTAAGGCACGTGGTGTAGTTATTGAGGCACAGTTGGATAAAGGTCGTGGTCCAGTGGCTACTGTATTGGTGCAGAAAGGTACCTTGCATGTGGGTGATAATCTGGCAATTGGAGCAGCATTTGGTAAAATCCGTGCCATGATGGACGATAAGGGCCGTCGTGTGGAAGAAGCACTTCCGTCTACACCTGTAGAAATATTGGGTCTCCATGCTGTGCCAGATGCTGGAGAAATCTTTATTGCAACGGATAATGATAAAGAGGCAAGGAATATTGCAGAAACTTATATTAACCAGAGCCGTGAGAAGATGTTGGATGAAACCAAGTCCAGATTGACTCTGGATGGATTGTTCTCTCAGATTCAGGCAGGTAACATCAAAGAACTGAATATTATTATTAAGGCTGATGTACAGGGATCCGTAGAGGCAGTAAAACAGAGTTTGTTAAAACTCAGTAATGAAGAAGTGGCTGTCCGTGTGATCCACGGTGGTGTTGGTGCTATTAACGAATCGGATGTATCTCTGGCAAGTGCATCCAATGCCATTATCATTGGATTTAATGTCAGACCAGATAATACAGCCAAAGAAAGTGCCGACAGGGAGCAGGTTGACATTCGTCTGTACAAGGTGATCTACAATGCCATTGAGGATGTGGAAGCCGCTATGAAGGGTATGTTAGATCCAGAATATGAGGAGCAGGTTACTGGTCATTTGGAGGTTCGTCAGACATTTAAGGCATCCGGCGTGGGTATTATTGCAGGTTCCTATGTATTGGATGGTAAGGTAGTCAGAGGTTCCAAAGTACGTATTTCCAGAGAGGGAGAGCAGATCTTTGAGGGCGAGCTGGCATCTTTGAAACGATTTAAGGATGATGTGAAGGAAGTAGCTGCCGGTTATGAATGTGGTCTGGTATTTGAAGGTTTCAATGAGATACAGGTGGAAGACCAGATTGAAGCATATATCATGGTAGAAGTTCCAAGATAATTGTGAGAAGATATTCTAAAATTGACGATGCGTTACGTCCGCATCGCCAAAGAATATCTACGGCAAATAAATTTGCCTACTCACAATAGTAAGAACACTTGCGTTCTTACTATTGCATGTTTGGAAGTATGTGAAGAAAAAGGAGAATTATGAAACGAAATAGCATTAAATACTCCCGTATGAACGGGGAAGTACACCGGGAATTGAGCCGTATCATTTCCCGGGAAATTAAGGATCCGCGGATTCATCCCATGACTTCTGTGGTATCTGTGGAGGTAACACCAGATTTGAAGTTTGCCAAGGTGTATGTCAGTGTATTAGGCGACGAGATGGATCGGGAAAATACCAGGGAGGGACTTGCCAGTGCGGCATCCCATATTCGCTCTAAACTGGCGAAATCTTTGAATTTGAGAAATACGCCGGAGCTGACTTTTGTGATTGATGATTCTATCGAATACGGCATTAATATGTCCAAGAAGATTGATGAATTATCACAGGGAGATTAGAGAAGATGAGTGATCTGAAACAAATAATTTCACAGGCGGAGCATATCATGGTTGCTGGACATATTCGTCCGGATGGGGACTGTGTTGGTTCCTGTGTGGCGGTTTATCACTATATTCGCCATGTTTTTCCAGAGAAGTCTGTGGATGTCTATCTGGAAAATCTGCCGGAACGGTATGAATGTCTGGATCCGGAACACAGTATTATCCAACAGAAGATCGGACAGGAATCTTATGATTTATTTCTAGTGGTCGACAGCAGTAGTTCAGATCGTCTGGGAGAAGCGGAGCAGGCATTTCATCAGGCAAAGCACACTCTTTGTGTGGATCACCACATCAGCAATTTGTGCTATGCGGAGACTAATATTGTAGTTCCAGATAGCAGTTCTACCTGTGAAGTGCTGTATGAACTCATGCAGGAAGAAGCATCCATGCCGGAGATTGCAGCTGCATTATATGTGGGAATCATCAGCGATTCTGGTGTGTTTCGTTACTCTAATACTTCTGCCAGAACTATGGAAATTGCCGGAAAGTTAATGCAGACGGGTATTACATTCTGGGATCTGATTGATCATTGCGTATCAGAGCGGACTTATGTACAGACTCAGTTGTTGGGACAGGCATTGTTGGATAGCAGATTGCTTTTGGATGGGAAATGTATTGTTACGGTCATTACTCGTTCTATGATGGAACGGTTTGGTGCAAAAACAGAGGACGTGGAAGGCGTGGTAGAGCAGTTGCGGGTTACCAGAGGAGTGGAGGCAGCTGTTCTCCTGCATGAGACTGGTGAACTGCAGTACAAAGTCAGTATGCGATCTAACGATCAAATTGATGTTAGTCGGGCTGCAGTAGTATACGGTGGTGGTGGTCATCGGAAAGCAGCTGGATTTCAAGGGACCGGAACGGCAGAAGATATCATTGAATCTTTATGCCGTCTGTTTGTTAAGGAACTAAATTGATTATTTGACAATGGCTTATAGAGGAATGAAAATGAATGGAATCATTAATGTATACAAAGAACCGGGCTATACCTCTTTTGATGTGGTTGCCAAATTGCGAGGAATCCTGCACCAGAAAAAAATCGGTCATACTGGAACATTAGATCCGGATGCCGAAGGAGTTTTGCCGGTTTGTCTGGGGAAGGCTACTAAAGTATGTGAGTTGCTGACAGACAAGGATAAAACATATCGTGCAGTTTGCCGTTTGGGTGTAGAGACAGATACCCAGGATCTGTCTGGAACCGTGTTACAGCATTATGATTTTAGTGGGATTACATCAGAGCAGCTCTGTCGTGTGGCAGAAAGCTATCGAGGCGATTCTATGCAGGTTCCGCCCATGTATTCTGCTCTAAAAATCAATGGAAAGCGGCTCTATGAACTGGCAAGAGAAGGAAAAACGGTGGAGAGAAAGCCTAGAGCCATTCATATTTCTGATCTTCAGATACAGGAGATTGATCTGGAAAATAGAAGATTTTGTATGGAAGTGACCTGTTCCAAAGGAACTTATATTCGGACTCTATGCCATGATATTGGTAAAGCGCTGGGAATTGGTGCGGCCATGGAGCATTTGACCAGAACCCGGGTAGATGTGTTTCGATTGGAAGATGCTCTGCGATTGTCTGAAATAGAGCAGCTGATGGCGGATTCCGAAGAAGCATTAGTGGATAACATCTGGCAGGTGGACGCCCTCTTTCCACATTTACCCAAAGCACAAGTAGTAGCAGATGCAGAACGGCTTTTAGAAAATGGAAATCATTTGCCGTTTGAGGGTTTGACTGGCATGGGTGAAAGTGTTTTGAAAAGAAAAGATCAGGATCAGGTTTTGGTTTATGACAGCCAGGGAGATTTTCGTGCCATTTATGTTTGTTCGGATGGTATCTATAAGTGTAAGAAGATGTTCTAAAATCGTCGATGTACGTTTGGGTACATCGACGAAGAACATCTACGGTTCC
>CAYPEW010000028.1:0-44276 GCA_964409845.1 uncultured Jutongia sp.
TCTGTTTGTATTCATCTTTCCCATTCAGACGGGAATCTCGGATTACATTTCACGAATGAAAGTTTAGTTGCTTGATTGTAAAGTGAAATTCCCGTTTTGTAAACGAATTTCACATTTTGAAAGCGATATTCACGTGAAAATCTGGTTGATCAAGAAAAAAAGTATAATAAAATGCGAAAAATGTAGAAAAGATGTCTGTATAAAATTCTAAAAATTGCCATATACTCTGTAATAGATTCGTAACAAATGTAACAAAAATTTAAATTTCAATGAAAAAGGAGAGCGGTGATCAAGAATGAAACAGACATGGAGACGATATGTAGCCCTGACAAGTGCTGTCACGGTAATATTAGTGGCAAACTCCAGAGGAACTGTGGTTGCAATGGCGCCGGAGGCAATGTACGAATCGCCGGCAGATGTTGAGATGATGACGCTGTCTGTCAAAGCCAACGCAGCGGAGGTATCGGAGGCATCTGCGGATGTGGTGGATACGGTAGGAGAGAGCTACCGAAATTGGAAATTATTGCAACGTGAACATGCCATACAGGAACGTTTACAAAACTTGGAACGGACACAGCGGGAAATGGAAGCAGAGCGGCAGGAACAGGAGCGTCTGCGTAAAATAGAAGAAGAGCGTTTAAAGAAAGAAAAGAAGCAACGTAAAATAGAGGAGACTAAAAAGGCACGACGAAAGAAAATAAAAAAAGCTTGTGGAAAGGTACGTGGTACTAAGGCACAAACCATTTTGGAACGCATTGTGGAAGCAGAAGCAGGAGGAGAGGATCAGAAGGGAAGAATCTTGGTAGCCAATGTGGTACTAAATCGAGTGATGAATAAAGAATTTCCGAATACGGTAAGTGGGGTGGTTTTTGCCCATTCTGGAAACAGATATCAGTTTTCCCCAGTTTCCAATGGCAGTTATTATCGAGTGCATGTATCAAAAGGGACAAAAAAAGCGGTACAGGCTGCCCTGGATGGGGAAGATCCATCCCAGGGAGCGCTGTACTTTATGGAAAGAGCTCTGGCAGACAGCGGCAATGTTAAGTGGTTTGACAGTTGTCTGACCAGAATTGGACGGCATGGCTGCCATGAATTTTACAAGTAAAATTCCCTTTAAAAAGGTGATTTGAGTACTGGCTGCAGCTGTTTTCCATGCAGGGCAGCCTGGATGGTATCTGGAATCAGTTCTACATGTGCTATGAGAGAAGCTGTTTTCTTCTGGTAGTCATCCTGTCCGAATGGAACGAAAAATATATTTTTCACATTATACAAAAGTCCTAAATTTTTAAAATTCATTCCCATGGCGTCGTTGGTGGAAATGGAGACGACAAGTGGACGTTCGTTGCGAAGATGGGCTTTAGCTGCCATCAGTGCCGGACTGTCTGTGATACCATTTGCCAATTTCGCCATGGTATTGCCGGTACAAGGCGCAATGACCAGTACGTCCAGTGGATCTTTTGGTCCTATCGGCTCTGCAGCCTGGATGGTGTCAATTCCTTTGTGCCCGGTAATATCTTCTACTTTTTGGCGAAAATCTTCCGCTTTGGTAAAGCGATTATCCATGGTGGCTGCGTGATCTGAAAAAATCGGAATGATCTCATATCCCTGATCCTTCATGTTTTCTAATACTGTCAATGTTTTAGAAAAGGTGCAGAAGGAACCGGTAATGGCAAAACCGACTGTAATAGAGTTTGGTGTTGTCATGGCATTTTTCCTTTCGATTGCAATTGAAATATTTCCTGAATATGCCGGAAAATAATTTCGGCAGAACTCTTTGGTGCATATTTCGCCGGCAGACCCAGACACAGGTGTGCGGAGATTTCATGCTCCCTGCAGTAATCAAAATCGCAACCACCAGGTGCGGAAGCAATGTCAATAATGGTGACTTCCGGTGCCAACTGTTGCAGAAAGGATTTGTCTATAACAGGTGCAGGTATTGTATTAAAGAGAAACCGAAAACGGGATAACTCTGTTTCGGTAGTAAGAATTTCATAACCATAGGTTTCTGCCTGGGCTATTTTTATGATATCCCGGGCAGATACTGTGACATGGCATCCCATACCTGACAGACGGTTTGCCAGAACGGAGCCACAACGGCCATATCCCATGACAAGGCAGTCATTTCCGTGCAGATTCCAAGAGCTGTGTTGGATTGCTTCACAAATCGCACCTTCTGCAGTAGCTACTGCATTATGGATGACGACGGAAGGACTTTTTAAGTAGTCGTATACTTTTGCCCCGGAATGGGTACACTTTTCTACAAAAGAGGTGGAAAGATTGCCACCTAGTATCTGCTGATCCGGCTCCACGTAGGATAAGATCATATCCTGTAATGCAGCTGGACATGGCAATGGGAGCAGGATAGTCATGCCAGTAGGAGGTAACTGGCAGCCTGTAATCTCTGGAATCTTACCGGATTCGTTTAAGTAGTTGACAGGAATTCCAGCTTCCTCAAATAGTTTTCCCAACATAAGTTGTCGTTTGTCAGAGCCGTAAAGGGAGATTTGATGAATTGATTCCATGCAATGAACCTCCTGTTCCCTGATATAGTCGTACTATATCTTATGCACAGGGGAGGGAGTGGGTGACTGTCGTAGAATGTCAAATTTACGTTACTATTCACAAGGTAGTAAAATTTGAAATTTTTTGTCAAAAATATTAGTCTTGCGTCATAGATTACGGTATGAATAATGACAATTTTCCAGTTGACAATGGAGAAACTATGAAATATGATCAGTACAAAGAATAGGAATTGAACTGAGAATGTGTATTTAGAAGGGAGGATTTGATTATTATGGCAATTTTAAAAGGAAATGCTGAAAATTTTGAAGCTGAGGTTTTGCAGGCAGATGGTCCGGTCTTGGTGGATTTTTGGGCAGACTGGTGTGTACCATGCCAGATGCTTGCGCCGATTCTGGAGCAAGTCAGTGCAGAACATCCGGAATATACGATCTGCAAAGTAAATGTTGAAGAGGAGCCACAGCTGCAACAGCAGTACCAGGTTATGAATATTCCCTATTTACTGGTGTTCAAGGATGGAAAAGTTGCGAAAGAAATAGTGGGATTACAATCCAAAGATGATATTTTGGAAATGTTGAAATAAGTGTGAGCAGGCAATCACAGTATATTGTTGTGGTTGCCTGCTCACACTGGAAGTACGCTGACAGTATATTGATGTTTTTTGGTAATTATTTGTGTCAGTACATGAAAAAACACGTACAGGTTACGGCTGTATGTGTTTTTTTAATGCGGAAAAACTTTCAGCACTGATGACATGTTCCATGCGGCAGGCATCTTCGGCAGCAACTTCCTTTGAGACACCTAAAGAAACTAGAAAGTTGGTTAGAAATTCATGCCGTTCATAAATCATTTCCGCAATGGACTTTCCGGATTCAGTTAGATAGATAAAGCCGGCGTCGGTTACTGTGATATGTCCCTGTGTGCGCAGATTTTTCATTGCCACACTGACACTGGACTTTTTGAAATCCAGCTCTGCCGCAATATCTACTGATCGTACAACGGGTAGTTTTTTACTTAATATTAAGATCGTTTCCAGATAGTTTTCTGCTGATTCATTTGATTTATATGCTCCTGCCATGATATTCCTCCATTTAAATGCTACAGCCTTTGATGGGGCACATTTGTTAGTATACGATTGTTTTTTTGTATCTGAATTGATTCTAACACAAATAGGCTTAAATGACAAATTATGATTTCTTCCTAAAAAATACAGTAAAAAAAGAAAAAAAAGGAGACAGTTTCTGGAAAATATGTTATAATGATAATTAGGTCTAGGTGTGTCTGTTGGTGGGGGCAGGCGGAAACATTGAATTTACTGGTATAGATGTTTCACCTGGAGAGAAGGAGAACGGAAAGGTTTAGCCTCAGCATGGGGGAGGTATGAAGATGAAAAGTGTCGTATTGCTGGTGGAGGATGATGCGGTAAACCGCAAAATCCTTATGAAAATATTATCCAAGGAATATTGTGTCATTGAGGCGGAGAATGGGCAGGAGGCATTGCAGATCTTGGATTTGCATCCAGGTAAGGTAGATGCCGTTGTTTTGGATCTGGTTATGCCGGTTATGGATGGCTTTGAGTTTCTGGTGCAGTGTAGCAAATCGGAGCTGCACAGAGATATTCCAGTGGTTGTGACCACAGGCGCCGGACATTCCGAACACGAATCCCGTTGTTTGGAATTGGGAGCATGGGATTTTATCCGTAAACCATATCATTCCAAGATTATTTTGTTCCGTCTTCGCAATGTTCTGGAGAGAAGTCGTTTGCAGATCAGTAAGCAGCTGCAATATATGGAGTCCTATGATTCTCTGACTGGTTTGTATCGCAGAGAGCGTTTTCTGTTAGAGACGCGCAAGATGCTGGATCGTTATTCTCAGAGAAAATTTGCGATGGTTCGTCTGGATATTTCTAAATTTCATTTGATTAATTCCTTTTTTGGCATTAGCAAGGGAGATAAGATTCTGAAAAAAACGGCAAATATGCTTCGGGAGTATTTTCAGAAGAAGCAATATGTGGTTTATGGCAGGATGCGTGCCGATGTATTTGCAATCTGTATGGAGTATGACAGCAAAAAGGAACTGGAGGATATGGCAGAACAGTTCCGGGATGAGATGCGGCAGATGATCGTAGAGTTTGACATGATTCCTGTCTTTGGTTTTTATTTAATTAATGATTATCGTATTGAAGTTAATGATATGTATGATTATGCCAAGATGGCATCTAAGGAATGCAAAGGCAGTTATGTACAGAATTATGCCTATTATCAGGATGAAATGAGGCAGGATGTTATTAAAGAACAAAAGATTATCAATATGACCAGACCAGCTCTGGAACAGGAGCGTTTTATCTTATATATCCAGCCAAAATATGATATTCAGGGAAATTGTATTGCCGGAGGTGAGGTTCTGGTTCGTTGGAGAGAAACGGATCGGGGAATGATTTCCCCGGGAGAATTCATTCCTGTTTTTGAGAGAAATGGCTTCATTATGCAATTAGACTACTATGTATGGGAACATGCTTGTAGGATGCTGCGAGGATGGTTAGATAAGGGTTATACACCAATGCCGATTTCTGTTAACGTGTCCAGAGTCAGCATCTATAATCCTAATTTAGTAGACATGATTTGTTCTTTGGTGGAGAATTATGGGATACCTCAGAATCTGTTCCAACTGGAACTGACGGAAAGTGCCTATACCACCAATCCGTTTCTGATCAGAGAGACCATGAAGAAATTGCAGGAACGTGGATTTACTATTCTCATGGATGACTTTGGCAGTGGTTATTCTTCTCTAAATGTCTTAAAAGATATTGCAGTGGATGTTTTGAAAATAGACATGAAGTTTATGGAGGAGGCAGAAATACCGGGACGCAGTGAGAATATCCTGGCATCTGTGGTCAATATGGCACAGCGTTTGGAGATGCCGGTAATTGCCGAAGGTGTAGAGAAGAAAAGTCAGGTTGATTTCCTAAAGGGAATCGGATGTGAATATGTGCAGGGATTTTATTTTGCTAAACCAATGCCTTCAGATGAATATGAGCAGTTGGCATTTTGTGCAAGTTAAAATGTCGGAAATGGAGTTATGTAATGTATGATCGATCTGGAAACAAGAAAGAGTTTCGCAGGAGCAGACAGCGGGGTGTTACATTTGTAGCCCTGCTTTTGCTTGTTCTGCTTTTTGCTGTGAGTTGTGGCAAGGCAGACAAGTCGTATGATCAGGCCGTGAAACTGGCAGAAGAAGGAAATTATCAGAAGGCGGTAGAATCATTTGAGAAAGCCATTGAGGCAAACGGGGAAAAGGCAGAGTATTATATTGGCTATGGTATGGCACTGAATCATCTGGGGGATTATAAAAAAGCGGTGAAACAGTTCGAGAAGGCATATCAGGAGATGGACAATAAAATTTCCCGTAAAAATAACAAGCAGTTGTATTATGGAGAAGCTTTGGCATATTATGGCATGAACAAATATGATAAGGCGCTGGAATGCTGTCAGAATGCTTTGGATATTGAAGGGCAGCCGGAGATAGACGGTAATGTTTATTCTACCATGGCGGTAATACACTGGGTATCTGGTAATTCTAAAGAAGCTGTGGACAGTATGGACAAGCTAATTCAGATGGATAAAAAAGATGGAAACGCATATCTGCAGCGTGGACAATTGTATATGAATATGGGAGAACCAGAGAAAGCACTCAATGATTTTTCACAGGCATTGCAGTTGGATAAAAATTGTTACGACGCTTATTTTGGAATGCACGACGCCTATGCGGCATCTGGTCAGGTTGATGCAGCCAGAGAGTCCTTGGAGATGCTTACCGGAATCCATGCCAAAACGGCAGAGCAGAAGATGCAGGTTGGTCGCGCCTATCAGGTGTTGGGAGAAGAAGATCAGGCAGTTAGCTATTTGGAGGATGCCAAAAAACAGAAATGTCTGGAGGCAGATTATTATTTAGGCATGGTACAGATGGCAAAGCAGGAATATGAAACGGCAATTAGTTTCTTTGAAAGTTATATCAAAGATGCCGCTGAGATTCAAATACCGGAAGTATATAACCAGCTTGCAGGAGCTTTGATTGAGACAGGAGAGCTTGAACGTGCAGCAGATTATCTGGCGGAAGGCTTGGAACTGGGAATGAGTAGTGCATACCAAAGTCTTCTGAAAAACCAGGTTATATTGTTGGAAAAACAGCAGAAGTTTTCCGAAGCAGCGAAAGCAGCAAAAACCTATCTGAAAGCCTATCCTGCGGATGAGGCAATGGAAAAAGAATTAAAGTTTATCCGTACTCGGATTCGCAAGGACAATGAACAGCAACAGGATACGAAAGAGGGACAGAGTGGGAAGGAAAATGATTCGTCAGTAACACCTTCTGCCACACCGGATCAGACAGCGTCAGAACAGCCATCTGCCACGCCAGGACAGACAGAGAGCAGTCAGTCATCTTCTGTGCCGGCTTCTACGGAACAGAGAACGGCAGATCCGGGCAGTAGTGGGGCAGGAAAAGGAACTGCTGATCCGGAAACCACACCGGAGCATGCTTCTTCAACGGGTGCAGCACAGAGTGAAAAGACTTCATCCCCAAATGGACCAGATATGGGACAGGGAAGCCGTTATTCTGTCAGATAATTGGAATGTCAATAGAGCATAGATGTTTTTATTCATTGTTTGTGTCTGCCAACGGATGACGAATGGCTAGCCGTGGCACAAAGTTGCTTTATGCGCAACAAGGCTATTAGTATGAATGCATCAGCATAAATGCTGATGCAGAATTGAGGATTGATATGTATGAAACAGAGGAACAGCAGGAGAGGATCGTCTTAGTGGCGGTTGCTACAGCAGATGAGGATGACACTATACAATCACTGGACGAACTAGAGGAATTGGGACAGACGGCAGGAGCTGTTACTGTAGCAAAGGTCATTCAGAATAGAGAACGCTTTCATCCTGGTACCTATATTGGCAAGGGAAAAATAGAGGAAGTCCGTGAATTGGTACAGCGTTACCATGCGGATACTGTGGTCTGTGACGATGAATTGTCGCCTGCACAGTTTCACAATCTACAAGAGATGTTAGATGTCAAGGTTATTGACAGAACCGTCATGATCCTTGACATTTTTGCAAAACGAGCTTCTACTAGCGAAGGAAAATTGCAGGTTGAACTGGCACAGCTTCGCTATCGTGCATCTCATCTGATTGGTGGGCGCAGTGAGCTGTCCAGACTGGGTGGCGGGATTGGCACCAGGGGACCCGGAGAGCAGAAACTGGAAATGGATCGGCGTTTGATTAAGGAGAGGATTACCCTGGTAAAGCGAGAACTGGCACAGGTACAGCGAACTAGGGAGATTACGAGAAGAAAACGGCAGGCAAATCCGGCACCGGTGGTTGCCATTGTTGGTTATACGAATGCTGGTAAATCCACTTTGTTAAACTTTTTGACAGGAGCTGGCGTATTATCGGAGGATCAGTTGTTTGCTACTTTGGATCCTACCACCAGAAAGCATGTCAGAGAGGATGGTGAGGAGCTGCTGTTTACAGATACAGTAGGATTTATTCGTAAGCTGCCCCATCATTTGATACAAGCATTTCGCAGTACCTTAGAGGAAGCAAAATATGCGGATGTGATATTACATGTGGTGGATAGTGTGAATCCAGATCTGGACGCACAGATGTATACGGTTTATGATACCCTGCGTCGTTTGGAAATTGGAGATAAAAAGGTGGTGACAGCCTTTAATAAAATAGATCTGTTGGAATCCGGTTCTCCTGGAAAAAGTGAATTGGAGAAAGATAGAGAAACATCAGCAGATATCAGCACGAGCCAAATGCCAGTGTTGAAGGATCTACGTGCAGATAAAACTGTCAGGATCTCCGCCAGAACAGGGCAGGGGATCCAGGAGATGTTAGATGCTTTGGTAGATGTCCTAAAAGAGGGACAGAAGGAAATTGAACAAGTTTTGGATTATGCAGATGGTTCCAAAGTGGGGCTGATACGCAAATATGGTCAGGTCATTACCGAGGAATACCGGGAGGATGGGATCTATGTGAAGGCGTTGATCCCACAGGAGTATGTGTATCTGTTTGAGGAACAAGTTCGACAAAAAGAATTATGGGAGGATTAAATGAATTGTATTGTATGTGTAGATCGTAATTGGGGAATTGGGAAAAATGGGGAACTTTTAGTAGATATTCCGGCAGATAGGCACTTTTTCCGGGGATTGACTACCGGAGGTGTGGTGCTGGGTGGCAGAAAAACGATGGAAGCTTTGCCAGGCGGAGTGGTCTTACCGGAGCGGCATAATATCGTTCTAACCAAGCAGCTGGATTACCAGTTTGAAGATGCAGAGATTGTACATAGCAGGGCAGAGGCATTGGATGTATTGCGTTTTCATGATAGTAAGCATATTTTTGTGATTGGCGGTGGTACGGTTTATCAGACATTTCTGCGGTATTGTGACCAAGTCTATGTGACGAAAGTTGGAGGGAGTTTTGAGGCAGATACTTTCTTTCCTAATCTGGATCAGAAAGAGGAGTGGGAAGTTACTTGGAAATCCGAGTTACAGAGCTATCAGGATATTCCTTTTGCCTTTTATCAGTATCGCCGGAAAACTGCCAAGGCAAAGTAGATAGAGATATTGCGTTGGATTTCTTAAAAATTCTGGTAATTTTGCAGCTCTTAATAGTTGTGATCTTTGGTCGTATTGAAGTATAAAGTGAACAAATTAACAAAAACCTCACAGTAGAAATATTGTGAGGTTTTTGTATTTTGTCATACTCTAATGTATCAATCAAGAATTTGCAACAGCATTTATGCTGTCGCAAATTTCTTGTAGAGTTGACTTAGTTTTCCTTGCACATAGCTTGCGCTATGTGTTAGGAAAACTTCAAGTCTTTTTTTATTTTATAGATAAATGCTCGTACATAATAGTACACCAACAAAAACGCTTTAGCGTTTTTGCAGCGTAAGCCGCAGGGCTTACGCTTTTTTAGCCCATTACAACGGTAACATCATAAGAGGTTTTGCCCTTTTCGTAAGGAATAACTGTAGTATCGGTGTATTCTGTTCCATCTACGATAAGCTTTGTTACACCTTTCTCTACTTTATTTGGATTTTCTACCTTGATGTTATATACGCCTTCACGGTATTTTCTGGTCATGGTAAATCCAGTACCCATTTCATCCGGAATACAAGGATCCACACTCAGACCGTTTAAGGTAGGAACCACACCTAAGATATACTGGGAGACATTTACAAATGTCCATGCAGCAGTACCGGTGAGCCAGCTGTTCTTTGCCTGTCCAAAGAAGTGAGCATCTTTACCGGCAATCATCTGAGAATATACATATGGCTCTGTGCAGTGGATCTCACTAATGTCCTCAATATAAGCAGGGCAGGTTCTTCTGTAGATCTCAAATGCACGGTTACCTCTGCCGATCATGGTCTCTGCACAGGATACCCATGGGTTATTGTGACAGAAGATACCGGCATTCTCTTTGTATCCTGGTGGATAAGAGGTGATTTCGCCAATTTCCAGATGATACTTGGTATATGGTGGCTGTAATAATACAATACCGTATTTGGTATCCAGTTTCTCTTTAACAGAATCCAGTGCTTTCTTAGCCTCTCCGGTTTCAATACCGATACCAGCCAGAACACAGAAGCCTTGAGGCTCGATATAGATCTGTCCTTCTTCACATTCCTTGGAACCAATCTTGCGGCTTTCCGCATCATAGGCGCGGACAAACCATTCGCCGTCCCAGCCGCCATCCAGAACAGCATCATTCATGGCTGCTACTTCTGCCATAGCGCGGTCTGCTTCTGCCTGATCACCAGTGTAAGCGCACAGGTCAGCATATTCTTTACCATATTTGACAAACATACCACCGATGAATACGGACTCTGCTACAGGTCCCTCGCTAGGACCGAAGGTCTGGAAGGATTCGCCCGGCTGCTCGGAGAAGCAGTTCAGGTTCAGACAGTCATTCCAGTCGGCACGGCCAATCAGTGGAAGATTGTGAGGTCCCTTGTGGGTTGCAATATAATCAAAGGATCTCTTTAAATGCTCCATCAGCGGTTTTGCCTTGGAGGCATCATTATCAAATGGAACCATTTCCTCTAAGATGGAAGTGTCACCGGTTTCCCGGATATAAGCGGAAGTACCAGCAATCAACCATAAAGGATCGTCGTTAAATCCAGATCCGATATCTGCATTACCCATTTTGGTCAGTGGCTGGTACTGATGGTATGCACTGCCGTCTTCAAACTGAGTGGATGCGATATCAATAATTCTTTCACGGGCACGCTCTGGAATCAGATGCACAAAACCTAACAGATCCTGGCAGGAATCGCGGAATCCCATACCTCGTCCAATACCTGATTCATAGTAAGAAGCAGAACGGGACATATTAAAGGTAACCATACACTGATACTGGTTCCAGATATTAACCATACGATCCAGTTTTTCCTCGTCGGACTTGACAGTAAATTTGGATAAGAGATTTTCCCAGTGATCCTGCAGTTCCTTTAGGGCAGCGGCAACCTGCTCGTCCGTCTGGAACTTCGCTAACAGTTCCTTTGCCGGTTTCTTGTTAATCACATCCTGTGCCTCAAACTTCTGATCCTGTGGATTCTCACAGTAACCCAGTACAAAGATCATGCTCTTGGATTCGCCAGGCTCCAATGTGATATCAATCTGGTGAGAACCAATTGGATACCATCCGCTGGCGATGGAATTGTGGGATTTACCCTCAGCCACTACCTGTGGATCGGTAACGCCATGGAAAGCACCTAAGAACTCATCACGGCTGGTGTCAAATCCATTTACTGGGCAGTTTACACTATATACTGCATAGTGGTTACGACGTTCGCGGTATTCTGTTTTATGATAAATGGTAGAGTCAATGACTTCTACTTCGCCAATATTCAGATTACGCTGATAGTTGGTCATATCGTCCATGGCATTCCACAGACAGAATTCAATATAGGAAAATACAGAAAATGTCTTTTTTTCATTTGATTCATTTGTCATCGTCAGCTGATTCACTTCGCAGTTATCGTTGACAGGAACAAATGCTAACAGGGATGCTTTTAATCCGTTTTTAACAGAAGTAAAACGGCTGTATCCCATGCCATGACGACACTCATAGGAATCTAAGTCAGCTTTTACCGGCTGCCAGCCCGGATTCCATACGGAATCTCCCTCTTTGATGTAATAATAACGTCCGCCTTCATCATTTGGAATGTTGTTATAACGATAACGGGTCAGACGTAATAATTTAGCATCTTTATAGAAGCTGTATCCACCACAAGTGTTGGAAATTAATGAAAAGAAACTATTGCTCCCCAAGTAGTTGATCCAAGGAAGTGGTGTCTTTGGTGTTGTAATGACATACTCCTTATTTGGATCATCAAAAAAACCAAATTTCATAATTTTATCCTCATTTCTGCGCTGCTGTTTCTTTTTTCAGATTGGTGTCGCAGCACTGACACGAATCTGCCGGGTATCACACCCTTGTGTTACCCGAAACTCCGTATTTCGCCCAAAGGCATACATTATATAGATGATGTTGGGGTTAAAAGTTATTTTGACCCTAGCATCATATAGATGGTCTTT
This sequence comes from uncultured Jutongia sp., assembly GCA_964409845.1. Classification (GTDB taxonomy): domain Bacteria; phylum Bacillota; class Clostridia; order Lachnospirales; family Lachnospiraceae; genus Butyribacter. The sequence goes on from CAYPEW010000028.1 coordinate 12,128, forward strand.
GCCAGTTTCCAGGAAAAACCAACAATAAAAGTATATCCTAATCATGGGGGGAAATCAAGCGGAAATCAGAATTTACTTAAAGATTTTCGGAATAGAAAAAAGGGATGAAATAGGTAGGTTAAAAAATGTATATTATGGGTTTTCGAAACAGTGCTTTTCGGTTATAATGACTTAATAGCAAATGTTGGTATGTTTGGAAGGTTAAATGATATGAGTAAAAGAAATCTGACAGAAGAATTATTAGAATTTATTGAGCAGAGTCCCAGTGCATTCCATGTGATTGAAAATATGAAAGCAGAATTGCGGGATGCGGGGTATCAGGAGTTGGCAGAGGCTGTCCCATGGTCCCTGGAGCCGGATGGAAAATATTATGTGGTTCGCAACGATTCGTCTATGATTGCATGGCAGATGCCGCCAATGGAAGACACCAGTGCTTATCGGGGATATCATATTGTGGCAGCCCATAGTGATTCTCCGGCGTTTTTGATAAAAGAGCATCCAGAGATCTGTACGGAGCAGGCATATATCAAACTGAACACAGAGAAATATGGAGGCATGATTTTATCTACCTGGCTAGACAGACCGCTTTCCGTGGCAGGAAGGGTGTTGGTGGAACAGGATGGACAGCTGGTGAGCAGGCTGGTTAATGTGGATCGGGATTTGTTGGTTATCCCCAGTCTGGCAATCCATATGGATCGAAAATTAAATCAAGGCTATGAATATAATGCGCAGCGTGATATGTTGCCAATTTATGCTGACCAGACCGGAAAAGGAAGTTTTGCGGAAGTGGTGGCAGAGGCAGCAGGAATCTCAGAGGCAGATCAGATTCTGGCACAGGAGTTATATCTTTATGTTCGGGAGTTTGGGCGGATTTTGGGACATGAGGGTGAGTGGATTTTGTCGCCCCGTTTAGATGACCTGCAGTGTGTGTTTGGTTTAGTGCAGTCAATGAAACAGTCCCATCCTGGTCGGTATATTAATGTTACTGCGGTATTTCACAATGAGGAAGTGGGGAGTACTACCAGGCAGGGGGCAGATTCTACCTTTTTGGAGGATGTACTACTGTGGATCAGCGAGGCTGTAGGCGAAAGTTTTGGGCAATACCGCCGTAAGCTTTCCCAGAGTTTCCTGATTTCGGCGGATAATGCTCATGCCCTGCATCCGAATCACCCGGAAAAGGCAGATCCCACCAACCGTCCGGTTTTAAACGGTGGAATTGTACTGAAATATCACGGAGGACAGAAATATACTACAGATGCTGTGACGGCAGCGCAGATTAAATTACTGTGTGAAGAGGCAGGAGTGCCATATCAGGTTTATCATAACCGTTCGGATGTGGCAGGAGGCTCTACCTTGGGGAATATTTCGGCAGCTCATGTTTCCGTTCCGGCAGCGGATATTGGTCTGCCTCAACTGGCAATGCATTCCGCAGTGGAGACAGCAGGAAGCCGGGATGTGCGGTATCTGATTGCATTGTTAAAGCAGTTCTATCAGCAATGATTTTGAAGAAAGGATACCAGAATAATATGACGGAGCCAAACAGGGAACGGGCGAAACGCAGATTAAAGGAACAGAAACGAAAACAGCGGGATCGAAAAAAAGAGCGTAGCAGGCGTGCAAAAAAGTTTGCCAAAGGGAAACGGATTAGTTGGGAAAAATTGGATAATACGGCTAATCTGTTTCCAGCCATTGCTACCCACAATATGACTAATGTGTACCGGATCTCGGTCACTTTACAGGAAAAGGTGGACAAGGATCTGTTACAACAGGCTTTGGATGAACTGCTTCCGGAATTTGATACCTTTCGGGTCAGATTGCGGAAAGGGATTTTCTGGAATTATTTTGAGACAAACCAGCAGAGCCCACCCTTAGTGGAGGTGGAGCAGGCGTATCCCTGTAGCTATATTGAGCCATATACCAACAATGGTTATCTGTTTCGAGTGTCCTATTATAGGGACAGAATTAATCTGGAAGTCTTTCATGTACTGGCAGATGGAATGGGAGGTGTTAACTTCCTGCGGGAGCTTACCTACCGCTATCTGCAGTTGAAATATCCGGAATTAGGGAAACAGGCTGACGGTGGCTTGTCGGATGAGACTTCCCTGAATACGGAAGACAGTTATCTAAAAAATTTTCGACAGGGACGTGCCAAAGGTTACAAGACGGCTCGTGCGGTGGAAATCCGAGGGGAAAAACTGTCCGGTGGTGCCATGGGAGTACTACATGGATATCTTTCGTTGCCAGAAATAAAACGAGTATGCAAAGAACGTCAGATCAGTATTAATGAATATCTGACTTCCCTGTTTATCTATAGTATCTACCGGGAATATTTACATGAGAGTGTTTCCAAGCGTCCTATTGCCGTAGCAGTACCGGTTAATCTCAGACCTTATTTTGATTCTATGACAACCCGCAATTTCTTTGTAATGGTCAGCGCTGTTTTTTGTCCTGACAGGGAAGAAAGCTATACTAGGTTGGAGATACAGGATATCGTTGTGGCAAGTCTGCGGGAACAGATTAACCGAAAACATCTGGAAGATCTGTTTTCCTACAATGTGTCTAACCAAAAAAATATTGTTTTACGGTCGGTTCCCATGTTTATTAAGATCCTGGCGATGCGTTTTGTATATCAGTCCTCTGCCCGGGCAAATACTACAACATTGACCAATATCGGAAGTTTTTCCATTGCTCCAGAATATCAGAAGTATGTAAAACGGTTTCATGGGATGATCGCTATGTCAACAGGACAGAATATCAAAGGCCTGATTTGTTCCTATGGAGATGAACTGGTTTTGAATTTTACCTCTACGCTGCGTGATGTCTCTATACAGAGACGGGTGTTCCGGCAGTTAGTCGAGGATGGAATCCCGGTTACTGTGGAAAGTAATGGTGTGTATTATGAATAATTGAATAGATGGGAAGTAATGGTGTTGCTTAAGAGTAAATGGAAAAAATTTCAAATTAATGTGATTTATAAAAACGGAAAGTAATGGAGTTGTTATGAATAAATGTAAAAAATGTGGAGTAAGGATTGCGGATCAGACCAGAGTCTGTCCCCTATGTCATATGGTGCTGACAATAGATGAACAGGAGAAACCTTCCAAAACTTACCCCAATATTACGGAGAAGAGAAAGCTGTGGACAAAGATCTGGAAGATTGCTACATTTGTCCTGGTTTTGGTACAGATGTTCTTGATTGGAATGAATGTTGCATATTATCAAGGGATTCGTTGGTCTATGATTAGTGGCGTGGCGATTTTGTATTTGCTGATATCCCTGCACCAGCTGATTCTGCATCCGGACAGTCTGGTGCGCAAACTGTTTCGGCAGACGATGATGGTGTGGCTGTTATTACTGGCTATTGATCTGGCATTGCGTTTTCGGGGTTGGTCCTTTACCATTGGGATTCCCTGTGTCATATTGAGTTTGAACGCCATTATACTGGTGTGTATGATTGTGCAGTTTCGGAATTGGCAGAATTATCTTCTGTTGCAGATGTTTGCCTTGCTAGTGAGTATTTTTGCTGTGGTCTTGTGGGTGGTACAGCGTCATTCCTATGGGATTTTGGCATGGATTACTCTGGGAATTACCGCAATATTTTTTGGTTTCTGTGTCTTTTTTGGTAATACCAAGGCAAAGAATGAGTTACGACGAAGATTTTATATTTAATGTGTGCAATGAACGGTGGGAAAAATATTTGCATGAAGGTAAATTACGGGTATAAAACGGCTGTTCCATGAACAGCGTGACTGCTGTTTACATAGAGGACTGCGTGAAAGGAGACTGGCAGCATGAGCACGAGAACAAAGAATAAAATCAGTGCAAGGGCAAGATTTGTGAAAGCATGTATTCACGCAATGGCATCGAATCAATTGTTTGGGAACCAGGTTCAGACTGGAGAGTTACAAAAAAAGATCGTAGAACCGGAATGGAAATGCCCAGATGGGTATAGCCTGAGCAAGATTGATATGAGACATTTCGGGATGGAATGGTTTGCCCCAGCAGAGGTAGGAGATCAGGTGGTGTTACAGCTACATGGCGGTGGCTATATCAATCGACTGCGTAATATTTACCGGGATTTTGCAGTGAAATATAGTGGTATGGCAGAGGGACTGCCGGTTCTCAGTGTGGATTATCGGGTGGCACCAGAGCATCCCTATCCTGCCGCTTTGCTAGATGCGATAGAGGCTTACCGTTGGCTGCTGGAATTGGGTTATAGCGGAGAGCAGATTATTGTGGTGGGAGATTCTGCAGGCGGCGGTCTGGCATTGGCACTATCCATGTGGCTGCGGGATCAGGATATGAGCTTGCCGGGGAAGCTGGTATTGATGTCACCCTGGGCAGATCTTACGGCATCAGGAAAGTCCTATGAAGAAAATTATCATCAGGATCCTATGTTTGGTGGCAGTCGGGAAACCATGATCTACCTGGGAGTATATCCTGGGGAACATGATCCCATGGAGCCTTATATTTCTCCTTTGTTTGGCAATTTTCGGGGACTTCCTCCTATGCTTTTGCAGGCAGGCAGTATAGAAATGTTGCGCAGTGATGCAGAGTCTGTAGCAGGAAAGGCAAGGCAAGCGGGCTGTCGCATCTCGCTGACGGTTTATCCGGAAATGTTTCATGTCTTTCAGATGGGATTGGATCTCTTTCCGGAATCGGCAGAGGCATGGCAGGAAGTGCAGACGTTTATTGAAGCTTAGTAGCTGGTAGATTGTTTTGTTTTATATAGGTAGAGGAAAATGGACCTTAGAATAAGATCTATCATAAATTAACAGGGGAATTGGAAAAATGAGCAGTTATTTATTTGGGGATTTTTTTTCCGAAAAGGCAGATGCTTTGAGGAGAAAAAAGGCGAGAGATGAGTTGGTAAAAGGAGGAGTAAATATATTTTTTGATGATGAAATGAACTTTGTTAACGATGAATTGTTGCATATGTTAAGGGAACGTCCATCGAATCATAATAATGTCAGTTTTTGTCTCGCATCGGTGGAGGAGCGAATTAATTGTGAGGATTTATTATTTCCTTTTGGTGTGTATACCCAGGAGGAACTATTTCCAGATGGAACAGAGGGGAGCAGAGATCAATTTAATCAATTGAGTTTAGAAAATTTGAATACTTTAAGGGATGCAATCGCTAAAATGTTTGAAGTGTTTGAACCAAAATCTTTTCGTTTGTTTGTAGATGAAGGATTTGATACGGGAGGCTGGAAAGTCTGTTGTTGTACCAGGGAGGAAATGATACAGGATATCTATCGGCAGGTAGTGGATGAAGGTATATTAGATGAAAAAATATATTTGTTAAATGGGTGAAGAATTTCTAGAGCAAACATATATAAGTATTTCAGAATCTGAAACGATTTCTCATGATGAAATTAACTGAAATTAGGCATAGCAGTTCTCCAATCAAGTTTTATGAAATAGTAGTAAACTTGATTGGAGAATTAATATGGTTACCGTAAAATATTTACTGTAATTCGGCAATCCGACTGACACCCACATAAATCTGACTAATTTTATACCAGGTTGGGTAGTCTACGATGCCATTTTCGGGTAAGTTAAAGACAGACTGGAATACCCGGACGGCTTCAGCGGTGTTTGCACCAAAGATGCCGTCTTCTGCTATTTTTGGAATCAGAGGATAGGCATTTGAGATGACATTAAGCTGATTCTGCATCTGGCGTACCTTGTCGCTTCGGCTACCGATGGTCAGATTGGATCCCGGCCAGGAAGCTGGGATGCCGGAAATTTCCTCAGAACTGTTGATGAATATGGAATTGCCATAGAAAGAGCGAAGGATCTCAATTGCGGAATATCCCCGATCGCCCAATGTTTTGGATTCCCACTGGCGCATCCAGTTCGGGCAGGAGACCTGTTTGCCGTCACAATACTGGGTAAAGATTGGTTGGGTAATATTTGGTCTGGCCAGGTAATTGGCAAATATATTATCTACCACTTGGGATATGGATTCGTAAATGTTGCGTCCAGGGATCCATTTTTGGTCGTAGGCGGTGGAGGAGGTAATGGTAAAGTCGTAGCCCTTGCCACGGTACCACTCCGTGTAAACCCGGTTCAAGGTAATCGACTGGATTGCCAGTACGTTGGCGATGATGGTTTCCGTTGGCCAGGTGGCATAGATTTCGCTGGACGCTACGTTTTTGATATAATCCCGGTATTATTTGGGGTTTTTTATAAAACAGATTAGATTGTCATATATCGTCATAAAATCCTTATTTTACAGCGTTTGTAAGCTGTTTCAGAAATATAAAACATCATATAATATCATGTATGAAAATACCAAAATGGTGTAGTGATGGTGTAAAAATGGTGTAGTAGGAAGAATACGATAGGAAGCCTTAATACAGTAATGATATAATTTTTTTTCTAATATTTTTTGGAGGAAAGATGAAACTCTTGAAGAAAGATTTCAAAATGTCTCAGTTGTTGATGTGTTATACAAAAGGTGGGGCGCATCCACTACACATTACTATATGCGGTAACAAAAATGAGATAGGGGAATATGTACAGAAAAATGAAATAATACGAAAAAGCCATCATAAGCGACACTATGGTGGTTTTATTATTTTCAAAATATTGAAAATTGTCGAATGGTATGATATATTGTAAATACATTTATAATGAAATGAGGTATAAAAATGTTTAGAGATTCGGTAAAGAATATTATTTATAGTGCATTGGATTATGATATCTTTAGATTTGAGGATTTTAATATTACTGAAGAATTGGATATTATTACTATCATGTATAATGATTTTTATTATGAGATTTCACCTGAGTATAAAGGATTTAAAATTAATTTATCTCCTGGTTGTGTATTGAGACAAGAAATAGAAGAATTATCAACTTCAAATTTTGAAGATGAAATACAAAGTAGTATTCACTATTGGATACGAAGGATAAAAAGAGATATGCTTACTCCAGTACAAAAACGATATATTGAGAATCAGTTAGAAGAATTTCATAATATGATAAATGAAAAACTTAAAGATATGGATGATTCGCTTTTTTCTGCGGATGAAGGAAATGAATTAAAAGAAAGATTGGATGAATTAAAAGAAAATTTTATTTTTGCGAGTCAAGAAAATGATAAAATAAAAAAAGAATTGGAACAATTAAAATCTGAAATTGAATTTCTTAAAGCAACTGTTAATAATATTCCAAAGAAGAAATGGCTAAGAAATGCTATGTCCAAATTTTTTGTTTGGAGTCAAAAGAAAGAAAACCAAGAATTAATAAGATCAGGTGTTGATACTATCAAAACAATTACACAAATTGATTTTCCAGATTTGAAATAATTATTTTTCGGATTATTATTTCATAAGTGATTTTATGCATTTTGGTTTTCTCATTGGAGGCTGTAGTGGTGGGATAACAATTAGTTGAATCTTAAGATTACAACTAAGGTGCTTTAGTATTTTAATACTATAACAGATAAGAGGTTCCTGTTTTGTATCTGGAAACGGTTCAGCCATTTTCGTTTGATCGGTGAGAGGAGTGCCTCAATGCACGCATTATCATACGGATATTCGGTATGCTTTTACTTTATGGATGGTTTCAATGACACAGGATGCCTTTCGAAGTTTCGTATGGTGGTAGTGCAAGTTTTTACCCATTGGGTCTTAATGCCTATTTCCTTCATGTATTTTTTGACTGTGTGCTGTGTAATACATACACCAGATCTTTGAAGTTTCATATTGATTTTGGGAGCACCATAGTTTTTGCTGGATTTGTCATAAATTTCTTGAATCAGTTTTTTGACAGCTTCCTTACATCTCGCACTTGCAGACACTTTTCTGTGAAGAAAAGCACGATAGCCGGAGCGGGATACGCCTAAAATTTCAGCATTCCGGAGAAAATGTTGATGATATTTCGCATAAAAGTATTTTATGTTTTTTTACGTGGAATGTTGATGTTAGAAAGATATTTTGGGAATCAGCATATATCTCAAAATACATTGTTAACTTTATTTAAAGTAAATTACGATGATTGTTATTAGGAGAATAATATGATTACATTTATTTTATCAAATTATGTTTTTGCTATGACTTTTTCAAAATTTATAAGTATAACTGGCATTATAGTACAATTAGTGTCGACAGTTCTATCTTTTGCTATTTTTAAAGAGGGTTTTCCAAAGACTAAGAGGGTCTTAAAAATTTTTGCTATTGTGCTCTTATTGATAGATTGTTATGCTTTGTTTAGTGGAAGATTTTCAGAACAAGTCATAAATGAGTTTGAAGGAATGGTCTATTTTGGACAGATAGAAAATGGGGAAGCAAATGGGTGGGGGCGTTTATTTGATGAACAAAGAAATATTGAGTATATAGGGTGTTTTCAAAACAACAAATATGAAGGAAAAGGATGTTTATATTCATATGAAAATAAGGACGAAAACTGGGCGATTTCTTCCAAATATGATGGAGAATTTAAGGGTGGAAAATATTGTGGCTATGGGAAAAGTTATTTTTATGACAATTCCAAAGAGTTTCTTGTATATGATGGCGAATATAGAGATGGTCTTTATTGTGGTAAAGGAAAAAAGAATTATTACGATAAGCATAATAATATAATAGGATATTATGATGGCAGTTGGGCAGATGGTAAAATGTTTGGTTTTGGAATTTATGAGTGGAAAAGCTCTGAAGAAGACTTCGTACAAAAGTATGTAGGGACATCTGTTTCTGATGAATTTAGTGGAAAAGGTACCTATTATCGAGACGATGAGATAGTATATATTGGTGATTGGTCTAAAGACGAATATGAAGGAAGGGGGACTTTGTATTATACGGATGAAAATGGAGAAAAAAGAAAATATGTGGGAGATTTTTCAGGGGGGGAGAAAAATGGACATGGTCAGATATATGATGAAAATGATAATTTATTATATGAGGGCCAATTTAAAGCAGATGAGTTTTCGGGGGAATGATATTATTGATGTTTTTTACTATATGTTATTTATATAAAGCGGACAGGCACTTACCGATTGGTAGGTGTTTTTTTTGCCAAAATATTAGAAAAGGTAATGATTCTGTGGCCTATATCAATTCCAAGGGCTTGATTGCTCTGCTGTCAGCGTAAACAGTAAAGATGGTTATACTTCCAAGAAGTTGCCATATTAATTCATTCACTTAAAGGAGCAAATGCTGGTTATCCAAGAGTCTATAGACAAAATATTAACGGAACTAATAGAAACGGCGTCTGGTCTATGGTCGTGAATAGAGCAAACCTTAAAAAGTATAAGCATATCGTTGAAAAAAGCCTTTGAAAAAACATGGCAGCCGAGATGATTTCATGGGAATCTTTTGGAAGAACTATCTGTGAAATCAAATAAAGCGAATAGATTTATACTTTATGTAGACAGGACACCTACTTGTCCTGCCGGGAATTATTAGAAACGGGATAGCCATTTCCCTGAGTATCTGTAGTGATTTCATTTAGATGCTCGTCTTTGGCTTTAGGTTTCTTTTTATAAGGTCTGCTGCTTTCCCATACACCATTGGGAATGGTGTGGATTGGCTTATCGCTTTCTGCTTGTTTCATAGTTTTTCCTCCCGATTGCTTAATTTATATGGAGATAGTGTAACCAGAAGATAAAAAAATATGTGCGAAAGATGCCTATTGACGATTACACAGAAAGTTGAACAATTACCGTGGTTTCATGATCCAACGATTATCGTAAGGAAAATAAGTAAGATTGATCTCGGTCAGGTACCCGTCCAGGGCAGCAGTGCATTCATATCGGATCAATTGTTTCATTTTTTCACAGAAATGAACGGAGTGAATTCGGATTACTTGATCTCCGTATTGGAAGTACAAAGGCTGTACTCCGCCTTTCGTACTAAAGGACGCAATTACCGGGACAATATAGTTTGGATCCTGGTCAATGTTAGAATCGGGATCGGTTGATGGAGTATAAAATGCCATGGTAGTTCTCCTTTCGTGGGATGATGACTATATTATAAAAACAGATGTTCGGATGTTCAATAATCAAAATATGGAAAAGGAAAGGTATTTATATGAATGCAGAGGAAGCGAAGAGGGAAAAGACAAGACAACTTGGATATAAAAAGCCGTTAGTTAGGGAGTTTAATCTGGATAAAATTATTGGGAGATAGATTCTATCAGATTATAGAAATATTTAAGCCTTAACAAGCATATACAAGTAGAAAGAAATAGGAGACGAGAAGGAGATAATGTCTTTGAAACGAAACATCGACATTCCGGTTTGGAAAAAGCTTGCAATTACCAAGGAAGAGGCTGCAGCGTATAGCAACATCGGGATCAACAAATTAGACGAGCTGATGAGAAATCCCATGTGTAATTTTGTCATCTATATTGGAAAAAAACGATTAATCAAACGCAGGCAGTTTGAGGAATTTATCGAAAAAAATATTGAGATATAATGCATTTTTAAGCCTTTTTATAGTAATATGACCATACTGTATTAAGGCTTCTTTTTTAATATATAGGAAAATGCTCGTAACATAGTGGTATACGACCAAGAAATCCAGAGGATTTCTTGTAGCGTAAGCTGCTGGGCTTACGCTTTTTTAGAAAGGAGCATCCATTATGGGAAAGGATATAAAAGGGAAAGAGCTGGGTGTAGGAATCAGTCAAAGGAAAGACGGATTATATTCTGGGAGATTTGTTGACAAGGACGGAAAACGTCGGCAGAAATATTTTAAAAAATTACAGGAATGCAGGCAATGGATTGCAGATGCTACCTACCAGGATGAGCATTCCAATATACGGGATCTTGGCAACTTGTCCTTAGATGCATGGTTTGATATCTGGTATGAAATGAACAAAGAAAATTTTCGTTACAATACCCGAAAAGCAAGAAAGAGAAGATATGAATATGATATCAAGCCTGTGATTGGTCATATGCTTGTGACAGAGATTAAAACGATTCATTGTCAAAATGTTATGCTGTCATTGAAAGGAAAATATTCTAAGTCAACCATGTCACAGACACGTTCTCTAATGAAGATTTTGTTTGATTATGCAATGGATAACGAAATAATAACATCAAATCCGGTTACCAGAAAAGTCAAGGTCATTGGGGGAAAGGATGAGCGATCAGCAAGGATCTTGACGCTGCAGGAGCAAAGCAGGCTGATATCCTGTCTGGATCACTGTAGTTTTAGGAATCAGTATCTATTTACCCTGAACACCGGATTGCGGTGTGGTGAAATGATTGCCCTGACATGGGATGATATTGATTTCAAAGGCAGAAAAGTAAGTATCAATAAAACTGCCACAGTCATTGCAGCAAATAGTCAGGTAATTGTGAATCCTCCCAAGACAAAGAGTTCGATCAGAGAGGTTCCATTGACAAGAGAGGCTATCAGGATATTGAACGAACAGAAAAAAAAGAAGGTCATACGTATTGAAAATTCTATGTTTGTTTTTACCGGTAATGACGGAGAGATCGTTTCCGGTCAGAATTATTCCAGAACATTATCCTACATATGCAAAAAGAATGGAATCGAACCGATATCCATGCACTCATTAAGACACACCTTTGCTACAAGGTGCATTGAAGCTGGAATGAAACCAAAGACTCTGCAGACGATTTTGGGGCATTCCACTCTGGATATGACGATGAATAAATATGTGCATACGACGGACGATGAAAAGTTCAAAGAATTAGAATTGGTGGAACATACATTGTCATCCGCCTTGTAATGGTGTAGTAAATGGTGTAGTGGTGTAGAAAAAAAGGTGCAAAAGCCCATAAAATAAGGGAAAAATAGATTTATGTAAAATATAATCCCGGTAAGTAACATAATAATTCTTGGCTTTATTGTCAGAAGGAGGTCCGTCGTGCACCACCACATATTCCGGAATGACTACACGGCTCAGCACGATTTCTCCGGTTTCTTCTACCGTTTTTGTCTCACTCTCTGGAATTTTTGGTGGATATTCTGCATACAGGGTATGTGCCGGTACAACAAATAATTCTTCCGTCAGGTCAGCAGATACCTCCTCGGGAAGAAGGGCAGTATTTTGCAGTGCTGTTTCACCAGATAAAACCTCTGCACCATTAACTTCTACCGTTTCAAAATCCGGGGCGCTGATGCGGATATTATAGTTGGCATAGGGCTGGTCTGCACCGGGAGTCAGACTGTATTCCAGTGGTGGCGCAGGCAGGTCAATTCGTTCGGTTTGTCCGTTTTCATCAGTTTCTACTTCTGCAATGATTTCTTCCGGGTAGCTTTCTGTTGAGATTTGTACGGTTGCGCCAGCAATTGGTCTAGCGTCTCTTATGGATGTAATATTTGCCTGGAAATAACCGGTATCCGGCGTGTCCAGTGCTGTGTGATAGAGTGGATAACCCATAAATAATCTCCATAGAATAAGAATTTAGCATATTATATGTTGGGAGAGGAAAAAAGGTGATTCGTGGACACTGACAAACTGGGTGTCAAAGAGGCTGTCTCGCTCACAAATTAGGACTACTCTTTTTTTGAGTGTATCACACCATCGATAAATTTCAGTAACATTTGTAAAAAATTCATTAATCAGGTTTTCCTGACATGAAAGTCTGAAAATTTCATATCAGGAATTTTGACGCTTATCCTCAAATATGTTATACTATAAAATTGAGTTGTAAATTAATAAGATAGGGTATCCTATTGTACTAATATTAATATCTAAAAGGAACATAGGAGGAACATTGTGGAAAATATCAAGATAAAATATTTTACGGATCAGATTGATAAATTGACATATATTGCGGGCAAGTCTGATTGGATTGATCTGCGGGCATCCGAGGATGTCAGTTTGAAACAGGGAGAATTTGCATTGATTCCTTTAGGTGTGGCGATGGAACTGCCACAGGGATATGAGGCACATATTGTGCCACGTAGCAGTACTTATAAAAATTTTGGTGTGATCCAGGCAAACCACTGCGGTATCGTGGATGGTTCTTATTGTGGGGATGGCGATATGTGGCGAATGCCGGTGATTGCCATGCGGGATACCGAGATTCATGTTAATGACAGAATTTGTCAGTTTCGTATTATGAAGAATCAGCCTGAGATTCACTTTGATGAGGTGGAGCACTTGACAGGGGCAGACCGTGGTGGTTTTGGTTCCACCGGAAAAGTGTGAAAGACTTGAAGTATCACTAACGCAAAAAAATATTTTGCGAGGTGAAACTATGTCAAGTCTGGAAGAAGTCGTACGTCGGATTCTTCCCATCGAGAGTTTGCAATGGATTGTATGTATCAACAAATTAGGATAGAGAGGATGCATTTATGGAAAGAAGAGCAATTTTAAATAAACTGGATCATACTTTATTAAAGCAGAATGCTACCTGGAAGCAAATCCGTACATTGTGCGACGAAGGAATGGAAAACAGAGTAGCATCGGTGTGTATCCCACCTTGTTTTGTCAGAGAAGCGAAAGATTATGTGGGAGACCGCCTAAGGATTTGTACGGTCATTGGTTTTCCTAACGGTTATAATACCACGGCAGTGAAGGTGGCAGAGACAGCGGATGCGGTGGCAAACGGTGCCGATGAGATTGATATGGTTATTAATATTAATCGGGTAAAAGATGATCGTATGGAAGAAGTTTATCGTGAAATCAAGGAAGTGCGGCAGGCTTGCCCGAAACAGATTTTGAAAGTGATAATTGAAACCTGTCTGTTAACGGAGGAAGAAAAAATTAAATTGTGTGGGGCAGTAACCAAAGCTGGTGCGGATTACATCAAGACTTCCACCGGATTTTCTACCGGGGGTGCCACCTTTGAAGATGTGGCATTGTTACAGAAGCATGTGGGAGATCAAGTCAAAGTTAAAGCAGCAGGTGGCATTTCCACATTGGAAGATGCGGAGCGGTTTATCCGTCTGGGTGCCAGCCGTCTGGGTACCAGCAGATTGATCCAGTTATTGGATGAAAATGTGTAAGAACTCTAAAATTGACGAAATGCAAAAGAGTGTTTTGTCGAAGAATTAAAAAGCTATTGCATTTTTGTTGATTGTTTGTACAACGTAAATTCTAATACGACGTGACTTGACACCAAAAAGAATAATGTATACACTAGTACAAGTTATATGATGCTAGGGTCAAAAGTATATAGCAATGCGTGTTTACACGTAATTGCTATATACTGGCTTGACCCGTCAAACACCGACATGAAGCAGATTTGCATACAAATATGCGGGAATGGAGGTGTTTGTAGGATTGCGAAAATTGCGAAGCAATGTAGCAATCCGTAGCATCATGTTGGGGTCAAAATACCTTTTGAACCCAACATCAGTTATATATAGGAAAGGAAGCGGAAGCTGAAATGAATTATAAGGTAGCAGTGATCCCGGGGGATGGAATTGGACCGGAGATTGTAAGAGAAGCAAGAAAAGTATTGGATAAAATCGGACAGAAATACGGACATACTTTTGATTATCAGGAGTTATTGATGGGAGGATGTTCCATTGATGCCTATGGAGAGCCATTGACGGATGAGACACTGGAAGCAGCAAAGGCAAGCGATTCCGTATTGTTGGGGGCAGTTGGTGGTAACGTAGGCCAGTCGAACTGGTATCAACTTCCACCGGATAAGAGACCGGAAGCTGGGCTTTTGAAAATTCGGAAAGGTTTGGAGCTATATGCTAATATCCGTCCGGCAATTCTATTTGATGAACTATCCGGGGCATGCCCGTTAAAAGAAGAATTGACTGAGGGTGGTTTTGATTTCGTTGTGATGCGGGAGCTGACAGGAGGACTGTATTTTGGCGAACGCAAGACCATTACTGAAAATGGGGTACAGAAGGCGATTGATACCCTGACTTATGATGAAAATGAGATTCGCCGTATTGCCAAGTGGGGCTTTGATGTGGCGATGAAGAGAAATAAACGAGTTTGTAGTGTGGACAAGGCAAATGTGTTGGATTCTTCCAGACTATGGAGACAGGTCGTGGAAGATGTGGCAAAGGAGTATCCAGAGGTTACTCTGTCCCATATGTTAGTGGATAATTGTGCGATGCAGTTAGTCCGCGATCCGAAGCAGTTTGATGTGATTTTAACCGAGAATATGTTTGGAGATATCTTATCCGATGAGGCAAGTATGGTAACAGGATCCATCGGTATGTTATCCTCTGCCAGTTTAGGAGCTACCAAGTTAGGGCTTTATGAGCCAAGTCATGGTTCCGCACCGGATATTGCTGGGCAGGATAAGGCAAATCCGATTGCGACCATTTTATCAGCAGCTATGATGTTACGGTATTCTTTTGATCTGGAACAGGAAGCGGATGATATTGAAAATGCCGTGAAGCAGGTGTTGAAGGATGGCTACCGTACTGTGGATATTATGGATGAGGGCAAGACACAGGTCGGTACGGTTCAGATGGGAGATCTAATCGTAGAAAGGATTTAATGATGGAAAGTATTATTTTTAATTTGTTTCTTTTCATAGTGAAAGCTACCATATTGTATGTTATTATATGGGATGCGGTAAAGAATGGTATTATTTCTGCACAGAAATATATGAAGGAAGCAGGTCAGAATAATATGACATCCTTGGAAGTATTTCGCAGGTGGGAAGCAAGTAAAAAAAGAAATGACAAATCAGAGGACAGATAGACACAGAGAATAGGAGGTTTTATCATGAAAAGTGATGCAGTAAAGAAAGGTGTGGCTACTGCGCCACAGAGATCCCTGTTTAATGCATTGGGATTGACTGAGGAAGAGTTAGAGAGACCGTTAGTCGGCATTGTGAGTTCTTATAATGAAATTGTGCCGGGTCATATGAATATTGATAAAATTGTGGAAGCCGTCAAGACCGGAGTTGCCATGGCAGGCGGCACACCGATTGTATTTCCGGCGATTGCAGTCTGTGATGGTATCGCTATGGGGCATGTGGGGATGAAGTATTCCCTGGTTACCCGTGATTTAATTGCTGATTCTACAGAGTGTATGGCGACAGCACATCAGTTTGATGCATTGGTTATGGTGCCAAACTGTGATAAGAATGTACCAGGACTGCTGATGGCAGCCGCCAGACTGAATGTACCGACGGTCTTTGTCAGCGGTGGACCGATGTTAGCCGGTCATGTACAGGGAAACAAGACTAGTCTGTCTTCCATGTTTGAGGCAGTGGGTGCCTATTCGGCAGGTAAGATGGATGAAGAAGGCGTGGAGGATTATGTCTGCAATGCCTGTCCAACTTGTGGCTCCTGCTCTGGTATGTATACCGCTAATAGTATGAACTGTCTGACAGAAGCCATCGGTATGGGATTGCAGGGGAATGGAACGATTCCAGCCGTCTATTCCCAGAGACTGAAACTGGCGAAACATGCTGGCATGAAGGTAATGGAGTTATTAGAGAAAAATATCCGTCCTCGTGACATTATGACCCAGAAGGCATTTGAAAATGCTTTAACAGTAGATATGGCGTTGGGATGTTCAACCAATACCATGCTCCACTTACCAGCGATAGCCCATGAGGCAGGCGTGGAGATTAATCTGGACATTGCCAATGAAATCAGTGAGAGAACACCGAACCTGTGCCATCTGGCGCCGGCAGGTCATCATTATATGGAAGAATTAAACGAAGCAGGCGGAATCTATGCGGTGATGAAGGAACTGCAGGATAAGGGACTGCTGCACACGGATCTGATTACAGCAACTGGTAAAACAGTGGCAGAAAATATCAAGGATGCGAAAAACCGCAATCCGGAAATTATTCGTCCGTTAGATAATCCTTACAGTGAAAAGGGTGGTATCGCAGTACTGCGTGGTAATATTGCTCCGGACAGCTGTGTCGTTAAGCGTTCCGCAGTGGTACCGGAAATGTTAGTCCATGAAGGCCCGGCACGAGTCTTTGACTGTGAGGAGGATGCTATTGAAGCCATCCGTGGTGGAAAGATTGTCGAAGGCGATGTTGTCGTCATTCGTTATGAGGGACCAAAGGGTGGTCCTGGTATGCGTGAAATGTTAAATCCGACTTCTGCCATAGCTGGTATGGGACTGGGATCCAGTGTGGCACTGATTACCGATGGTCGTTTCTCAGGAGCTTCCAGAGGAGCTTCTATTGGTCATGTATCCCCAGAAGCGGCAGCAGGCGGTCCGATTGGACTGATCGAGGAGGGAGATATTATCTCCATTGATATTCCTGCAAACGCCATTAATGTCAAAGTCTCAGACGAGGTGCTGGCAGAGCGCAAGGCGAAGTGGCAGCCAAGAGAGCCAAAGATCAAGACCGGCTATCTGGCACGCTATGCCAAGATGGTAACCTCTGCGGACAAGGGAGCGATCTTAGAAATATAGAGCATCAGTACAATGAATAGCAGAGCAAAGGAGACGTGAGAATATGCAGTTGACAGGTTCTGAAATCGTAATAGAGTGTTTAAAAGAACAGGGTGTTGACACCGTATTTGGTTATCCGGGTGGTGCCATCCTCAATATATATGATGAATTATACCGTCACCAGAACGAAATCCGTCACATACTGACCTCCCATGAGCAGGGGGCAGCACATGCGGCAGATGGTTATGCCCGTGCCACCGGTAAAGTCGGTGTATGCATGGCAACTAGTGGTCCGGGAGCTACCAATCTGGTAACTGGTATTGCCACTGCCTATATGGATTCGGTACCAATGGTGGCAATTACCTGTAATGTAGGAAAGGCCTTATTAGGAAAGGATTCCTTTCAGGAAATCGACATTGCCGGAGTGACAGTGCCGATTACGAAATACAGTTTTTTGGTAAAAGAGGTTGACGACCTGGCAGATACTCTGCGCCGTGCCTTTGTGATAGCCCAGACAGGACGTCCGGGGCCGGTACTGGTGGATATTGCCAAGAATGCTACCGCTGATAAGACAGAGTATAGTCCGGTTACACCGAAGATCATTGCTCGTTCTACGGAAAAGATCGATGAGAGTATGATTGATCAGGCGATCAAGGTATTGCGTAAGTCACAGAAGCCAATGGTTTTTGTGGGTGGTGGTGCTGTTATAGCAGGTGCAGATAAAGAGTTGCAGGAGTTTGTGAAAAAGGTAGATGCGCCGGTTGCGGATACTTTGATGGGAAAAGGTGCTTTTCCAGGAACGGATGATTATTATGTAGGTATGCTGGGAATGCATGGCACCAAGACCGCCAATTTAAGTGTATCCGAGTGTGATACACTGGTAGTTATTGGATCTCGTTTTTCCGATCGTGTGGTTACTGGTAATTCTGAGAATTTTGCCAAGAATGCAACGATTATACAAATTGATGTGGACGAGGCAGAGATTAATAAAAACGTTATCGTTGACATGAGTATTATCGGTGATATCAAGTCAGTATTGGATATTATCAATGCCCGAATGGAGCAGATGTATCACAAGGAGTGGATTGACAAAGTATTGGCACGGAAGGATGCCCTGCCGATGACCTATGACCAGTCTGGTTTGACAGGTCCTTACATTATGGAGCAGATCAATGCAATCACAGATGATGATACGGTTATCTGCACCGAGGTAGGACAGCATCAGATGTGGGCAGCCCAGTATTATGATTATCTGAAACCGAGAACCTTGATTACTTCCGGTGGTCTGGGAACCATGGGATATGGTCTGGGAGCGTCTATTGGAGCCAAGACCGGATGTCCGGATAAGACGGTTATCAATATTGCCGGAGATGGCTGTTTCCGAATGAATATGAATGAATTGGCCACAGCAAGCAGGCATCAGATTCCGATTATTGAAATTATTTTCAATAACCATGTGCTGGGAATGGTACGTCAGTGGCAGACCTTGTTCTATGGCAAGCGATATTCCCATACTGTATTAAATGACCAGGTGGATTATGTAAAACTGTCTGAGGCATTGGGAGCACAGGCATACCGTGTTACTTCCAAGGAAGAATTTGAACCGGTATTGCGAAAGGCACTGGCGGCAGATGGGCCGGTAGTTATTGAGTGTGTGATTGAGAGTGATGATAAAGTATTCCCAATGGTTGCGCCAGGTACCGATATTGAAGAGTGCTTTGATGAAAAGGATTTGAAAGAAAATAAGACTTGAAGTTTTTACTAAGCTCAATAAAAGGTCTACGCTTCGCTTCGGTCGGTGCTTAACATGTGCCACTGGCACATAGCACCTCGCTAAGTGAAACTAAATCAACAAGAGGTTACTTTCGTAACTCTAGGTAGAACGCAAAGACAGCGTTTTTCCTATTGAATATTGATAATATATTGTGAACATGGGTTAGACGGGATGATTATATATCCCCTCTGATTCCTTAAACCAAGGTTGCAGGATGATCTGACAACCGATACATGAAGGAGGCAGAAACAAGATGAGCAGAGTGTATAATTTTTCAGCAGGTCCGGCAGTGTTGCCGGAAGAGGTACTGCAGGAGGCAGCAGATGAGATGTTGGATTACCAGGGAAGCGGTATGTCCGTTATGGAGATGAGCCACCGTTCCAAGGTATATGATAACATTATCAAGACTGCAGAACAGGATCTGAGGGATCTGATGAATATTCCAGATAACTACAAGGTACTGTTTTTGCAGGGTGGAGCGTCGCAGCAGTTTGCTATGATTCCAATGAACCTGATGAAAAACGGTGTAGCGGATTATATCGTGACAGGCCAGTGGGCAAAGAAGGCATGGCAGGAGGCTTCCAAGTTTGGTAAGGCGAACAAGATTGCTTCTTCTGAGGACAAAACATTTTCCTATATCCCGGATTGTTCGGATTTACCGATTTCCGAGGACGCTGATTATGTATACATCTGTGAGAACAATACAATTTATGGTACTAAGTATAAGGAACTGCCAAATACCAAGGGTAAGATACTGGTAGCAGATGTATCTTCCTGCTTTTTATCTGAGCCGGTAGATGTGACGAAGTATGGTGTAATCTACGGTGGTGTCCAGAAGAATATCGGTCCAGCCGGTGTGGTTATTGTTATCATTCGAGAAGATCTGATTACTGAGGATGTCCTGGAAGGAACACCGACTATGTTACAGTACAAGACCCATGCAGATGCAGATTCTCTGTATAATACACCTCCAGCATATGGCATTTATATCTGTGGTAAGGTATTTCAGTGGATCAAAAAGATGGGCGGCCTAGAGGCAATGAAGAAACATAACGAAGCTAAGGCAAAGATCCTGTATGATTTCCTGGATCAGAGTAAGATGTTCCAGGGAACTGTGGAGCCAGCTTCCCGTTCTCTGATGAATGTGCCATTTGTTACTGGAAATGATGATTTGGATGCAAAGTTTGTAAAGGAAGCAGCAGAGGCTGGATTTGTTAACTTAAAAGGACATCGTACCGTAGGTGGTATGAGAGCCAGCATCTACAATGCTATGCCAATTGAGGGCGTGGAGAAGTTAGTGGCATTTATGAAGAAATTTGAGGAGGAAAACGCATAATGGTTAAGTATACATGCTTAAATCCCATCGCAGGGATTGGACTGGATAATTTTACAGAGGACTATGTACAGACAGAGGATATGGCAGAAGCAGAGGCGGTGCTGGTGCG
Source organism: uncultured Jutongia sp. (assembly GCA_964409845.1). GTDB lineage: Bacteria > Bacillota > Clostridia > Lachnospirales > Lachnospiraceae > Butyribacter. The sequence goes on from CAYPEW010000028.1 coordinate 32,621, forward strand.
CAGTGCTTCCATGCATGATATGGAGTTTTCTGAAAATCTGTGTGCCATTGCCAGAGCTGGTGCCGGTGTGAATAATATTCCATTGGATAAATGCGCAGACCAGGGAATTGTGGTATTCAATACACCGGGTGCCAATGCCAATGGTGTTAAGGAACTGCTGATCTCCGGTATGCTTTTGGCAGCCCGGGATATTGTAGGCGGTATTCAGTGGGTGCAGGAGAATGCAGATGATGCGGATATTGCCAAGTCCATGGAAAAGGCAAAGAAAAATTTTGCCGGTGGCGAGTTAAAGGGCAAGAAGCTGGGTGTCATCGGTTTGGGTGCCATCGGTGTATTGGTGGCAAACGTAGCGAACCGTCTGGGTATGGAAGTATATGGCGTGGATCCTTATCTGTCTGTAAAAAATGCCTTGACCATGAACCGGGATGTTACCGTGGTTAAAACTTATGATGAGATCTATGAGACATGTGATTATATTACTGTGCATGTACCATATACACCGGATACGGAAGGGATGCTGAATGCGGAAGCTTTCGATAAAATGAAAGAAGGCGTAGTTATCTTAAACTATGCCAGAGATCTGTTGGTTAATGATACGGATATGAAAGCAGCATTAGAGTCCGGCAAGGTTCGCCGCTATGTTACCGATTTCCCGAATCCAGCAGTGATGAAGATGCCAAATGTTATTGCAACACCGCATCTGGGTGCATCAACTGCCGAGTCAGAGGATAACTGTGCGGTAATGGCAGTGGATGAAATCCGTGAATTCATGGAAAACGGAAATATCCGTAATTCTGTTAACTATCCGGCTTGTGATGCAGGTGTATGTGGCACGGCAGGACGTATTACAGTGGCACATAAGAATATACCAAAGATGTTGACACAGTTTACCAATGTATTTTCTTCTGAAGGAATTAATATTGACCATATGACAAATAAGAGCCGTGGAGATTATTCTTATGCGGTATTTGATATTGATTCTGCATCCAGTCAGGCACTGGCAGATAAGCTGGCTGCTATTGAGGGAGTGCTGAAGGTACGTATTATTAAATAGAGATTGTGGCATCGTGTGAACGAATATCAAAGATTTTGCTTAGATAGGGGACCGGTTGATAGGTGTGTGGGAGCATCGACTGGTCCTTTTTTGCTTTATTAAAGAAAAGATGCTTGTTTCATGGAGAAAAATATGTGATAATATATAGAGAAAGTGGAAAAATTATGCTTTGATAGAATAGATGGAGGAAGACGGAATGAAAAAACGGTTATTGGCGGTGCTATTGGTATGCTGTATGGTATTTTCGCTGACAGCATGTGGGGAGAAGAAAACAAATCTTTCTAAAAATGGGGATGATAGTCAGGCATCTAGTCAGGTAGAGCAGACCGATCCACCAGAAAGCAAAGATCAGGTGGTATTAAAGATTGGTTTTTCTACAAGTGAATCTGATCCACGTGTGCAGTCTGCTGCTTTATTTAAGGAGCAGGTGGAGGAACAGACACAGGGCAGAATTCAAGTGGAACTCCATGCAAATGGGGAGTTAGGTTCGGATGCAGAGCTGATTCAAGGGGTTATTTCCAGTACAGTGGATATGACCGTATCCAGTGCTGGTAATTTTGCGGGATATGTTCATAATGTGGGTGTGTCAGCATTTCCGTTTTTATTTTCTGATTATGAAGAAGCATGGGATTTTATTGATGGGAAAAAGCAGCAGGAGATCGAGAAAGAGTTAGAAGAACATAATATTAAAGTACTAGCTCATTTTGATAATGGTTTCCGTTGTGTAACTACTTCTGAGAAGGTTGGACCAATTCAGTCTGTGGCAGATATGAATGGATTAAAGATTCGTACGCCGGATAACCAGATTGTGATGGAAACATTATCTGCTTTGGGCGCAGAGCCTTCTGTTCTGGAATTCACCCAATTATATGATGCTTTGAAAACAGGAGAGTATGATGCACAGGAAAATCCAATTCCTGTCATTTATAACCATAAATTATATAAGGTTCAGAAAAACCTGGCAATTACCAATCACAGTTATGATGCAATGCCTTTTGTAATTCGTTATGATTTATGGCAGGAATTATCCAGGGAAGATCAGCTGATTTTGCAGGCATCTGCCATTGAAGCACAGTTACATAACCGGCAGATGATACAGGAGCAGACCCAGGAATATATTGGGAAGCTGCAGAAGAAGGGTATGAATATTACCTATCCTGATCTGGAGGAATTTAAGAAGGCAACAGAAAAGGTTTATGATCATTTTAGTTCTTCCTATGGCAAAGAATTAATGGAGTCGTTAAAAAATGAATAGGGACAGAAATAATTATGAATTATTGGGAAGCACTTCATTATATTACCGCATTACAAAAAAATAAGGGAAGCGATTATTCGTTAGAGCCGGTACGGAAATTATGTGAGTTGGCAGGAAATCCAGATCGGACACTTTCAATAATACATATTGCAGGAACCAATGGAAAAGGATCTATTGGTTCCTATTTGGGTAATATTTTAGCATTGTCAGGCTATACTGTGGGGCGGTATGTGTCCCCCACATTGCTGGAATATCGGGAGAGAATCCAAAGAATTTATCCGAAAACATCTGTGTCGATGGGAGAATCTCCATGGAATGGAGGACAGGCAGAACAGGTCAATGAGATCACAACAGAATATATCTCAGAGCAGGAGACAGCAGAGATATTGACCAATTTACGGAACCTGGCAGAAAAGATGGAGAACCAGGAGAAGATGTCGCCAACTGCTTTTGAAATCGAAACGGTTATGGCATTGATGGCAATGAAACAGTGGAAAGTAGATGTGGCAATTGTGGAATGTGGTATGGGAGGCAGAATGGACGCAACGAATATTATTGCGGAACCAAAGCTTTGCGTTTTTTCCCATATAAGTCTGGATCATACAGCGTTTCTGGGCGAGACTGTAGAAGAAATTGCGACAGAAAAGGCAGGAATCTTGAAACCTGGCAGTATGGCAGTGTCCGTAAAACAGGACAAATTTGTGGATATTGTATTGCAAAATGTTTGTCAGGAAATGGGAATCCCATTGTATGTTGCTGATGTACAAAAAGTGGGACAGATACAGTATGATATGGAGAAGACAAGTTTCTGTTATCAGGGAGCCAAATTTCATGTCCATCAACGGGGAAGCTATCAGATTGAAAATGCGCTTACGGCAATAGAGGCGGCACAGATATTGCGGAAAATTGGATACCCCAAAATCCAGGATCACACCATACAGAATGGGCTTGCAGTCAGTCGTGTACAGGGCAGATTTGAATGTGTCAGTGAGCATCCTTATGTGTTGGTGGATGGGGCACACAATCCGCAGGCGGCAGTGGAGCTGAGACGATCTCTGGAAATATACTTTCAGGGGGAAGCTTTTAGCTATATTTTTGGTGTATTTCGGGATAAAGATTATATGCAAATAGCAGAGGAAATGTTGCCGTTGGCCAAGCGGATTTATACGGTTAAGCCGCCTGGTGATCGTGGGCTGGAGGCAAAAGCTCTTGCTGAAACAGTGGAAAAGCTTAAAGAGCAGCAGGAATATGCCTCTGGATCAGAGGCGAAGTTTTTAGACGAAAGGGGAAATAAAGGCAAGGGACAGCGGAAATATGAATCTGGACAAAGGATATTGGAGCAGGCGGTACAGGCATGTAGCTCCGTAGAGGAAGCGTTGGATCTGGCAGTGCAGGAACCAGAGCGGGTTCTGGTGTTTGGTTCTTTGTCGTTTTTACATGAGGTTTATGAATATTTTGATTTACAGAAAAGAGGTTAGAAGTTGTAATGGGTACAAAGACAGAGAATATGGATATGCTTCAGGGCAGTCTGACAGATAAGATTCTGAAATTTGCCCTGCCGTTAGCGGCTACCGGAATTTTGCAGCAATTATTCAATGCAGCAGATGTGGCGGTAATTGGTCAGTATGCCGGAAAAAACGCCATGGCTGCAGTAGGAAGTAACAGTCCGGTTATTGGTTTGCTGGTAAATGCTTTTGTGGGAATCGCCCTGGGTGCTAATGTGGTAATTTCTCGTTTTACTGGGCAGAAAAATAGTGATGGTGTCCATAAAGCGGTACATACCTCCGTGGTGTTTGCGGTACTCAGCGGTTTCTTTCTGACTATTCTGGGAGAACTGATAGCCCCATATTTACTTCATTTATTATCGGTTCCAGATGATGTATTTCCCTTATCCTTGCTGTATTTGAGAGTATACCTGCTGGGCCTTCCGGTTATTTTTCTGTATAACTTTGAATCGGCTATTTTCCGTAGCCAGGGGGATACCAGGACACCTTTGATATGTCTGATAACTTCCGGTGTAATTAATGTGGCATTAAATCTATTTTTTGTTTGCGTGCTGGGAATGACAGTAGATGGTGTGGCTACTGCAACGGTAGTTTCCAATTTGATTAGTTCTGCCATGTTATTTTATCTCTTATGCCATAGAAAGGATCATATTCGTTTACAGGTGGGAGAGTTGCGGATCGATGGGCAGGTTTTGGCTGCTATGGTTCGGATCGGTTTACCGGCAGGACTACAGGGGATGGTTTTTTCGATTTCTAATTTGTGTATCCAGTCTGCTATTAACCGTCTGGGATCAGACGTAATGGCAGCATCTTCCGCAGCTTTTAATATTGAAATATTTGCCTATTATGTGGTTAATTCTTTTGGGCAGGCATGTACTACTTTTGTGGGGCAAAATTATGGAGCGGGCAATGTAGACCGGTGCCGTAAGGTGGCAAAAGTCAGTTTATTTTTGGACTTAGCGATTACAGTAGTTGTTTCCGGATTGCTTATCGTATTTGGGAGACCATTGTTGGGATTGTTTAATCGGGATCCGGTGGTTACCTCCATTGGTATGATTCGTCTGCGCTATATTTTATTCGCAGAAGTGGTTAATGTAGTTATGGAAATTACTTCTGGTGCTATGCGTGGTTACGGTTTTTCATTGGTACCGGCAATTATTTCTTTTGTAGGGGTATGTGGTATTCGTATTACCTGGGTGTATACGGTTTTTCGGGCATCGCAGGGATTTCATACACTTATGTTGGTATATCCCGTCAGCTGGATTGTGACAGCATTTGCGTTGTGTGTTGCGTATATCTTGTTTCTGAGACGGTTTCGGGGAGAGGCACAGCGAAAGGTATCATAAAATCATCTGGTGTAACAAATATTCCGTGATTGCAGGGAAATAATCCTAACTGGCAGTGTGAATGGGAACGGATCATAAATCGAACGGAGGACATAAAATGCGTATAGGAACGAAAGAGTTTGATTTTCAGGGAAACCATGTTTACATCATGGGGATTCTGAATGTAACACCGGATTCCTTTTCAGATGGGGGACGGTTTCGGGATACTGATCAGGCTTTACATCATGTAGAAGAAATGATAGAACAAGGGGCTGACATCATTGATGTGGGTGGAGAGTCCACCAGACCAGGTTATCAGAAAATCAGTATCGAGGAGGAAATCAGCAGAGTAACGGATGTGATCCGGTTGGTAAAAGAGCGTTTCGACATTCCGGTTTCTATTGATACCTATAAAGCTCCGGTAATGGATGCTGCGCTGTCTGCCGGAGCAGATCTGGCAAATGATATCTGGGGATTGCGCTATGACCAGCTGTTCGCACCAGAGGGACAGGCATCGGTATGGGACTGTGGAACGCTGGCGCAGATTGTGGCAAAACATGAGAAACCAGTTTGTATCATGCATAATCGTCCAGAAGCAGCTTACCGGAATTTTCTGGAGGAGATGGAGCAGGATTTGCGTCGGTCTCTGGAAATTGCCAGGGAAGCAGGAATTGTCAGCGATCAGGTGATTCTGGATCCAGGGATTGGTTTTGGGAAAAGTTATGAAAATAATCTGGAGGTATTGGCGCATCTGGATCGAATGAAGCAGTTTGAACTGCCGCTTCTATTGGCGGCATCCCGGAAGTCAGTGATTGGGTTGACGTTGGATCTTCCGGTGGATCAGCGGGAGGAGGGAACCATGGTTACTTCTGTGCTAGCCTCTTTACATGGATGGGATATGGTTCGTGTTCATGATGTGGAAAAGAATGTGCGGGCAGTTCGAATGATAGAAAAAATCAAGGAATATCGTGATATCCGTTGAATCTATTTCGGATTTTAGACTGGCGGTATTCTTCCGGGGTCATACCCTCGATCTGTCGAAAACGTTGAATAAAATGGCTGCAAGAGGAAAAACTTAGGAATGTAGCAATGTCGGTACAGGTGGCGGTGCTGTTTTCCAACATATAGCGGGCGCAATGACATTTTTGTTCTAAAAGAAATCGGCTTAGAGGCATACCGGTTTCTTTTTTAAATAGCCGGGATAAATAATCCGGATGACAGGAGACGGCATCTGCAATTTCACGGACTGTCAGTGGAGAAGTCAGATGCTGGTCGATATAATCCATTGCCTGTATAACAGGCAGGGAGGTAGGACGTCTACGGCTGAGGCTATGCATGGATTTGGTAAATTCTGTAATGACTTCCTGTTTAATCTGTGACAGGGTTTGGGAATCCATAGCCTGATCAATCTGCTGGATATAGAAATCACTCATGGTGTATCCTTCTTCATGAGGTAAGCCTTCTTCAATACAAAACCGCGTTACCATAGCAATCAGAATAATCAAATGATATTTTTGATTACGGAGGGGATGATAAGATAGAACGCCCATACCTTCGGTGGGGTCAACCATCATATCCCCATCCAGTATGGAGAGATCTCCCTGGGCAATGCTGCGGTAGAAATGGAATTCTTTTTCCATGGGAATATGGTAGTGTTCTTCTTCCCGTTGGCGTAATAATAATTTGTTTAGTTCTTGATTCATGGTATTTTAGCCTCCTATCAGATGATTGGTTAGGGTGTAGGATGATTGGTCTGGGTGTCAAAAGCCTTTTCAGGATACAATCGACACCAAAACCAAATGGAGCGGATTTATGAATTATAGTCAGATATATGATAAAAATATCGGAATTATTATATCATATTAATCTGTTCTTTGCTATGCTATGACTACAGTTGAACGAAAAAAGACTTGTTTGGTAGATTCATCATGCGACCAGCGTGCTTTTGCATTTTAGGATCCGGCAAGTCGAGGTGTGCCATTGGTTAAGAGACCTGGCGAGGAAAGGAGGATGTTATGAAACAGTGGATGGGTTATCAGAAAGGAATCAATTTGGGCGGATGGTTTTCCCAGTGCGATCATAGTACAGAACGTTATGAATCCTTTATCGTGAAAGAAGATATTGCAGATTTAGCTACCTGGGGCATTGATCATGTCCGGGTTCCTGTGGATTATAACTTGGTGGAAGATGAGCAGGGGGGATATCGGGAAGAAGGTTTTGCATATATTCAGAGAATTTTGGACTGGTGTGGAGAGTATGGACTCAACATGATTTTGGATCTGCATAAAACGGCAGGTTATTCCTTTGATGTTGGAGAGCAGGAAGAGGGATTCTTTACCAGTCCAGAGTATCAGGAGCGTTTTTATCGTCTGTGGGAGGAGTTTGCCAGAAGATATGGACAATATAAGGGCAGACTGGCGTTTGAACTTCTCAATGAAGTGACGGATCAGTCCTATGGTGAGGTATGGAATCGGATTTCTGATACTTGTATTCAGCGGATTCGTGCACTGGTTCCTGATATTGATATTCTGGTAGGCGGGTATTGGAATAATAATGTCCGTGCCGTGAAAGATTTGCCGATGCCGCAGGATAATCATATTATTTATAATTTTCATTGCTACGATCCTTTGGTCTTTACCCATCAGGGAGCCGGCTGGGTGGCAGAGATGAAACCGGATTTCCGTTTTGCTTATGACCAGAGTTATCAGACTTATTATGATACGCTGGATGCTGTATTTGGCGATGCCTTTGGTGAGATGCCAAAAGTAGAAAATATGGAACAGACTTTTGGATCTGATTTTTTCCGTAAGATATTTGAAGAAGCAGTGCAGGTAGCAAAGGAACGGGATGTGGCATTATATTGTGGAGAATATGGTGTGATTGATTTGGCAGAGCCAGAAGATACCGTCAAATGGTATCAGGCAATTCATGCGGTATTTGAGGAATATGGAATTGGCCGTGCCGCCTGGACTTATCGGGCTATGGATTTTGGTTTGGAAGGAGCACATTATCAGCAGGTTCTGGAGGAGATTAAAGAGAACTTATAATTTCCGGAGAGGCAAGACAAAATCATGTGGAATGTGTATCATAAGGTATACTAAAAACAGAACTATATAGGCAATGTCAGGGATAAGTAAAAGATTAAAAAAAATTTATTTTCCTGTCATGATTTGTTCACATTTATTTGCTATGATAGTTTTATCAAAAGGAGTTACCGAGTTTTAAGCAATGGGGTTTAGGGCATGGATAGCTCCGACTAAATACAATATAGACATTGTTTGTCGATACTATAAATAACCATAACCTGGTTTCGGATGAAACCGGGTTATTCTTGCGAAGTCAAAAAACAGGGGGAAGGTTTATGATGAGTACTGTGGCAGAAATGGTAGAGAATATTGCTGTGCTATTCCATAGCAGTATCTGTGTTAATACAGGGAGTCAGGTTATTTATTTTGATCCTTATGAAATTATAGAGGAAAGTCATGATGCAGATGTGATTTTTATTACCCATGATCATTTTGATCATTTTTCTCCGAAAGATATCCAGAAAATTTCGAAACAGGATACTATTCTGGTATTGCCGGAGAAAATCAATAAAAATATAATTGCCAAGGCAGGATTATCTACCAACAATTGTATTTGGATGCGTGCCGGGCAGACACGTCAAATCAGGGACTTAGATGTTGAGGCAATTGCAGCGTACAATCTCCATAAGCCATTCCATTTCAAAAAGGCAGGTTGGCTGGGATATTTGATTACCATGGATGGTGTTCGTATATTTGTGGCGGGGGATACAGATCATCATTCGGAGAATGAGCAAGTGATTACGGATATTGCCTTGGTTCCTATTGGAGGTATGTTTACTATGAATGCCAGACAGGCAGCTGATTATATTAATACCATACATCCACAGGCAGCCATTCCGATCCATTATGGTAAAGTTGCTGGAAAGCGGTCGGATGAAGATGTTTTTGCAGAAGCGGTAGAAGATTCCATACAGGTCAGTATCCGTATGCAGAGATACCAATAACCGGCCTCTTTTTGCGAAATCGTATATAATGAATATATGATGTTGAGATCAAATAGAATAGGGAGTTTTTCTGGTAATGAAAAAATTACGAAATTTGCTGGTATGGCTGCTGGTATTTGGTATTGGTTTTGGTATTTCCTATGGAATGCGACATGTTCCGGATTTTTTGGGGATAGTATCGCTCCCTATGGAACGGGAATTGCAGGAACAGGCACCAGAGGGATATACCTTTTATTATGATCAGCTGACAGAGCAGGAACGGACGGCATATCGTGCCATATTATATGGAGTGTCCCATAGTCAGGATGAATTCTATATCGGGAATGATTACACGCCGGAGATATTAAAACGTATTATGTATGCTTTTACCTATGATTGTCCGGAATATTTCTGGTGCCTTCAGTATCAGACAAAAATCTATAGTGATCAGGCATATTATCTCGTTTTTGAAAAAGATGCCAATCAGGAGCAGGAAGCAGAGGATCTAAAGGAACAGGCAGACAAAATTGTGCAGGAAATTTCGGAAAAGAAGGGGAAATATAAGCAAATCAAGGCGATGTATGATTATATTATTGATCATACAGAATATGTGGAAAATTCTCAATATGACCAGGATATCCGGAGTGTATTGTTGTATCAGAAATCTGTTTGCAGCGGGTATGCCAAGACATTCCAGTATTTGTGCAAGCGGATGGGGATTGCCTGTACGACGGTCAATGGTTTTTCCGTAGAACAGGGTGGTACGAAAATTCCTCATTCCTGGAATCTATTGCGTTTGAAGGATCAGTATTATTGGATGGATGTGACTTGGGGGGATTCCCGGGATGCCGCCCGGGAAACATATGTGAATTACCGTTATTTTATGACTGCAGATGATCCATTTTTAAATTCGCATAAAATTGACGAATATATGGATTATCAGACTAGAGAGAATACTTTATTTACTTATCCGGAATGTCAGGATGAAACCATGAGCTATTATTATAAAAAGGGCTGCTATTTTCAGTCCTATGACAAAAAGAAAATCAGGCAGTATCTTTCCTCACGGTTAAAGAAGAATCTTCATGCCCGTATTGAACTGCAATTTGCTGGTAAAAAGGCATATCAGAAAGCATATCGGGATTTGATTCAGAGCCGTAATATTGAAGAATGCTATAAAGATTATATTCCTTATAATACCAGCGTATCTTATGAATATGCCTATGATGAGGATTCCTATTTGTTGTTTTTTTCAATCCCGTAGCTTGCTGCGGGGTATTTGACTTCTAAACTATGGCCATGAACCACAAAAAATTTTTTTCATAATATGACGATTCTGCCAATAAGTCCTGTGAATCATTCTGCAGGACTTACGCTTTGTTCTGAAAGCTAAGTATGTATCATAACTTGTTGTGATAAAAGGCACATGCTTTTTGTGCCGTCAATTGATTATAGGAAACTGATTTTGTTTTCTATAATATATTTGATTTGCGCACCAATATACGGTATTGCTGTTCGGTATGGATCAGCTATTTAGGGAAAATGAGAACATGGGTTTGCATTTGTGGTCAAATCATACTATAATGAATGTATTATCATGAACGCAGGGTCATAATCATGAATCTTTGTCTACTTGCAGACAGAGAGATTTTTGAACTAAATAGAATACCAAAGAGGGGAGAATAGAGATATGCCAATGTGGAAAGCTGTAATATTGGGGATTGTTCAGGGACTGGCAGAGTTTTTGCCAATTAGCAGTTCTGGTCATCTGGCGATTATCAAGGAGATTATGAATGTGGATCTGGAAAGTGGAGGCATGTTTTTTGATATCATGCTGCATCTGGGAACCTTAGTTGCTATTTTTATTGCATTCTGGGGTGATATTAAACGGATGATTCTGGAGGGATTTCATATCATTGGAGATGTGTTCTATAATATTGTAACCTGGATAGGACGGCTGGTGGGTGGTCAGGGAAAATATCATCGTATTATACGCAGTTCCTATCGGAAATTCGTTATGATGGTTATTGTTTCTACTATACCAACCGGAATTATTGGGGTGCTGGTTAAAGATACTGTGGAGATGGCATCTTCCTTCATTATTGTACCGGGGATCTGTTTGTTGATTACAGCGATTTTTCTTACTATCGCAGATCTGGTAGATCCGGGGGAAAAACGGCCTAGAGAAGCTAAATATTCTGATGCAGGTCTGATTGGCATCGCCCAGGGACTGGCTACCATGCCAGGGTTGTCACGGTCAGGAACGACGATTACTGCATGTCTTCTTTGTGGATTTGAAAAGCGTTTTGCGGTGAAGTATTCCTTTATTATGTCTATTCCGGCAGTAATGGGAGCGGTTGTCCTGGAATTAAAGGATGTGGGAAAAATGTCCCTACAGCAATCTGATCTTATTCCCTGTATGGTTGCAACAGTAATTGCTGCAATTGTTGGATACCTATCAATACGGATTATGATGAGATTGGTCCAGAACAAAAGTTATCGTGGATT
>CAYPEW010000029.1:0-43462 GCA_964409845.1 uncultured Jutongia sp.
AGAATTAAATGGAGTCTGGAAAAATGTTATTGTGATTGCCACAGGAAATGAGGGAGACAGACGGCATCATGCAGCAGCAGACTTACGACAGCAGCAGGAAGAAGAAATTCAATTTGCGGTGGCGGAGGGAGAACTGGGATTTACGGTTCAGATCTGGAAACAGTATGTGGATCAGATCCAGATGTCTGTGGTATCGCCATCTGGACAGCGTTATCGGGTGCCGGATATGCCGGGGAGAAGTGTGAATGGTACTGTACAGCTTTATTATGGAGAGCCGTCGCCATATCGTCTGATTCAGGAAGTTTATATCCGCTTGAATCCCAGAAACAATGGATCTGTGGAATCTGGTGTTTGGACCATTGTAATGGAACCAGTGCTAATACGAGATGGAAGGGTGGAGCTGTGGATGTCCGGATCAGAGGTGGTGGGCAGTTCTACCGGATTCGTTCGTCCCGCAGTAGAAACTACCATGACCATTCCTTCCACCACTTACAAAGTGATATCTGTTGGTGCCTATGATGCCGCTACTAATGCAGTGGCGCCTTTTTCGGGCAGAGGCAGAACAGCAGATGGCAGGCTGGGGATTGATCTGGTGGCGCCGGGAGTAGACATTAATTGTCCTGCGCCGGGGGGCGGTTATACCTACCATACAGGAACCTCTATGGCAGCCCCTTTTGTGACAGGATCGGCGGCGTTAATGATGGAGTGGGGGATTGTTCGGGGAAATGATCCCTATCTGTATGGGGAGAAAGTGAAGGCGTATCTGATAAATGGGGCCAGAAGGCTGCCGGGGCAGCTGCAGCTGCCGGATATTACGGCGGGGTGGGGAGCGCTGTGTTTGAAGGATAGTCTGCCGTTGTAGCAGATTGTGAACAGCGAACCAGTATAAAGCAGGTAGTATATCTGGGGAAAAATGTAAATAATCATTGCAATAATTCGTCAAAACGAATAGAATATACATATAAAAGGAGAGAGTTATTATGCGTGGATATTTAACAGCTATAGAAACTGCAGAGCGTTGGAATATAACAACTCGTAGAGTGCAAATTTTATGTAATGAAAAAAGGATAAATGGTGCAATCAAGGAAAGCGGAGTATGGCTTATTCCGTTTGATGCTAAAAAACCAGAGAGACTTAAGGCTGGGAAAAAGGTAGAGGCAGTAAATCAGTTGAGGGTACTATCATTGTTCTCGGGATGTGGAGGCATTGATTTGGGATTTGAAGGAGATTTTAATGTGTTGACTGCATCTATCAATACTGAACTTAATCCCTCTTGGTCTGTCGATAGAGTTGATGCAAGATGGAGCCATTTAGGAAAAACATCTTTTCATACGGTGTTTGCCAATGACATAAAACCAGAAGCAAAAGCTACATGGACGAATTATTTTTCTGGTAAAGGGATAGAACCTGAAAATTACTACCTTGATAGTATTGTAGATTTGGTAAAATTACAAAAAGAAAATAAAATAAATATATTTCCTAAAAATATAGATGTGATAATTGGTGGGTTTCCATGTCAAGATTTTTCTGTTTCGGGAAAAAGAATGGGATTTGAGTCTACAACAGGACATGATGGGAAGAAAATTTCTGATGAAGAGCCAACTATTGAGAATAGAGGGCAGTTGTATATGTGGATGCGTGAGGTTATATCTATTACAAAACCCAAAGTATTTGTTGCTGAGAATGTAAAGGGGCTAACCAATTTGACAGATGCGAAAGAAGTGATAGAACGAGATTTTGCATCTGTGTGCAATGGTGGGTATATTGTGGTTCCGGCAAAAGTGTTGAATGCTGGGAATTATGGTGTTCCACAAGGAAGGGAACGTGTGATTTTTTATGGACTAAAAAAATCAGCACTTACCCCAGAAGCATTAGAAGAATTGTCCAAAGAGGAAATATCAGGGCAGTATACACCATATCCAATTAAAACACATTATCTTGACACAGAAGAAAAACAAGAACATATGAAAAAATTTGTTACGGTGAAACAAGCATTAGAGGATTTGGTAGAACCTGAACAATCAACAGATATTAGCCAACAGAAATATTCTAAGGCAAAATATATGGGGAAACATTGCCAAGGTCAGCAGGAGGTTCGGTTAGATGGTCTTGCTCCAACGATTCGCTCAGAACATCATGGTAATATTGAGTTTAGAAGGTTGTCAAAGGAACATGGAGGCAAACATAAAACCGAATTAAAACAAGGATTAAATGAACGTAGATTAAGTGTTCGTGAATGTGCAAGAATACAGACATTTCCAGATGAATATCAATTTGTTATTCCGGCACTGAATGGAAATAAGTCAGTATCTGGGTCGGAGGCATATAAAATTATTGGTAATGCCGTACCGCCATTGTTGGGCTACCATATAGCGAAACGTCTTGAGGAAAACTGGAAGTTATATTTTGGGGAGGAAAAGAAGTGATAATATCAACGAACAGGGAACCATCGTTAGAAGAATTTGAAATGTTGTGCAATACAATGTGTAAGTATATGAATGATAAGGCAAAAGCAGAGCCAGAGTATTACTTATCCAAAGGGGCACAAAAGTTAGAGCCAGAAGTAAAATTGGCATTAGATATTGCAGCGAAGGGTACAAAATTTGAAAACACAATAGAAATTATCAGTGGTCAGCGATTTCCAGATATTGTTGCCGCAAAATATTATGGTGTAGAGGTAAAGTCCACAAAAGACGATAAATGGACGATGATAGGTGGAAGTGTTGCAGAGGGAACGAGAGTTGAAGATGTTGAACACATTTTTATTTTGTTTGGAAAGTTACATAAACCAGTAGAGTTTAAAACTCGTCGATATGAGGATTGCTTATGTGACATTGCGGTTACGCATAGTCCCAGATACAAAATTGATATGGAACTGGAAAAAGGGGATACGATCTTTGATAAGATGGGTATCTCATATGATGAAATGCGGAAATTGGACAATCCTATTGACCCAGTAGTTAAATATTTCCGTTCCATATTAAAGCCAGGCGAATCTTTGTGGTGGGTAAATGGGGAAGATGCAACTGCGGGCGAAACTCCTGCTAAGATTCGTATGTGGAAAACACTTTCTAAATCGGAGCGAGAAGAATTAATTGCTCAGGGTTTTGCACTGTTTCCAGAATTATTTAGCAATAGTCCTAACAAATATGAACGATTTACATTGTGGTTAGTAGCTAATCATGGTGTAGTGTCATCATCTATGAGAGATCCGTTTTCGGCTGGTGGGAAAATAGATTTTGAAGTAAATGGACGTTTATACCAGCATTTACCGAAAAAATATGGTCAACTGGCAGCAAGTAAAGACAGGGTTGAAGAAATAGTTATGACAATAGATGGTCAGACATTAACTGCTACATGGCATGTAGTTAATGCGGATTTTCAAAATAGAATGAAACATTGGATTGCGTTGGTAGCAAAATCGGCGGAAACTGAAAGTTTTGATGTGGAGCAGTTTTTAGAGGATTTGTTTGCTGAATCAGATGAGGTATAATATAGATGATTTTATATGAAAATAATAAAAAAATGTTGTTGATGGAACTGACCATGTAGCCATTGCTTGATATGGTCTGTGAGGAAATCGTGAATATGGTCTTAGGGAGTGTGGAAGTCCACGGTGGCGGGTTTCTGCATTTTTATTTTTTGGACGGCTCGGAATTGGAGACTGTGGTGAAAGAATAATGCAGGATGGGTCGGGCTGTAATGTGCCGTCCGGCAGTGTTGCAGTTGCACTGGCAAGTGTAACAGATAATTTGACACGTCTGCCAGTGCAATGCTAAGATGGAATCGTATCATAAGAGCGATTTCATTCTGGAACCCACTAGGAGGACACACATATGAGCGATCGAACAAAAACCATTTTAGGCACTGTCATTTTCCTGGCACTTATGGTAGGAATCTTTTATTTTGCTGGAACAGACCAGCCATTTATGGCACTAGCACTGATTGGATTTATTTTTTTTGGCTGTGGATTGCTGGGTATTAAAACACAAGGAATTACAGGGAATTCCTGGGGGCTTCTGATTTTGCTGGTAGGTGGAGGAGGGACTATGGTCGTCGCCCTTTCCTATGCAGGAGTTCCTTTTTTGGCTGGTATCCGCAATAATAATCAGATATTACCGACATTACTTTGTGCCTTTTTTATCGTGGCAGGATTGATTCTTCTGCTGTGTGCCTATTATAAGGGGAGATGGAAAAGGGAACACTGTACTTATCCGGTGCAGGCACAGTGTACTGAAGTAGAATGGGATAGTTTTGAAGAAGTATATTCTATCACATGGAAATATACATATGATGGCAAAGAATATTGTTATCAGCCTTCCGAGCGTTCGGATTGGCAAGGGGCATCTTTGCCGGAGCTGGATGAAAAGTATCTCATATGGATTAATCCGTCCAAACCGGAAGAGGCTTTCGTCCCAATAGATCCAAGTCTGAAAATACTGAAACTCCTGGGGATAGCCTGCATTGTTTTTGGAATCATTGCATTCTATTTTGCATTTTATAAGTAAGTATCTGAGGTAATGACAGACTGAAATTTTTATGATAAAATTAAATGGTAAGTATTGGGGAGGAAAATGATATGGGTAACCAAAAGATGAATCATCATTTAATTGAATCCATATTAGGTCTGTTATATAGTCTGCAGGACTATGATGTTACCATAGAACAATTGATGGAAGATGGGGGGCAGCTGCCTTTTTCTGACAGTCTGAATGTGCAAAATTTCCAGACAGCGTATGAAGTGATCCGTTTTATGGATGAGATGCCGGGAGGCTTTTTGATCTACCGCGCAGATGGGAATGAGGAAATTATTTATGCGAATCAGGCATTACAGCGGATATTCCAATGCGATACCTTGCAGGAATTTATGGAGCTGACCAGCTATTCTTTTCGGGGGCTGGTGTATCCAGAAGATCTGGAAGAGGTGGAGCAAAGTATCTGGGAGCAGATTGCAGACAGCCAGTATGATCTGGATTATGTGGAATATCGGATTACCAGAAAAGACGGTGCCATACGTTGGGTTGAGGATTATGGGCATTTTGTACATACCGAGGAATCGGGAGATATTTTTTATGTGTTTCTCAGTGACGAGACAGAAAAGCGGGAACGTCAGATGGAGGAACGGGCAAAATTACTATGGGATCAGAAACAGAAAGAGAAAAAGATTAAGCAGCTTACTGAGGAATATGATAAAGAACGTAAGCTGATTAATCAAGAGTATTTGCGCCGTCTGGAAGTTATTGAGGGTCTCAGTGTGAATTATGAGACGATTCTGTATGCAGATCTGGATACGGATCAGGTTTTACCATATCGTTTCAGCAGCCGTACGGAATCACAGTTTGAGCAGAGATTCCAGTCGCGCAGCTACACCTGGTTTATGTCGGATTATATTCAGGAATGGGTATATCCAGAGGATAAAGAAATTTTTGCGGACAGCATTGATCCAAACTATATCCGGAAGCATTTGGAGAAACAAGATACTTTTTACTTTAATTACCGTGTTCTGTGTGAAGGGGAAATCCGTTTTCTGCAGCTTCGTACTGTTAATGTAGGAGATTCAGATCAGGTTTCTCAGATTGTGATGGGATTCCGTTTAGTAGATGACGAGATTCGGCAGGAACTAGAACAGAAAACCATGTTAGAGGAAGCATTGAACAATGCTAATCTGGCGATACGGGCGAAAAACACCTTTCTGTCTAATATGTCCCATGATATGAGAACCCCTTTAAATGCCGTGTTCGGTTATACTACTTTAGCACAGAAGAATATTGATGATAGAGATCAGGTATCCAAATATTTAAAAGAAATTGATTTTGCCGGCAGAAGTCTTTTGGACTTAATAGATAAAGTATTGGAAATATCATGGACAGAAGCCAATGAGGAACATATTATAGAGGTTGAGTGTAATTTAATAGATATCGTGCAAGATATTCAAAATACTGTACTGTCTCATGCTACAAAGAAAGAGATTTATTTTGAACTGGATACTTCAGAACTGGAACACCCAGATGTATATGCGGATTCGGACAAGTTGCGACAGGCACTGCTGCATCTGGCAAGTAATGGAGTGGAATATACGGAAAATGGAGGGAGAGTCAGTCTGCGTGTCACGGAAGCAGAACCAAGGAATGGTTATGTGGAATATCAATTTATCGTAGCAGATAATGGTATTGGGATTAGAGAAGATTTTCTAGAACATATTTTTGAGCCTTTTGAGCGGGAAAAGAATACAACCTTTAGTGGAGTTTATGGAACGGGACTGGGACTAACCATTGCCCAAAATTTTGTGGAACAGATGGGGGGAAACATTCAGGTAGATAGTGTGCTGGATGAGGGAAGTACCTTTACGATTACCCTGCGTTTACGAATTCAGGAACGACCATCGACATCAGATACTGGTATTGAAAATATTATAAGCCGTCTGAAGAGTCAGAAGATTCTTTTGGTAGAAGATAATGAAATTAACCAGGAGATTGAGACAGAAATTCTGGGAGGATTGGGATTCCATATAGAGATTGCTGAAAATGGGAAAATTGCGGTAGACAAAGTAAAAAATTCAAAGCCAGGGGAATTTGGATTGATACTGATGGATATTCAGATGCCTGTCATGAATGGACGGGAAGCGGCGGAAACGATCCGCGGGCTGGAAAACCGGGAATTGGCAAGTATACCCATTATCGCATTATCAGCGGATGCATTTGAAAGTGACAAAAGAAAGTCCATCGAAAGCGGTATGCATGCGCACTTGACGAAACCTATGGATGTACCATTATTGTTGGAGACAATGGCATCCATTTGGAACGCATAAGAACGAATAAGGAACGTATGAACAGGGAGGAACAGATATGTATCATTGCCATATTCAATTTTATTTTGTTGGATCTGAGGATCCTGTGTGGGAACTTGTCAAGGGAATTGCTCCTCTTGACCATTTTAGTCATGCATTTTCTAGCAGTGACAGACCAGATGCGAAGTATGCAGCTGAGGCAGATGTGATTTTGGTCAATATGGAGAATCAGGATGTGCTAGAGGCACTGGAGGAACTGGTGGAGAATAAGACACCAGACTGCCAGTTGATTGTATTGGCAAACAGGGAAGTAATTGCTCAGTGCACGGAATGGATGTCAGAAATAAACGATATCTGGACAATGCCTATGTCGGATGCGGAGATTCGCTTCCGTTTCCAGAGATGGCAGCAGTCGTATCGGCAGGAAAAAGAATTCTGGCAGACCAGTCAGTATTTAGAGGCAACCATCAATAATATTCCATCTCTGGTTTGGTACAAGGACAAAGATGGTATTCATGAAAAGGTAAACGACAGTTTCTGTCGTACAGTTAATAAGAAAAAGCAGCAGGTGGAGGGGCGTGGGCATGCCTATATCTGGGATGTGGAGCAGGATGATCCGGCATGTATTGAATCTGAACAGAAAGTCATGAGTAAACAGGAGACCTGTATCAGTGAGGAAATTATTCAGACCGGACAGGGAGAACGCATTCTGACTACCTATAAGTCCCCATTATATGATCTGGATGGAAGTGTGATGGGAACGGTTGGAGTGGGGATTGATATCTCCCAGGAACGGGCATATGAAGAGGAAATTATACAAAAAAATGTTACGTTAGAGCGGCTTTTCACTACTCTGGATTGTGGTGTGATGCGCCATACGGTGGATGGATCCCGTATTATCAGCGTGAACAGGGCAGCATTAAGGATTCTGGGGTACGAGTCCCGGGAAGAGTTAGAGAAGGCAGGATTTTATATAATTGCGCCGTCCGTTTTAGAGGAAGATCAGGAGAAGTTACGTTCTTGCATCAAGCAGTTGAAGGAAGAGGGAGACAATGTCAATGTTGAATATCGGGTAAAGCATCAGAATGGGGAGATCCTGCATGTGATGGGTAATGTGAAGCTCTTGCAGGAGAATGGGGAATTGTTTTATCAGCGTTTTCTATTGGATTGTACTACCCAGAAATTGCGGGAAAAAAGGGAACGGATGGAACATGAAAAGAGACAGACAGAATTGGTGGAGGCACTGAGTATTGATTTTAATCTAGTCTGTTTCTTTGATCTGGATACCGGAAAAGGTAATTCTCTGCGGGTGGATGACGGCTATCATCTGGAGAATATTTTTAACGGAGAAATTATGTTGCAAGAGAGTATGGAACAGTATATTCAGGCTTTTGTTCTGGAGAGTGACCAGGAAGTGCTGCGTCTTGCCTGTTCTGTGGATAATCTTAGAAAAAAACTGGAACAAAAAAGTTTGTATTATGTGAATTACCGTATTTTCCGGGATGGTGAGCTGAAATACTACCAGATGCGGGCAGTGCGCACTGGTGTATGGGAAGAAAACCATGGCATTGTCATTGGATTCCGTAGTGTGGATGAAGAGATCCGTAGTGAAATGGAGCAGAATGCTATGTTAGAAGAAGCACTGCTGGAGGCTAACAAGGCAAATAAGGCAAAGAGTGTTTTTCTGTCCAATATGTCTCATGATATCCGAACCCCAATGAATGCTATTGTGGGCTTTACAACGCTGGCATTGACTCATCTTAACAACAGGGAGCAGGTGGAAGGATATCTGAATAAAATTATGACATCAGGAAATCATTTATTGAATTTGATTAATGATGTTTTAGATATGAGCCGGATTGAGAGCGGCAAGATGCAATTAGATGAAAAACCCTGTAATTTATCTGAGATCATGCATGGTTTGTACAATATTATACAGGCAGATGCCCGTAAGAAGCAGCTGGAGCTTTGTGTTGATATTGTGGATGTATGGAATGAAGATATCTACTGTGATGAACTGCGCTTAAATCAAGTATTGCTGAATCTGCTCAGCAATGCGATTAAATATACTCCGGAAGATGGCAAAATCTATATAAGGGTTACGGAACGACCAGCAGATGAGAAAGACAGTGCAGTGTATGAGTTCTATATCCGGGATAATGGAATTGGCATGAGTGAGGAGTTTGTAGCCCGTATTTTTGATCCATTTGAGAGGGAACAGAATTCCACAATTAATAAGATTCAGGGAACCGGACTGGGTATGGCGATTACCAAAAATATTGTGGAACTGATGAATGGGGCTATTGCGGTTCAGAGTGAACAGGATGTTGGAACAGAGGTGACTCTGACCTTCACATTCCATCAGAATACGGAGGTAAAGGAAGCTCAGATTCTACCGGAATATCAGAATTGCAAGGCATTGGTTGTCAATAGTAATTCCACTACTTGTGACAGCGTAGCCAGTATTTTAAAGCGGATGGGAATGCATGCAGACCGGGCGGTATCCGCACAGGAAGCAATGCGGAAAACACAGCAGGCTAAGAATCAGGGAGATGGTTACCGTCTCTATGTTATTGACAAGAAGTTGACAGATCAGGATGGAATTGCTCTTACCAGACAGATTCAGGAGGAATTGTCGGGAGAAAATCCAGTTATTCTTTTGTCTGCCTATGACTGGTCTGATCTGGAAAAAGATGCCAGAGAGGCTGGGGTTGCTGCATTTTGTAATAAACCGCTGTTTTTCTCAGAAATCAGGAAATCGTTACAGGAGACACTGAATCAGGGGCAGATAGAAAATAAGTCATCACAGAATGATATGGCTGTTACACGTACTGGTCGTATTCTTCTGGCAGAGGATCTGGATCTGAACCAGGAGATTGCGGAGGCGATTCTGACTGAGGCAGGGTTCCAGGTGGAGATTGCCGATAATGGGCAGATTGCCGTAGAGATGTTAAAGAACTCAGAACCGGGATATTACCAGCTGATTTTGATGGATATTCAGATGCCTGAAATGAATGGATACGAGGCAACCAAGGCGATTCGCAGGTTAAAAAATAAGGAATTGGCAAATGTTCCAATTGTGGCAATGTCAGCCAATGCATTTGAGGAAGATCGGCAGGAAGCATTGCAGGCGGGCATGAATGGACATATTGCAAAACCGATTGATATTAAGGTATTATTTGAGACATTACAGGAAATATTAGGGTTATAGATAGAGCATGAGTGCAGAATAACAAAGAGGTGTTTATGGTTATTACAAAATATTCCCTAATTGGGGCGATCTTACAATATTATCCTTCCGCAGAACAGTGCTTTCGTGAGATGGGAATGAACTGTGTATCCTGTCATATGTCGCCAAGAGAGACTTTAGAACAGGCATGTCAGGTGCATCAGTGTGATGTGGAGGAATTAATGGAAAAATTAAATCAGCACATTAATGGATAGTCTTTGTGGTGGCACATTTTGTAATTTGTGGTACCAGATGAAAAATAATGTTGCTGCTCATGGGCAACGGAAAAGAGGATGACAGAGAAATGAGATATCATACAACAGATGAGTTAGGACATTTTAATTTTCGGGATGCAGTAGTGGCGGATATGCGGATCCATCCGGGCTGTTTCTATCTGGAACTGGATCAGGTAACGATTACAGCGGATAATTCCTGCAACCGGGATATCCGTAATATGCGTACCAACGGTCTGTACCTGAAACTACAGGATGGAGAGCTTATTTCTTTTGTCAGGGAAGCCTATCGTGTATATGATGCAGACGGAAATCTGACACAGACAGAAGATGATGAACCGATCGATGTGGGGAAGGATGGAACGGTGCTGCAGCAGATGCAGAATGCAACAATTTATGAAATTGTTCGTAAGGATGAGATTTATCATATTGAACTGGATGTGGAGGAATATACCTATCATATTGCTGTGAAAGCATCCCATGATGTGGAGGAGTGGGATCGTTTTATGAATCTGGAAGAATAAGTTTTTTCTCTTTCGCATAACATAGCATCAAACAAGTCTATTCAGGTAAGCTGATGAAACGGATGCTATATGCCGCAGTAAGCGGAATCATTATATTGTTTTTTTTCCTATATCCACAGGTGGTCAGTGCATCGGCAAAAGAGGGACTGCTTCTGTGGTTTCAAGTTGTTCTTCCGGCATTATTGCCTTTTCTGATTTTATCTTCGGTAATTCTGGGGCTGGGGATTGATGGCAGTATCAGTCGTTTGGTATCACCTGTGCTGACTCGTGTGTTTGGGATCTCGAAAGCTGGATGTTATCCGGTTGTGATTGGGATGCTGTCTGGTTATCCCCTGGGTGCAGCTACCGTAGCAGAGATGGTACGACGGGAACGGATCTCGTCAGAGGAGGCACAATATATCCTGCATTTTTGTAACAATGCCAGTCCTATGTTTTTGCTGGAATTTATTGGAGTCAATTGTCTGGGGCTGAGACGACCTTTGCTGGTGCTGGGGATTATTTATCTGGCAGCATGGACCAATGCATTGTTAGAGCGGCTGCTTCGGCGAAGATTATTTCAGGGAGAGATGCCATCAACGTGGTGCATGCAGCAGAAGCTTTCTTTGATTGAATTATTGGATGATAGTATTTTGCGTGGTTTTACTGTCCTGACGAAAGTGGGTGGATATATTATTTTGTTTTCCATTTTGGCGGGGGTATTGGAACAGACGTTGCCACTTCCGGTGACGGTTCGTGCTGTAATAACCGGATTGTTAGAAATTACATCGGGGGCTGATCAGATGATACATATGGCGATTCCGGAACAGCATCGCATGATATTGTTAATGGGGTGCAGTGCCTTTGGAGGTTGTTCCAGTGTGGCGCAGAGTGCCAGTGTGCTGGCGGAAACGGGATTGTCCATACGTAAATATATCTTTGCCAAAAGCCGGCAGGCAGTTCTGGCGGCAGGATATACAGCATTGTTGATTTCACTTTTTGGCATGAATGTGGTATGATAGCAGCAAAGTCAAATGCAAGCAAGCTTGCGCCTGGCTCGTTGCGTATGTGAGAATTTAAATGGAGGTTTGGAAATCAGATGGAACGTAAAAATGCATGGAAAGAATATACGAAAAAGGAACGGAAAGAGCTGGAAAAGGTAAATGCGGCTTATCGTGAATTTTTATCAGTGGGGAAAACAGAGCGGGAATGCGTGGTGGAAATTGTGAGACAGGCAGAGGAAGCCGGCTATGTTTCCTTGGAAACTGTACAGAAAAATGACAGGAAGATCAAAAAGGGAGACCGGATTTATGCAGTCTGCATGAATAAAAGTGTGGCTTTATTCCAGATCG
Organism: uncultured Jutongia sp.; assembly: GCA_964409845.1. Lineage (GTDB taxonomy): Bacteria > Bacillota > Clostridia > Lachnospirales > Lachnospiraceae > Butyribacter. The sequence continues at coordinate 12,102 of CAYPEW010000029.1, forward strand.
GAGAGGAGCCATTAGAGAAAGGTATGAATATTCTGGGTGCCCATATTGATTCCCCGCGTCTGGATGTGAAGCAGAATCCCCTGTATGAGGAGGGGGAAATGGCATATCTGGATACTCACTATTATGGCGGTATCAAGAAGTATCAGTGGGTAACGTTGCCTCTTGCTATTCATGGTGTTGTGGTGAAAAAAGATGGAGAAACTGTGACAATTAACCTGGGTGAAAAAGAGGAAGATCCGGTATTTTGTGTGACAGATCTGTTGATTCATCTGGCAGGAACTCAGATGGAGAAAAAAGCTGCCAAAGTTATTGAGGGAGAGAAGCTGGATCTGCTGATTGGCAGCATTCCTCTGGAAAAAGAGGAGAAAGATGCAGTAAAGGCAAATGTTCTGAAGTTATTACAGGAGCAGTATGGCATTGAGGAAGAAGACTTTATTTCCGCAGAACTGGAAATTGTTCCAGCTGGCGCAGCCCGTGAGCTGGGGATTGACCGTAGTATGATTATGTCCTATGGACAAGATGACAGAGTTTGTGCCTATACTTCCCTGGCGGCTATGCTGGAAGCAAAAGATCTAAAACGGACGGCATGTTGTCTGTTAGTGGACAAGGAGGAAATTGGCAGTGTGGGTGCTACTGGTATGCAGTCTCACTTCTTTGAAAATACAGTGGCTGAATTGATTAATCTGCAGGGAGAGTATTCCGAATTAAAGCTGAAACGCTGTCTGAGCCGGTGTTATATGCTTTCCTCTGATGTTAATGCAGGTTTTGATCCGTTGTTTGCAGATGCCTTCGAAAAGAAAAATGCTTCCTTCTGTGGACAGGGTGTGGTATTTAGTAAGTTTACCGGAAGCCGGGGAAAATCCGGCTCCAATGATGCCAATGCAGAATATCTGGCAAAGCTGCGCAAGGTAATGGATGACAACCATGTTACCTATCAGACTGCGGAGCTGGGGAAAGTGGATATCGGCGGAGGCGGTACGATTGCCTATATTTTATCATTATATGGTATGGAAGTCATTGACAGCGGCGTGGCAGTATTGAATATGCATGCACCATGGGAGATAACCAGCAAGGCAGATGTCTATGAAGCAAAGAAATGTTATGCGGCGTTTTTGAAAGATATGAGGTAGGTACTGTTGAGGAGAAAGAGATACCATAAGATACGTCAAACTTACTTCTGTCTGTTACTGCTTTGCCTGGTTTTGTGTTCTGCCAGTGGTTGCAGCAAAATTAAGGAAGAAAAACGTCCTAACGAAGATCTGACGGAAGTTACGATGGTTCTGGATGGAACACCGAATACTGCCCACAGTGGATTGTATGTTGCCATGAAAAAGGGATATTTTGAGAAAGAAGGTCTGGATGTGACTGTAGTGGAGCCGCCGGAGGATGGAGCTGCCAGTATGGTGGCAGCTGGTGAGGCAGAGTTTGGGATTGGGTATCAGAATGAGCTGGCAGAGAATTTTTCCAGTGATGCACAATTGCCGATAGCTGCTGTTGCTACATTGTTGCAGCATAACCAGATTGGTTTTATCTCATTGACGCAACACAATATTAATACACCAGCGGATATACCAAATCATATGGTGTCAGTTTCAGATGATGTGATTGAACAAACCATCATTCGTACTTTGGTTGATCAGGGAGGAGGAGATTTTTCTCTGGTCAAGCTGGAAGAAACATATATTGATGATGTTGCGAAAACATTGCAATATGGATCACAGGTGGTTTTGGGAAGCTATGGTTGGGATGGGATTGCCTGTGAGCGTCAGGGAATGGAAATCCATTATATGGCATGGCGGGATCTGAATGAAGTCTTTGATTATTATGGTCCTCTGATTTTGGCTAATACAGAATTTCTGACTAAACAACCAGATATGGCTAAAGCCTTTTTGAACGCAGTCAGACAGGGCTATCAGGATGCTGTAATGAATCCGCAGGAAGCAGCAAATCTGTTATTGGAACAAGTGCCTGATCTGGATGAGGGATTGGTAGATTCCAGTCAGCGTTATATGAGTCAGCAGTATATTGCGGACAGTATGGCATTTGGCGTGATTGATGAAGAACGCTGGAATCGCTTTTATAACTGGATTAATACGATGGGATTTTATCAAACGCCTATTCCGGAAGGAATTGGATTTACCAATGAATTTTTGGATGAATAGGACATGATTATGACGAAAGTTAAGAAGGCTCTCTGGATTCTTTGATGAGAATTCAGAGAGCCTTTTTTCTGCTATAGAATAATGCATTTGTAGTTCCATGGATTTTTAGTCTTTATTCTTCTGGAATGATCAGACCGGCAGCGATATAGAGAATAGTAAAGGGAATGCCAGCAGTTAATATTGCCAATGCTGCCCAGATCAGACGCAATACGGTGGGATCCACTCCTAAGGATTCGCCTAATCCACCACAGACCCCTGCCAACATTTTGTTTTGTGTAGATCGATGTAATGTATTCATGATATACCTCCATACTGATGATTGGTTTTTAATTGACTTGTAACATGTGTTATCTATTCTTGATCTTGGCATCATTATATTTTACCTGGAATAAAATTGCAAGTCAGTGTTGCATTTTCCTGTTTTTCTAAAACGAATTTGTTGCTGTTCATAGAAAATTATCTGAAATGGAATTGTCTGTGAACGGTAATACAAATTTTTCCAATATGGTGCAAAACAAACAGAATTTTGCAAAATTTGTAACAATTTGCAAAAAAAGGGAATAAAAACATAAAAAAAGTATGTGCAATTTGTTAAAAATGTATTATACTATATGGTAGCCGATATTATGCGAAGGGAGACGGGAATATGAACGATATACAAAAATTAGTGAATGCATATCATGCCTTAGAGGATGGTATGAAACAGTTTGATTCGTTGGCGAAAGAAGTATTAGATAGTATTCATGCGCAGGAATTTGTTCCAGAAGAAGTCAATACAGACATGATGCAGTGTATTATGGAATTAAATAAGAGTCAGAAGGAAGTTTTTAAGTTATATAAGAAAGCAAATCTGGGAGATACCATTCCGGTTAAAATGTCAGAAATGTGGGAACAGATTGATGTGGGATTGGAAGATCAGAAAAAACTGGATTATCTGGAGGCTGTTCGTACTAGTTTCCTGAGTCTGTATACGGATGATGCGGCTGTGGACAAGGCATTGCAGAAATTCAAAGATAAGGTAATGCTGATTACGGTGGAGAAGTATCCGGTGGATAAATGTCTGGTATATATCAGACCATTTGCCGTATTTCTGACTGTGATTAAGTCCAGCGATCCAGAGAAGACTGTGGAGCTTGTACCGATTTTGATGGATTATTTTGGTTCCAAACTGGTGGCTCATGTGACCATGAGCAAGGATATCCATATTGGAGAGGATGCCACAGAATTTACGATGGAAGAACAGATTCCAGAGGATTCTGCAGAGCAGGCAGAACTTCCGAAGGACTCAGGGGAGAAGGCAGAACCTTCCAAGGATTCTGAGGAAAAGGCAGAAGCAGCAGAGGAAGATGCTTCAGAGGATGCAGAAGTTGAAGATGATACAGAAGCTGAAGATGATACAGAAGACGTATCCGAAGATCTGACAGATGATACAGAGGAGGATATTGCGCCAGTGACAGAGCCGGAAGGCACACAGGAAGCGGAAATCTTTAATTTACTGGAGTCAGATGCAGAAAAGCAGGTGGAAAGAGACGAAGAGTATGAGCAGTATATGAAGGAAAAAGAGGCGACAGAGCAGGCAGAGCAAGCGATGTTCAGTGAAGAAGTAGATGCTCCGGGACTGGACCCTGATGCATTGGGGACGATTGAGTTAGAACCGTTGGAGCCAGAGTTATCCGATCTTCCACCGGCAACTATTATTACTCCAGAGGAATTGGAGGAAGTAACCCGACGGCCAGCGAAACCGAAGAAACCGAAAAAGGTTGATCTAAAAGCATTGCTGGAGGAAGATACATTCTCTGAGTCCAAGCTAAATGATCCGGAGTTAGAGGAAATGAAGGATCGTAATAAAAGAAAAAAAGGCAAAAAGGAGCCAGGACTCTTGAAAGGCATGGGATTTTAGTACATAATCGAAACAGGGAAAGGCGCCTGGCAGGGATGTCAGGTGCCTTTTGTGGCAAAATTGTCATAGAGTATTCAGAAGCTGATCGCTTACTTCGTTTTGGTCCGTCTTTAATTTGTGCCACTGGCACATAGAGGACTATTGTTTTGCGGAAACAAATGCAGGTAAGATGAAATATGAATGGATGGAGGAAAATGGAATGGTAGTGGATTTAGTAGAAAGCAGGGAGAAGATTGATGAGATAGACCAGCAAATTGTCCGTTTATTTGAAGAAAGGATGAAAGTAGTTGAGGATGTGGCTGCTTACAAAAAGAGTACTGGTAAGAAAATATTAGATCCTGCCAGAGAACGGGAAAAGATTGATAAATTGAAAAAGATGGCGCAGGATGAATATAATCAGACAGGGATCGAAGATTTATTTCGGCAGATTATGTCTACTGGTCGAAAATATCAGTATCGTTTATTGGGGCAGCAGAATTTTGATCTGCCGTTTCATCCGGTGGATCAACTGGATGTGGATGAGGATACTAGGGTAGTTTGCTTTGGGGAGCCAGGAGCATTTTCAGAGCAGGCAATGGAAGAAGTATTTGGAAAAAATATTACATCTTTTCATAAATCTTCTTTTCGGGATGTGCTGCAGGCGGTGGCAGATGGAGATGCTAAATACGGAGTGGTGCCAATTGAGAATACCTCTACCGGTGGAATTACCGATACATATGATTTGTTATTGGATTATGATATTACCATTGTTGCCGAGCATGTGGTCAAGGTAGAACAGGCATTATTGGCTAAACCAGGTGCCAAGTTGGAGGATATTAAACTGGTATATTCCCATCCCCAGGGCTTGTTGCAATGTGCTCCTTTTCTGGAAGAACATGGCATGTCTACCAAAAGTTATTCCAGTACCTCGGCAGCAGCGAAAAAGATTGCCCAAGAAGATAGTATGACACAGGCAGCGATAGCCAGTACCAGGGCGGCAGATCAGTTTGGTTTGGATGTATTGCAGGAATCCATTAATTTCTCCGACAAGAATTATACCAGATTTATTGTGATTTCCAATCAACATGTCTTTGTTACTGACGCTGACAAGATTAGTTTGTGTATTGAAATCAAGCATCAGGCAGGATCTCTGTATAACCTCCTGGGGAATTTTTATTACAATAATCTGAATCTGACCAAAATTGAGTCCAGACCAATTGAGGGGCGGAATTGGGAATACCGATTCTTTGTGGATATTGAGGGAAATTTGAATGCACCAGAGGTGGGGAATGCCTTAGATAGTATTCATGAATTTGCCAGCCAGGTTCGGATCTTGGGAAATGTTGCCAGAAAGTAGGAGTTGAAGTATCACTAAGCTCGAAAAAGTCTCAGCTCTGCTTCGGTCGGTGCTTAACATGTGCCAATGGCACATAGTACAGTACCTCGCTAAGTGATACTATATCAACTCTAGTAAGAACGCAAAGCGTTCTTACCATCGAGAATCAGTAGGATAACGATGTGTTTTATGGATTATTGGTGCCGCTGCAGAAAGTGGCAGAATGGAGATTTATTTGAAAAAAGGACAGATATATGAAGGGGTGGTCACCCGTGTGGATTTTCCGAATAAGGCTGTGGTGGCTGTGGAAGTACCGAATGAAAACGGAAAAATTTCCATAGAAAATGCTGTGGTCAAGGGAGGCATTACCGGAGAACGGATTCGTTTTTCGGCAAAAAAGGTCAGACGTGATCGCTGCCAGGGAAGATTGTTGGAAGTATTGCAATATGGGGAACTGGAAAATCAGGAACCTGCTTGTCCGTATTTTGGGATATGTGGCGGATGCCATTATCAGAGAATTCTCTATCATCAGCAATTGGAATTCAAAAAAGAACAGGTACTTAGGTTAATGGATTCTCTTTATCCGGATGTGTCAGAACATCCCTATCAGTACGATGGTATTTTAGGGAGTCCGTCCGAGTGGGAGTACCGCAATAAAATGGAATTTTCTTTTGGAGATGAAGTAAAAGATGGGCCTTTGACTTTGGGATTGCATAAAAAAGGAAGTTTTCACGATATCATAGATGCGGAAGGATGCCGGCTGGTTTCTGGTGACTTTTCTTTGGTGTTGGCATGCATCAGGGATTATGCGAAGGAACAGGGATGGACACATTATCATAAAAATACCCATCAGGGACTGTTGCGTCATCTGTTAGTACGCCGGGCGTCTGCAACCGGAGAACTATTGGTAGCCTTGGTAACTTCATCACAGCAGACGATCGCATTGGATGAACTCAGTGAGCGCTTACAGAAACTACCTTATGAGGGGAAACTAACTGGTTTTCTACATATTATCAATGACAGTTTGGGAGATGTGGTTCAGAGTGATGAAACCCGGTTGATTTATGGACAGGACTGGTTCACCGAAAAGATATTAGGATTGCAGTTCAGAATTTCTCCATTCTCCTTTTTTCAAACAAATACTCAGGGGGCAGAGGTGTTGTATCGCCAAGCAAGAAAATATATTCTGGGGGAAATGGATGATTCAGCCAATGCTGTTGATTTGTCAGGTAAAGTCGTATACGATCTCTATAGTGGAACCGGAACCATTGCGCAGGTTTTAGCATCTGTAGCAGGGAAAGTGATCGGCGTGGAAATTGTGGAAGAAGCTGTGGAGGCTGCCAGAGAAAATGCTGCCGCAAATGGTTTGGATAACTGTGAATTTATTGCCGGGGATGTTTTAAAAGTGATGGATGAGATTGTAGAATTGCCGGACTATATTGTGTTGGATCCCCCACGGGATGGAATTCATCCGAAGGCTTTGAGGAAGATTATTGCATATGGTGTGCCGGAGATTGTGTATATTTCCTGCAAGCCGACTAGTTTGGTTCGGGATCTGGCGGTGTTTTTGGAAAATGGGTATGAGGTGGAGAGGATGTGCAATGTGGATATGTTCCCGGAGACGGTGCATGTGGAGAGCGTATGTAAATTATCCTTGAAAAATGATACACCTAAGATTGAAGTGACCATAGTCCCGTAAGAGAGTATAAGAGCGAGTAAAAAATGTACCTTTGTTATCTATTAGTAAAAAGGTACAAGAAGATGGTTAATGGTATAAATTTTGCTTGATATTCGGTGGTTGAATGCTTATAATACATAAAGGAGTATTTTGTCGTTTTTTAGAATAAAAATAGAGAGAAAACTTATGGAATTTATGACAGAAAGAGACGCTGTTGCAAAGTGGGGATTGTTTAGAAAGAAGACTTCAAACGATATACAATGAGGGAATGATTCTTGGGATTATAAAATTTGGAAGATCATGGGCGATTCTGGTTGATGTGAAGAAACCAGTTGATAAAAGAATTAAGTCAGCGTAGTATTGTTTAGTATAAAAAAGTAGATGTGAAAGGAACAGTGTATGGATATTTCTATTGGAAAATTTACATTAGAGTCATTGACAACTGGAATGTATAATGAACCAGAGACTTGTTACAGAGAATATATTCAGAATGCTGTAGATGCTATAGATTTAGCTGTACAGCAAGGCGTGATTTCACAAGATGAAAGTAGAATCGAAATTATTGTAGATGAGGATCATCGATTGGTAAGTGTGAAAGATAATGGAACAGGAATAAATAGTTTGCTTGCAGGTAAAACACTTTTAGATATCGGTAATTCTACTAAGCTTCATTCTGTAAATCGTGGATTTAGAGGAATTGGTCGTTTGGGGGGGCTTTCCTACTGCAAAAAGTTAAGTTTTTGTACTTCTGTACAAGGGGAAGATAAGAAGACTATAGTTTCTTTTGATTGTGAAAAATTAAAAAGATTATTAATACCGGGACAGAGTGATAAAAACACATTGCAAAGTGTAATCGAAGCGGTTACAATGGTCGAGATTTTAACTGAACAATCAGCAGCGCATTATTTCATAGTTAAAATGGAGGACGTTGATGATATAGAAACATTATTAAATATTGATGTAGTTAAAGATTATATCTCTCAAGTCGCACCGTTGCCATTTAAGGATAGATTTTATTGGGGGAAGCAGGTAAATCAGGAACTTTTATCAAGGGAATATGATGTTTCTGAATATCCTGTTTTTATAGGAAAAAGCTTTGAATCATTAGTGCAAATATATAAGCCATATAAATTGACATTAGATGTTTCCACGAGGACCGGGGTTAGTAAAGATGAAATATTTGGCTTGTCGTATTTTGAGGTGAAAAGTAGTAGTGGTGATATATTGGCATTTGGATGGTATGCAGACACGGATTTTTCAGGAACTCTTGCAGACGATAGATTAATAGGTATTCGTGTTCGTTTAGGAAATATATTGATTGGGTCCTCTAAGACATTATCACCATATTTTAAAGAATCGAGATTTAATGGTTGGGTAATAGGAGAATTGTATATTGTATCTGATCAATTGATCCCTAATGCAAGAAGAGACGATTTTGAAAGAAATGAAGCTTTTTCTGAGTTTGAGCAAGGAATACGAATAACAGTTGGTTTTGAAGTATCAAATAAAATTAGAGCGGCTTCTAAAGCAAGAAATAATCCGGCACAAAAAACATTGAAGAAGGCAGAGAAGGCTATTAGACAAGTAGAAACAATACTTACTACAGGTTTTAATTCTACGCATGAAAAAGAACAATTAGCTGAAAGTGTAGGAAGTATTAAGAAAGAGTTAAGAGCAATTCCTAAATCTTCTCAGGCAGATGTATTAAAGAAAAAAGCGGAATTGATAGATAAATTGGATACTCTCAAGACGGAGGTAGAAGAGTCTTCAAATTATAAAGCGAAAAGAGATATTACATCAGATTTTTCTAGAGCCGAGAAAAAAATGGTACAGGCAATGATGGAAGTATTAACTCGTAATTTTGAAAAAGAAACAGTTGATAGTTTGTATAATGAGTTTCTTGAAGAATTAAAACATAAAGGGAAGAAATAATGCAGATATATCCAGAAAAATATGACAAATTAGAACTTACTTCTTTAGAGCGTTCTTTTGTTCGAACGATAGATAGAGCATATGGAAATGACTCTCTTGGGTATTATGTTTTACATATTAATCCTAGAAAAAAGGATGTCGGAAATGGTGCTCCTGAGTTATTTAATATGTTGATATCTGATAAGGGAATTATATTTTTTAGGTTTTTTGATATAGATAATGCTCTTGTTTCAGTTGCAACAATTAAGGCAATGAGTAATCCATTAGTATATAAGGTATTAGAAGAAGATATTAAAAGAAAACTTGAAAATAGTAAATATCTTATTGGTACAGATAATAAATTGAAGTATGCAATGAGTATATGCTTTGTTTTTTTAAATATTGATTATAAAGAATTAATCAATGATTTATCTGAAGAAGACAAAGTCTTGTGCAAAGAGCATTGTTTATTTAAAGAAGATATTGGAAAAGTTAGAAAAAGTGGTAGAAAAGTAATTGATAATTTGTTGTTAGAAAAACAATTGGTGGTCGAGGATGATGTGAATAACATATTTCAAAGGGTATGCCCGGAAATAACTATACCTAGAAAGTTTATACTCGATGAAACATCTCAAGTAGCAATCAAAGAAGGAGATGTATCTAGTCAAGATAGAGCGGTGCTTTCTTATAGATTAGATAGCTGGCAGATTGATGTTATTAATAGAATAAATCGAGGAAATCAGCTTATTCTAGCCTGCGCAGGAAGTGGAAAGAGTGTTCTCCTGATATCTAAGTGTTTTAAACTGGCAAGTTTGAATCCAGGAGAAAACTTTTTGATCACTTGTTATAATCGGAATTTAAATAATTATTATCAATGGGCGATTGCGCAGGCTGGCTTTACAGATAGAAATGTAAAATGTTCTACTTTTTTTGGCCTATGTAAGCAATTACTCGAAGCAAATAAGATATCTCTTCCGGTAAAGTATCAAGGAAAAGAGAATGAATATTATGACAGATTGTTTGAGAAGGCAAATGATGCATTACGTAATGGAAAGATTAAAGAGCGTTTTTATGGGATTTTCATTGATGAAGTCCAGATATTTAAGCCTGAGTGGTATAGGTTTTGTTTCAATTTGTTAAAAAGTAAAAATGATGAAGATCATTATTTTGTTATTGCAGGAGATAAATCCCAAGATATAAAAAATAATATTAAACAGGGTAAAGCTCCTTGGCAAGGCGGTGGAAGTCAATATCCAGAATATAGAGGAAAAACACTTCCGATTGAAACAAATTATAGAAATTCGAAGCCAATTAATGATGCCATAGATAGATATGTATCATATGCCAAGGCTTTTGGAGAGCGGTATGGAGTAGATTTGTCATCTGACCCAGAACTGTTCCTAAGAGGCACTGCATTTAGGGAAGGAACAGAACCTAGATTGATAGAGCTTAAAAAGATGAGTAATCAGGGTGAGGCAGAGGCGATTTGTGATGCTATCAGAGAACTATTAAAGAAAGGATATAGTGAAGTAGATATAGCAGTAATTGTTTACAATAAATCTACAAAGTATACAACACCGGGATGGGAAACATATTATTACAATCTTCTTCCAGATATTAAAAGAATTTTTATTGAAGAAGGATGGGAATATCCAGCAATATTAATGTCTAAAGAGTCAGAAGGTTCTACCTATGGATCTAGAAGAGGTGTGACCATTGCAACAATTGAGGGGTCATTAGGACTAGACTTTAGGGCAGTTATTTTAGCAGGATTAAGACCTTTGGGAACACATGAAAAGATTAGGTTAGAAAGTGATTTTTTAGGTGTTGATGGACAGCAGTTAATAGAAAGGCAAGAAGGATTCATGAAGAATGTAAACTTCTTATATACGGGGTGTACTCGTGCAAAAGATGAATTATCTATTATATTATCGGCGCCAAAGGGAGAGTCAATATATATGGACCTATTAAGGGAATCTATGAAGAAAGGTAAATAGCTATGCAATTTTATGATGATAAAACAGAGGGTGTTATAAAATCAGATAATTGCCTAACAATTAACCATATAGAAGAGGCAGACAATATAACATTCAAGGCTAGCTTCATAATTACTGGCGACTTGATTTGCAATGGTAAAATTACAGCTTTATTTAATCTATATGTAATTGGAAATATTCAGTCTGAAGATATGGATGTAAAAGGAAGATTGGTATGTTTGGGTTCATGTAATATATCCCATTCATTAATTGTTCAGAATGATATTTGGGCAAATGATATTGTTGCGGATTCTGTTATTTGTCATGATAGAGTGGTTGCTCAAGATGTGGATGTAACTGAAATGAAGGCTGACGGTTCAATTGTCGTAGGAAAAACTTTGGCAGTTGAGAAAGAGGCAAAGAGTATGCAAAGTGTCATTTGTGGTGAGACTGCATTTGGGGCGGGGAAGCTTATTGCAAATATGATATTGACTGTAGAACCATTGGATTTGGATGATGGGGAGGATGCTCTTGAAAACCCGTTTGTATTTAATCTGGGAAATGGCACATCGGGTATTGTTGCTGAAATGGAGAAGTTCGCAAGCGAGTGTGATTATGAGGGCTATTTTAGTGTTTTATTACAAAATTCGGATGAAGAAGTAAGACGAAAATTAAGGAAATATAAAATGGTATTTAATACTATGGCTTCTTCATATCCAGATGGTCTAGATGAATATAGAGATGTATCTCTTTTGTTGTTGCTTATTGAAATTGCTAGATCAGATTATTTTTCACTATGGCCTCAAATATATGAATGGATTGAATCTGTAAGAATGCACTTTGATAATTTAATTCATGGAAAAACTGAGGCGGATACAAAAGTTAGGCCAGCTACGGAGATGAAAAAAAATTATGTTGTTTCTCATACAAAGTATGGAAGGGGCATTGTAGTTGAATTAGAAGTTGATGGAAAGCATACATGTGCAATAATTCAGTTTGATGCCCAAGGTGAAAAGAAGTTTCCGATACCAGATAGTTTGAATTTTTTTAAGATAATTAGTGATAAACCAGGTGAAGCTATAGAAGAAATAAAAGAATCAATAACTTGCAATGTGGATAATTATGAGGAATGGTTGAATGCGTTAGTAGTTATGAATGAAAATAAGGAAATTATTGGTAATGATTTATATGAAGTTATATATGACAAGTTGTTTTCGATGATAGGTCTTAAGGCAAAATTTGTACAAGACAGACTGAGAGAGAAAGGATGGGAAGATGGCAAGTAATAGAGAAATAATAGCTCGAGAAATAGTAAGGCGTTATGTTGAAGCAATTTCTGGAACGGGTGTTGAGCAAATAATTAAAGACAATCCGAACAATAAAATATATGTTGGAAAATTGTCTCCTCAGAGCGCTACAGATGAGTTTTCTTCTAGTGTTTTGATCAAGCAAATCAGTGTTGATTTTAGAATACCTAAAGAAGATATTGATGTGGCTGAAATAGAGGTATTTCCACAAGGGAATTTTTTCTTTAGAGTTTTACCATCTTTAACTCAACAGAGAGAGGCTTTTTGGGAAGATTTTAGGAGTACGTTTACAGAAATTAATCCTGCTAATTTTGATGAGATTTTAGTGAAATATAATTGCGGTGAGTTGGATGATATTATGAAGGCTCACAAAGCGCCTTTTTTACCTGTATATGAGAAGATAGCTATAGACAGAGAGGCTTTTAATATTAAATTGTTACTTAGAACAATTTATGATTCAAAGTATGAATGTGGAAGCTTAACTGCCGAATCAGAAATTAAGAAAGAAATAGAAAAAGAGATAGAACGTATATGTTCTTCTGTGATTTCAAAAGAGGGTGTTTTGCCTTGCCCCTTTCGTGATAGAGTAACTGTCGATGACTTATTATCTGAAGATAAATGGAAAGCTTATATAGATAAGCAAATAGCAAGAGAAGAGTTTAGGATGTATCCAAAATTTGCGTTTGATATTGCAGTCGAATTAAAGGGAATAGGCGATTATGTAGATGTTACAGTTGCGTTAAGTAATGAGACTATGTTTGGGGATGAATGTGCAGGTTTTGGACAGGAAGCGGCAAAAAGTGACTCTTATAGAATAAATACATTATTTAATTCAGGTATACGGGTTAAGGTTAATAATTCAGTATTTTCTCCAATTGAGCTAGATTATTTTGCGAATGACTATAAATATGATAAATGTGTTTATGCACTGGGCAATAATTGTAATGTTAAATATGATTCTGAGAATATGGAGATTCAAACTGTTCATGTGCCAATGTTTATTCAAAATAGACTAAAAACTAATGATAAGCTTGCAGTGAAATTTGCTGATCTTATTTCAGATCCTACAGGTACACTAAATTCAATATATAGTTTAATGGTTAAGGAAATTCAAAACTGGAGAAATGACTTAAATGGTAGAGAAGGTTTGACCACAGTAGGACGTAGACAATTTGAAAATGAAATTCTGGCTTTTGAATTAGAGGTAAAGCGCTTTAAAACTGGTATTGAACTTATTAATAAATACAACATGATTAGAAACGCATTTGTTTTGATGAATAAGGCGTTTTACAGTTCTGCAAAAGGTTATGATAGCTGGAGACTTTTTCAGATTGTATTTGTTGTGTCTTTGATTTTAGATGTAACCGCTTATGAGAACGAGTTGATGCTCGATGATGAAGTCAAGGCAAAAGCAAAAACTGATGATATTGATATTTTGTATTTTCCTACAGGTGGTGGTAAAACAGAAGCTTTTTTGGGAATACTTATATTTAATTTATTTTTTGATAGATTACGAGGGAAAGAGTGCGGGAACACAGCATTTTTAAAATATCCGTTAAGATTGTTATCAGTACAGCAGGTGCAACGTGTTTCTAATATTTTAGCTACAGCAGAAGTTATTAGAAGAGATGAGCAGCTTGGGGGAGAGGAATTTAGTTTAGGATATTTTGTTGGAGAAGGGAATACTCCAAATAAGATAGATGGCAATAAAGAATTAGAAAAAGCCTTGTTAGAAATGTCACTGGATCAGCTTGATGAAAAGTACAGGCTTCTGGATGTATGTCCATTTTGTAAGAAAGAAGCGGTTCATGTTGTTTATGACGAGAAGAAAAAGGCATTACGGCATATATGTAGTAATCTAGATTGTCAAAGTAATGGACACTTACCATTATATATGGTTGATGATGATATTTACAGAGTTATTCCGAGTGTTATTATTTCGACAGTAGACAAAATGACAGCGCTAGGACAGAATATGCGTTTTCACAATCTTTTATGTGGCGCTAAATATAAATGTCCTATACATGGATATACTTCAAAGAATAAATGCTTAGTGAGTGGATGCAAGTGTGCCCTTGAGGATGTTCACAGAATTGAAATGAAAGATCCGGCTCCTTCTCTATTGATTCAGGATGAGCTTCATTTAATAAAAGAGTCATTGGGCGCATATGATGCGCATTATGAAACGTTAGTTGAATATTTTGTAAAAGAATTATCTGATTCAAATAGAGGCCTAAAGGTAATCGGAGCTACTGCTACAATCTCAGCTTATGCGGAACAAGCTAAACATCTGTATTGGAAAAATGCTATTAGGTTTCCTTCTGCTTCTCCGTACTTGGACCATAATTTTTATTCTGCGATTGATCCTGATGATATTGGAAGAATAATTGTTGGGTATGCTCCGTTTGGAAAGGCAATAATAAACAGCGTAGCATATTCATTGCAATATTTGAAGAAAGTAATAAATGATTTGTTTAAAGATCCTAATGCTGTTCTTGGGTTAGATGGAATAAATATACAAGGAAATGAAGAAGAAAAGATCCAAGAAGTAAAAAAGCTGGCTGAAGATTATTATATTATTCTCGAGTATAATAATGTGAAGATGGAGAGTAATAGAGTTCTTCAAACAATAGAAGACCCAATTAATACAGAGCTAATTTCAGAAAATGTTGAACCATTAATTGTAAAAAAAATGACTGGAGATGATACTTTCCAAGAAGTAAGAGGTACTTTATCTGCAATTGAACATGCGCAGAGTGTTGTAAATGATCTCGAGTTTAATATGATAGCAGCAACAAGCATGATATCCCATGGTGTTGATGCCGATAGATTTAATTTAATGCTTTTCTATGGAATGCCAGGAAATACAGCAGAGTATATACAAGCTTATTCTCGTGTTGGTAGAAAATACCCAGGAATTGTTATAGACATAATGAGGCCTTCGAGGGAGAAGGACCAGAGTTATCTGAAGAATTTTGTGAAATTCCACGAATATAAAGATATTTTAGTAGATTCAGTTTCCATTAATCGTTGGGCAACAAAGGCAGTTGAAAGTACTTTGCCAGGTGTACTCTGTGCGATATTGCTGAATTATTATATGTACGAATTACAATACACTTCCGGTATGAGTGATATAAGTAAATATAAAGATTTAAGGGAAGCTTTTCAATCTGAAACTATTACTGCCGATGATTTAAAAAGGCATGCATATAGTGTTTATAAATGCTCTGATAATGATAGTTCTATAGGAAAATTATATAAAGAAACAATAGATAAGAAGATTGATGAATTAGTTGATTCGCTTAAATCGGGAGACTTCGACGGAAAGACATACATTACAGAAGTTTTCAATCGGTGCTATTTTCATGTTATGCGTAGCTTAAGAGATACAGATAAGCAGATTATCGTTGAAATGAAATAGCAGAAAGGAGAACGGAAAATGGCTAATGAAAAAAAGATGATGCGTGGTGTACAACAAGCCCTCTATAAATATTTGCCTGGAAGTTGGGTGGATTTTACTCAAAGTGGTGGTGGCGTTACATATGCAGTTCATGTAGATAATTGGATAAGTATTCCTATTTCTGGCATTAATAATAAGAGATTACTTCGAGTGGTTAATCAACATGTTAATGAGTACATTAATACAAGTCCTGATGGAGCTACATCAATTGTTGATTTTTCTTCAAGTATTAACGAGGATACATATGAGGTCTTAACTCCAAGAATCAGTGAAACAACAGGAGCGATTCAAACATCAGTTAAGCCATGGGTATTTGTTTGCAATTCATGTGGACATGTTAGACAGTATTATTCGTATGATGAGTTTAAAAGAAAAGAACACATGCCATGTGATGCTTGCTCAAAAAGACATATGACACAACTTAGAATGATAAGATTTTGCAAGTGTGGCTATGCTGATGGAATATTTGTGCCTAAATGTTCAACTCCAGGACATGAAACAAAATATATGAGTAGAAAAGGCAGTGGTATTAATTTTGTATGTACAAAATGTGGTAAAAAGGCTGCTTTACCTTTTTATTGTCCAGAGTGTCACCAAAAACTTGAGATAAAACCAGCATTGGATTCATCTCATTATATTCCTTTTACATTTTCAATTATAGATTTATTGGATAAGAGAAAAGATGTCTTTTTGGATAAAGAGGAAGATTCGAGGGGGGAGAAAGTTGTAATTGCTCAATATTTGGGACTTGTTCCACAGGATCAATATGAAAGTATTGTTGAAAATGGAAGAATTACTAAGGACGATGAATTTGAGGAAGCTTTGCAAAAAGAAGCTGACACACTAAGAATGGCTGGTTTGGATGATGCAACTATTGCTACAGTCTTAGATGCTAAAAGAAGAACTAATCCTAATGGTAAAGTATTTGAAGCAATTGCTCAGGTTGGACAAGGGTTATCTATTGTAACCAAAGAAGAATTTACGCCATTGGCAGAAGAAATTTTGGAATATGATGAGTTGATAAATGCAAAAATTGTATTATCTATGGAAGAAGCCGAAAATGATGCAGAACTTGTGTATGATGGAGTAAGACCTGATTATCAAGGAATTGCTTCGGAACTAGGTTTTTCACATGTTCAATTGTGTTCGGGAGTACCTATAGTAACGTGTGCTTATGGGTATTCTAGAAGGGAACGTAGTGGTGAAGGTGTTAAATTACATGGATTTCCTAGAGAAATGGAAAAAAGAAATGTATATGCAGCGAGATTAGAAACTGAGGGTGTACTTTTTGAATTAGATAGAAAAAAAGTTATGGATTGGCTTTTGCTTAATGGACTGATTTCGCAGGATGAAGCTCCTACAGACATGAGTGAATATGGCTTAAAAATGTGGTTTATGGATAGAATACATCCAGAATTGATAACGCCATTTACCCCAATTGATGATTCAACAGATAATGGTAGGATAACCAAAGCTGTATATACATTAATACATAGTGTTTCGCACGATTTGATAAATGAGGCTGCTGAAATATGTGGATTGGATAAAAGCTCTTTATCAGAGTATATTTTACCGAATATTCCGGCCGTATTTATATATTGCTCAAATTCTCAAGGTTTTAGTATGGGAGCATTATATAGTGCTTTTCAGATGCATTTTGAAAGATGGTTAAAGCATTCAAGAACTAATTCAAAAAAATGTATTTTTGATCCAATTTGTATAAATCATGAAAAAGCATGTGCGGGTTGTTTGTTTTTGAATGAGGTTTCGTGTAGACATTTTAACAAAGATTTGGATAGAAGTTATCTTTGTGGACATTTTGATATTCAAAATCAAAAAATCATGAAAGGTTATTGGCAGGTGTAAGATATGGCAGTTATGCATCCTTCAGATATATCAACGAGAAAACATGTGAAATCTGAAGAAAAATTTTTTAATGTATTGCGTGACCAATTGAGTTCAAAATATCATGCTTTTTTCTCTGTTAGGTGGTATTCAGAAGACGAAAACGGTCAGGGAGAAGATAGTGAATGTGATTTCTTGGTTTATAATCCAGACTATGGTTTTTTATGCATTGAGGTTAAAGGTGGTAAAGGGATTTATGTTGATGAAAACGGGGACTGGGTGTTACAGCAAAGTTCAAATCCAAAAGATGACCGTAAATTAAAGAGATCACCATACCTTCAAGCAGAAGAAAGTATGAGATTTTTCAAAAAATATTACGAGGATGAGTTAGAGACATTTTTCCCGGGAATATATGGTTCAGCAGTTGCGTTTCCAAATTATAATATACAGGCACCTATTACAGTGGATTCTCCGCTTGCGCTTACTATAGATATGGATGATATGGATAGCTTAGG
The DNA here is from genome assembly GCA_964409845.1 of uncultured Jutongia sp. GTDB lineage: Bacteria > Bacillota > Clostridia > Lachnospirales > Lachnospiraceae > Butyribacter. Next base: position 30,171 of record CAYPEW010000029.1, read on the forward strand.
TAAGCGAATAGTTGAAATCTTTCGTTATTTTAATGCGAACAAATTAGGTAGATCTTCATTTATGGCTCCTGATAGTCAAAAAAAGTTCATTAATTTGATAAATAAACGTGTAGCATTGTCTATTGCAGCAGGTGCATTGATAGAGGATAAGGAAAGAGAACTAATTGAAATCAATCATACCCAAGATGTAATAATTGATTTATTAGCTAACTATCATAGGGTGTTTATTGTAGGTGGTGCAGGAACTGGAAAAACATGGATTGGAATTAAGAAAATGCAAAATTGCATTCTTGCAGGGAAAAAACCACTCTATTTATGTTGCAATAAAGTGTTAGCTAATGTTGTAAAGAAGAATGTTGGTTCGGAAGGTGCCAATGTATTTTGCATGGATGACTTTGCTGCACACATACTTGGAGATATAATTAGTTCAGCTAAGGAAGTAAATGGCTGCAAAGAGTATTCTAAATTAATTTCTGATTTAGATGGATTTGAAAAATATGACATGGTTATTATTGATGAGGCACAGGATTTTACAGAGGATTGGGCGTTTTGTTCTAATCTCATTACAAAGGACGGCGGGGAATTATTTGTTTTTTATGATGAGAGCCAGAATGTTTTTTGCAGAAGTTTTGGAGATAAGTTTTTTATAGATACCCCACCATATATTTTACGATATAACATTAGAAATACATCCAATATTTATCAGTATACAAAAGATAGGACGTTTCTTGGCTTAGATACAATTGTAAATCAGATTGAGGGGGTTGAGCCAGACATCCGGCGCTTGAGTAAGAAACAGCAAGTGATAGCATTCATTGATTCAACAGTAAATAAACTTGTTAATAAAGAAGGTGTGGATGCTGATAAAATAACAATTTTAAGTAATAGAACTAAATCGAATTCTGTAATAAATGATATTGATATAGTTGGCGGATATCATTTATCTGAAGATTTGTTGAGCGTTGGTACTGTAAAGTTTAGTACAGTAGAAGAATTTAAGGGGTTGGAGTCAGACATAGTTATTTATATTAATCATACATATAAAAACGAGAAGATAACAGAATCCATTCGGTCGATACAGTATACTGCACTGACAAGAGCAAGGTTTTATTTATATGTAATTGACTATGAAATAAAAATATAAGTTCATTGATATGAAAATGGAAAAGAGGAATTAGATGGCAGATATATTATTGCTAGAACCTGGATATGCAAATAAATATCCACCTATTGGGTTAATGAAAATATCTTATTTTCATAAGTATATTCATCATGATTATGTAAGATTTGCAAAAGGCAAGTTACCAGATGCTTTTGAAGGAAAAAAGTGGGATAGAGTATATGTTACAACGCTATTTACTTTTGAATGGCCCAAAACAAAAGAAGCGTTGGAATACGCGTTAAGTGTTGTAAAGGACCCACATCAGGTCTATACAGGAGGAATTCTGGCTACATTAATGCCAGAATTAATAGCAGATAATTTCCCAACTGTTAAAAATAATACTGGATTATTGGATAAAAAGGGAACATTAGGTTTAGAGCATGAGGAATGTATTGATAGACTTACGCTTGACTACGGCATATTGGATGATATTGCGGATGAGTATGTTTATCCTGCACATGACGCTTATTTTACATATATGACTCGTGGTTGTGGAATGAAGTGTCAGTTTTGTGCTGTGCAGACACTTGAGCCCAAGTATTATCCATATATATCAATTAAGGATATAATAAGAAGAGTAGACGAGCAGTTTGGTCCTAAGAAGGATTTGTTGTTAATGGATAATAATGTCTTAATTTCACCTAATTTTGATCAAATTATTGATGAGATTAAGGAATTAGGGTTTGAAAAAGGAGCTACTTATATTAATCCTAAGACTGGAAAAAGAGTACAACGATTTGTTGATTTTAACCAGGGGCTAGATGCATTTTTGTTAACTCCACATAAAGCAGCGCGTCTGGGAGAACTTGCAATCAAACCTGCTCGAATTGCATTTGATCATATTGAAGATGCTGAAGCGTACAAAAAAGCAATCAGATTATGTGCTGAGAGTGGTATAAACCATATGTCTAATTATTTACTTTATAATGGGGTCGATTTCAAAGGAAAAGGACATCAATATCATGCAGATACTCCTGAAGACTTATATGAGCGAATGCATATCTCTATGGATTTGCAGGAGGAATTGATTGAGAAAACGGGACATAAGGTTGCGATATTTTCATTCCCTATGAGATATATTCCGCTTGAAGATTTAAAAAGAGGTTTTGTAGGAACTAAATGGAATCCGAAGTATCTTAGAGCTTTACAAAGAATGTTGATTCCTACACAAGGAAAAGGTGTTTCTTCTCGTTCCTTCTTTGAAGCAGATTTTGGTATTTCAGCAGAACAGTTTGTAATGTATTTAGCTATGCCAGAAGAGCATCTAGGCTGGAGAGGCCACTTTGTGCGAAGAAAAGGCGAAACGGATGAAGATTGTGCGATAAGAAGATCTATTTGGGAGGAAAATCAACTATACCTTAGAGAGTGGGAATCTTTGTTTTGTCAACTTGGAGATAGTAGAGAACAGTTTATACAATATATTGGAGACAATAATTATTCTCACGAAAGATTTGAAGAAATTTCAGATGAATTACATAAGAAATTGTTTATTCATTATTTTACAATTCCCAATTTGCTCAAGGCTATAACAAATGCGAGTGATGAATCAAGAAGTTTTATTATTAATTATATTACAAATAAATTCCCTATTATGTTTGAACGTATGGTAAGATACGTTACTAATGGGCGAATACCATATTCTTTATTAGAAGGCGCATTTCTACATATGGGAGAACCATTTGTGAAGAGCATTTTGGAGCATATTGATTATGAGAGTGAGGAACCATTTGTATTAAATAATTTAATAAAAGTTCAGAAGAAAACAAAACAGAATATGTTTAATTTTGAACTTGTAAGGGGTGTGTTCTTATATAGTCAGGTAAGTGCCCTATCTATAAAGGAGAAGAAAGAAATTATCGAATTTATAAGAGAATTAGATGAAAGGAAGGTTAAGTCATTGCTTACAGCAAAATTTGGTTGTTTTAAGCAGAATATGATTTCTGAAGTAACGAATGGTGAAATTGCTTCGGATTATATAATAAGTCAGATTGAACAACAATTAACAGATTTTTGTAAGCAGTTGTCTTTGTTTGATTAAGATGAAACATGTATTGATAATAGGAAAGTATACGTTGGAATCGCTGACAAATGGTATGTATGCTTCCCCTCTTGATATGTATAGAGAATATATACAAAATGCAGTTGATTCATTTGATGATGCTATAGCGAAGGGTCTTGTATACACTAATAAGCTAAAAATTGAGATAAAAATTGATAAAGAGGCCAATACAATTAGTATTAAAGATAATGGATTGGGAATTTCAAAAGAAAAAGCAGTTGGAACACTTCTCGATATCGGAAATTCAAAAAAAAGTCGCGGCAATTATCGAGGATTTAGAGGGATTGGTCGTTTAGCCGGCTTAGGTTATTGTGATAAGTTAATATTCAAAACAAGTTATGAAGGTGAAGATTCTGCTTCAATAGTGGAGTTTGACGCAAAGATGCTTGGGGACCTTCTTATTCCTAGTAACACTGATAGTGTAAGTGTTAATGATGTTATAGAGAAGATAGTTACAATAAGAACTACTTCAGAGAGTATAAAAAAGCGATATTTTGAAGTCATTCTTGAAGGCGTGAGTATGGAAGATGGGTTAACGGAGGAGAGTGTTGTAAAAGAGTATCTTAGGCAACATGCTCCGTTGTCATTTGATCCAGGTTTTAAATGGCAAAGAACTATTATTGAAAAAGTAAGGATTGAGGGATACTCAATTCCGCAATATCAAGTGTCTTTAAATGGAGAGGACCTTTACAAGCCTTATTTAGATACTTTCCTGTCTGACCGCGTGAAAAAAAATGAGGATCGATTACGTGATATTAATGTTAAGACGTTTACAAGAAATGGAAAGATAAGTGCAATTCTTTGGTATGGTCAAAGTAACTATTTTGGAACAATAACGGATAATTCTATAAAGGGAATAAGAATACGACAGGGTAATATTTTATTGGGTGACAAATCTTCTTTCGGACAATTTTTTAAAGAACAAAGATTCAATGGTTGGATGATTGGAGAGTTACATGTTGTTGACGATGAATTAATAGCAAATTCAAGAAGAGATGGATTTGAGAATAATACAGCTTTTTATGAATTGACAGAATTATTGAAAGAATGGTCAATGCTTGAATCAAAAGAAATTAGAAGGATATCTTATGAAAGGAGTTTATCATCAGAAAAGAAAGCTGTTGTTAAAGCAAAGTCATTTGAAGATGTAAATGATTTATGTTCTGAGCAGCTAGATGAAATAGACTATTCAGAATATTCGGCTTATGAGCAGAGTGAATCAGAAGAAGTAGCTGAGATTGACTATATAGGAAAATTATCTATGCTATTGAATCAAAAGAAAGTTAATACCAAATATGCAGCTTTAAATATTAATGACAAACTTACGGTAGAGCAAAGGAAGGTTTTGGAAAGAGTATTTGATGTTATAAGTGAAGAATATAGTCCTAAAAAAGCTGAAGAAATTATTAATAAAATAGTAAAAGGTTTTTAGTAAGGTGGTGGCGATAAATGAGGAAGTGTGAATCTTTGCTGTTTTATAAAGAAGCAGTTGCATATTATAGAAGTGCGACGATTCTAAAATACTCACTTGAAAAGGAAAATGATGATAATTATTTGTTTACTCCTATCGCATATCTTACTTGATAGGTAGTGAGTGGTAGGATAAGAAGAAGCGTGAATAGTTTTTTACTTATCCTACCACTTTTCCATATACAAGAAATACGTCATTTTCATTGATTTCTCTAGGTTGATATTTTCTATCCAAATCGCATTTAGGTTAATGTTGGGGCTACATTAAATGATTAGTTTGTCATGGACATGATCAACGATAAGGCAATACCGCAGGATTTCCAGTGTATTGTCGAAAAGTATTAATCAAGCATCAGTAAACTTTAATTCGTAAAATCGACATCCAATTTGTTGGGAATCCCATTGTATTGAGGGTATTTGACGATGGATCATATCTTTTGATTCACATTCTTAAATAAAATGCGTATTTGATTTTGACGTTTGCCATAATCATAATTGGCAGAATTTTGGTAATTACTCATACTGTTTCCATACAAGTTTAAAAAGTGGTATGAGATAGAGGTCTTAATTTTTTTTTAACAATTAGAATATATTTCAAAAAACTTCTTGCAAATTTAAACTAAAAAGATATATTTGATAAATGTCATCAAATGTTGTATTAGATATGTAACGCTTAGTTGCAGTATTTTTGAAGACTTCTTTGTATCCATTGATAAGTCCATAATAACCAACTGTGCTTAGAATATGAATAGCAAGGTTATCGTCCTCAATGATTAAATTCTTGTTCTTTAAATGTTGGATTTGAATCTTATAATCCATAAAAGTATTTCTATTTGATGCCATAAAAATCTCCTTAAAAACGAAACGACCCCCGCAGGAGCCGTCCGGGTTACGGGCTTCTCAAGTTTCCGTAACTCATTCACTGGTACTACTATAAAACAAAATTGGTATTTTGTAAAATAGAACCAGCTATCTAGTAGTATACGTTCTAAGTAGAAAAATATGCAGTTTATGATTTTGTAAAAGAATTGCTCCTTTTTCTTTTTAAAACCAGAGGTGACCATACCATGGACACTAAAGTGTCCGAACTGTAGTCTTTTCATTTCTGTATGCTGCTTGTAAAATAATCTTACTAGCTAAAAAACAGCTATATTGGATTTGTGAATAGCGAATTAAAGCACCGATATTTCGCAATGTGCGAGATGTCGGTGCTTTGACCGTTTTTCAGACAATTCTATCAGTGTTATTATAAGAGTCCTCTTTCCGCAAACACCTTTTTTGCCACAAATACAGCATTTAGCACTTTTGGAAATCCTGTATATGGAATACATTGCAAATATGTTTCTATCACTTTTTCGGGAGATATTCCTACATTTAGAGCGCCATTGATGTGTACCTCCAACTGTGGTTCGCACCCTCCTGCAGTAAGCAGGCTTGACAGGGTTATCATTTCCCGTTCTTCTGTTGTCAGTCCTTCCCTTGTGTAAATATCGCCAAAAGCAAACTCGACAATGAATTTTCCTAAATCGGGCGCTATGTCCTCGAGGGACTTTATGACATTTTCGCCTCCTTTGCCGTCAATTGCTTTCAACTGTTCCATGCCACGGTTAAACCTTGTGTTTCCCATTTGATTTTACCTCCTTGTTTGATTACAATAAGAGCATATTACTTAGAGTATAGTGTAAGTCAAGAACTTTTTCAGGAGTGGTTTTTATGAGGATTGGAGAGATGGCAAAGTCGGCCGGGATCAGTGAATATACCCTGCGGTATTATGAGAAGAAGGGATTGATCCGGGTAAGGCGGGATGATGCCGGTAGACGCTGTTATGATGAAAGCGATATTGAATGGATTAAATTTATCAAACGATTGAAAGACACTGGTATGCTGCTAAAGGATATTAAGGAATATTCAAGACTGCGGTATGAGGGAAACGCCACTATGCCAGAACGTCTGAAAATGCTTGAAAAGCATAGAGGATACGTACTGGAGCAGCAGAAGAAATGGGCGGAATATTTAGATAATCTGGATGATAAGATTGTTTTTTACAAGGCTTCCATTGATGGAGAAGAATAAATCGCAAAAATAAATCAAAAAAATCTATTGACTCTTACGGAGCGTTATAGCTTATGATGGCATTATCAAGAACAGGAGGGCTAACGTAATGAGGACAGTAAAGGAAATTTCAAATATCACAGGTATCAGCGTACGCACGCTTCACTATTATGATGAAATTGGCTTACTGAAACCAACAGATAAGAGTGATGCCGGATACCGGCTTTATGACGATAAGGCTTTAGAATGTTTGCAGCAAATATTGTTCTTTCGTGAGTTTGATATTCCTTTGAAAGAAATCAAAGCAGTTATGGAAAATCCTGCTCTTGACAGAAACCATATATTACAAATGCAGCGCAAGATGTTCAAATCAAAGATTGAACGTATGGAGCGTCTGGTTGCCAGCATTGATGATATTCTGAAAGGAGACAATAGAATGGATTTTGCTATTTTTAACAAGACAGAGATGGAAGAAATGTTTCAAGCAATGGTAGAGCATATGCCGGAAGAAATCAAAAAAACAGCCATAGATGAATTTGGTGGGCTGGAACAGTGGAAGGAGCATTATATCAAAACTATTTCCAGTGAAGATATGCAGAAACGCTATCAGAAAATGGTGGAGTGGTTTGGCGGAAAGGAAGAGTACCTTGCTACTGTAAAAAATCCAATCAGTAAAGAGGTTGCGGGGAGTTATCAGAAACGCATTGATGTTATTTTAGAGAAATTAGCCGGTAAACGGGAATATTCTACAGATTCTTTTGAAGTAAAGGAAATCATTGGAGAATATGGCTTTGTTATGAAACAACTTTGCCAAATGAAAGATGAAAAGGAAATGATGCTTTCACTTGCACAGACTTACTGTAATGAACAAATCAAAGCAAATATAGACGAAAAATATGGTGACGGGGCGGCGAAGTTCTTTATGCAGGCCATAGAAACATTTTACAAGTAATGGATAACTTGTTTTGTTATAATGTGGGTTATAGGAACAGTTGACCTGCGCACATGTCTACGCTCCGCTACGGTCTACATTCCATTTCGGTCCGTGCTAAACATGCGTCACTGGCGCATAGCACCGTGATTAACAAACGTCCACTGGACGTTTAGCACCGCCAAATGCAAGCAAGCTTGCATTTGGCTCGCTGTGTACGTGAGAATAGGGATAGTCCGGGATCAGCACAGGGCAGGCATGAACTTGGCAAATAAGTATAATCCATCTCTGTCGGCGTTTACTTCATGTGGGATGCCAGTTTTCCATTGTTAAAGGTTTCAAATGTATTCATGTCTAAATATATGGCAGTGCAGGAAGCCACAGAAAAAAGAAAATTCTAATCAAAATCTAATAAGCACCTGCTATCATTTAGTCAGGAGGTTTGCATATGGATAAGAAAATATTGATTATTGAGGATGAAGTGGCAATACAGAAAATATTGTCTGAGCCACTTACCTTTGCAGGATATGAAGTTACTACTGCATCGGATGGACTGGAGGGTATCAACACATTTCACGAACAGGATTTTGATCTTATTTTATTGGATATTATGTTGCCTAAAATTGACGGATATACGGTATGTGAAATGATACGGCAGGAGTCACAAATTCCAATTATTCTTTTAACTGCATTGGATACGGAAGATGACCAAATAAAAGGTTTTGACAAGCTGGCAGATGATTATATTACAAAGCCATTTTCTATAAAGCTTGTCTTAAAGCGTGTGGAAGCCCTCTTGCGACGAACATCATCAGATATTGTGGCAGATACCATCCGTTATAAAGAAATCACTTTGAGCGAAACAGAGCGCAAGGTTACTGTTTCTGGAAACGAAGTAGCACTTACCCACTTGGAATTTGAGATACTATTACTATTTCTTAAAAACAAAGGGCGCGTTTTTACAAGGGATGACCTCCTTAATCTGGTCTGGGGCTATGATTTTGTGGGAGATGAAAAAGGGGTAAATTTTCATATTATGAATTTACGCAAAAAATTGAATGTTGATTATATCGAAACAGTTAGAGGGGTGGGATATAAAATTGCGAAAGAAAGCTAAAAACAGTTTGAGCATAAAGGTGTTTTTGTGGGTCTTTTCTGCACTTACCATTTGCAGTATTCTGATTTATGGAATTGTATTGGCTGTTTTGCCCGGACAATATCAGATTACCTCGGATAAACAACTGGATGCCAATACAGAAATTCTTGTTTCAAAATTACAGGATATGCGTTATGAGGATGCGGTTAATGAAATCTATAATTTCTGCATTCAAAACAATTCGACAGCTATACTTAGTAATAATGACGGAGTTTTGAGCTTTGGCAAAATAGAGACAGAGAAACTCACTGTTGCAACATCAAGTATTGCAACAACAGTTACTTTTTCGGACAGTAAAACAGAATATACTCTTGTGATAGCTTCTCTATCGCAAACGGCGGATCTGATTTTAAGTCTTATGCTTCGATTCCTGCCAGCCGTTTTTGCAATTATATTTTTGCTGTCGTTTTTAAGTGCCTTTATTTGTAGCAAGGTTATTGTTACCCCCATTGCTAAAATCAGTCAGATTTCTAAGAGAATGACATTACTTGATATGACTTGGAAATGTGATATTGATAGTAACGATGAGATTGGCATACTTGCTTCCAGTTTGAATACAATGGCAAGCCGATTGCACGACACTATGGAAGAATTAACAAATGCCAATGATCAGCTAACGGATGATGTAGAAAAAATTAAGGCATTGGAAGAACAACGCAAGAACTTCTTTGCAGCAGTATCCCATGGGTTAAAAACACCATTGACTATTTTAAAAGGGCAAATTGAAAATATGATTTGGGGATATGGGGACTATCAAAATCACGAAAAATATCTGCCTGAAGCATTGAAAGCCACAGAAGATATAGAGCATCTTGTCAAAGAGATTATTACGATATCCAAAATGGAAAGTATGGATTTAGAGGATACCTTGCAGGAGGTTTCTCTAAAGCAAAAGGTTAATGACACCATACAGGCTGTTTTACGGCTTGCACAGGATAAGGATATTCAGATACACCAAGATATTAGTACGGATATGGTTTTGTCTGTCAATCCCAATCTTTGGAGTAAAGCCCTATTAAATATTATTGGAAACGCTGTTCGGTATTCTCCCTATGGCGAAGATGTTTTCATATCCTTGCAATCCTGTGAATATGTTAATACCCTCATTATTGAAAATACGGGTGCGTCTATTCCAGAAGATGACCTTCCCCATATGTTCACACCCTTTTATCGAGCAGACAAATCGAGGAATAAGGCTACTGGAGGAAGTGGTCTGGGGTTATACATTGTCAAAACAATTCTTGACCTGCACGGTATGAGCTATTGTATAAAGAATACCGAGCAGGGCGTAGCTTTTTTTCTCTATCTAAATGAATAGTAGTTTTACTCCTCAAAAAGCTGTCAGCAATTTGCTGGCAGTTTTTTGACTGTATAGCAAAGTGCTTATAAAGTAGTGGCACGTCAACCAGGAAATCTAATCAAAGCCATATGAAAAGCAAATCGAAAACTAATTTTGGGGCTGTATGATAGATTACAGAAAGGAGTTGAATCACTTAGATGAATTTTACACAGAGAGCTTTTGCTTATATAACACGCAAAAAAGGAAAAACAATAAGCCTGTTTTTGCTGGTGTTGGTAGTAGCGGTTTTTCTGATTTCTTGTTTTGGTGTTTTAAATGCGTCAGAGAGATTAGGGAAAGATATTCGGACTTCCCTTGGAGCAGCTTTCTATATTAGAGCAAACACCGAAGTGTTGATGAATGAAAACGGCGAAACAGAAATTAAGGAAAACAATGTCCATATCACGGGGAAGGAAATAGATGAGATTATGCAAACAGGTGAAATTAGATATTGTAATCCCATCAACTACGGTTTTGCCAAGAGCGATAAACTTCAATTTATCCCTGGCGATAAACATACGGACGAAAACAATATGGGAAAGGTGACGGCACTTCGTTTTTCTGCACTTGCCCCTGATTTTACAGATGAAACAGCCGTTTTGGTAGAAGGAAAACATATCACCGAAGCTGATAACGGAAAAATTCTTATCAGCGAAGAATTAGCAAATGCCAATTATATATCAGTTGGTGATACGCTGACATTGACCCATGCAAAATTCGGTGAGGTTGCTGGCGCATACATTGATGAAATCTCTGTTAAGACGGCTTATGCCCAAGTGGAGGTATCTGGAATATATAAGCTGAATAGCAGGGACACCTCTATCAAACCAACAGCAAGCATTGCTGAAAATGAGATATATGCGAGTCTTGATGTCTTGAATGGGCTGCATGAGAGTGAAACAGGCGTTTACACGGGAGAAGTTGACTTTTACATTACTGACCCAGCCAAACTTGGAAATATCACCAGCAATGTTCAGCTATTACAGTCTATTGATTGGAGGGTGCACTTTATCCGTACCAATGATTTGGGGTATTCCAAGATAGCCGATCAGTTATCTTCTCTCGGCGATTTAGTAAAGATATTGCTTGTTCTTGTGTCAGTTGTCAGTACGGCGTTTTTGACCTTGCTGTTAACAATGCGTATGCGTAGCCGAATGCAGGAAGCAGGTATTTTGCTTGCTGCAGGAATATCAAAAGGACAGATTATGGTGGGATTTCTGTTGGAAGTGCTGTCAGTTACGATAATTGCTTTGACTTTGTCTTATGTCGCTTCCTTTGGTGTTACAGGTTTCTTGGGGCATAGTTTGTTTGGCGAGTTGCAGACTAATCTGTTAAATGAAGAAACGCTAACCGCAGGAATGAATGGTGGCATTCAGATTGAAAACTATCTGAAGTTAAGCGGAATAGAAATATCGATTATTTACTTGTGTCAAATAATCGTAATTGCAGCTTCGACTTTCATATCGTCTATCATGATTTTACGGTTGAAGCCAAAAGAAATTTTATCAAAACATGAGTAGTAGTATCAATAGAAAATGCAATCAGTGGCAGATAGCATAACTGGTATTTGCCATTGATGCTATGGGAGGATTTTGAAATGAGCTTTATAAAAAGAGCAGGTTTGTACTGTTTAAGACAAAGATTAAAGACGGTAATATTGTTTCTGGTGCTGACGCTAATTGCAACTTATATGCTTACTGGTATTGCTATTCGTGATGCAGCTAAAAGTGCAACAGCAGATGTTCAGACCGCTATTGGCGGAAAAATTATGCTTGATATTGATACGGACGGTCATATGGGAGGCGGTCAGCAAAACCAATGGGGAATGACTTATACTTATAACGGAGATTTTATTACCAGGGAGATAGTAGATGCTATCGAAAAAGTTGACGGTGTTGTAGACTACAATGTGGAGGAAGCAGAAGGTTATTTTGGTGCAGGTGTTAATTTCAAATATCTGCCAGCTGCTCTTGGGTTGAGCTATACACAGTACGGAGAGGTGTCGAACTATACTGCAACATTTTCATCTGAAAAATGCAAGGCATTCCAAAGCGGCAAATATAAATTGGTAGAGGGCAGACATATTACAATAAATGATAAGTATGTTTGTTTGATTTCAAAAGAACTTGCTGACTACAACAATTTATCTGTTGGAGATAAGGTAAAGATGTATTCTCTGGACTCGGACACGATATCAGAATTTGAAATTGTGGGAATTTTTGACGGTACGGAAGGTGCTTCGGGAAATGCATTGACTGTAGATGAAATTCCTGCAAACTGCGGATATGTCGATTATGCGGGAGTAGAGGATATTTTCGGTATAACTGACGAGGACGAGGATGAATATCAACAATTGACCATCTTTGTGGAAGACCCTGTTAGTATTCAGAATGTCTATGATAAGATTTCGGCTTTGCCAGAGCTAAAAGGTAAAACATTAAAACTTAGCATTGATACGGAGGACTATGATGTTGTATCCACGCCTTTAGAGTCTCTGCAAAAATTAGTGAATACAACAATTATCATTATTTCAGTTGTCAGTGTTATTATTCTCACTCTGCTTCTAACCATCTGGATTAGAGGACGAAAAAAAGAAATCGGTATCTTGCTTTCCATTGGCAAGAGCAAGTTAAATATTATTTTGCAATTCTTTACAGAAACTTTTGTCGTGGCTATTATTTCGTTTGCCGCATCTATACCGTTTAGCAATCTGATTGCAGAAAAAGCAGGAACATTTTTAGTATCTAGGGTTACAACGGGAACAGCTGATCTCAGTGTTCAGATTGATGCTGTCTATCTGTTCCCTCTATATGTGATAGGGGTTTTGTTAATTGCAGTATCGGTTATTGCCTCATCATGGACAGTTGTTCGTCGGAAACCAAAAGATATTCTTGCAAAATATGAGTAATACCATAAATGATAAGGAGGACGCCAAAATGAGTATTATGAAAATATGTAATTTGAATTATTCCTATGATGGGAACAGAACAGTTCTTAAAAATATATCTGCTGAATTTGAAGTGGGGAAAATCTACGCAATTCTCGGTCCGTCTGGGTGCGGAAAAACAACCTTGCTTTCTCTGCTTGGAGGCTTGGATAGCCCGTCTGATGGGCAGGTGTTGT
>CAYPEW010000030.1:0-43425 GCA_964409845.1 uncultured Jutongia sp.
TACCATGGATATCAATCGAAAAGGGGAAGAGGTTATCCGCAGTTACGGTTGCATACCGTCTTTCCTGAATTATAATGGATATCCGGCATCTATCTGTGTTTCGGTTAACGAAGAAGTTGTGCATGGAATACCAAATAAAAAGAGAATTTTGCAGGAAGGCGATATTGTCAGTCTGGATGCGGGAGTGATCTATCAGGGATACCATTCCGATGCAGCGAGAACACATGCGGTTGGAGAAATATCCGAGGAAAATAAACGGCTGATTGAGATAACGAGGCAAAGTTTTTTTGAAGGAATCAAATTTGCAAAAGCAGGGAACCATTTGTATGAAATATCCAAAGCGATTCAGGATTTTGTAGAAAGTAATGGATATTCTGTAGTACGTGACCTGGTGGGGCATGGTGTTGGGAAAAATCTTCACGAAGAACCTCAGATTCCAAACTTTAAGCCGATTGGCCGTGGCATGAAATTGCGGGAAGGTATGACACTGGCGATTGAACCGATGGTAAATGCCGGGGATTATGAAGTGTGGGTGCTGGAGGATGATTGGACTGTGGTAGCACAGGATGGAATGAATTCTGCACATTATGAAAACACTATACTGATTACCGATGGAGAACCAGAATTACTGTCTTATCATCCGGATATGATCTAATACTTTAATGCATTCCATAATCGGAGGGAACAGGGACTATTTCCAGAAAGTTGCCTCAGATGCTTGCATTTTGTGGATAAGTCTGTTAAAATCCTTAAAGTGTATTGGCTGTGTCACAGTTAGATGGAGTCTGACTGTTAGTGCCCGCCATGTCTGTTACAATAGTAGCAAGGCAGGAAGTATTCTGGTATTTCAGCAAATAGAATGAAATGATATCGTGTGTTAGAAGGAGAATAGTATGTCGAAAGAAGATGTAATTGAAATTGAAGGAATCGTAGTAGAGAAGCTGCCTAACGCTATGTTCAAGGTAGAGTTAGAGAATGGACATCAGGTTTTGGCTCATATTAGTGGTAAACTTCGCAAGAATTTTATCCGTATTTTGCCGGGAGATAAGGTGACGATGGAGATGTCCCCATATGATCTGACCAAAGGTCGGATTACCTGGAGAGATAAATAGGGATATGCAGGGATCTATGCACGGACTTTCTTGTGTCAAAGTGTATGGATGTGTTGAAGTGCTAGTGTTGTTGATGTATAGAAAAATGAATATAAAAGATGATATCAGGTAGGATGCTAGAATCCTACCTGATTTTTACTTTATAGGAAACTTCTCGTTTCCTATAAAGTAAAAATATTTATGCACACAGCCAGCATAGGAAGACGTCACTTCGTGACGCTGGCTGGCGCAGTAAAGTGTGCTTCGTATTTTGCTGTTGTTAATTCGCAAGAGTGTGCGAGGTACACTTTGTTCGTGTGTCTAGTATAGGCATAATCTAATAGTGAGTTTAAATTTCGATATAAATTTATACTTTAATTGACCATCCTGACGGCAGGATTGTATATAGAGTGAAAGGAGGAAACAGTGATGAATCCAAACATGAGTACTCAGGAATTTGAAAACATTTATCATCGTTATAAGCAGTTGTTGTTTCGCATCGCCTATTCCTATGTAAAAAATGCAGAAGATGCAGAGGATCTAGTGCAGGAAGCCTTTATGAAACGTTTGTACAAGGCACCGATGTTTCTCAGTGAAGAACATGAGAAGCGGTGGATGATCCGGATTATTGTAAATTTATCCAAAAATCATGTCATGTCCTTCTGGCATAGAAAGAGGGTGGCAATGGAGGAGCTGCCAGATCAGGTAGCTGCAGATCTGGGAGGAACGGAAAAAGATTTGTGGCAGGAGGTTCTGGCACTTCCAGATAAATATAAAATTTCCATGTATCTTCATTATTATGAGGGCTATACTTGCAAAGAAATTGCCGAGATACTAAACTGCAAAGAATCAGCAATTAAGATGCGGTTAAAAAAAGGAAGGGAACTACTAAAAATAGAAATAATGGAAGGAGAGGAGTCTTATGAGATTAGAGGAGTATAGAGAAATTTATGATAAGGTATCGCTGTCAAAAGAAGCGGATGAACGGATCCAACAGGCATTGCTGAAGGAGGTTTCGAATTCTGGCATGAAACAGAAAAGGAAAGGAATACGGTTTGCCCAGGTGGCGGCAGCAGTGGCAGTGTTAGTGTTAGCTGTAGGCATTATGCAATTTCCAGCGGTGGCATCCACCACGCAGAATTTGGTCAACGGCTTTACCAACTATATAATAGTTAACTTATCAGAGGAAGACGTGGAAGACATAGAAAAGCTGGAAAAACAGCTGGATAGTATGGAAGGTGTAGAATATGGTTATCCGATATACGTATATGAATATAATGACAACGGGGGATATGTGGAAGTCAATTCAGATGCACCTAAGAAAGAGTGTAAGATGGATTCTATGGATGCAGTTAGCAAAGCGCTGGGCGTTGGTTTGCTGCAGTCTGGAGACGCTTACGAACAGGAAAACTGTATTCTGTATACACCATATGTATCAGAAAGCGGTGCATTAAATGGAGTTATATTAGCAGATGATTTTTATGCACTGGGAGATATCCGGGATGCGGAGTATAGCATTTTCCCGGAAGTGGAAACATGTAATGCCATTTTTTATCGACCAGGCGAGAACTACCAGAGCCCGATTAAGATGGAGATTACGATACGAACCAATGACTCCGAAGGGGTAGATAATGAAAATCATGAGCTGGATTATGGTGGGCGCACCGAAGTTCGGGAAGATAATGATGCTGAGAAGACAGAGACCTATGTAATTCAGAATTTGGGTGGTGTGGATGCTATGTTGTCTGTGGATGAAACAGACGGCGTATCTACCTGGGGAAAACTGGAAGGCGAGGAGATAAGCAGCTGTGTTAGTGCATATTTCCTGTATCAGGGTGTGGAGTATCGTTATGTGGGAGCTGTGTCCATAGAAGCCATGCAGGAGTTTTTAGAGGGACTGGAGATACCGTGATTTTTAAGCGGAATGTAATATTGGTCAACACAAAGAGCCACCTTCGGGTGGCTTTTTACAAGCAAAAATTTCTGAAATTCTTGAAAATTTATGCTTGCACACTGGAAATATTTATGTTATATTAGACAATGGACTTTATTGAAAGGAGGTTATTGCTGTGAAAGTTAGATCTTCAGTAAAACCGATTTGCGAAAAATGTAAGGTCATCAAGAGAAAGGGTCGAATCAGAGTAATCTGTGAGAACCCGCGTCACAAACAGAGACAGGGCTAAGTAGAAGGGATCATTCCGTTATGCATACGGAATAGAGACCGCAGGAAATAGACTTGCTTTCTGTTCGTTGCCGTTAGATATCCGGATCCGATGCTATCTAGTCGGATGTTTGGAGGAGGACGGTGATACCGTAGGTGGAGTGATTACCCACTTCGGTTACGGATTCGATGGAATGTCGTCATTTCAGCAGAATGGATTTGTATTCTGTTGGCATTACATTTGTTTCCGGATCGATCTTGCCATGGCAGATTGATGACTGCGGCATAGTACCGGCTGTCATTTCGCAGGTAGCCATATTGATGTCTATGCAGTAAGATTACGGTTTAAAGCGGCTGATCAGAGATAACGGTTGTAATATCGTTATGATCTGAAAGGGATGATCTGATACAGATATCAGATTCATTCCGGAATCAAAACGTGAAAAAACAAAATATTAACGGAGGTGTACGTACAACATGGCACGTATTAGTGGTGTAGATTTACCAAGAGAGAAACGTGTTGAGATCGGACTTACCTATATCTATGGTATTGGTAGAGTTAGTTCCAACCGTATATTGGCAGAGGCTAACGTCAATCCTGACACACGTGTAAAGGATCTTACGGACGAAGAAGTTGCCCGTATTCGTGACGTCATTGATGCTTCTCAGACTGTAGAAGGTGATTTGCGTAGAGAAATCGCTCTGAACATCAAGAGACTGCAGGAAATCGGATGCTATCGAGGAATCCGTCACAGAAAAGGTCTTCCAGTTCGTGGACAGAAGACCAAGACAAACGCCAGAACCCGCAAGGGACCAAAGCGTACTGTCGCAAATAAGAAGAAATAATTAAGATAATTTATGTACAAATCTAACAGGAGGGTTTGACAATGGCTAAACAGGTAGCAAAGAAGACAGGTAAGAAGCGTGTCAAGAAAAATGTCGGACATGGACAGGCACATATTCAGTCTTCCTTTAATAATACGATCGTTACGCTCACAGATGCAGAAGGTAATGCAATCTCATGGGCAAGCGCAGGTGGATTAGGCTTTAGAGGATCTAAGAAGTCTACCCCATATGCAGCACAGATGGCAGCAGAGACCGCTGCAAAGGCAGCTCTTCCACACGGATTAACATCTGTAGATGTTATGGTTAAGGGACCTGGTTCCGGCCGTGAGGCAGCAATCCGTGCATTAGCAGCATGTGGCATTGATGTTACCAGCATCAAGGACGTTACTCCGGTTCCGCATAATGGATGTAGACCGCCGAAGCGTCGTCGTGTATAATAGCAAAAGTTATTCTAAATTTTTAAAAAACAAAAATTAAGAATAACTACACTTGCTATAGAATATGCTTCGCATTTTCGTGAAGGATCAAGAATTTCAAATTAGAAGGTGCTTCGCATTTTCGTGAAAGATTGTAAATTTCGAATTATTATAGGAGGAAATAGAGATGGCAAGAGATATGACGCCGGTTTTGAAGAGATGTAGAACACTTGGTCTGGATCCACAGTTTCTGGGTATTGACAAGAAATCCAACAGAAATGTCAGAGCAGGAAGAAAGCCAAGCGAATATGGTCTTCAGTTAAAAGAAAAGCAGAAAGCAAAGTTCATTTATGGTGTATTAGAGAAGCCATTTAGAAATAATTTTGCAAAGGCACAGAAATTAAAATATGGCAGTACAGGTGAAAATCTGATGATTCTGTTAGAGCTGAGACTGGACAACGTTTTATTCCGTATGGGATATGGACGTACCAGAAAAGAGTCTAGACAGATTGTTGGACATAAACACGTATTAGTAAATGGAAAATGTGTCAACATTCCATCATACGAGGTTCGTCCTGGTGATGTAATTGAGATCAAGGAAAAGCACAAAGGAGCTCAGAGATATAAGGATATCCTGGAAGTAACAGACGGACGTATGGTTCCTGATTGGTTAGAAGCTGATCATGAGAAGTTATCCGGTGTGGTTAAGGAGATCCCTACCAGAGAGCAGATTGATGTTCCTGTCAATGAAGTGCTTATCGTCGAGTTATATTCTAAGTAATAACCCGAAACGCAGGTGAGCATGAAACCCCAAAAGGAGGTAACTGGGAGTGCTTGATTTTAAAGAACCAAATATTAAAGTTGCTGAGATTTCGGAAGATAAGAAGTATGGACGATTTGTCGTAGAGCCTTTGGAAAGAGGTTATGGTACGACATTGGGTAATTCTCTCAGAAGGATTATGCTTTCATCCTTGCCGGGTACAGCTGTCAGCAATATTAAGGTTGATGGTGTCGTTCATGAGTTTTCTGCGATTCCCGGAGTAAAGGAAGATGTTTCCGAGATTATCATGAACATCAAGAGTCTGGCAATCAAGAATAACAGTGAAACGGATGAAGTAAAGACAGCATACATTGAAGCAACTGGTGAAGGTGTAGTCAGGGCTTCTGATATTCAGGTGGATTCGGATATCGAAATCATGAACCCGGATCAGGTCATTGCTACCTTGAGTGGTGGTGCTGATTGCAGACTGTATATCGAAATGACAATCGTGAATGGACGCGGATATGTCAGCTCAGACAAGAATAAACGTGATGATTTGCCGATTAATGTCATTGCAATTGATTCTATCTTTACACCGGTAGAGCGGGTAAATATTAAAATAGAGAATACTCGTGTAGGTCAGATAACAGATTTTGATAAATTGACATTGGATGTATATACAGATGGTACCATTGAACCAAGCGATGCAGTCAGTCTTGCTGCCAAGGTTCTGTCTGATCATCTACGGTCATTTATTGATTTATCAGATAAGAGTTCCAAGATTCAGGTTATTGCGGCAGAGGAGGAGAACAGCAAGGACAAGGTTATGGAGATGAATATCGACGAACTGGAATTGTCTGTACGTTCTTACAACTGCTTAAAGAGAGCAGGAATCAATACAGTAGAGGAGCTCTGCAATCGTACACCTGAGGATATGATGAAGGTAAGAAACCTAGGTCGTAAATCCTTAGATGAAGTAGTGTCTAAGTTGCAGGAGTTAGGTCTTTCTTTCAACTTAGGAGATGAATAATTAGGAGGTAAGCAAACATGGCAGGCTATAGAAAACTTGGAAGAACTTCCAGCCAGAGAAAAGCATTGCTTCGTAATCAGGTAACTAATTTATTATATCATGGTCAGATTGTTACCACAGAGGCAAAGGCGAAAGAAATCCGCAAAATTGCTGAGAAGATGATTGCATTAGGCATCAAAGAGTGCAATAATTACGATACCGTAACTGTTACTGCAAAGGTTGCCCGTAAGGACAAAGATGGCAGAAGAGTGAAGGAAGTCGTTGATGGCAAGAAGGTTACTGTGTACGATGAAGTGGAAAAGGAGATCAAAAAAGATCAGCCATCCAGACTTCATGCCCGTAGACAGATGCAGAAAGTTCTGTATCCCGTGACAGAAGTACCTGAGGAAATTCAGGGACGTAAAAAGGGAACCAAGAAAGTGGATGTTGCCACTATCGTTCTCGATGAGCTGGGACCAAAATATGCAGAGCGTAATGGTAATGGTGGTTATACCCGTATTGTTAAGATTGGACAGCGTAAAGGTGATGCAGCAATGCAGGTATTGATTGAGTTAGTATAATCATTGTATGCATTAAGGCATGGTATGCTAAATCGTTAGTGTACATGTATGATGAAAAAAAGAAGCGGTTGTATTTCGTGATAAGACGGAATTCCATCGCTTCTTTTTTGTGTACTGTCAAGAGTCAGGGTGAATTTTGTTTACATTTTGACACAAAAAAGTGAATTAATTGACATGAAATTGCAGATTTTACACCAAAGCAGTGACAAATTTTTCCTCTACATTGATAGATAATATCAAAGAGGAGGATGTAAATGATGGGTAAGAGAAAAGAATTAGCAATGTTTTTAGTATTGGCACTGCTTTTTAGCAGTGTCGGTGGAATGGTAACAGGTAAATCTCCATGGGGAGTGATTGCTGGAGCGGCACAGACAGAAGGATATACCCTGCCGATGGCAGTGGAAGCAACAATGCCGGCAGTAGGAACTAGCCAATCGGCGGCAGATGCAGATACAGAACAGTTACCAGATGGCAGTGATGCACCGACGGACGGTGCGGGAACGGTATCAACGGGAAGTGCCGGTATAGAACAGTCGCCAAATGCCAGCACGAAACCAGACGGAAATACTGGTACAGAACAGCCGGCAGATGCCAGTGCAGTGCCGACGGAAGGTACTGGAACAATACCAGAAGGAAGCTCTGGTTCGGTATCAACGAACAGTCCGATGCCGTCGCAGAATCCGGCAGAAACTACTACGGAGGCAGCTGTTACTATTGCTCCAACACCTGTGACAGCACCAGCTGTTCCAAATATTAGCGAGATAAAGGGGGGGAGTAAAAGGGTAAAAATCTATTGGACTAAGGTTAACAATGCAGATGGTTATTGTATCTATTATAGCACATCAATGAATGGGACTTATACGAAATTAAAAACGATCACTTCTGGTTCCACGGTAAAGTATGTGAAAAAATCCTTATTGCAAAATCAGACATACTACTTTAAGATTTCAGCTTATCGAGGTAGTGGTAGCGCACAGGCGGAAAGTGCCCTATCTGCTGTCAGTAGCGCAACAACTGGTAAGGTATCAGCAACTTCAACAGCAGCAAAGCTATATTCTACCAAAGCAAAATTCAAGAAATCAAATTCCTATAAAAAATTTGCTGTATTGAAAAATGCCAATTATACTAGGACTTTCGCAATGCCAGGAGCAAAGAATACCAATGTAGCTGGTTTTGCATCTACGAAAATGGTGCCACAGGCAGCTTGTCAGGCAGGAGGTTATATTTTAGTTTCTGCTTATGATAAAACAGGAGAAGATGAATCTGTCATTTATGTCATTAATAAATCTTCTAAGGCGTATATTACTACCATTGTAATGCCGAACAAGACCAAGCTAAATGCCATGGCTTATGATGGAAGCAATATCTGGGTAACGCAGAAAAAGAAAGTATCCTATTTTTCCTATGATGTAATTACCCAGGCAGTTGGCAGCGGGAATGCATTTTATGAACTGACTGCATTTGCAGGTACATTACCAATCTTAACGACAGGTTCTTATATGACCTACTATAATAATACATTATGGGTAGGTGCATACAATGCCTCAGCAACTACGAATGCATATGGTTATACGATATCCAAGACAGCTAGTGGTAAGATGGAATTAAAACAAACACTTTATATGACCATGCCAAATCGAACCAGAGCCATATCCTTTGATGCCAATGGTTATCTGTATGTGACAAGAAGCGCTAAGACTAATAGTTCGATATCCGGTTACATTTCTCAGGTCAGAACCTTTTTGCCATCTATTACGACACCGACGAAAAAAGGTGGTATCAAGAAAAATGCAGTTCTCAAAAAGACGAAGTTGCCACCGATGGCAATGGGATCTGCTGTTTATGGAAATTATATTTATCATGTATATGCAGGTTGCCAGTATGCGAAGTGTACGTATAAGGTAGACCGGGTGATTGCGGTAAAATTAACGAAGTTGCAGTAGATTATTCATTCATTTCTATATTGATTTTTGGTTTTTGCGTCGATTCGATAGTACCAGAAAAAACAGGGGTATATAGAGAATAGGAAATTATATAGATTTACTAGTCATTAGTGTAAAATGCTTGTATGAATACACGAAAGTTGTTATAATGTGACAATGTACAAGGGAGATCAGCAACGAATAGAATCGTTGCATAACGGACCTCTATTGGATGTCTAGAAATCGCAGGTGTACGCAAAGATTTGCCTTTACAAGAATAACGAGCTGTTAAAAATGTAAATATGGTATAGGAATGAGGAAAAATATGACAAAGGAAAATTTTGAAGGATATCAGTATGTTGAGGGAGGGGTTTGTGCTGCCCAGGGATTTGTGGCAGGTGGTTTGAACTGTGGTATTAACCCGGATAAAGAGAAAAATGATCTAGGGATGATATATAGTGAAGCACTATGCAATACGGCAGCGGTATATACCCAAAATAAAGTCAAGGGTGCACCAATTATAGTAACTCAGCAGCATTTGGTAAAAAGTGGTAACACCGCAAAAGCAGTTATTGTTAACTCAAAAAATGCGAATACCTGCAATCCGGATGGAGAAGAAATTGCGGAAAAAGTTAGTGAACTGACAGCAGATGTGTTAGGGATACAGACAGAGGAGGTAATTGTTGCTTCCACTGGTGTGATTGGTGCACCTTTATCGGTAGAACCTTTTGCGGCTCATATGCAGGAGTTGGCAGATAGTTTGTCTGTGGATGGACACACAGATGCCGCTACTGCGATTATGACCACAGATACCGTACGAAAAGAAGTAGCAGTGGAGTTTACCATTGCAGGAAAAACCTGTCGCCTGGGTGGTATGGCAAAGGGAAGTGGTATGATTCATCCTAATATGGCAACTACGCTTAACTTTGTCACGACAGATGTGGCAATTAGTGCAGAAATGCTGCAAACGGCGCTTAGTGATGTTGTCAAAATAACCTATAATTGTCTGAGTGTTGACGGGGATACCTCTACTAATGATATGGTCAGTGTTATGGCAAATGGTAAGGCAGGAAATCCAGAGATCACTGCCCTGGGAGCAGAATATCAGAGCTTTCGTCAGGCATTGTATATTGTAATGGTCAATATGACAAAGATGTTAGCTGCTGATGGAGAAGGAGCATCTAAATTCCTGGAGTGTAGCTGTGACGGTGCACCGGATCAGGATACCGCAATTACGATTGCGAAAAGTGTGATCTGTTCTCCTTTGGTAAAAACAGCCATGTATGGAGAAGACGCAAACAGTGGCAGGATTTTCTGTGCGATAGGTTATGCGGATGCAGAATTTGAGATTGATCCATTAGTGGTGGAGCTATCATCAGCGAAAGGCAGAGTAGTGGTGTATGATAATGGAGCCAATATTCCGTCGGCAGAGGAAAAGGCAACGGAGATCTTAAAGGAGGATGAGATCTATATTCATGTACATCTCAATCAGGGAGATGCACAGGCAAAGGCTTGGGGCTGTGATTTGACCTATGATTATGTGAAAATTAATGGCGATTATCGGTCGTAGAATTTGTAGTATCATTGTATTATTAATAGAAAATATTTTTTTGATAATTCATAGGCTTGTTCTAGTGAATGTTTGGAGGTAAGAATTTTGACAAATTTTTGCGTCATAGAAGCACTAGGACAAGCTTTGTTTATTTTGTTAAGTTATGAATCTTGTAGGAATTTATATTGTTTGTACAGGAAATAACACGGTATTACATGATTCTCATAATGGATAAAATTATACATCACTCCAAAATTTTTTCAGTTCCACATCCATAGAGGAGAGATTGACAACATAATGGGGGAACCATTCTCTAGGGAATAGCTGTTGATAGCTACTTTGCAGGAAACGCTCATCCAGCAACAGGATAGCTCCACGGTCCGTATCAGTGCGGATAACCCGTCCAGCAGCCTGTAATACTTTATTCATGCCGGGATACTGGTATGCGTAGGTAAAACCGTTTTTTTCCTGTTGATCAAAAAATTCTCGGAATAGTTCGTTTTCTGTACAAACCATAGGCAATCCAGTACCGATGATAACGGCACCGATTAACTGACTGTCGGTCAGATCAATTCCTTCGCCGAAAATACCTCCCAGCACACACAGTCCAATGGCAGTTTGATGGTCGGCATCTTGAAAATGGGATAGAAATTCTTCCCTGGCCTGTTCGGACATGGAATTTCCCTGTGGAAATAAACAATATTCTGACAGGGCGGGATTGATTTCTGTCCGTTCTGTCAGGGCGATTTCCAGACAGGATTGAATATCTTCCATCATGCGGTAAGATGGAAAGAATAGCAGGTAATTGCCAATCTTTGCCTCAACAAAATGAACAATATATTCTGCAATCCGCTGATATTCGGTCAGATTTCGCCTGGTGTATTTTGTACTGACATTCTGTCCAATCATTAATAAACGATTTTCTGTCGGGAAAGGAGAGGGAGCGTAGACCGCATAATCATCTTCCCGTCCGGCAAGCTGTTCCATATAATATTTGACTGGCAGTAATGTGGCGGAGAAAAAAATGGCTGATCGACCTTTGTTTAGGCATAGATCCAGATTGGAGGAAGGATCCATACATTGCAGGTGCAGTCGAAATTCTCCTTGTTCTCCATAATCGGCATAAATCATATATTTCTCATCCAGAAGTTCATAGATATTTAGGAAGTCACGTATCGTAAAATAAAAATTTAGTAGATTATCCATAGCTTCCTGAGGAATCATGCGTTCTGGCGTATTTCCATCCTGTAGAAACACATCAAATACAGTGGATAGGTGCAACAACTTTATAAGGAAAGGATCAATCATAGCAGGACTGCACTTTAGGATTTCATCACACTCCCGTTTCAAAGATAAAAGGGCGCGGTTACAGTTTTCTAAGGCATTGCTTAATTTTTTGCTGTATTTTTTGGCTTCTTTTTTGATTGCCAGAAAATCTTCTTTGATTAAATGAGCGGAGTACATTTCGCGCCCACGGTCCACCAGATTATGCGCCTCATCAATGAGAAAAGTATAGTCGTTATGTGTATCTGTGGCAAAAAAACGTTTCAAGCTACTGGTGGGATCAAAGGCATAGTTATAATCGCCAATAACTGCATCGGTCCATGTGGCGGTGTCCAAACACATTTCAAATGGGCAGACTTCATGCTTGACAGCATATTCCTCGATTATTTCTCTGCTTATGAGATTTTCATGATTTAGCAGATCGAAGACGGCATCATTGACCCGATCAAAATGCCCTTTCGCACGGGGGCATGTGGCTGGATTACAGCGTGGTTTGTCCAGGATGCAGATCTTTTCCTTGGCGGTAATTGTTACGGATTTCAGCTGCATTCCTTGCTCTCCCAGCAGAGAAAAGGTTTCTTCTGCTACAGTGCGAGTAATGGTCTTGGCGGTAAGATAGAAAATCTTTTCTGTGAGACTTTCTCCGATGGATTTAATGGCAGGGTAAAGGGTGGCGATGGTTTTGCCTACTCCGGTGGGAGCTTCAATAAAAAGCCGTTTGTTGCGGATGATGGATTGATACACTCCTTTTACCAAGTCTGCTTGTCCATCACGATATGTGAAGGGAAAGTCCAATGCGTGGATGGATGTGTTGCGTGCTTCCTGCCAATGGAGCTGCCAGGAAATCCACTCGGCATAGCGGTTAATCAGTTCCTGGTACCAGTCAGAGAGCGTCTCATAATCAATTTCTTCCTGAAAATAGCGTACTTCCTCTGTGGGGATATAGCAGTATGTGAGGCGAACCCCCATCTGTTCTAAGGAATGATCAGTGGCATAGATATAGGCGTAGCATAGTGCCTGTGCACGATGAACCTGTATTGGCTCTGTCAGAGCAAAAATATCATGGTACACGCCCTTGATTTCATCAATTGTAATTTCTGATTCCCCTGGAAATATGCCATCGGCCCGACCTTCTACCGTGATTTGAAATGTGATATCTTCCTGTTCGATTGTGGTAATATGTCGGAGAGGAACCTCTGCCTGGTAGGAAGCCCCCATTTTTCGTTGTAGCTTCTTATGGATGCGGGTACCCTCCTGCATGGCATCGGTATCCCGTAATCCACCAGATGAGGTGGTCAGATCGCCGGAACGTAGAATGAATTCCACTAAATTACGAACGGATATTTTACATGTATACATTGTATTTCTATTCCTTCCAGTACTCAATTTAAGGTCAATAGGTATTTCGATCCCAACTGATGATAAGGATTGCTATATTGCTTTGCAGTTTTTGTATCATAGCAGGTCAAGTTAGTACATAGCGTTATAACAATTGCTCCAGCATATCTCGATCCCAGAGTGCCACTCCAATTTTATCGGCTAATTTATGTGCATTACTGGTAAAATACTGATTTGTCAAAACAACGGCGACATGACATTCATAATAGGCTCGTCCGGCATACGCTTGTTGTACAGCTTCTATGCCCACGGTGGAATGGTATCGTTTGCATTGGATAGCATAGGTAATGCCATCTTTACAAGCTAGAACATCCACACCAAAATCTATGCTTGCCTGTGTATTCTCTGCGGTTTCGAATCCATTGGCTATCAAAATATCACAGGTAAGCTCCTCAAAATCAATTCCATCAATATCATCCAGATCATGTGGGGAATAGATTCCTTTCTGAAACACTGCCCTGCGGTGGGAGAGACGATGGATCTTATATAGAAAAAATAAGATAAATATCCACCAAAAGCTGCTGACAAGTATTATGGAAATTGGATTCCTGGGAGAGAAAAACAGTAGTGTCAGTATAAATCCAATAAAGAATAAAATTGTTAACAGACAAAATAGTGCAGTCAGGAAGGGCGATCGTTGTTGCATAAATATCCTCCTTGTGTGATCGAAAAAGTGGATGTTAGATTCATTATAACAGAACTGATGTTCATTGTAAAGAGAAATGTTGAAAAAAATATTATTGCAATTTATGGAGAACGTATGATATAATAAAAATAGTTAGGATTTATTTATAGATTTTTCTACTAATTTTCCGTAGCAACTTCATTTGTATTCCCCTTTTGATTATGATATAATCCTAAATATGGAAATCCGTAACTTCAGTTGGGGACAAAATACTATTTGATCCCAACATCTTAATATATGAATATGGAGGTAAGTCATGATAGTTCAGCCAAAGGTAAAAGGATTTATGTGTACTACCGCACATCCGGAGGGATGTCTTGCTGCTGTGAAGCAACAGATTGATTATATCAAGAGTATGCCAAAGGCAGAGGGACCGAAGAAGGTTCTGGTCATTGGTTCGTCTATGGGATATGGTCTGGCAAGCCGAATTGCGGCTACATACGTATGTGGTGCGGATACGATAGGTATTATTTTTGATAAGCCAGGTAAGGAAAAACGAACCGGATCTGCTGGGTGGTATAATACGGCTGCATTTGAAGAATTTGCTTCTGCAGATGGTTATTATGCTAGGACGATTAATGGAGATGCGTACTCCCAGGAGATCAAGGATCAAACTATTGAGATGATTCGTCAGGACTGGGGAAAAGCGGATATGGTCATTTATAGTATTGCAGCGCCACGTCGTAAAGCACCAGATGGTGTCACTTATCGTTCGGTCTTAAAGACAGTGGGCGAGTCCTACCATAATCAAACAGTTAACCTTATGACAAACCAGATTGAGGATGCTGTCATTGAACCGGCAAATGAGCAGGAGATTCATGATACCATTAAAGTTATGGGCGGAGAAGACTGGAAATTGTGGATGCAGGCATTGCAGGGGGCTGGCGTGTTGGCAGAGGGGGCCAAGACGGTGGCATATTCCTATATTGGGCCGGAACTTACCTATCCGATCTATTATAATGGCAGTATTGGACAGGCAAAGCAGGATCTGTACCGTACTGCAGATGAGATTCAGGCAGAGATCCCTGGTGTTGAAGCGTATGTGTCTGTGAATAAGGCAGTTGTAACCCAGTCCAGTGCAGCGATACCGATTGTACCTCTCTATATATCCATTCTTTTCCGTGTTATGAAAGAGAAAGGTCTGCACGAGGACTGTATTGAGCAGATGTACCGGCTGATCCATGACCGTTTATGTGCGCAGGAGGTTCCTGTGGATGAACAGAGATTAATCCGAGTGGATGATTATGAAATGAAACCGGAGGTACAGCAGGCGGTTGAGGAAATCTGGAGTCAGATTAATAACGACAACCTGACGGAATTGGCAGATTTGGATGGATTCTGGGACGGTTTTTATGAGATTTTTGGATTCCGCATTGATGGAGTAGATTATGACCAGGAAGTAGATATTCAGATCCCGATTCCAAGTTTAAATGAAGCGTGATGTGCTGTCAAAGACTGAAAACACGTTGTATAATAGTGCAGATAGGTATATAATAGCATTATCTATGAATATGAAAGTCAAATCCCCCGCAGCTGTGTTCAGATGCGCAAGTTTATTTGTACTCTGCACTCTGTTGGGGATGGCACATAACAGATGTCCGTCGGGTCTACGTTCCACTCCGATCCGCACTAAACAGATGTCCACCGGGTCTACGTTCCACTCCGGTCCGCACTAAACAGATGTCCACCGGACATCAAGTGCCATCTTGTGCCCTGACTTTGCTTTTTTGAGAATAAATATGATAGGAGGTGTTGTGTATGGACAAAATTATCACATTAGGCAGACAATATGGAAGTGGTGGACGTGAAATAGGACAGAAGATTGCAGATCATTATGGCATTCCATTTTATGATAATGAACTGATTACCAGAGCGGCTAAGGAAAGTGGATTTGCGGAGGAAACCTTTGCCAAAGCGGAAGATAAGGCAACAAATAGCTTGCTATATTCTTTGGCAATGGGAATTAATGTTTATGGAAACCAAGACTTTGGTTTTACTGGTTTGTCATTAGATGATCGAATTTTTCTGGCGCAGTCTGATGTGATTCGCAAAGTGGCAGATGAAGGTCCCTGTGTGATTGTAGGACGGTGTGCGGACTATGTGTTAAAAGAGCGGGAAAATATTGTGAATCTGTTTGTGAAGGCATCTATGAGTTTTCGTTTGGAGCGAGTGGTAAAAGAATATGGAGAAGAGGAAAAGAAGGCAGCAGATATCATACTTAAAAATGACAAACGCCGTGCGAATTATTATAGTTACCATGTAGGGGAAAAATGGACGGATTTGAATAATTATGATTTGGTAATACGCAGTGATTTTGCAGGGATTGAACAATCTGTCAAATGTATTTGCGGTTATCTTGGGGAATGATGGGAAACATAAGAAAATAAGGTAGAGGAGTCGGTGCAGAATATAGTTCTGCACAGCAGTTGGTACTTTTGTGTTGCTGGGTACAAACTGTTTGCATACAAAAGCAATACAGAAATGGAGTATAATATGGATCCAATTTTAGCTAAGATAAAAAAGGTGATTAATGAATCTGAGCATATTGTAGTAATCAGTGGGTTAGAAGTGGTTTTAGAAGCTGGATTGAACGGTGTCCGGGCGGAACAGATTGCCTATGATATTGAGCAGGAATACGGATATTCCAATGATGAAATTATTTCTTCTGAATTTTTTAGCAGACGAGTGGATGCTTTCTACAAATATTACCGGGAAGTGATTCTGAATAAGGAAGCAAAACCGACAACCGTACATCAGAAGATATTTGAGATACAGCAGGCAGGCAGACTGGATGGTGTTGTGACGAGAACAGTATATTCTCTGCACAAACAGGCTGGTTGTGAAAATGTGGTAGAGCTGCATGGATCCGTGGAGGAAAATCGTTGTCCAAATTGTAACAAGGCATATGGATCAGAGTATATTCGTTCTGCCAAGGGAGTTCCTACCTGTGATGTGTGTGGTATTCCGCTTCGTCCGGGATTTACTCTGATTGGAGAAATGGTAGACAATGGAAAGATGACCAAGGCAAGTAATGCGGTGGAAAATGCAGATGTGCTTCTGATCGTAGGCGCCGGTCTTAATTCTACACTGTGCCGTCATTTATTGAAATATTATTCTGGCAACAAAATGATTGTACTCAATGTCCGAGAGTCTATCGGTGATGATAAGGCAGATTATCAGGCGTATGGCAATCTCAGCGAAATGATGACAGCCATTACCGAAGGATTAGAACCGGTTAAGAGGAAAGCAGAGAAAAAGACAGATAAGACAGAGAAAAAAGAGGAGAACAAGAAAGACGATGAGTAAGACCAGAACCAGATTCGCTCCCAGTCCAACGGGACGTATGCATGTAGGAAATTTGAGAACCGCTTTATATGAATATCTGATTGCACGTCATGAGCAGGGGACATTTGTACTGCGAATTGAGGATACCGACCAGGAACGCTATGTGCCAGAAGCGCTGGACATTATATACCGCACTATGGAAATTACCGGGCTGCATCATGATGAGGGACCAGACAAGGATGGCGGATTTGGTCCCTATGTGCAGAGTGAGCGCATGAAGACAGGCGTGTATCTGGAATATGCCAAAGAGCTGATTGCAAAGGGGGAAGCCTACTATTGCTTTTGTACTAAGGAGCGCTTAGATAGTTTGCGGGCATCGGATCAGACGGAGGATGGAAAAGAGATCGCCAAATACGATAAACATTGTCTGCATCTGTCTCAGGAAGAAATTGAAAAGAATCTGGCAGAGGGTGTTCCTTATGTCATTCGTCAGAATAATCCGACAGAGGGAAAAACCGTCTTTCACGATGCGATTTATGGAGACATTGAGGTGGATAATGCGGAATTGGACGATATGATCCTGATTAAGACCGATGGCTATCCAACCTATAATTTTGCCAATGTAGTGGACGATCATTTACAGCAGATTACACATGTAGTTCGAGGTAATGAATATTTATCCTCTGCGCCAAAGTATAATCGACTATATGATGCCTTTGGATGGGATGTTCCAGAATACGTACACTGTCCAACCATTACGGATGAAAATCACAAGAAACTTTCAAAGCGGAGTGGTCATTCTTCCGTAGAGGATCTGTTAGAGCAGGGATTTTTACCGGAGGCGGTGATTAACTTTGTTGCACTGTTGGGCTGGAGTCCTTCCGAAGATCGTGAAATATATACTTTGAAGGAATTAGAGGATGCTTTTGATTATCATCATATTAGTAAGTCTCCGGCAGTTTTTGATATTGTTAAGCTACGTTGGATGAATGGGGAATATATCAAGGCAATGGATATGGATCGTTACCTGGAATATGCCTTGCCGGAAATTCGACAGGTTGTTACCAGAGATTGTGACCTTAGGAAGATTGCAGAGTTATTAAAGACTCGTATTGAAGTGTTCCCGGATATTCGGGAAAAGATTGATTTCTTTGAAGAATTGCCAGAGTATGATATTGCGATGTATACCCATAAGAAAATGAAGACCAACAGTGAGAATTCTCTGGAAGTTTTACGGGACATGTTGCCTTTGCTGGAAAAATTAGATGATTATTCTATGGCAGGAATTGAACAGGTCTGCAAAGATTATATCGCCGAAAAGGAATTGAAAAACGGCAGGGTATTATGGCCGTTGCGTACCGCAGTGTCCGGCAAGCAGATGACACCGGGTGGTGCTTATGAGATTATGGAGATTCTTGGAAAAGAGGAGTCTCTGCTGCGTATTCGTAAAGGAATTACATTACTAGAAGCAGCATGTGAAGCGCAGTAAGTAGCTCGGAAGAAAGATTAGAAACAGTATGTGAAATGAGTAGCTTGTAAGAAAAATTAGAGACAGGCTGTGAGACATGAGTAGTTCAAAATAAAAATAAGAGCCAATCTGTGAAACATAAGTGGTTCAGAAGGAAAATCAGAAGCAACTTATGAAGTATAGTGATTTAGCGGAAATACACGGAGTGCGTATCCTGGATTCTTCCAGATACGCACTTATCTTTCCCTAATGCAATAACGATTAAGTTGTTTCACAAAAACTAAGCTAGTATTTCTTGTACTAGTACCAACAGAACAGGAGAAAAGGATTGAAACATACCATCAGCGAAGCACAAAGTCAGGCAATACGGCATTTTCGGGGACCGTTTATGTGTCTGGCTGGTCCCAGGCAGCGGTAAGACAACAGTTATTACCAAACGGGTTAGTTATTTGATCCAGAATCATGGAGTGGATCCGGGGAATATTCTGGTTATTACATTTACGAAGGCGGCTGCCCAGGAAATGAAGCAGCGTTTTCGAAAACAGGCAGAACAGGATCATATTGCAGGCAGCAGTGCAGTACAATTCGGTACCTTTCATGCTGTGTTCTTTACAATCCTGCGGCATGCCTACCACTATACCGTAGATAATATTATTCGGGATGATGTTCGTTATCAGATTTTGAGGGAACTGGTGGCGGAGACGGATCTGGAAATAAGAGACGAAGCAGAATTTCTGGGAGATCTGGCGGGAGAAATTGGTCGGGTCAAGGGAGATCGTCTGGATCTCAGCCATTATTATTCGCCGCTTTGTCCGGGGGAAACCTTTCGGCATATTTTCCAACGATACCAGCAGGCTCTGGAAAGGCGGAGACTCATTGATTTTGATGATATGCTGGTGTATTGTTTTGAATTGTTAGAGCAGCGACCAGACATCAGGCAGTTATGGCAGCAGAAATATCCCTATATATTAATCGATGAATTTCAGGATATCAATCAGATTCAGTATGATGTAATTAAGTTATTGGCAGAGCCGTTACAGAATCTGTTTATTGTGGGTGATGACGATCAGTCAATCTATGGATTTCGGGGAGCCAAACCGGATATCATGAAGCGGTTTATGCAGGAATATCCTTCTGCCGGAACGAGTATCCTGGATCAGAATTATCGATGCAGTGGTGCTGTGGTAGAGGCAGCAGGCAAGTTGATTGGGCATAACAAAAACCGCTTGTCCAAGGACATCCGTTCTGCCAGAGAACAGGGGTGTCCGGTGGAAATACGCCAGTTTGATAAGTTAAGTGAGCAGAATGAAGAAATCAGAGAACGAATTCTTTCCTACCGGAATCAGGGGATTCCTTACCGTGAGATGGCAGTGTTGTTTCGAACCAACACGCAGGCAAGGGGGCTGGCTTCTAAATTAATGGAATACAATATCCCCTTTTTGCTGCGGGAGCATTTACCTAATTTATACGAACATTGGGCAGTGCAGGATATTCTGACCTATATCCAGGTGGCAGGGGGAGCCAGGGAGCGTGCGAAGGTCATGCGGATTATTAACCGTCCCAAGAGATATGTTCACCGCAATGCTTTCATAGATTCCTATGCTGACTTTGAGGAGTTAAAGAAATTCTATGAGGATAAGGATTGGATGGTGGATCGGATCGAACAGCTACAATCTGATTTGGGGATGTTACAGACACTGAAGCCTTTTGCAGCTGTCAATTTTATTCGCAAGGGAATTGGCTATGATGAATATATCCGGGAATATGCAGAGTATCGTGGAATGCGCCCGGACGATTTGCTTATGATTCTGGATGAATTGCAGGAGGAAGCGAAAGCTCAGGAAAGCATGGAGGGCTGGATGGAACATATTCGCCAGTATGGGGAAGAATTGCGGGAGCAGCAACAGAAGAACAGACAAAACAGACTGGCAGAGGAGGAAGAGGATGCAGTGGTTCTGTTGACCATGCATGGGGCCAAAGGATTGGAGTATGACTGTGTGTTTATTCCCGATGCCAACGAAGGAATTACGCCCCATAATAAGGCGGTGCTGCAGGCGGATATGGAGGAGGAGCGCCGGATGTTTTATGTGGCGATGACCAGGGCAAGGGATCATTTGCATATCTCTTATACAAAGGAACGTCTGCATAAGGAGATGGATACTTCCCGATTTGTGGAGGAGATTTTGCCAGCGGCTAAATGCGAGTGATACGACGTCATTTTGCATGATTTACGCAAAATGTGTGCATTTAGCGCTAAATGCGCTACTGTGACTGATTATAGAGTGAACAGTTACAGTTTAGAAAAGTACAGGGGGGGATGGAGCATGGCAAGAAGAAAAGTGATGTCAGGTTTTCTGTTATTATTAGCTGTTTTGTTTGGCTGTCTAAAGGTGGCGCCAGGAGTGGCTGCCGATCATCAACAGTTCTCCGGGACTTGTGGTCCTTCGGCGTCCTGGAGTGTTAATCAGGAAACAAAAGTTTTGACAATTCGAGGAATCGGAGCGATTACAGAGCGGATTCCGTTGAGAAGTACAGGTTATGATTTTGATTTGGCTGGAAATCCTTATGTGGAACAGATTGTGATTGAGGAAGGTATTACGTCCATTGATGCGAGCCGTCCTTTTTTATATTTACAAAACTCCAGTAAAATCACTTTGCCGGATACCTTGCGTAAGATTTCGGACACAGCTTTTTGTGGATTAAAACATGTAAAGAGCATTACCATTCCCCAAGGGGTGGAACAGATTGGAGATGCCGTTTTTTTTGGCAACTATAATTTAGAAGAGATCGTTGTGGAAGCCGGAAATAAGTATTATTGTACCGTAGACGGGGTTTTGTATACGAGAGATCGACGTAGTCTGTTGGCATTTCCAATGAGTAAAAAGATACAGGACGGAATTTTTGTGGTGCCGGAGCAGGTGAGGACAATAGCACCGTTGGCATTTGCAAAGCAGAAAGAACTTTTGGAGGTGGTGTTGCCCGACTCGTTAGAAGAATTAGGTGGTGGGGCCTTTTATGACTGTGACGATTTGAATGATATTAATCTGTCGGATACAAAGGTGAGTGCATTACCGGATTTTGATGGGCAGGCGATGGGACTTCCCAATCCGGATTCTCTTTGGGATATGGAGTATGCAGAGGATAGCCAGCCTTCGGAGAAAGATTATTATATTATGGGAACCTTTGAAGGAACGATTATTCAGGTATTGATCCTGCCGGATTCTGTGCAGGAAATATCTGGCGCATGTATTGCGGGCGCTCCTATTTTTAAGCTTTATCTGGGAACGAATTATATTGGAGGTACTCATTTCTTAGGAATAGATAATCTGAGAAAACTTCAAGTTGCAGAGGACAATACTCGTTATATGGTAAAGGATGGTTTGTTATATAGTAAGGATGGAACCATTGTCTATGGGATTCCCCGTGCAAAAAGTAAAAAGAAGATTGTTTTGGATGAGAAGGTTCAGCAGATTGCACCTTATGCATTTGCTGAGAAAGAGGAGGTTCATATCATTAGTTGTCAGGGTTCCCTGGTTTCTATTGGAGAGCGTGCATTTTATGAGACACAGATTGATGAATTTCGGGTAAACGGCAATGTCAGTTACATTGAACCATATGCATTTTACCAATGTGAATTAGGGGCATTTTCTGTGACAGGCCATGTCTATTCTATTGGAGAATGTGCGTTTGATTCCTGTGAATTTCTGGAAGCGGATGGACTGCAGATTGGCAGACGTTTATATGAGACAGTATACAATGCTATTTCATGTATTTCTTTGGGAGAGATTAGAAAATTAATGGTTCCCAATTTTTCTAGGAATATTAATCTGCGGACAGAGGATAGTACTGATGCCGTGGTAAAAAAGTGGGAGAAGATACAGGAAAACAGTCAGGGTGATGACAATCAATGTGGCGAAAATGCATATTGGAAGCTGGATGGGAGATCCGTGATTATTTATGGGACAGGCGATATATCGGAGGAACTTAGTTTATCCGCAGCGGATGCGAATTTTGCCCAGAAATTAGTGATTGAGGAGGGAATTACCGGGATTACGGTGCCGGAGCCTTTTGCTGATATGCATGATATCAGACATGTGGAACTGCCGGATTCTTTAGAGACCATTTCTCCCTTTGCATTTGTCGGTATTACGCAGATGTCCAAGATCAGGATACCGAAAAATGTTAATCAGATTGGTGAGGGGGCATTTTATGGCATCTTTTGTTTGGAGAAAATACAGGTAGATCCGGAGAACCAAACATACACTTCCCAGGATGGGGTTTTGTTTTCCGGAGATATGCGCAAGTTGGTACAATTTCCTGGTGGAAAAGGAGGGATGTATTCTGTGCCAGATACGGTTACAGAAATTGCAGCATTAGCCTTTGCAGGAAATTTTTCCTCTTTGCGTAAAGTTATTCTTCCAAAGAATCTTCAGACATTAGGTGGTGGTGCCTTTTATGCCAGCTCGGTGGAAGAAATCAATTTACAGGATACACAGGTTACAGAGCTTCCGGATTATGATGGATGGAAATATAAGATCAGAGGACTTTCTCATTACGAGCAAGAGCAGAAGGCAAAGGAGGAGGAATCCTATTATTATTGGGGAACTTTTGCATATTCCAAATTATATCATTTGAATCTGCCGGATGGGGTAGAGGAAATTTCCACTTATTGTTTTCGGAATTCCAGTGTGCGTGTCCTTACACTGGGGGCAGCCTACAAAGGGAAGATTAACAGTCCGAAGCTTTCCAGAGGAGACTTTGAGGAAAAGGAAAAGCGGAATGTATTGAATACGCCTTGGGATATCAAGGAAGAAAATGCCTTGATAGAAAGCTATCGGGATACTCTGCTGCTATCGGACTGCTTGCATAAGGGATTAGAGGTCAGAATATCCCCTCAGAATCCGTATTATTGTGTGGAGGATGGAGTAATTTACAATGCAGACAAAACCATAGCCTATGGCTTGGCTGTGCGAACCAAGGTGGATATTGTCCTAGAAGATACTGTGAAAAACATTGCGTCGACTGCCTTCTGGGGAGAGCAGAATTTACAGACAGTATCTATTTCTGGGGATTTAGAAAGCATTGGTAACGGAGCCTTTGTGGGATCCGGATTGGGGGAGATCAAAGTGAATGGTACAGTTCAAAGCATAGGA
Source organism: uncultured Jutongia sp. (assembly GCA_964409845.1). GTDB lineage: Bacteria > Bacillota > Clostridia > Lachnospirales > Lachnospiraceae > Butyribacter. The sequence goes on from CAYPEW010000030.1 coordinate 23,612, forward strand.
GAGGGGGCATTTTGCAGTTCTAAATTAGCTTCCTTTGAGAGCAAGGGGGTATCTGTTGTGAAAGATTATGCCTTTGAACACAGCTATCTGTCTGTGGTGGATCTGGGACAGGAAGTTAGTTTTTTAGGAAGAGGAGCATTTCAGAACTGTTATGCTCTGCAGAAAGTGACCTTTGCCGGAACGGTTTCTTTTCTGGCACCGGATCTGTTTGACTGCTGTCCATCGCTACAGGAAGTCCAGTGTCCTGTTACGATCTGGGGGAATAATAGTCTTATAGATCAAAAAATCTTTTGGAGATGGCAGACAGTACAATGAAAAATGTCGGATAAGCAGAAATTATCCATCCTGAAATGATTCTGGCTTGTGTGCAAAAAATGGGGAAAGTCAAATGGCAGAAAACGTTGACAAATGAGAGGGATCGTGTTACTCTTTGTAGAGTAGCAGATAGAGGTCGCACTTTTTATGAGTAATATGTCGGATGTTGCAGGGACAGAGGAAGACATAGGAAAGGGAAAAGTGCCGAAGAGAATGATATCCTGTATTATGATTCTCTGGGCATGGCATGAATAATGTCATGACTGTCATCAATAGATGGAGCGCTATCGACTTGGATACAGTATAGTATGATGAAGAAGGCGATGCGTGTGCACGGCTTCTTTTTTGCTATATAGGAAAATGTTCACAGCATTTATGCTGTTATATAGTGGCTGTCAACCAAGAATTTGCAAAGCAAATTCTTGTAGTGCAAGCTGCTGAGCTTGTACTTTTTTAGCATTATCAATTATAAGAAGGAGAAGAAAAATGCCAATATTTCAAGGTGCCGGTGTAGCACTGATTACACCAATGAAGGATAACGGGGAAATTAATTATGAAAAATTAGAGGAACTGTTAGAGGAGCAGATTGCCGGAGGGACAGATTCCATTATTATTTGCGGAACCACCGGAGAGTCTGCTACCATGAGCGAGCAGGAGCATATTGACGTAATCCGTTTTGCCATTGATAAGGTAAATCATCGGATTCCGGTTATTGCTGGGACTGGTTCTAACTGCACAGCTACTGCAGTTCAGTTGAGTAAAGAGGCAGAAGCTGCTGGGGCAGATGGACTGCTGGTGGTGACACCGTATTATAATAAGGCGACGCAGAAAGGCCTGATTGCTCATTATACCACCATTGCGGATGCAGTAAAGGTACCAATTATTATGTATAATGTTCCTAGCCGTACTGGTTGTGCAATACAGCCACAGACCATTGCAGATTTGGTAAGAAATGTGGATAATATTGTAGGTGTTAAGGAAGCAACCGGCAATATCAGTAATGTGGCACAGATTATGCATTTAACCGATGGCAAGATTGAATTATATTCCGGGAATGACGATCAGGTAGTACCACTGTTATCCCTGGGGGGTATTGGTGTGATTTCTGTATTATCCAATGTTGCCCCTCGTTATATGCATGATATGGTTACGAAATATCTGGAAGGGGACGTGAAGACTGCTGCCAAGATGCAGTTAGATTGCCTGCCATTGTATGATATGTTATTCTGTGAGGTTAATCCAATTCCGGTCAAAGCAGCCATGAATATGTTAGGCAAGAATGTGGGAAGTCTGCGGGCACCGTTGACAGAGATGGAGGACGCAAACAAGGAGATCCTGCGGAAAGTATTGACAGAAACTTGTGCTAATGTGATATCGGCCTAGAAAGTGTGTTTGGTATTGTGGCAATAGAATTTTTGTATAAAAGAACCGTATCTTCCATTTCGTGTGAAAGATACGGTTTTTTCTAATTGCTTATGCACATCCTGTGATCGCATAGTAGAGCAGATAACCATTTTTATATTTTCGTGTTTTTATGATCTGAGCATATCCTCCACTGCCATCATACTCTGCTTCAGAGGTATTATATTTAAATCCAGCTTTTTTCATTGCCTCATCTTCTTTAAGTGGATCGGTATAATAGATAAAACCAGCATAGTGATTGCAGTTAATGCCGCCTTCTCCGCAATAATATCCTTCTTTTAGATGGCAAAAATCGGTATGGTTCAAATCTTGTTTATCAGCCAGCCTGATCCCATATCTATAATAAGGATCTCGATAGCCGATCATCACTGCCAGAATAATAGATAGGGCAAAAATCAAAAATAACGCCCGGATATGTTTTCGGTTTTTTGGATTTTCCAGGAAAGCTCTCATGATTTTCTCCTCTCTGTGAACGTATGTATTTAAGAAACTACACAAGCATATGGACATTTCCTTGAATCCAGTATAACACAGTGGGTTATCTTGTCGACCTCTTTGTTCTAATGCATGGATTTTCTATAAGGGATTCCTAGAAAGGAGTCGACCCATGGCAGAGGGAGCTACCATGGGTCAAAATGAAAAAAATGAAAAAGAATCTATCTCAAACATAAGTCAATCAGCTGAGAGGAGTATAAAAATCAAGTTACTGTTTTTTCTTCTTGACTTTTATGTTAGTATCATAACATTCAAATGTGGAGAGAATTTGTCGTATTTATAAAATAAAAATAAAATTCGAGTAATATTTCGAAAAGAATTTAAAATATTACTCGAATTCTGCTTACAAGAATCATAATTTAAATATCCTAGCGTTTTCCGTATTTTTCCAGGATACCATGTATCCGCTCTACCGGATTCAGTAAACCACTGATGGATTGGTCATGATTGAGAGTATCAATTAACAGAGCTACATATTTACTCATATCTACACTGATATAATAGTCACGGGATAATACCTCCTGTGGCTGATAGACCAGATTGGTAGTTAATACACGATGGATCAATCCTTTTTCATGTGCTTCATCAAATTTCTCCATGCCATTTGTAAATAAACCAAAAGTAGCTGCCACAAAGATGCGGTTTGCCTTGCGGCGTTTTAATTCGGTGGCTACATCAATCATGCTTTCGCCGGAAGATATCATGTCATCAATAATGATAACATCTTTGCCCTCCAGATCGGATCCCAAGAATTCATGGGCTATGATTGGATTTCGACCATCCACGATGCGGCTGTAATCACGGCGTTTATAAAACATTCCCACATCAATACCCAATACATTGGCATAATATACAGCACGTCCCATAGCCCCCTCATCCGGGCTGATTACCATTAAATGGTCAGAATCCACGGTCAGATCTGGTACATTCTTTAAGAGCGCCTTGATAAACTGATAAGTAGGCTGTACGGTTTCAAAACTCTTTAATGGAATTGCATTTTGTACTCGCGGATCGTGGGCGTCAAAGGTAATGATGCTTTCCACACCCATCTGTGTCAGTTCTTGTAATGCCAGCGCACAGTCCAGAGATTCTCTGGCGCTGCGTCTGTGCTGGCGGCTTTCATATAGAAACGGCATGATGACTGTGATACGTCGAGCCTTGCCGCCCACAGCAGCGATAATACGTTTCAGATCCTGGTAATGGTCATCCGGTGACATATGATTGATCTGACCGCATACGCTATAGGTCAGGCTGTAGTTGCAGACATCCACCAGCAGGTAGAGGTCGTCTCCTCTGACAGATTCTTTGATGAGTCCTTTTGCCTCGCCGGAACCAAAACGTGGACAGGAAGATTCGATAATAAAAGAATCCCTGTTGTAGCCTGCAAAGGTGGAAGCAACCGTATGGCGAGAAGCTCGTTCCCGTCTCCAGTCAACGATATAATCATTGACCTGCTTTCCCAGGTCATGGCTGCTTTCCAATGCTAATATGCCCAGAGTACCTACCGGAATTGTTTCTGCTAACTTATCATGTCGTTTCATAGTATCCTCCATTGTGTATGTAGTTTGGCTAGTACCAGTACAACAAATATTGTACCGATGTTGTAAAATAAGGTTACTGTTCACGGAGTGAAAAGTAACAAAATAAGTTTTTCTGCATCCATTAGAACATTATTTTGTATAGCAAAAACCAAATAATGAAATTCTTTCGTTGTTTCAGGATATCAAACATAGTTCATGCCATGTATATTATGTAACCATTTCGTGATAATGGCGTAAATCGCCAGACTGATATCATCGGAGTGCTTTCCGAATGCGGATATCTTCTCCAATGATCATTAAAAAATTATAATATCCGGTAAATCTAGAAAAAATTCGTTCGCTATACCGATCCCGTAATTCCTGGAATGACAGGTTGGTGGAGATAATGGTAGAACGTTGTCTGATATGCCGTTCTTCAATAAAATAAAAGAGTTGGGAAGCAGTGAAGCTGTTCACTAATTCCGTGCCTAAATCATCAATGATTAACAAATCGCTTTGCAGCATGTATGAAATCTGCTCATTGGAAGTAGATGCATCCTCTTTGTTGAACTTATTTTTCTCTAAAATATCAAAAAGCTGTAAGGAAGTCAAGTAAAGAACCGTATGTGAGGTATCCAACAGCTGTTTTGCGATGCAGTGGGTCAGAAATGTCTTGCCCACACCGGTAGGACCATAAAAGATCAAATTGTCGTAGGCATCGTCAAAATGCTTGATAAAATCCAGACAAACTTCACGTACCCGTTTGATGTTTTCGCGGGGAGTCAGGGAAAGATTGTCATGTATTTCGGTATCGTTGTAATAGCACTCATCAAATGTGTCAAAATTTTCTTCTTCCAGTATATTTATTAAATTAGAAGATTTGTATAACTCCAGAGTAATAGCGTGACGCAGACAATGACAGGGCTGGTTATCAATGTATCCGGTATCCTGGCAGTCATGGCAGTCATAGATGGCGTCCAGATAATCGCTGGGATAGCCGTGTTCTGTCAACAGAGCGGTTTTTCGGGCAAGCAATTCCTGGCGTTTTTGCTGGTATGACATCTGATCCTGCTGGGTAGTTTCCGGGTGGAACAGTTCCTGCCGCGCCTGGTTTAGGGACAGATCCATGATATCATTTTGTATTTGCTCTGTTTCCGGTATCTCCTGAAATAGCGTTTCATAACGCTGGTCCAGTATACGCTGGTTTTTCATGCGGGTTTGATCATAACGAAACATGATATCCCGATACTGGGTGTTTGAGAGTCCCATAATTAGCTCCATTCCGCTGTTCTAATTACACAGCATATAAAATAATATTGCAGATTTGATTTCGTTTCGCCTGCACTTTTCTAACGCATTAACAATCTACGCTCCAGATCATCCACTTCCTGGGAGGAAGTGTTCCGTTGCTGGAAATTCTGAAATTGGTTCTTGGATTTGTTCCGTAATTGACTGCCAGTATTTTGCGGGGTATCTTTTTTGTTCTGTGCATATGCCAGATCAGCCTTTTCTACATCCTGTAAGGTGTGCACACCGTTTTGCCGCCAACGATCCAAAATACCTTCTATATATTTGAAATCTGCTTTATGCACTTTCAGGATGGTACGGTTGCAGGCCTCCAATATCACGCTAAGATCCATATGCCAGGTATGCTGCCAACGATCCACACATTTCTTTTCCACCGTAGCTAATGCACGACCCAGTGCCAGAGATTTGGATACTGCATTGTAAGCTGAGTTATATGCCGTAGAAACTTTTTCGGCTTCCTCTGGTGTAGTAACGCCCTGCTCATCCCAGGATAGTGCTACAGCTTGGATGTAATTCTGGTTAGTTTTACCTAGAGATATGCAATATTCATATAGATACAAGAGTAAATCCTTGGAAAAATGCAATGTACCATATAAATAAGAGATAAGTCGTGTTTCGTTAGGCTTCATAGGACGATCCAAGTAGCTTTCAATGACATGGCAAGTCCATATGAATTCCTCGTTGGTGGCCAGTTCCTTTAACGTAGAGCTGGAAACAGAAATCTTTCTGGTGTTTTCAGCGCTGACATTTGTTTTAGGTTCCGCCTGGGTATTCGCTAAGTTTAATGTCTTTTCCCTCATCGGTGCAGAAATATAAGACGTTGCCATTGATTCGGGATGCATGGTGTCATTACCATGAAACTCTCGCATTTGTGCGACAGATTCTGATGTTGCACATTCCATTGAACTGATCTGCCCAGAAGCAAGAGTGCCAGCTGGTATATGTGTATAATCTGCCGTAACGCCTTCTGTCGGACTAATCTGCCCAGAAGCAGGAGTGCCGGCTGGTATATGTGTATAATCTGCCGTAACGCTTTCTGTCGGACTAATCTGCCCAGAAGCAGGAGTGCCGGCTGGTATTTGTGTATAATCTGCCGTAGCGCCTTCTGTCGGACTGATCTGCCCAGAAGCAGGAGTGCTGGCTGATACGTGAGTGTAATTTGCCATTGCCCTTTCCGTCAGATTGATCTGTTCAGAAGCAGGAGTATCTGACGGTATCTGTGTGTATTCTTCTGCGGTATTTTCCAGTGGGTTGGTTTGGCTGGTAATCACAGACTCTGCCTGCCTTGATGGATTTTCAGGCAATAACATATCAATACCGGCGATGCACCCAGTCTGCGAATCTCGTTCAATCAGCAGCAGATTTCGCTTTTCCCAATATTGTAGCGCCCGTATAACATCTTTTTCTGTATTGTCCATGTGGTCAGCCAGGGAACTAATGGATAGTTCGGATTCCTGGTATTGAATGCATTTTGCCAGGTATAAATACACCTTTACATAATCCCCATTGGCTTCTGTCATATAGTTTTCGATAAATGAATTATGTATCAAAGTGGTTCGTGGTATGTGATTTGTGCATAAAAGTATTTGATCCATAGTGCCTCCCGCTATACTTCCATATGTCAATATCGCTCTTAAAAACCGAGCGGAACTAGTACAATGTAAATATATTTTTCAATAGTCAAATGCGGTAATTTTATATCCGCTGCACTAGTTTACCACACAAATTCGGGATTGAAAATAGCACTGGTCAGTGCGTAAGATTCCACCATATCAATGTGGATAATGTGGATAACTGTTTGTTGTCTAATGGATGTCACTTAATTTGCAATTTTGGGGTAAAAAATATCCACAATCCATTGTGTAGAGATATACACAAAAAAATTGTGGATAATGTGGATAATTATTTTTGTATCAGGTCTTCACCAATTTCTACAACGTTTCCAGCTCCCATAGTTATCAACAAATCACCGTTCATACAATTTTTTAATAAATATTTTTTAATTTCTTCAAAATCAGAAAAATAGCAGACTTTTTTGCCCAATTTCTCCATTTCAGCCTGTAGAGTCTGGGAGGAAATGTCTCCTGGATCTGCCTCTCTGGCAGCATAAATATCCGTCAGTACTACATGTTCTGCCAGGGATAATGCTTCGGCAAATTCATGAAGCAACGCCTTGGTGCGACTGTATGTATGTGGTTGGAAAACGCACCACAAATGTTTATGTGGGTATTTTTGTGCAGCGGTCAGTGTTGCTTTGATTTCAGTTGGGTGGTGGGCGTAATCGTCAATGACCGTTACTCCCTGGAAATTCCCCTTTTCTTCAAAGCGACGTTCTGTACCGTGGAACGCCAGCAGACCTGACTGAATCTGTTCCAGTGGAATATGATAATATTCTGCCAGAGCTATGGCAGACAGTGCGTTGGAAATATTGTGTCTGCCGATGACTGCCAGTTGGATACGAATACCAGTAGATACTCCGTCACGCACCAATTCAAAAGAGCCATGTCCCTGTTCATCAAACTGGATATCAGCAGCTTGATAGGTGGCATCCTTCTCTAATCCGAAAGTAATAATCTGACAGGGCAGATCGTGAATAATGCTATCCAGCTGTTCCGTGTCAGCATTGATGACCAGCACACCATCTGCAGGGATCAATTCTGCAAATCGTCGGAAGGAGCGGCGGATGTCATCCAGATCCTTGAAGAAATCCAAATGGTCGGCATCAATGTTTAAGATTACGCCGGCAGTAGGGTGGAATTTCAAAAAGCTGTTGGTATATTCACAGGCCTCTGTGATAAAATTCTCGGAATGTCCAATGCGGATATTGCCGTGGATCGCCTCCAGAATACCACCGACGGAAATGGTGGGGTCTTTTTCTGCATTGAGGAAAATATGGGATAACATAGAAGTGGTAGTGGTTTTTCCGTGAGTACCGGCAATGCCAATGGCATTCCTATAATTTTTCATAACCTGCCCTACCATTTCAGCCCGTTCCATCATGGGCAGACCTAGTTCCTGTGCTGCCTGGAATTCCGGGTTATCTGGATGGATGGCAGCAGTATATACCACAAAATCAATATCAGATGTAATATTTTCGTGCTTTTGTCCATATACTATCTGTATGCCTAAGGAAGACAAATGCTCTGTGATTTTACTTCGGTTAGCATCGGAACCCCGCACTGTAAATCCGTTGTCATGCAGTAGCTCGGCGAATCCACTCATGCTGATGCCGCCAATGCCAATAAAATATGCAATCCCAGGATGTTTTAGATCAATTTGATACATGATATTCACACCGTCCTATTCTTATATTCTATATAACGATATTACTGTGATAACCCAATAAGAATATATGATAGCTGCATCATTTCTGTAACCTTTTTAACGGTGTATCACAGTAGTAATATCGAATTTCCTTTGTATTTGTACATTTTATTATAAACTACAGGCACAAAAATACAATTCTTTCTTAAATTTTTTCTGTTTTTTTTTCATTTTTTGCAAAATCTTGTATAATTTCACTAAAAAATTAAAAAAAATAATGGAAAATTTATGAAAAATTATTCCCATTTTATCTCATATGTGATATACTAGTACTGTTCTAATACTAAAAAAAGTAAGGGGTGATAGTGTGATCAAGAAAGAGATGATAGCGATGTTACTGGCAGGCGGTCAAGGTTCCCGATTAGGTGTCCTGACTGCAGATGTTGCCAAGCCGGCAGTGGCATTTGGTGGGAAGTATCGTATTATAGATTTTCCATTGAGTAACTGTATTAACTCGGGAGTAGATACGGTAGGCGTTTTAACCCAATACCAGCCACTTCGTCTGAATACACATATCGGTATAGGTATTCCATGGGATTTGGATCGTAATGTAGGTGGTGTGTCTATTCTTCCACCATATGAAAAAAGTACCAGCAGCGAATGGTATACCGGTACCGCCAATGCTATTTATCAGAATTTACGCTTTATGGAGTACTATAATCCAGAGTATGTTTTGATATTGGGTGGAGATCATATTTACAAGATGGATTATGAGGTCATGTTGGATTTTCACAAGGCAAATAAAGCGGATGTTACATTAGCGACGATTCCGGTACCAATGGAGGAAGCCAGCCGTTTCGGCGTAGTGATTACAGACGAACACAAACAGATTCAGGAGTTTGAGGAGAAGCCAGAGCATCCTAGAAGTAATCTAGCATCAATGGGAATTTATATATTCTCATGGCCGGTTCTGCGAGAGGCTCTGATCAAGCTGAAAGACCAGCCATCATGTGACTTTGGAAAACATATTATTCCATATTGTCATGAAAAGGGAGACCGTATTTTTGCCTATGAATATAATGGATACTGGAAAGATGTTGGAACATTAGGTTCTTACTGGGAGTCTAATATGGAATTAATCGACCTGATTCCTGTATTTAATTTATATGAGGAATTCTGGAAGATTTATACAAAGAGTGACCGTATTCCGCCACAGTATGTTGCGGATGATGCAATTGTGGACAAGGCGATTATGGGAGAGGCATCTGAGATTTATGGAGAAGTCCATAATTCGGTGATTGGTTCCGGTGTTATAATAGAAAAGGGAGCTATTGTCCGTGATTCCATTATCATGAGTTCTACTACGATCAAAGCCGGTACAGTGATAGACAAGTCAATTATTGCAGAGAATGTAGTGATTGGCGAAAACTGCAAGCTGGGCGTGGGAGATGAGGTTCCAAACAAGGTAAAACCAGATGTATATGCCTTTGGTCTGGTGACAATCGGGGAGGATAGTGTGATCCCTGATAATGTCCAAATCGGAAAGAACACAGCGATTTCTGGAGTAACAGAGCTGTCAGACTATCCGGATGGTGTACTTGCAGGTGGCGAAACATTGATTAAGGTAGGTGACAGATAATGAGAGCGATAGGAATTGTATTAGCAGGTGGTAATAGCAACAGGATGCGGGAACTTTCCAACAAGAGAGCCATTGCAGCTATGCCGGTTGCAGGTGGTTTCCGTAGTATTGATTTTGTTCTTAGTAATATGAGCAACTCTCACATTCAGAAGGTGGCAGTGTTCACACAGTACAATGCAAAGTCTTTGAATGAACATCTGAATTCCTCAAAATGGTGGGATTTTGGTAGAAAACAGGGTGGATTGTATGTATTTACCCCGACGACAACACCGGATAACAGCTATTGGTATCGTGGTACAGCAGATGCGATAGCCCAGAATCTGGACTTTCTGAAGAATAGCCACGAGCCATATGTGGTAATTGCTTCTGGTGATGGTATCTACAAGATGGACTATAATAAAGTATTAGAATACCATATTGCTAAGAAGGCAGATTTTACTGTAGTAACTGCAGATGTCAGTGGTAAAGATGATCCGAGTCGTTTCGGAGTACTACGTGTTGATGATGACGGACGAGTGCTGGAATTTGAGGAAAAACCGATCAATACAGCAAACAATACGGTTTCTACCGGAGTATATATTGTACGTCGTCGTATGTTAATTGAATTGATTGAGAAATCTATGCAGGAAGAACGCTATGATTTTGTAAAGGATGTTTTGATTCGTTACAAAAATGTAAAGCGTATTTATGCATACTCAATGAACACATATTGGAGTAATATATCTTCCGTGGAATCCTATTTCCGTACAAATATGGATTTCCTGAAGCCGGATGTGCGTAATTATTTCTTCCGGGAGTATCCGGATGTATATTCCAAGGTAGAAGATTTGCCACCGGCAAAATATAATGTGGGATCTTCCGTAAAGAACAGTCTGGTATCCAGTGGTTGTATTATCAATGGTACGGTGGAGGATTCTATATTGTTCAAGGAAGTATATGTGGGCAATAATTGCACGATCAAGAATTCCATCATATTAAATGATGTATATATTGGAGACAATACACATATTGAGAATTGTATCGTAGAAAGCAGGGATACGATCCGGGCGAATACCAATTATATCTCAGAAGATGGAAAGATCAGAATCGTAGTAGAAAAGAACGAAAGATACGCTCTATAAGCGGTCTGACAAAGATAATGCGTGGGAATTTATCAGGAGTTTCTTCCTATAATAATAGGAGTTAGGGAGCTCTGCACAGCATGATAACCAAAGGAGGTTAAAACAGTGCAGGTAACAGATGTCAGAGTTCGCAAAATTGCGAAAGAAGGTAAAATGAAAGCAGTTGTTTCAATTACGCTGGATGAGGAGTTCGTTGTTCATGATATTAAAGTGATTGAGGGGGATAAGGGATTGTTCATCGCAATGCCTAGCAGGCGTGCTGGAGATGGAGAGTATCGGGATATTGCTCATCCGATCAATTCTGGAACCAGAGAGAAGCTGCAGGGCATCATCCTGGAGCGCTATGAAGAGGCAATGGCTGAAGCAGCAGAGACAGTAGTTTCTGAAATGGAATAAGAAGTATTATGAATGATACCAAAAAGGGATTGCAGAGAAAATGCGATCCCTTTTCTTTTCTTACTTTTTTTTCCTTGCCCTGCCTACGATTTCGTATATTTTGATTTCATCTAATCGTTTTTCGAAATCTTTATAATCTTTTTCCGAAGCTTGCTCGATTTCTCTGCGCCATTGTTTTAACTGGCTTATTTCAAGCTTGTATTTTTCAATCAGCCATTCAACGCACACTTTCTCAGCGTAATAATTTGGTGGAATATTGGTCGGATAATTTGAATTTACGATAGGAGGCTTCGGATATTGAAAAGGTAGATCCTTTCTTTCATGGTAGTGGAAACGAGCGGTATTTTTTAATAATTTGATGATACCCCTGACAAGCACAAACGTTGCAAAAAGTGTCAGAACCGGTATATAAAAGTACAAAAACACCCATGGAATATACGCTGCTAATCCTGCTAATCCCAGAAAAAGAAGAGAAAGGATTATTAAAGAGATGTACCCTATCCGTATGTCTAGTGCCAGATCTTTTTTTACCCTTTTTAATGTTTCCAGTTGTCTTTCATAGCGTTTGATTTCGTCCTCGATTCGTTTGTATTTTTCAGCCCACCTGGCCAACAGTATTTCCCTCATTTCCTGCCCCTTTTATAAAACTTTATCTGCCAAAAAGATATGCAAATTAATGAATGCTTTTTTGTTTTTTGCCATTTCTATAGTATATATGCATATTTCATTGCATTCAGAGATATTTTAACATATGTAGAAAAGGAATACAATATGGAGCGTTTTGCCTATTCTCATCTTAAAACATTTCTGTGTTTGTTGTGGAAATATCATTAAAAAGTGAAAAAAGTGCTTGCAATCCCTTGTAAAGTAGTGTATACTAGCAAATGCTGTGACATTGATAGCGTAGAAGCGTGAGGTTGCTGCAGTCTGGTAACGGACGGCAGGTTTTCCGTGGAGCGAATGTCATGTTAGAAAACTGGCGACAAGTCACTGTACGAAAATCCAATATTTTGTCTGATGAATTGGACGGAAGTCTGAGGAATGCAGATGAGACGGGAGTTCCTATGCTATGAGCTGTAAACCGATAGGACACACCCGGGTAAGTGTACAGTCACCACTTGTTGCGCTTAAAACAGGCGGGCATAGCCGGAGAAACCGGCAAGATCAGTAATGTCTGCGAAAGTGCGAAAAGGAGGCGGCTTTTTTTATGGCAACAAATGTAATGAGAATTACACTCAAGGCGTATGACCACAATCAGATCGATCATGCAGCTGGAAAGATTATTGACACAGTAAAGAAGACAGGGGCAAAGGTAAGCGGTCCAGTACCTCTTCCAACTAAGAAAGAGGTAGTAACGATTCTTCGTGCTGTACACAAGTACAAAGATTCCAGAGAGCAGTTCGAGCAGAGAACACACAAGAGACTGATTGATGTTATCGCTCCTACCCAAAAGACCATTGAAGCATTGACAAAGATGGAAATGCCATCTGGTGTAGCGGTAGTGCTGAAGATGAAAGAGAAGTAAGATTCTCGACAGAGTAGATACAGAGTATGTATTTACCACAAGTATTATTAGGAACAATCCTTAGGGTTTATATAAATCTGCGTCATGCATCTGCATGGATGCAGAAGAGAGTTTTTGGTTTACAAACTTGCATAAGCCGTCTAGGATGAATATCAGACGGGCATTGCCTGTGCCGGAGTGAAGGTTTTTTGGAAAATGGCATTTGGCAGTAGTTATCGTGATATTCCGCTGTAGATTAACAGGAGGTGCAACATTATGAAGAAAGCTATTTTAGCTACGAAGGTCGGAATGACACAGATCTTCAACGAAAACGGAGTATTAACTCCGGTTACTGTACTTCAGGCAGGACCTTGTTATGTAACACAGGTTAAGACTGTTGATAATGATGGGTACAGTGCAGTGCAGGTAGGCTTTGTAGACAAGAAAGACAAGGTCATTACCAAGGATGCTGCAGGTAATAAGGAAGTAAAGAGAGCTCATGGCGTAAACAAGCCATTGCAGGGACATTTTGCAAAAGCAGGTGTATCCGGCAAGAGATATCTGAAAGAATTTAAGTTTGAGGATGCAGAGGAGTACACACTTGGTCAGGAAATCAAGGCTGATATCTTTGCCGCAGGTGATAAGGTAGACGCTACTGGTACCACCAAGGGTAAGGGATTCCAGGGTGCCATCAAGAGACATGGTCTTCACAGAGGACCTATGGGTCATGGTTCCAAGTTCCACAGACATGCAGGTTCTAACGGTGCTTGTTCTGATCCGGGCCGCGTATTCAAGGGCAAGAAGATGCCAGGTCAGATGGGTGGCGTACAGAGAACGATCCAGAATCTGGAAATCGTACGTGTGGATGCAGAGCAGAATCTGATTTTGGTAAAGGGTGCAGTTCCTGGACCAAAGAAAGCTTGCATCGTAATTAAAGAAAGCGTTAAGTCTGCATCAAAGGCTGAGTAAAGATTCTTTTGGAAAGGAGGAACACACAGATGGCTAACGTATCTGTTTATAATATGGAAGGCAGCGAAGTTGGTAAATTAGACTTGAATGACAAAGTGTTCGCTGCAAATGTAAATGAGCATTTAATGCATATGGCTGTAGTATTGCAGTTAGCAAATAAACGTCAGGGTACTCAGAAAGCAAAGACACGTTCTGAAGTACGTGGCGGTGGTAGAAAACCTTGGAGACAGAAAGGTACCGGTCATGCAAGACAGGGATCGATCCGTGCTCCTCAGTGGACAGGCGGTGGAGTGGTATTTGCTCCAACACCGAGAGATTATTCTTTCAAGATGAACAAGAAAGAGAAAGCAGGCGCAATTCGTTCTGCACTGACTTCCAGAGTGAACGAAGAAAAATTCGTTGTATTAGATTCTCTGAAGTTTGACGAGATCAAAACCAAGAAAATGGTGGGTGTTCTCGACGCATTGAAGGTTAACAAGGCACTGGTTGTATTAGACGGGGACAATGACAATGTGGCACTGTCTGCTAGAAATATTGAAGGCGTTCGTGCTGTACAGGTTAATGCAATCAATGTATACGACATCTTAAAGTATGATACCGTTGTGATTACCAAGGATGCTGTTTCTAAGATTGAGGAGGTGTATGCATAATGGCAGATTTGAAATATTATGATATCATCCAGAAGCCAGTCATCACAGAGAAATCTATGGAGGCAATGGGTGAGAAGAAATACACTTTCTTAGTGCATACCGATGCAACCAAGAATCAGATTAAGGAAGCTGTAGAGAAGCTTTTTGAGGGAACAAAGGTTGCCAAAGTCAACACCATGAATCTGGAGGGAAAGACACGTCGTCGTGGTAGAACTTCCGGCAAGACCGCTAAGACCAAGAAAGCGATCGTGAAGTTGACAGAGGACTCTAAGGATATTGAAATCTTTGAAGGTTTATAAAATAGTAGAAAACTGAGATTTCAAAATCCTCGGATATTGAAATCTTCGAAGGTTTATAAGAGTTGAAGTACACCGTGTGGAAAACCTATCACACGGGTTGTTATAAGGAAAGGAGACAATGTCATGGGAATTAAAACATTTAACCCATACACACCGTCCAGAAGACAGATGTCGGTGTTAGATAAGGCAGAGATTACAGCAGATAAGCCTGAGAAATCTTTGACCGTATCATTAAAGAAAAATGCCGGACGTAATGCCCAGGGTAAGATCACGGTTAGACATCGTGGCGGTGGATCAAGAAGAAAATATAGAATTATTGATTTTAAGAGAAATAAGGATGGTATTCCGGCTACTGTTAAGACCATCGAATATGATCCAAATAGAACAGCCAATATCGCATTGGTAGCCTATGCAGATGGCGAGAAGAGATACATTCTTGCTCCGGAAGGACTGCAGGTGGGACAGAAGATTATGAATGGCGCAGATGCTGAAATTGCAGTAGGCAACTGCCTGCCACTGGAGAATATCCCAGTAGGTACACAGGTTCATAATATTGAGCTGCATCCTGGTAAGGGCGGACAGATGGTTCGTTCCGCAGGCAACAGCGCACAGCTGATGGCAAAAGAAGGCAAGTATGCGACACTTCGTCTTCCATCCGGTGAAATGAGAATGGTTCCGATTATCTGCCGTGCAACAGTTGGTGTAATCGGTAACGGAGAGCATGCTCTGGTTAACATTGGTAAGGCTGGACGTAAGCGTAACATGGGTATCAGACCTACGGTTCGTGGTTCTGTTATGAACCCGAATGACCATCCACATGGTGGTGGTGAAGGTAAGACCGGTATCGGTCGTCCAGGTCCATGTACTCCTTGGGGTAAACCTGCTCTTGGATTAAAGACACGTAAAAAGAATAAGCAGTCTAATAAGATGATTATTAGAAGAAGAGACGGCAAGGCATTAGCTAAATAAGCTGTGTCTGACGTTAGCAAAATAGCAGCAAAAGTATTTCTAGGTTGTCGTATGGCAACTTAGAATACTACACTTGCTGATAGTTATAAGGTATTGAGTAGTCGGTGTAAGCCGGCAGAATGGAGGATACAATGGCACGTTCATTAAAGAAAGGACCTTTCGCTGATAAGAGCCTCTTAAAGAAGGTTGATGCTCAGGTAGCATCCGGCGACAAACAGGTTATTAAAACATGGTCTCGTCGTTCCACTATTTTCCCATCATTCGTTGGACTGACATTTGCAGTACACGATGGTAGAAAGCATGTACCTGTATATGTAACAGAGGATATGGTAGGACACAAGTTAGGCGAGTTCGTTTCTACCAGAACCTATAGAGGTCATGGCAAGGACGAGAAGAAGGGTAGATAAAAATGAACCACCCGGTACGGTGGAACGTTTTGTGACAATGATAGAGATTTGAAAGGAGGCTTCACCCATGGCAAAGGGACATAGATCTCAAATTAAGAGAGAGAGAAATGAGAACCAGAGAGACACCAGACCTTCTGCAAAGTTATCTTATGCAAGAGTATCTGTTCAGAAGGCTTGTTATGTGTTAGATGCCATCAGAGGCAAAGATGTAGCAACAGCGATTGGTATTTTATCATACAATCCAAGATATGCATCCAGCATTATTCTGAAATTATTACAGTCTGCAATTGCAAATGCTGAGAATAACAACGGTATGAATCCAGATGATTTATATATCGAGGAGTGTTTTGCAAATAAAGGACCGACAATGAAGAGAATCAGACCGAGAGCTCAGGGTAGAGCATATCGTATCGAAAAGAGAATGAGTCATATCACGATCATTCTGAACGAGCGTTAATACAGTCTGGTTTATGAAAGGAGATTAAAATGGGACAGAAAGTTAATCCTCATGGTTTAAGAGTCGGCGTAATCAAAGACTGGGATTCTAATTGGTATGCAGAGGACAAATTTGCAGACTACCTTGTAGAAGACTACAAGATTAGAGAATTCGTAAAGAAGAAATTATACAGCGCCGGTATTTCAAAGATTGAGATTGAAAGACCTACTGAAAAGGTCAGAGTAATCATTCATACTGCTAAGCCTGGTTTTGTAATTGGTAAGGGCGGTGCTGAGATTGAGAACTTAAAGAAAGAATTACTGAAAGTTCTGGATCGTAAAGTGGCATTGGATATCAAGATCATGGATATCAAGAATCCAGATAAGCATGCTCAGTTAGTAGCAGAGAATATTGCTGCACAGTTAGAGAACCGTATCTCTTTCCGTCGTGCTATGAAGTCTGCTATGAGCAGAACCTTAAAGACTGGTGCAAAAGGTATCAAGGCTTCTTGTTCAGGACGTTTAGGTGGTGCTGATATGGCACGTACAGAGTTCTATAGTGAAGGAACTATTCCACTTCAGACCCTGCGCGCAGACATTGACTATGGATTCGCAGAGGCTGATACAACTTATGGTAAGGTTGGTGTAAAGGTATGGATCTACAACGGTGAAGTACTTCCAGCCAAGAGCAATGCCAAAAAGGAAGGGAGCGATAAATAATGTTAATGCCAAAGAGAGTGAAACATCGTAAGCAGTTCCGTGGTAGAATGACAGGTAAAGCGCTCAGAGGAAATAAGATCACATACGGTGAGTATGGTATTGTTGCTTTAGAGCCAGCATGGATCAAATCAAACCAGATTGAAGCTGCCCGTATTGCTATGACTCGTTATATCAAGCGTGGTGGTAAGGTTTGGATTAAAATATTCCCGGATAAGCCGGTAACCAAGACTCCTGCCGAGACTCGAATGGGTAAAGGTAAAGGTGCTCTGGAATACTGGGTAGCAGTAGTAAAACCGGGTCGTGTTATGTTTGAGATTTCAGGTGTATCCGAGGAGGTAGCCAGAGAGGCACTTCGTTTGGCGACACATAAGTTGCCAATCAAGTGTAAGGTGGTATCTCGCGCAGACTTAGAAGGCGGTGCGGGCAGTGAAGAGTAAGCAGTTATTAGAAGAATTAAGAACCAAATCCGTTGCAGAGCTGAACGAGGATTTAGTAGCAGCTAAGAAGGAACTCTTCAATCTGAGATTCCAGAATGCAAAGAATCAGCTGGACAATAACAGCCGCATTAAAGAGGTAAAGAAAAACATCGCCAGAATTCAGACAGTGCTCGCAGCACAGGATTAATCGGGATATTCGTAAGTAATATTTTGTCAATATAGACGAAAGGAGGACTTTAAGTCGTGGAGAGAAATCTTAGAAAGACTCGTGTCGGAAAAGTTGTCAGTGATAAAATGGATAAGACCATCGTTGTAGCAGTAGTAGATAACGTAAAGCATCCACTTTATGGCAAGATCATCAAGAGGACATATAAGTTAAAGGCTCATGATGAAGAAAACACATGCAAGATCGGTGATAGAGTAAAAGTAATGGAGACAAGACCATTATCTAAGGATAAGAGATGGAGACTTGTAGAAGTTATCGAGAGAGCAAAATAATTTTGCGGAATATGGAGGTTTAATCATGGTACAGCAGGAATCAAGACTGAAAGTAGCTGATAATACAGGTGCTAAAGAACTTCTTTGTATCAGAGTTATGGGTGGTTCCACCAGAAGATATGCAAGTATCGGTGATATCATCGTCGCTTCTGTTAAAGATGCAACACCAGGCGGTGTTGTAAAGAAGGGTGATGTGGTAAAGGCGGTTGTTGTACGTACAGTCAAGAGTATTCGCCGTCCGGATGGCTCTTACATCAAATTTGATGAGAATGCAGCCGTTATCATCCGTGAAGACAAAACACCAAGAGGAACCCGTATCTTTGGACCAGTCGCTAGAGAGTTAAGAGACAAACAGTTTATGAAAATTGTTTCCTTAGCACCAGAAGTATTATAAGGGAGGTGTAAGTCGTGGCAACAAGTAAGATTAAGAAGGGTGATACCGTTCGTGTGATCACCGGTAAAGATAAAGGTAGAGAGGGCAAAGTAACAGCAGTCAAAGATGGTAAGGTTACCATCGAGGGCATCAATCAGGTTACAAAGCATACAAAACCAAGCCAGGCAAATCCAAATGGCGGTATTGTACAGCAGGCTGCTCCTATCGATGTATCCAACGTGATGTATGTGAGCAAAGGAAAAGCTTCCCGTGTTGGTTTTGAGGTAAAGGATGGTAAGAAGGTTCGTGTTGCAAAGGCAACAGGAGAAGTGATCGACTAAGTTTAGAAAGGAGGGAGCCAACAGTGACTCGTTTAAAAGAGACTTATCTTAACGAAATTGTTGATGCAATGGCCAAAAAGTTTGGTTATAAAAACAAAATGCAGGTACCTAAATTGAACAAAATTGTAATCAATATGGGTGTCGGTGAGGCAAAAGAGAACTCAAAGGTTCTTGATGCAGCTATGGCTGAGCTGGAGATCATCTCCGGACAGAAGCCAGTTGTAACAAAGGCAAAAAATTCTATCGCTAACTTTAAGTTAAGAGAGGGTATGCCTATTGGATGTAAGGTAACCTTGAGAGGCGATAAGATGTATGAATTTTTAGATCGTCTTGTAAACTTAGCTTTACCTCGAGTACGTGACTTCCGTGGTGTCAGCCCGGATTCCTTTGACGGCAGAGGTAACTATGCACTTGGAATCAAGGAGCAGTTAATCTTCCCTGAGATCGAGTATGACAAGGTAGACAAAATCAGAGGTATGGATGTAATCGTGGTTACAACCGCAGAATCTGATGAAGAAGCTCGTGAATTATTAACACAGTTCGGCATGCCGTTCAAGAAATAAGGAGGGAATATCATGGCTAAGACTTCGATGAAAGTGAAGCAGCAGCGTAAAGCAAAATTCTCTACAAGAGAATACAGCCGTTGCAGAATTTGTGGTCGTCCACATGCTTATTTGAGAAAATACGGAATTTGCAGAATCTGCTTCCGTGAGTTAGCTTATAAAGGACAGA
>CAYPEW010000031.1:0-42580 GCA_964409845.1 uncultured Jutongia sp.
TCCCGACACAAAATTAAAGCGAAGGATGAAAAGTGTCCATTATGCAAATGGATTTACTGATGAAGAACTTAAACAGTGTGCATTTATGCTTGACGATATAGAGCAGTATCTTTCCATCAATAAATTTATGAATCATGATGCATCGGTTCGATATTTTAATGAGCTGATTACCACAAATGGATTTGAAATCAATCCGAAGAATCTTGTGATGACAATGATGGACAGCTTGCTTATCTCTATTTAATTAAATTATAATTGTAAAGGAGAACAGCTATGAACTATGATATAACACCTTTGGAGGTTTTAAAAATTTTGGGTGCTGAGCCGTCTGATGATTTTAAATCTATTTCAGATGTTCCTGCACTATTAAACGATTTCTTGAGTTTGGCAGTTGATATGGAACTATTTGAAACAGCTAATATCTGGACAGACCGTTCCGACTATTATTCCGATTCGGAATGTCTTAAAATTGGCAGTGATTATTCGACGGGCACAATAGAGTTTGGTATCAAAACAGAGGATTTAAGCCTCAATGATCCACCAGTCTATGTACTGTTTGAGGACGACGCTGCTGGTTGGAAAAATTTTAGTGATACGCTGTCGGGATTTTTAATGTACATATTATGTTCAATCCTTTGTTGTGAAGATTATGATACTGCACAAGAGGTTTTGAAAAAATCGAATTGGATTTATGAGGAGTGTCCTAAACCGAAAGGAATCACAAAAACATATTCTTTTATTTACGGCTTATCCGTATGCTGTGGATATGAGCCGGATACCAATACGCTATTGGCAATTTTAACTGACAGAAAAAGCAAAGTGTATCGAATTTCAAAAGAATTGTGAGGAATGAAATGAACAAATTATTTAAAGATATAAGGCATAGAGATATTGAAGCAGTGAGGACATCAATATCAAAAATGGCTTATTAAATATATACTGATTTGATGGAGGAAATGACAATGATTGAGAACTTAATAAAAGAAATGGAAAAACGGATTGATTGTGATGATTTTGAAGAAGTACAAGAAAATTGTTTATTTCAAATTGAAAATGAGGATTTGGGAATTTCAGTTGTTGAACCTCTGTTACTTTTTATGGAAAGACACCTATTGAGCGATTTCGGTATGCCGGGTGCTATTGTCCATTATGTAGAACAATTCTATAAAAAGGGATATGAAGATTTGTTGATAGCTTCTGTTACCCGCAGACCGACATTGCATACAGTATGGATGATAAACAGGATAAAAAATGCAGGTGAGAACTCTGATAAATATGAAAAAGTATTAAAAGATATTTTGGAAAGACAAGATGTTGAGGAAGAAATAAAGAACGCTGTAAAAGAATTCTTATCAAAATAACTTCTGGTTTGTTGAGAACTAGACGCTTACGTTGTTACCGGATACAATGAACCAAAACCACGCCAGTACACTATATATGAAATGTCAGAAAAGGGATTGAAGGAGATGGCAGAAGATAATAGGATAGGTTTGTGTTAAAAAATATTCTCTGCACTTTGAAGTTGCGCGATTAAAAAAAATAGCACGTATAGATTGGTGGTAGCTTGCCTGGGGAAATACTATACTGATAATGCAGCGCAGTGCAAGAAAATGAAAGGAGAATATTTTATGAGTTTCGGAAAAAATTTGCAGTTCTTAAGACATCTGAGAGGAAATATGACACAGGAGGATTTGGCTGAAAAAATGAATATCAGCCGTCAAACCATATCAAAATGGGAGCTGGATACAGCACAGCCTGAAATGGACAAGGCTATAGAGCTTTGCAGGCTTTTCAATTGCTCGCTGGACAACCTGTTCCGCGATGAAATGGTAACTTGTGGTGAGGCGTATACAAATTTGCGTGTTGAGACTGTCCCTGCATTTCGCTATATAAAACATGCCGTTATAAGTTCCGAACCGGAGGGGGATGCTATCGATAGAGTATTTTCCATTGCCCGTAGCTGTGGTGTGGATAACCCTCGTGTCATTGGCTGGGATTTTCCAAATGTGTCACAGGAGCAGATAAATGTTTTCAATATGCACGGCTACGAAGCAGCATGGGTACTGCCTGATGGGGTCGTCCCTCCTGACATTGAAATACATGAGCAGGCAGACCAAAAGTATGCAGCAATACACATTGAAACGCCTTTTGAAAACCCTTTTGTGACCATTCCTAACGCCTATAAGACGCTTATGGAGTATATGCGCGTAAACGGTTTGGAACACGTAGAAAAAAAGGATGTTATCCCCTGCTTTGAGACTGACGGAGAGAGTATGGATATTTATATTGCTTGTAAGTAGCTTATTTGACTGGCTATATTAAAATATTGCTTGTAATTCATCGTGGATTTGATATAATGAAAAATAAGGAAAACGAAGACAGGAGAACGGAAAGGATGTGATGGTAATGAGTAGTATTTCCAGGATGGGAACAGACTATTACAACCAGATCGCCAGTGGTGTCCGCTTACGGTCAGCATCAGATGGAGCTGCCCAGATGAGTATTGTGCAGCGGAAGAAAGCGCAGATTAATGGCTATGATATGGGTACCCGTAATGCCAGAGATGGCAAAGGACTTTTGAATGTGGCAGATGGAGCTTATCAGGGTATCACAGAAAGCTTGCAGCGTATGCGGGAACTGGCAGTACAGGCATCGAATACTGCTACCGTATCAGATACAGACCGACAGATGATGCAGAAAGAAGTGGATCAGTTAAAGAAGGGGATTTCTGATATTGCTGGTTATACCGAATTCAATACCAAAAAATTATTGGATGGTTCCGTTTCGGATCTTTATCTTCAGACCGGACCAAATGCAGGGCAGGGGCAGACCGTTGATACCGGAGATGCCACTTTACAGGCATTGGGAATCGCTGATTTTGATCTGACAAAGAATTTTGATATCCAATCCATTGACGATGCACTGGCAAAAGTATCTTCTAACCGAAGCAGTATTGGAGCTAGCAGCAATTCTCTGGATTATACGATCGGATATAATACCCATACCTCTTATAATCTGACCAAGGCGGTCAGCCAGATGGAGGATACAGATATTGCCCAGGCGGTTACTGATTTAAATAAGCAGAAGTTATTGGATACGGTAAAAGTGATGATGCAGAAAAGACAACAGGAGCAGGAAGAAAAAAGACATGCGAACTGGTTTTTCTGATATCAAGTAGGCTTGTCGTAGTCGTATCATCAATCGTATTACCGAAGCTAATGGATTGGTTAATTAGTTTGGATAATATTAAAAGTTTTCAAATTAGTTTGAAATGTATTTAACATAGAAACAGGTGTTGCAGATTGGTTTGCAGCACCTGTTTTCGTTTATGAATAAAGAATCTGTAATATATTTTGATTCACTGTTGTTCAGAAGTCAAGAAAGGCTTTGATGTTATTTGCAGCACTATGCAAATAATTCATCATAAATTTGTGATAATTCCTCATATTTTGACTGACATTCTGCTTCTTCCCCTAAAGGTGACATGGCATCCTTCATGGCGCCATAATACCAGCATTGCTTTTCTCTGGGAGCGTGGAAGCGTTGCCATAAATTTTCGCCGTCCACTTGATAGTCTGCTGCCATACTTCGAAGATTGGACAGGGCATCTGCCAAAATCAGCATTTGATATCTCTTTTCTGCAGAACGCAGTGTGGCTACCGCATCTGACTTTCGCTCGTCCCAGCTCAGTGCCTTATTTTCGGTATGCCTTCCCACCAGATCAGCTACATTATCACCAAAATCATTGCGTATCTGATCCAGACTTAGATCCGTGTCTTCTACTGTATCATGCAAAATACCTGCGATCATTAAATCGGTATCTGCATGCATGGATGATAAGATCTCCAATACTTCCATGGGATGAACCAGATAATCAATATGGGTTCCCTTGCGAAATTGTCCCTGATGTGCCTGTGCTGCCTGTAATATGGCATTATGTATTCTGCTTCCTGCGGTTCGATTGTCTCCCATGGGTACCTCCCTGAATTGGCTGATTGTATGCTCGCATCATTGAAAGTATATCAGAACAGCCGGGGGAAAGTCAATCAGCTTTCTCTCCTGAAATATCCTTTCAGACACAGGCAGGCAAGAGCAGTCATAATGATCTGGCTGATCAGGATACCTGCTAGATAGGCATGGATGCCAAAACGGGGTACACAGAAAACCAGGCTAAAGAGTTTGATGGACTGACTGATTACGGTGATGAGAAAAGTTTGGTGGTTTTTGCCCAGACCATTGATAATGCTGTTCAGGGTGGTGGAGAGATAGAGAAATGGACAGAGCCAGGACAGAATTCGCAAAAAGGAACCCGCGGTCTGATTGTGGAAACATAGTTCTCCAATCAGATTGCCAAACAACAGAAAGAAGATGGTAAAGAGAAACCCAATCAGGAGGCAGTATAGGGTGGAAGTGGTCACATAGCGTCTGACCTGTTTTTGCTGTCCGCTTGCCTGGGAATCTGCCACGGCAGGTAATAACATTACGGCAATGGAGTTGGTAATGCTAGATGGGAAGAGCAGGAAAGGGAGTACCATTCCGGTTAGGATACCATAGAGAGCCAAAGCATCAGTGGCAGAGTAACCGTACATACGTAGGGCAGCAGGAATAAAGACAGCCTCCGTACTGTTTAGAATAGAAACGATTAATCTTGTGCCTGTTAAAGTAATGCTGACGGAGAGCAGACGGCTGAATAAACGATCTTTATGGAAGGGACGGATGGCTGTGGAGCTTTTTGGGATGGAGGCTCCTTGGTGATGTCGAATAAATCGAAATATCACATAAAGATTGGATACCACTTCACCGATGACCAGTCCCCAGACAGCTATGATACAACCTTGTTTGGGCGTCATGGGATACAGGCAGAGAATGAGGAATACGAATCCCAGTCTGCTGATCTGTTCAACGATCTGGGTTATGGCAGGTACTTTGGCATTTTGCAGACCATAATAATATCCTTGAATACATGCAGTGATGCCGCAGAAAGGGAAAAGCAGAGACAGGATACGTAGATAAGGCGCACAACTTGGTTCTAACAATAGATAGTTTGCAATAGGATCCGCAAAATTCTGAATTAAGACCAGTAGGGAGAGGGACAGGCACAGAGAGATCCCCAGTCCATATAGCAGGATTTGTTTTGCCGTGTCACAGGATTTGCTCTGTTTATTTCCTTTACCAGAAATAGCGCAGGAGGATGCCATGATCTGGGAGATGGCAGTCTGTATGCCGGCACCATAGATTGTGAATGCAATGCCGTAGACAGGGAAGATCAGTTGATAGGTTCCTAATAGGGAGGCACCTAGACGATCCGCTAGAAAGATACGATAAAAAAATCCTAAAATTCTAGTGATAAATCCGGCAGCAGTCAGAATTAAAGTTCCCTTGATAATCTTGTTTTGAAGGAAATGCATAGTTTCACCTTATGTAACTTCACTTAGAAATATTGTATGGAAACAATAGACAAATTATGTCTATTGGGATACATTGATAGGTTTCCTAAGCGGAACAGCAAGACGAAATAAACATCTGGCGGATAACAGAAAAATATCTCCGACAGATTTGACTGTGAATGGCAATATAGGATCTGAATTGGTGTAGTTGGGGAGGAGATGAGACGCACCAACACCTGGACGGATGCATAGAATAGATCAGAATATTATTTTTGCGGAAGGAGGGGGAGTTATGGAGGGAAAGTTGATTTACATGGATCACGGATCTACTACGGCAGTGGAGGAAGAAGTGGTTCAGACCATGCAGCCGTGGTTTGCACAGTGGTATGGCAATCCGTCCGGGGTGTATGAATTTGCGGATAACAGCAAAAAGGCAGTGGAACATGTCAGAGAGATTATAGCAGAAAGTATCGGTGCAAAGCCAGAGGAAATTTATTTTACAGCAGGTGGTACGGAGGCAGATAACTGGATTTTAAAAGGAATGGCATTTAAAGATGGTGCGCCGAAGGGGAGAAAACATATTATTACCTCTGCAGTAGAGCACCATGCGGTGCTGCATAGTTGCCATTTTTTGGAGCAAATGGGATGTGATGTGACTTATTTGCCGGTAGATGAAACGGGAATGATTGATGTCCGTGAATTGGAACAGGCAATCCGTCCGGAGACCGTATTGATTAGTATTATGTTTGCTAATAATGAGATTGGAACCATTGAACCTGTCCGAGAAATAGGACAGATTGCACAGAAATATCAGATTCCATTTCATACAGATGCTGTGCAGGCATATCTGCATGTGCCGATTCAGGTAAAAGAGTTGGGAATTACTGCATTGAGTGCCAGTAGTCATAAATTTAACGGACCAAAAGGGGTTGGATTTTTATATCTACGGGAAGGGACGGAAGTGGAGCCGTTTTTGCATGGTGGTGCCCAGGAAAAGAGAATGCGTGCAGGTACAGAAAATGTACCGGGAATTGTAGGAATGGGCAAGGCAGTGGAATTGGGGATGCAGTATATGGAGCAGGATATGGGTTACGTCCGGGAATTGCGGGATTATATGTTGTATCAGCTGTTTCGGGAGATTCCGGATCTGTGCCTGAATGGATCTTCCACCCAGAGATTGCCGGGGAATATCAATATTAGCCTGCAATCGGTGGAGGGAGCCTCTTTACTGGTATTGCTGGATATGGAGGGGATATGTGCTTCTGCCGGTTCGGCATGTAGTGCCAGAGATAGCAGTCCTTCCCATGTATTACAGGCAATTGGTCTGCCGGAAGATTTGATCAGGGGAACCATTCGTTTTACACTGGGACCGGATAATACCAGAGAAGAGGTGGATACCGTGGTGCGCCATATGAAACAGTTTGTACTGGATTTGCGCGGCTTTACAGAGGAATCATAACCGGTTTCCGCTTATGGAATTCCGTGTAATAGTGATAGCCACACTGCTTCAATAATGCCGGTAACAGGGTAAATTCATATCCCAGATGTTTCTGTTCATGGGCATCGGATCCGGTGGTGATGATTTCGCCGCCTAATTCCCGATAACGTGTCAGAATCCATTCATGGGGATTGGTATGCCCCATACCGTATTTTAATCCAGCGGTATTCACTTCAATTCCATGTCCGGTATCAATGATCCGTCGTAGGATCTCATCTATGATTTCTGCATGGATTTTACATTGTGTATCCAAATAGGAATCGGTATATTGATGCTCCTGCTGCAGACGTTTCATGGTTGGGGTATAACGTAATATATAATCCAGATGCCCATAGACATCAAAATCAAAAGAAAGGTTTATATTTTCAAGAGTGGCCTCATAATAGCGGCGTATTCCGTCGTTTTCCTCTGTACTCTCCCAAAATACCGGATAATAGGGATCTATATCATCAACCAGGTGGGTTGAGCCAATGACAAAGTCCAGTGGATGGGAATGGGTTAATTCCAGTGCCGGTTCTAGGGCAGATGGTTTCAGACCCAGTTCCACTCCCTGGCGGATTTCCAGTGACGGAAATTGATCCCGCATTTTCTGGATTTCCACCAGATAATCATCTATATCAAATACAAAGCACATTTCTGGCTCAGCTATTTTAATGAATTCCGGTGGAAAATCGTAATCCATGTGGTCGGTAAAGCAGATGGATGAAAAGCCAAGTTTGACTGCCTGTTGTAACATATGCTCCATAGATTCGTTGGAATCCGTGGAAAAAGAAGTGTGTACATGATTGTCAGAACGTATCATAGGAAACCTCACTTTCTGGTGCCAAAAATCTAACCATCGCTTACTTCCTCAATTCCCGTAATATCCGTAGAGATATTCATAGAATAATTGGTGTAATAAACCACAAATCCTGGTTTACTGCCATTTGGTTTTTTGACGTGTTTTTTCTGGATGTAGTCAATTTCTGCCTTGCCCTGTTCTCTTGCCTTGGAATAATAAGCAGCCAATCTGGCGGCTTCTTCAAAGGTACGGTCAGGTAATTCCTTGCCTTCGGATTTGACAATAACATGAGAGCCGGCACTTGCCTTGGCGTGGAACCACCAGTCATTGCCAGTGGCAAAATGAAAGGTCAGCTCATCATTTTGATAATTATTTTTTCCAACATAGATATGGAATCCATCGGAGGAAATGTAGTGAAAAGGCTTGCTTTTCTCTGTTTTTTTAGGGTTCTTTTTTCCGGTGTTGTGCCGGCGCAGATATCCGTATTCTGTCAGTTCCTGTTTGATTGCAGCCAGGTCGCTTTCCTGTCTGGCAATATCCAGAGCATTGCTGATGGATTCCAGATGGCTGATTTCTTCTTGTGTTTCTGCGATCTGTATCGTCAATGCCTCGAAAGTACGCTTTAGCTTACCATACTTATCAAAATAGCGTTTGGCATTTTCCATGGCATCTTTGTTTTTATCCAGTGGAATTGTAACAGGCTCTCCGGTGTAGTAGTTATCGCAGGTCAGTTTCTTTTCTCCCCCTTGCAGTTCATAGCCGTAGGTGGTCAGTAATTCTCCGTATACTTTATATTTATCTCGTTTCTCAGTATCTTTTAACTGTCTGTTTTGCAGATCAAATTTTTTCCGGCTCCGTTCTAATGCTGTGGTAGTAATTCGTCGCAGATCGGAAGATTTCTGATGGATACGGGAGAGGATTTCCTTGGTGGCATAGTATTCCCGCAGCATGGAACTGACCTGCGAGAAACGCTGAAAAGTATACTGTTCTGACTGCTCATATCCGCTTAATGGGACACTGGAAAATTCCATCGGCATGCCATCCCTGTAATAGATGGTAGGGGTAAATGTTTTGTTCCGGATGTCGTCCATCATACGAAGAAAATTTCGGTAGAGATGCAGTTTTTCCATTTCTGAGAGGGCATCTGTGCTGTTCCGGTCTGTCAGAGAGGAGCGGTAGAGTAGTTCCCCTGCAGCCTGTGGACTGAATCCGGTCAGAGAGGTATACAGCGCTTTGGCTGGCGGCAGTGGTTTCGATAATACCACATGGAGAAAGCTATCTTCATCAATGGTATAAGGATCAAATTTTTCCTGGGTGTTGGGGATAAAGTATTCTCTGCCAGGCAGGACTTCCCGCACAGAGCTGACCAGTACAGAAATATGTTTGATGCTGTCAATGACAATATCATTCTCGTCGCAGAAGATAATATTGCTGTGTTTGCCCATCAATTCAATATACAGTGATTTGGTGCAGAGATCCCCCATTTCATTTAAGTGTTCCAGAGACAGGCGGATAACCCGTTCCAGTCCCAGCTGTTCAATGCTGGTAATGTGGCAGTTATTCAAGTGTTTGCGCAGTACCATACAAAAGGTAGGTGCCTGCAGGGGAGAGTTTTTGTTTTCTTCTGTCAGATAGAGCAGTGGGAGACTGGCGTTGACTGAGATTACCAGACGATGCTGACTGCGCACGGTCTTGCCCTGTTCATCACTGCTACTTTGTTTTATGGTAAGGAGAAGCTCGTCCTTCTCCGGTTGTGCGATTTTTGTAATGCGTCCTCCGGTTAAATGCCTGTCCAGTTCGGTTACCAGATTTGCAATTACCATTCCATCAAATGCCATGGATATCCTCCTTATATAGATGCCTCCAATAGATCATATCTTATCATAACGATGGAAAGAAAGCTTGTCAATGATTTCGCCTTTGGCAAATTACTTCTTACAAGAAACATTTATGATATCCGATAATAGAACGTTGTATTTGCATTCTTTTTAGACTTGACTTCGTTGCACTAGCACATAGTTTCTTATGTGTTAGTGCAGCTTCAAGTCTTTACACTGCAGAAGAATAGATGGATGAGCAGATCCCGCAGATAGTCTTGATCGGCAGCTGTTACTTCCTGGGCGGCAGTCAGTGGGATGTTATAGATCAGATTTTCTCCCAGAAAATATTGCTCGTATCCGATAATATCACCAGAGCGGACAGGAGCGCTTACCGAATCAGGAAGATCATAGCAGATATTCAGGCTATCCTGAGCATTTAGATAGAGGGAGGATAATTCTTTTTTGACAGTACGGTTCAGGTGCAGCTCTGTCTGGGTGCCATCCAGAATAGGGATGGTGGGCAATGCTGGTTTATCCGGCAGATTTACTCGTGCAAATGCCTGGAAACCATAGTCCATGAGTTTACGGGTATCTGCCCATTTGTAGGTTTTATGTGGAGGCCATCCGCATGCCAGGACACTGGAAATCAGGGTGGTGCCATTTCTGGTGGCAGCACCGCAGAAGCAATAGCCTGCATTGCCGGTAAATCCGGTTTTGATACCAATGGCGCCGTCGTAACTGCTGAGAAAAGCGTCTTTGTTTCTGACCTGGAAAGAGCGGTTTTTGTTCAGGCTGTGGAAAGCGTGGGAAGGAGTGCGTATGATTTCACGGAAGGATTCGTTTTGCAGGGCGTAGGCGGCAATCAGACACAGCTCTTTTGCGGTGGTGTAGTGTTCGGTGTCGTCCAGACCATTTGGGGTAACGAAATGGGTATTTACCAGACCTAACTCGTCTGCTTTCTGATTCATGAGACCAGCGAATCCCTCTACGGAACCACCTAAATGCTCTGCGATGGCTACGGCAGTGTCATTGTGGGATTCTAACATTAGGGAGTATAGGAGATCTTTGAGTACGAAACTTTCTCCGGATCTGGCATTTAGCTGGACATCCGGCATAGAAGCGGCATAGGAGGAGAATGTCACTTCATCTGCCAGATTGCCCTGTTCCAGTGCCAGAATGCAGGTCATAATCTTGGTTGTGCTCGCCATGGGCAGAGCTTCGTCTTCTGCCTTGCCAAACAGCACCCGTTCGCTGTCGGCATCCATCAGGCAGACTGCCTTGGCATGCAGACCATCCGGCAGTTTGACATTGGTCTCAGATACTCCCAGTTCACTGGCAGTATAATGGATATCCTGTGGCTTTGCGACGGAAACGTTATGTTCTGTTGTAAAAGGCGGCTGGGCCGCCAGCATACTATGTAATGCGTTCCACAATGCCAGACCGGAGAGCAGGATGCTGACTGATAACAGCAGGGAACAGATGATTTTCTGTAAAATGGAGTACATATGGATTGGTCTCCTTGTATCATATGGGTAAACTTTGTAGTAATACTATGCAAATTCTGAAAAAAATATGAGAAAAAAGGTTGCTATTTCGAAACAAAAGGGATAGAATTATACTCGGTGTAAATTTGTTTTTAGCCTATGGTTTATTGTGTTCGATTGGTGCAAAGCACCTTAAAAAATCGTTATCAATCATAGGGTTTCAAATTATTTTAACAATGGAGGGCTGAACATGAGTAACACAAATGCTATGTCAGCGAAAGACCGCATTGCGGCTTTGGTTGACGACAATAGTTTTGTTGAAATCGGTGCCGGTATCACTAAGAGAAGCACGGATTTTAACATGCAGGAAAAGTCTGTACCTGCCGATGGTGTCGTTACAGGTTATGGACTGATCCAGAATAATCCGGTTTATATCTACAGCCAGGATGCATCTGCAATGAATGGTACTGTAGGTGAGATGCATGCAGGAAAGATTGCACATGTCTATGAGCTGGCGATGAAGACAGGTGTTCCGGTGGTGGGATTGATTGACTGTGCCGGAATGCGTCTGCAGGAATCCACAGATGCACTAGCTGGATTTGGTAGAATTTACAAGATGAAAGCAAAAGCATCCGGTATTATTCCGCAGATCAGTGCGGTTTTTGGTAATTGCGGTGGTGGTGTTGCTGTCATGGCAGCCATGAGTGACTTTACTTTTATGGAGCAGTCGAATGCCAGAGTATTTGTCAATTCACCAAATACGCTGGATCAGAATTATACGTCCAAACTGGATACGGCTGCTGCTGATTTCCAGAAGACAGCTTCTACTGTAGATTTTGTGGTGGATGGTGAAGCAGAGTTATTGAACGCTGTGCGGGAATTAGTTAGCATTCTGCCGGCAAATAATAATGAAACTGCATTCTCTGATGAATGTATGGATGATCTCAATCGTCTGGTGCCGGATCTGGCAGCAGAATTGGCGGATCCTGTGGTAGCTTTAGAGGATCTGGGAGATAACAATTTCTTCATGGAGGTTAAACAGGGATATGCTAAGGAAATGGTAACTGGTTTCCTTTGCCTGGATGGGATTACCATCGGTGCAGTGGCAAACCGCACTGCAGAGTATGATGCAGAGGGTAAGACGGTAGCTGAATATGCAGCTCGCCTGACCACAGCAGGTTGTGAGAAAGCGGCATCTTTCGTTCGTTTATGTGATGCCTTTAATATTCCGGTGTTGACCCTGACCAATGTGGAGGGTTATGCCACTTCTGTAGAGGAGGAAAAGACGATTGCTTCTGCAGCAGCCAGATTAACTGCCGCTTTTGCAGAGGCTGATGTGCCGAAGGTAAATCTGATTACTGGTAAGGCTTATGGAAGTGCCTATATTACAATGAATTCGAAACATATCGGTGCAGATATGGTATTTGCCCTGCCAGAGGCAAAGATTGGCATGATGGATGCCGATGTTGCTGCCAAGATTATGTATGCGGATGATAAAGAAGCAGATTTGAACGCAAAAGCGTCTGAGTTTGCGGAGCAGTCAGGAACTGATGCGGCAGCTGCCAGAGGATATGTGGATTCTGTGATTGCGCCGGAGAGTGCGAGAAAGCAGTTAATGTATGCGTTTGAAATGCTCTATTCCAAGAGTGAATATCCCATCGGCAAGAAACACGGAACAATCTAAGTAAGGAGAGACATATGAAGCATATGAATAAGAAAATCACATTTATTCTCTGCGTGTTGTCTTGTGCGTTACTGATGGCTGGATGTAACCTGAGTCTGACCAAACAAAATAAAAATTTTGCCAAGGACGTGCTCAAAGAAAATGCAGACAGTGCCATTGACGAGTGGTTTGCTACAGACTATTCCACTCAGATGGATCAGTATCAGCAGGCCATTGATTACTATGATGGCATGAAAGATTCCTTTAGTGATTCAGACTGGGAAAATTATCAGACACAACGGGCAGAGTGGGTTGAACAGATTAAAGAGTTCAAGGAAAATGCCAATTTACAGAAAAAATATGGTACAGAAAAGAAAAAGGTAGTGGGGAAACGGGATTATACTATTAGTTCCGAATCCGCTACTGTCAATGTTACGGTGCAGACCAATAAGAACAAGAAACTGGTCTTTTCTGTTTCCTATGACACCTCAGGCAGCCAGACAGAGTTGCGTGTAGAAGAATACAAAACTTTGGGACAGAAGATGGGAAAAGCAGGGCTGAATACGGTTCTGAGTATGGCAATCGTGTTTGCAGTACTGATCTTTATCTCTCTGATTATCAGCTGTTTTAAGATTATTGGTGTGATGCAGGATCGGAAGAATCAGAAGATGGCGGCAAGCGTGCAGGTGGCACCAATACCGATTACACCATCACCAGATGCTGTAGCTGATGCCACAGAGGAGAATCTGGTAGATGATCTGGAATTGGTTGCAGTGATTACAGCAGCAGTTGCAGCAGCCAGTGAGACAGAATGTGCGGATGGACTGGTTATCCGTTCGATTGTACGCAGATAAGACTTGAAGTATCACTAAGCTCAATAATTCACTAAGTGAAACTAAGTAACTCTGGAAGAATTTAGCAGCATAAAATGCTGCAAGGCAAATTTTTCCCATCGAGAGCCGATAGAACCATAGTGCTTTTCATTGTTTGTGTTTCAGTTAAATGAAATTGAATGGTTGTAATCGGTAGATAGGTTGTTTATTGTAAAAAATATTTTGTAAGATTAAATATTCAAAATGGAGGAAGGAATCATGAAAAATTATACGATTACCGTAAATGGTACTGCTTATGATGTTACTGTAGAAGAGGGAAGCGGATCTGGAGCACCGGTATCAACTGCACAAAGTGCAGTGGCACCAAAGAAGGCACCAGCCGCTGCACCAGCAAAGAGCGCTGGGGGTCAGGGTGCAACGAAAGTTAATGCACCAATGCCAGGTAAGATTTTATCTGTTAAAGCAAGTGCAGGCCAGGCGGTTAAGAAGGGCGATGTGCTGATGATTCTGGAAGCAATGAAGATGGAGAACGAGGTAGTGGCTCCTAGCGATGGTACGGTAGCCAGCATTGATGTCACAGAGGGATCTTCTGTAGAGGCAGGCGCTGTATTGGCAACACTGGACTAGTCAGCCAGGATTTTAGGAAACGACAATGGCTGACAGGATACATTGTTCTGATCAGCACTGAAACAGGTCAGCGTTGCGGCCTATTTCAGCACATGGCTATTATGCAGCGCAGAAATGAGGAATTACGATGGATTACGTTATGGACACGCTGGGGAATCTGGCCCATCAGACTGCGTTTTTCAATCTGACATTGGGAAATTATCTTATGATCGTAGTGGGCTGTATATTCCTATATCTAGCGATTAAAAAAGAATACGAGCCATTGCTGTTGGTACCGATTGCCTTTGGTATGATTCTGGTCAACATCTATCCAGATATCATGGCAAGACCAGAGGATACCACCAACGGCGTGGGTGGTTTGTTACATTATTTTTACATCTTGGACGAGTGGAGTATTTTACCGTCTCTGATCTTCCTGGGTGTGGGGGCGATGACGGATTTTGGACCGTTGATTGCCAACCCGATGAGCTTTCTGTTGGGAGCAGCCGCACAGTTTGGTATTTTCTCTGCCTACCTGATTGCGATCCTGTTAGGCTTTAATGATAAGGCGGCAGCTGCAATTTCCATTATCGGTGGTGCAGATGGTCCTACTTCTATTTTCTTGTGTGGTAAACTTAGACAGACAGAATATATGGGACCGATTGCGGTGGCAGCATATTCCTATATGTCACTGGTGCCGATTATTCAGCCTCCGATTATGAAATTATTTACGACGAAAAAGGAACGGCAGATTAAGATGGAGCAGCTTCGTCCGGTTTCTAAA
The DNA here is from genome assembly GCA_964409845.1 of uncultured Jutongia sp. Lineage (GTDB taxonomy): Bacteria > Bacillota > Clostridia > Lachnospirales > Lachnospiraceae > Butyribacter. The sequence continues at coordinate 14,857 of CAYPEW010000031.1, forward strand.
TTGGAAAAGATCCTGTTCCCGATCATTGTTACAATTATTGTATGTTTGTTATTACCTACAACAGCACCATTGGTAGGAATGTTGATGTTAGGTAATTTATTCAAAGAGAGTGGCGTTGTAAAGCAGCTTACCGAAACTGCTTCCAATGCGTTAATGTACATTGTAGTAATTTTACTGGGTACCTCCGTTGGTGCTTCTACCAGTGCTGAAGCCTTTTTGAAATTGACTACCATCAAGATCGTGATTTTAGGTCTGGTAGCATTCTGTGTAGGTACGGCAGCTGGTGTATTATTTGGTAAGTTAATGTGTCTGGTAACGAAGGGCAAGGTAAATCCGCTGATTGGATCTGCCGGAGTGTCCGCAGTGCCGATGGCAGCCAGGGTATCACAGAAAGTCGGTGCAGAAGAAGATCCTACCAACTTCCTGCTGATGCATGCCATGGGACCAAACGTAGCAGGTGTAATTGGTACTGCCGTGGCGGCAGGTGTATTTATGGCAATATTTGGCATTAACTAGAAAGGAGAGATGATAAAATGGCTGAGATCGAAAAGAAACCAGTTAAAATCACGGAAACCATTCTCCGTGATGCGCATCAGTCTCTGATCGCTACCCGTATGACGACAGAGCAGATGCTGCCAATTGTGGATAAGATGGATAAAATCGGATACCATGCAGTAGAGTGTTGGGGTGGAGCTACCTTTGATGCTTCTTTGCGTTTCCTCAAGGAGGATCCATGGGAGAGATTGCGGAAACTGCGTGCGGGCTTCAAAAATACCAAGCTGCAGATGTTATTCCGCGGACAGAATATTCTGGGATATAACCATTATGCCGATGATGTGGTAGAGTATTTCGTACAGAAATCTCTGGCTAACGGTATTGATATTATTCGTATCTTTGACTGTCTGAATGATGTCAGGAATCTGGAGACTGCGGTTAAGGCGGCAAACAAGGAAAACGGGCATGCACAGGTTGCTTTGTCCTATACTCTGGGTGATGCCTATACTATGGATTATTGGAAAGATATGGCAAAGCGGATTGAAGAGATGGGTGCCAAGTCACTGTGTATCAAGGATATGGCAGGACTGCTGGTTCCGGCAAAGGCAACAGAGCTGGTAGAAGCGTTGAAAGAGTCTGTAGAGATTCCAATTGACCTGCATACACACTATACCTCTGGTGTGGCTGCTATGACTTATATGAAGGCAGTAGAAGCAGGCTGTGATATTATTGATACCGCTATGTCCCCATTCTCTATGGGTACCAGCCAGCCGGCTACCGAGGTTATGGTAGAGGCATTCAAGGGAACTCCTTATGACACTGGTCTGGATCAGGAGAAGTTAGCTGAGATTGCAGATTACTTCCGTCCAATGCGGGAGGAAGCATTGCAGTCTGGTTTGATGAATACCAAAGTATTAGGTGTGAACATTCAAACTTTGCGCTATCAGGTGCCAGGTGGTATGCTGAGTAACCTGGTTTCCCAGTTAAAGGAAATGGGACAGGAAGATAAGTATGAGCAGGTATTGGAGGAAGTGCCAAGAGTGCGTAAGGACTTTGGTGAACCACCATTGGTTACTCCTTCCTCCCAGATCGTAGGTACCCAGGCTGTTTTGAATGTGGTGTCTGGTGAAAGATATAAGATGGCAACCAAGGAGTCCAAGAAGCTGTTATCTGGCGAGTTTGGACAGACAGTTAAGCCATTTGATAAAGAAGTTCAGAAGAAGTGTCTGGGAGACGACGTAGAGGTTATTACCTGTCGTCCGGCAGATAAGATTGCTCCGCAGTTAGAATCTCTGGAAAAAGAGATGGCGCAGTATAAGCAGCAGGATGAAGATGTATTGTCCTATGCTCTGTTCCCGCAGGTGGCTACTGAGTTCTTCAAGTATCGTGAGGCACAGCAGAAGAAAGTGGATGCTGAGGCGGCAGATACCGAGAATAAGGCATATCCGGTGTAAAATGGAAACGAAACAAGTCATTGGTGTAGAGGAACGTATTGAACTTACGTTATTATATGATTTCTATGGTGCCTTGCTAAAGGAGAACCAGAGACGGATGTTTGAGGCATATATGATGGAAGATTACGGCTATTCGGAGATTGCTGCCAGCGAGGGGATTTCCCGTCAGGGGGCTTATGATGCGGTCAGTCGAGCTACGAAACAGCTCCGTGCTTATGAGGAGAAGCTGGGGCTGGTTAGCCGTTTTCAAAGACAGCAGAAACAGGTGGAGCAGTTACGGAAACGAATTGATGCCTTATCGCTTCCAAAAGATACACCTGGTTTGCCAGAAGTGGTAGAACTGTTAAAAGATCTCATTCGAGAAGAATCCGTATGAAGAAATATGACAATTAGTTTTTTGGAAAACAAACAGAAGACTGGTCCAGTTTATGACCAGTCTTCTGTTTGTTTGGAATTCATATTAGAAGTACAAATTAGCGTTCTAATATGAGTTGTTTCTATCACTGCGTACGATTATCGACGATATACATATTTTCCAGATGTAACAATATCAGTAATCATTGGCAGGTTTGCTTTTTTGTTCTTTAATTTGGATTTCTTAATCTTAAAGGTATATCCTTTTGCCTTGCCTGAATTCAAATTAACCTTTTTAATATTTTTTGCAGAATAAGTTCCGATTACTTTTCCGTTGTTATCTTTGACTTTAACTTTTACATTTTTTAATGATAGAATTCGACGGCCAGTGTTGTTAAGTAGTCTTGCTTTGATTACCAGATTTCCCTTTTTGTCATAGGAGATATTGTAAAAATCAAAGGCACTGTTACCGATTCTAACCTGTGAAACTTTTGCTTTGCTCTTTTTGTAAACATTTTTTACGACTTTAACCTGGCAGGTCATGGTATATCCACTGGCTGTCCGGGCTGTAATGGTAGCGGAACCAGCTTTTTTACCGGCAATATTGCCGTTGTTTACAGTTGCTACGGAATTATTGCTGCTGCTCCATGTTACTGCACCACCAGCATTGTTTACAGAAACTGTCTGAGAAAATCCAGCTGTCACGGTAACAACACCTGTACTTGGTGTATTTAGAGATGGGGTCAAAGTTGGTGCTGGTGGCTGGGTCTGTACCTGTACAGCAGGTCCCTGTAGAGCAGACACCATGTAATACATGTCGTCTTCAAATGTAAGAGACAAAGTATAACTGCCAGAAGTTGGCCGTTCCCAGGTGATTCCATTGTAGAACAGGGAAATTTCTGAACTATATTGATACTCATACCAGTTTGGATCTGAACTTAGGATAGTCTTATTATATAGTTCAGTTCCAGTTGAAGAAGTAACTTTTAGTGTCATAGCAGTTTTAGCAAATGTATACACCAGAATATCAATTGTTCCATTAGAAGACACATTGAAGTCGTGCGTTGCAGTCTGACCGGATGTTAACGGTAATTCATTATCCAGATTATCCGCACTCAAAATGGTGGTATAATTATCTGCTGCTTTTGCTTCTTTTCCCTGATAGGAGATTCCACTGATAGCTAGTGCAGTAACTAGCAATAGTGAAGTAATGGTTTTTGAAAATCTTGATTTCATAGTTATCCTCCTCTTAATTAAAATAAAATTTCAACGAAAATTCTATCACACATTGTAAAAAAAGACAAGATTACTGATTAAATATAGATAAAAATTGCTCTGTCTGGCAGAATTCTGATTCATTCGGATATTACTAATATGTTAATTAGGTAATGTCTGATTGACAAAAATTACTATATAATTTAAAATGATTCAAGTATTAGCGCGTTAGAAAGGTAGTGGGTACAGATGAACAACTGAAAAAAAGATATGAAATCATTTATGTGGGAATGTTTTTGTTTGCTGCATTTATGATAGTATGGGCAGTATGCCAGTATAAAGGAACGAATTTAAAAGAGGATTTTTTTGGCGAAGGTACTATCTATAATGCCGGGTGGCACACGGCGGATGGGCAGGAGGTTGATCTGGATCACTTGAATCGTACAGAGGGTACCAAAGAGGGAGAGAGTTTTTCTATTTACAATACGATTCCCCAGGAGATTCAAGAGGGGGATGCGTTGTGTTTTCGTAGTAAAAATATATTTTATATTGTATTTATAAATGGAGATTTGCAATATGATCCCTATGTTCCGGAACATCCGGCATATACGGATTCTTATGGGACAGATTGGAATTATGTTCAGATTCCTGTGGAGGCAGCTGGGTGTGAGGTAGAGGTTCGTGTTACTTATGTTGATAGTCATTCTCGGGCGTGTATTGATTCTATCAGCATTGCACAGCCAGGTGGTGCCATGCTGGATGTCTTTAGAAGCAAAATAGTAGCATTGATTACCTGTATCTTGCTTTTATTTGTAGGGCTGCTGTTAATTGTAGTAGATATTCCTGTGAATATCAGTTTCCAGAAAAACCATGAGCTCCGTTATTTAGGGATGTTTTCTACGGCGATAGCATTATGGTGTCTGTCGGAGACGAATTTGATTCAGTTTTTATGGGGGGACAATCGTTTGATGCAGGTGGTATCCTGTTCTGCATTGATGTTGATTCCCATTCCAATTATTTTGTATCTGGATTCTACCTTTGGGTTTCAGAAAAAATTTGTGGTTCCAGTGATTTGTGGACTTTCGGTAGTGCAGTATATCATATGCTGGTCTTTGCATTTACTGGGAATTCGAGATATTCATGCGAGTCTCTCTCTGACTCATGCGGTATTAGGAATTACTGCAGCGATCCTTCTGTATACAATTCTGAGAGATTATGTCCAGACACATAAGAAATATCGATATAATATTTATCATATTCTCCGGACGATTGGTCTGAGTGCTATTTCTGTTGCCACAGCTCTGGATATTTTTCGATATTATCGTGGAAACGGTGCCGATAGTGCTATGTTTGTCCGGATTGGTATTCTGTTGTTTATTCTCTGTTTTGGCAGCTCCAGTTTGGAGCGAACCATTCATGCAGTCAGGTTGGGTGTACAATCAGAGTTTGTAGCACAGCTGGCATATCGGGATGGGTTGACACAGATTGGTAACCGAACTTCCTTTGAGGAACATCTGGCTGATCTGGAAAAGGACAAGGAGCATATGGATTCGGTGGCGATTGTTATGTTTGACGTCAACGACTTGAAATATGTGAACGATCATATGGGACATCATTATGGAGACGAAATGTTGGTTAAAAGCGCCGATTTGATTCGGGAAGCTTTTGAAGCAGTGGAGGGAGATTGTTTTCGAATCGGCGGGGATGAGTTTTCGGTTTTGTTAAGCGGAAACCAGCTGCAGAAATGCTATGAAGAGGGAATTGCCCATTTTGTAGATGCGGTGAAACAGTATAATGAGACACCGGATCAGGCATTTCGCATTAGTATTGCTCATGGATTTGCTATTTATGACCAGGATTCAGGCGATACCAAAATGATGGATATCTATCAGCGTGCTGATGTGGAAATGTATCACAATAAAAAGGAGATTAAGGCAAATCAGATTCCACCAGAGCAATACTACCAGAAATAGTATCAGTTAAGGTAAACTCTTTTTTAATGACGGAAACAGTGCCGATAATAGAAGATTGCCAGCTGGGTACGGTCTCGTAGCTGCAGTTTATCCAGAATCTGGCTGAGATAATTACGGATGGTACCTTCACTTAAATAGAGGGCTTCCGCAATTTCCTTATTATTAAGTCCGTCCGCTACTTTCTGGATGATTTCCAGTTCTTTGTCGGTAATCGGGTACTGAGAAATATCATCTGTCTGGGAGGACTGCATCAAATCTGGCAGACGGTTTGTGATTTCGTCTCCGAATACAGTTTGTCCGTTCCAGACTGCAGTTAAGGCAGGAAGAATGCTTTCAAAATTCTGCTTGAGTATATAGCCTTTCACACCAATGTAGAGGGCTTTTATAATGTATTCATCGTCAGCAAAGGTGGTCAGTAACAAAATTTTTGCTTCAGGATATTTCTGTAGTAAAATGGTTGCGGCATCCAGTCCTGACATGGTTTCCATCCGAATATCCATCAACAGAATATCCGGTGTCCATTGTTCATATAGGTCAATTGCCTGTTCTCCGCTGGTACCAATTCCCAATACTTCCACCTGTCCGCTGGCTTCCAGAATGGTTTGCAGAGACAGGGAAACCAATTTATCATCATCTACTATACAGAGTTTTATGGTCGTGTTCATATTGTGAAACTCCTTTCAGTTTTTGTGTTACAGGTGGTACAAACAATTCGTGGGATATTTCTTTATCTAAGCAGTATTTTATGCTGTTGCTTTCTTCCAGAGTTACTTCAGTAACTCTTGTTGATTTAGTATCGCTCTAAAAGCTCGAATATAGCGATGGTAACAGCATAAATGCTGTATCAAGAATTTGCAGAGTTGATTTAGTATCACTTCACATGGTATTGTCATGTGTTAGTGATACTTCAACTCTTTAACTCTTTTTCATGACGGAAATAAAGATCTGAAATCCCTCTTTGGTGGCGAAGTGGATATTACCGCCAAGGGAATGGATGCGTTCCCGCATACCTGTCAGACCGATTCCAGTGGGGCTGATTTCTCCGATATCTGTTCCGTTGTCCTGGATTAGCAACTGGAATAGTGCAGGCTGTTCCCGGATCTGAATGGATACCTGGTCAGCGTTACTGTGTTTGGTAACGTTGTTCAATGCTTCTCGGATAATAGCGATAAATGCATACTGTATATTCTGTGGAAGAAAGGTATCAATTTGGTAATTCAAGGTAATACTTCGATCCGGAATCGTTCGGATCATTTCTTCAATGGTATGTTTTATGTCAATGGTATCCTGGTGTAGATTGTGTACACTGTTTCGAATGCTGGTCATTGCTGTATTTAAGGTTTGCTGCAATTCCTGTATCGGCTGATCCAGATCAGGGTTTTGATTGATAACCTGGATGGCACCCGTCTGCAGAATGGAACGTGTTAACATATGTCCTACATTATCGTGGATATCTCTGGCGATCCGGTTACGTTCCGATGCCATGGCAAGAGAGATTTCATAATCCTGCTGCTGGATCAGAATGGCGTTTTTTTCTTTGAGATAACGCTCTGATTGTGTGCTTTCGTCCCGATAATTATAATAGGTAAGCAGTAGTGAATCAATCTGTCTGCTGTAGTACTGCATTAGACAGGCAAGAGCAGAAAACAGTAATAGATAGAAGATGGTCGTGGGTGGATACTGTGGGATAGATAGTAGTGCGGCAAATAGTAGGATTCCCATATTAATGAACCATTTCGCTATATACTGATTTGCAAACAAAAATGCTTCTGTGTTTTTGTGTTGCAAGATGGTAACGTTCGGATTTTTTACCGCATCGTAGACAAATACCGGAAGAAACAGTGCGAATAGCGGACAGGGGATCGTCAGAATGCTATAAACAGCCAGAAAACAGGCGGTAATCTGCCAGCGGTCAAAATAGCTGATCAGGCAGCTTATCCCCACTGTCAGACAGCAGACAGCAATCTGTATGGCATCTGTTGGAATCCACAACAGGGAGATGCAGAGCAGATATAGAATGCATTTATTTCCTAATTCTTTCATAGTTCTCTCGTTTCTGTACTGGAATGACGTTTCTGATTAAAAGCAGTCATACCGTTGCTTGATTGATGTATTTAGTATAAGACATGCTTCCTAAATTGGCAAGAAAGAGCTTTGGATAGGAGAGTGACAAATGTCATTATCCTTTTTTGGATTCTAATGACAAATGACACACTCCAGTAACCGGCAGATTTTGTATAATAGTATTATGAATTGACGAAGAAACCTCATGGAGGGGAGGTTGAGGGGATGACCAGAAAAATAGCAAGAATCATTGGGATTTTTATGTTATTTGCAGCAGTAATATTTATCATAGTGGCATGTAATAATCCACAAATGAGCTTTCCCTGGAGTAATACGGTTACATATATGATCTATATTGTCTGGCTTGTCATTATGATAATATTTATCGTTGCCCCTTTTGGAACAAAGAATAAAATAAGTTCATCTATTTTGGCTGTAGTCCCATTGTCTTTGCTTCAGTATTTTTATTGGAATTGGTTGATAAAAGAATTAATGAATAACACACTGCGAAATGGATGGTTTCTGCTTGTCTCAGCGATGATAGCCTTGTTTTATTGTATGTATGAAAAGTTTATTGTATATGCTATTGTTTTGGTTGGTACAAGCTTTCGTGATCGGATGCTGCCAGCTGTTTTTTGGACAGTGGAAAGTTTGATTGCAACCTTATTTTCTTATATCATAGTCCATGATTATGAAATGAAATATAATTATGGAATGAAATCGGTATTATGTCTGTTTGCAGGCGTTATATTGATTGTCAGCTTCCTGTTTTGCAGGACATTTCTGTACCGGAAAAAGAAATAGAAATGACGGAATGGGGTGAATGAATGACAGATGTCACTTTCCAAAGATTGGCAGATTTTATATAATAATATTATTGATGGAAGGGCACGAGAGGAGCAGGAGTCATGAAAGTACGTGATGTGGCGAAGAAAATTGTATGAGTATCAATTACAACATGATTATTATTCTTCTCTTATAGGAGTAAAAACTTGTCCATATTTTGCTTTGGTACTGATCTGGTGTTTTGCATTGTGCCGCATATTCCTATATAAGAAAAAATAGAAATGACACAAATGAGGTGGATGATTGATGCAGGCAATTACTTTAATTTGAGTTTTACCTCATTTGGGTTACAAGAAAGAGAGGGGATTTATGAAAGATTCAAAAGTTTTAGCATTTGTTTTTGGAGCGATTCCTATGACCTTGCTTCAGTATTACTACTGGGGGTGGCTGACGGATGAGTTAATGAATGGTACTAGTGTCGGTGTTCTCACGTTTATGCTTATTCCGGTAATTTTAACTTTAATATTTTGTGTATATGAAAAGTTTGTGTTGTATACTTATGTTTGTGCGGATGGAAAATATAGTGATACGATACCATTAACTATTATATGGGTGCTGGAATGTGTGATAGGAACATTCTATTCCGCACAAACAATAAGTGACCATTGGAATGATCCGGAATTTGGACCTGGATTGACTACAGTCTGGTGTCCAATTATGGGGATTATATTGTTTTTCTCGTTTGGATTTTATCATGTATTTCTGTTTACAAAAAATAAGGAAGCGAAAAAAGTTTTGCTTGTAATGCTGGCAATATTGTTGATAGATATCGTTGTAAGTGCTTTGATGGACTACTAAAAAGTAAAACGAGCCAAGAGAAAGTTAGGCATTACTTTAAAGAGAGTATGCGGGGGGCTGGCTATGTGGTTTATACCAGAAAAGGGAAGAAAGGAAAATAAAAACTGACACTTCGTAGAGCAAGTGATAACGTAATTGAGGATAGTGACAAATGTCATTGTCCTTTTTTGGATTCTAATGACAAATGACATCCTCCAATAACTGGTAGATTTTGTATAATAGCATTATGATTTGAATTTTGTTTCATCTGGGTCACAGGAAAGAGAGGTATTTATGAATGATTCAAAAGTTTTAGCATTTGCTTTCGGAGCGGTTTCTATGACGCTGTTTCACTATTTCTATTGGGGTTGGTTGACAGATGGGTTAATAAATGGAACTAGTGTTGGCCCATACGCGATTATGCTTATTCCAGTAATTTTGACTTTTGTTTATTGTGTTTTTGAAAAGTTTGTGTTGTATTCTTTTATTTGTCCAGATGGAAAGTTTCTTGATACAATACCATCAATTGTTGTATGGATAGTGGAATGCGTGATTGGAACATTCTATTCCGCACAAACAGTAAGTGATCATTGGAGTGATCCCGAATGTGGACCAGGATTGATAACAGCCTGGTCTTTGATGTCTGGTTTTGAAATGATTATTGCTATTGTGTATTTTCATTTAATACTTTATGTGAATAATAAGGAAATGAAACGGGTTTTGCTTGTAATGTTGGTATTATTTCTACTACAGGTTGCTATAAGTGCTTTTATGGACTGGTACTAAAATTTTTGCAGCAAAATCGCTGGTACATGTGATTAATGTGACAAATGTCATGTCAAAATAGGACAATTCTCTATATTTTCTAAATAAGATCTATGCTACACTGATAAACAGATACCATTCATTCACAACATAAACATTGCATTATGTGAGGCAAAACTATCCGCATATATGCTGATGCAGAAATGGAGTTAACTATGGGAACTGTTATTCAAGTACATAATCTGGTAAAACGTTATCAGGATCTGGTGGCATTGGATCATTTTAATCTCAGTGTGGAAGAGGGAGAGATTTTTGGTCTGCTGGGACCCAATGGATCTGGCAAAACGACGACCATTAATTGTATCCTCTCTCTTTTGAAGTATGATAAGGGAAGCATACAGGTGTTTGGAAAGGACATGAAGCCAGATTCCTATGACAGCAAGCGTGATATCGGCGTGGTTATGCAGGATATTGCTGTTTTTGACGAGTTGACCACCTATGAAAACATTGATTATTTCTGTGGTCTCTATATTCGGGATAAGGAAAAGCGCAGACAATATGTGGAAGAAGCCATTACATTTGTGGGATTAGAAGATTTTCGGAAGTTTTATCCGAAAAAATTGTCCGGTGGTCTGCGCAGAAGACTAAACATTGCCTGTGGCATTGCCCATAAACCAAAACTGATTTTCTTTGATGAGCCAACTGTGGCAGTGGATCCCCAGAGCCGGAACCGAATACTGGAGGGGATTGTGGAGTTACAGAAACAGGGGGCAACCATTGTTTACACTTCCCATTATATGGAGGAGGTAGAGCAGATTTGTACCCGTATCGCCATTATGGACGGAGGAAAGAACCTGGCGCTGGGCACCAAGGAAGAACTGAAAAAGATGATTAAAAATACAGAGACGGTTACCGTGGAACAGATCGTGTTATCAGAGGATGGTCTGCAAAAGCTGCAACAGTTGTCTCATGTTTACCAGACGGATTATGAGAATCAGACCTTAAAATTGTTTTTTAGTGGTGGATCTAAGAATCTGATTCATGTGCTTCAGGAGATTGATGGACAGAATCTAAAGTATGGAAGAGTTTATACGGAACTGCCAACTTTGAACGATGTATTTCTGGAAATTACCGGAAAAGGATTGCGTGATTAAAAGAGTTGAAGTATCACTAAGCTCGAAAAGGTCTACGCTCCGCTTCGGTCGGTGCTTAACATGTGCCACTGGCACATAGCACCTCGCTAAGTGATACTATATCAACAAGAGTTACTTCCTAGCGAGAATGGTAAAGGAGAATGAAACATGTTTTTTCATATATTACATTATGGTCTGAAATCACTGCTGCGGGATAAGGTCTTTTTGTTCTGGAGTCTGAGTTTTTCTTTTCTATTGGCGACTTTTATGTATATGGCATTTGGCAATATTTTTGAGACAACGGAGAAGTTTGATCCCATTGCCGTAGCCGTGGTAGAGGAGCGAAAAAATGAGGTATTAGAAGAAGTGTTAGCGTCTTTGTCTGAGGAGGGAGAGGATCAAATCCTGAAAATAACCCAGGCGGATGAAAAAAGGGCGAAGAAATTATTGGAGGAGGAAAAGGTAACTGCTATTCTCTATGAAAATGTCAATGCTCATTTGGTGGTACGGGAGAATGGTATGAAAGAAAGCATCTTGCAGATGCTGATGAGCCGGATTAAGCAGACGACTCTGGCAATGACAGAGGTTTCTTTGAAACATCCGGAAAACATACAGCAGGCGGTAGCGGGAATGGAGCAGGAGGTACAGTATTGTGTGCAAAAGGATTATGGTTCCGGCAATCAGGACAACGTGGTTAATTTCTTTTATGCGATTTTTGCCATGACTTGCCTGTTTGCATCTTTTTCTTCCTATAGCAGAACCACCACCCTACAGGCAAACTTCTGTGCATTGGGGATCAGACGGGGAGTTACACCGACACCGAAGATGACTATACTGCTGGTGGAATTTTTGATGTGTGAGACCATGCAGTTTCTGGTAACTTGTTTGCTCTATGTCTATATGCGCTTTGTTCTTGGAATTCAGATTGGTAATGATTATCTTGCCATTGGTATTTTGTTGCTGTTGGGAACAAGTTTAGGAACCATGTTTGGGATTTTTATTGGAGCATTGCCAAAACTCAGTGATGGCTCACGGGTAGGAATTTTAGTTTCTGTATCTTTGCTTCTGTGTGCCTGCAGTGACTTGATGGCAACCGGGGTGAGGGATTTATTGGAACATAAAGTACCATTCGTTAATGATCTAAACCCTGCCGCTTTGATCTGTGATTCCTTTTATGCACTGAATGTGTATGCCGGTTACGGGCGCTTTACGTCAAATATGTTAATTTTAGCATTGCATATCATAGTGTTGGCAGTGATTAGCTTTTTCATGGTCAGGAGGAATCAGTATGCAAGTTTATAAATGTTTTATGAAAATCTTAAAGAAACACGCTGGATTCATTACAATGTATATGGGGATTTTTATATTGCTGTGTGTGCTGACTTCATCCCAGGGGAAAAAATCGGAGGAGGTCAAGTTTGAAGCCAGCCATTATCAATTGGCTGTATTTGACCAGGATCAGTCAGAACTCAGCCAGGGTTTGACAGAGTATTTATTAGAACAGAATACGCTGGTCAAGCTGCAGGATGAGCCAGAAGTCATTCAGGATGAAATCTACAACCGTAACATTCATTGTGCCCTGCGGATTCAGGATGGATTTGGCAAGGCGGCAGCCCGGGGGGAGGGATCTGGAATGATTGAGATAACTGCTGTGCCGGGAACTGTATACGGGGAGGCATTTACTCAGACTATCAATGGGTATATGAGTGTTTTAGGCACTTATCTCCGGGGAGGCTTTGCAGTAAACGAGGCTTTGGAACAGACAAAACAGGCGATGGAACTGTCCACGTCAGTTTCTCTGGCAAATAGTGAGAGTGATGGCAGTTATTCTAAACTATATTATTTTTGTAAGTATCTGGCATATATCTATGTGGTGGTCTGTATTCAAACGTTAGGACCGGTGCTAATATCATTCCGTAAAAAAGAGGTCAGAGACCGGATTATTAGTTCGCCATATCCCGTTAGTAGAATTGGTTTGGAACAATATGCCGGAATGATTACCATGGGGGCGATTCTGGTTTTGATTCATGTGATTATGCTGCTGGTCATGAGGCTTCCGCTCTTTTCGTTCCAGGGCATGCTGTTTCTGCTTAATGAATTGTGTTATCTGGCTGTTTGTATGGGAATTGTCTTTTTTATTGGTCAAGTGGTTAGTAATACACAGATTTTATCCATGATAGCCAATGTAGTGGGATTGGGAGGCAGCTTTCTGGGAGGTGTTTTTGTACCATTGGAATTGATGGGAGAGAGGATTGTTGCTCTGGCACATATCCTGCCATCCTATTGGTATGTCAGAGCGTGTCAGCAGATTGATTTTCTGGGACAGGGAGAATCCATTACACCAGTATTCACCAGTATGGGAGTGGAGATTCTCTTTGGAATGGCACTCATCTGTATCGGACTGGCATACTCCAAGGCTGCTACAAAAGGCAGACGTTAAGTTACTAGTTACACTTTGTTGTTTCGTAAAGCAGTTCTTGAATAGCTGTAAATTAATCAGGGGACAGAACAAACAAATTTGCCTCCTGATTTTTGTATGAATGGGCTTGACTTATTTTGATGCCAAATCTATAATTACCTTAATAGACATAAGTCTATGGTAATTTATTCAATCGGAGTTCTTTATGGTAAATGAGAAAAAGGTGCGTTTGATGACGCAGCTTGCTTTAGATGAAACCAAATATTGCAGGGCAGAGATTGCCGAAGCGGGATTTTATCGTTCGGATTATGTCCGCTCCCATACCTTACGTGTGATCTGGGGGAGTACACTGTCTTATATATTAATCATTGCATTAATCGCTTTGTATCATATGGAATATTTGCTGCTTAATCTGGTAAAGCTGGACTATCGAAGTCTGGTTTTAATTGCTGTGGGAATCTATGTGGGATGCATTACGGTTTGTGTGGCGGTTGCAGTCATTTACTATTCTAATCGATATAAGAAAAACCGGAGAAAACTGAAAGCATATCTGGCAGATTTAAAAAAGCTGGAGGAATTCTATGCAGAGGACCAGGAGGGAGAAAGCTCATGACACAGTTTCTGTTACTGAAAGAGCACATTAGAAATATATACCAGAAATATTCCAGCCTGTTTCATTTGCTTTTTCGTTTTATAATGGGATTTCTGACCTTTTTGTCTATTAATCGAGTTGTGGGATACCAGCCCTTACTGAATCATGTTTACGTGGAAATATTGTTGGGACTGGTTACTATGATTATGCCAGTGGAAATTATGGTTTTTTTGGCAGCTATGTATGTTGTGGTGCATGTGTTTTATGTGTCCCGGATATTGTCATTAGCGATAGCTGTCATCTTTTTGATTTTATACTTGCTGTATGTGCAGTTTGTTCCCAGGCATGGATATATTATTTTGGCGGTTCCCATTGCTTTTGCCTTGGGGATTCCCTATGGAATACCGGTGCTGCTGGGGCTGGTGTTTTCTACCGTTTCCATTATTCCTATGAGTATTGGAATCGGAATCTATTATTTGCTCCGTACACTGACATCGGTTGTGGCATCTGCCTCGGATGATACGATTAATCTGTTTCAGGTGTTGATGAATCAAATGGTGGAAAATCAGGAAATGTATGTGACCATCTGTATTTTTGCGGTAGTGTTGGTGGTGGTTTATGGGATTCGGAACCTGCGGCAGGATTATAGTTTTGAGATTGCGGTATTTGTGGGCATGATCTTGAATACAATCTTATTATTGATTGAAAATTACCTGTTAGCTATCAATCTTAATATTTTATATTTTATTCTGGGAACACTACTTTCGGGGGTTTTGGTATGGCTGATTCAGATGTTTCGCATTACCATAAATTATGCCAGTGTGGAGAATTTGCAATTTGAGGATGAGGAATACTATTATTATGTCAGAGCAGTACCCAAGATGAGTGTTGCGACTCAGAATAAGCGGGTAAAGCGCTTTAATGCACACTTATTTGAACGGGGTGAAGGGGAACAGGACAGTAAACAGGACTTGAAGTAAAATAAAAGAGTGGAGGAACTATGGATTCAGTCATTGCTTTTCTTAAAAAATATATCAGTGTTCTATCTTTTCCTAAAATAACGGTGGTAGATGTACTGGAGATCCTGATTATCGCTTTTGTGTTATATCATGTGACATCCTGGGTTCGGAAAACACGCGCCTGGACTTTGGTCAGAGGTATTTTGGTGTTGATTCTTGCCTATCTGATTGCCTATTTATTAAATATGAGTGTAATTTTATGGGTATTTGATAATACCATTGGATTGGGAATTACTGCATTGGTAATTGTATTTCAGCCGGAGCTGCGCAAGGCCTTGGATGAATTGGGACAAAAGACTATTGTAAATGCCATTCTTCCTTTTGATGAAAATAAAGATAATCTGCGTTTTACGGACCGAACTATAAACGAAATTGTTCGTGCAACGGAGGAGCTGGCAAGGGCAAAGACCGGTGCATTAATTATTATGGAGCGGGAGATCCTGTTGTCAGAATATGAGAGAACTGGTATCAATATTGATTCCGCTATTAGCAGTCAGCTTTTGATTAATATTTTTGAGCATAATACACCTTTGCATGACGGGGCAGTGATTTTACGGGGAGACCGTATAGTAGCGGCCACTTGTTATTTACCTTTGTCCGATAATATGGGCTTATCCAAGGAATTGGGCACCAGACATCGTGCCGGCGTCGGGATTAGTGAAGTAAGTGATAGCCTGACGGTCATCGTATCTGAGGAAACTGGAAAGATTTCGATTGCAACAGGTGGAAAACTTCTGAGAAATATTGACGGAGAACTTTTGCGTAAGTATTTTAACGAATTGCAGGGAAAACCAAAAGAGGAGAAAACGAAAAAGCGCTTCTGGCAACGGAAAGGGGAGGGCAAGAGTGAAAAATAAATTTTCACTCTACAAGTTTGTGCTACGCGCTGCTTGCACAAACATTGCATTATGCGCAAAAGGCAGCGCAGGAATGAGGGCAAATCATGAAGAAAGAAAAGAAATCTTTTCTGCACAATGTCTTGCTTCCCAATTTAGGAATTAAGATATTGTCTTTAGTGGGGGCTGTTTTAATATGGCTGGTTATTATTAATATAGACGATCCCTATCGAACAAAAACATTTCAGGTATCGGTAGAAACCATTAATGAAAATGCGCTGGAATCTGTGAATAAAGTATTTGAGATTGTTTCGGGGGATATTGCATCCGTACGTGTTTCTGGTAAACGCAGTGTGATTGACAAGTTAGATGCAACAGATCTCCGTGCAACGGCTGATTTATCTCATTTGTCATCGGTTAATGCTGTGACAATTGAACCATCATTGCGTAAGAAACTTTCTTCGGAGGTATCTTTGGAATGTTCGGATGTTCTGAAAGTTTCCTTGGAGAATATGGCAACTAAACAGCTCAAGATTACAGTGGTGACAGAGGGAACGACAGCAGACGGATTTTCGGTGGGAGAGTGTACTGCCAAACCCAATATTATTCGGGTATCCGGTGGAGAATCTGTAATCAGCCGGATTGAAACGGTAAAAGTATTTCTGAATGTGGATGGTGTCAGTGAAGATTTTAACAGTCGTCTGGAACCCGTTGCTTTTGACAGTAATGATAAGACAGTAACATCCAGCACTTTATCCTTTAGTGATACTAAAATCAAGGTGCGTGCCCGGATTCTGGAGAATAAGACAATACCGGTTCGAATTGATGTAAGTGGTACTCCAGCAGATGGCTATGAATATGTGGAGACCGAATGTCTTCCAACGGAAATTGAAGTGGCTGGAACGGCAAAAAAGCTGTCCAATGTTACAGAAGTCAAGATTCCGATTGATATTAACGGTCTTACCGATTCTTCCAGTGCATTGGAACAGACAATTATGGTCAGTGATTATCTCAAGATGGATGGTATTACGATTCCAGAGGAATATGAAACGATATCGGTTAAAATAACCATAGAACGGAAAAATACCCGTCAGATTGAGGTATTGTTCCAGGATATTCAATTTAATAATATGGATAAAAATCTGGTGGCAGAGATTGCAGAGCAGGGGCAGTCAGTAACACTTACCCTGTCTGGCAGGGAAAGTGTTTTAAATGCTTTGCCGAATTCTGCATTGATTGCCTATATTGACTGCCAGAATCGGAAAGAGGGTTCCTATCAACTGCCAGTACAGATGAATTTGGGAGGAGGCTGTCAGTTATTGGATCCACCAAAACTTTCTGTCGAAATCAGGAAAGGATCCGATAATAATGCCATAACAGGAGTAACAGATATAGCAGAGCCTTCCACGGAGCCTCAGCAGTCACAGTCGGCACAGCCATCACAGACGCCGGAATTAACAAATCCACCAGCAGAAACAGAACCAAGTGATATTCCTGCATCCAATTAATTAAGGGCGAGATTATAATATCTAATATAAAAAGTGCTAACAAACAGTATTACTGCTTGTTGGCACTTTTTATATACTCATATATGGTGGTATGCCATTATATATGCTTTCACGTTTTTATGATCTAATCCTGTTTGGCTTGCATCTTTTTTCTATTTATGCTTTGTTACCAGCATTTTTCTTCGCACGGAAGCGGAGAGTAGGATCCAGTATTTTTTTACGGATTCGTAAATTATCCGGAGTGATTTCCAGTAATTCGTCGGTATCAATAAATTCCAATGCTTCTTCCAGGCTTAATCGTTTCGGCGGTGTAAGTTTCAGCGCATCATCGGCACTGGAAGAACGAGTATTGGTCAGATGCTTGGTTTTGCATACATTTAATTCAATATCATCTGTTTTTCCGTTCTGTCCAATGACCATACCAGCATATACTTTTTCTCCAGGTCCCACAAACAATGTCCCTCGATCCTGTGCATTAAACAGACCGTAGGTTACAGTTTCTCCCGATTCAAAAGCAATTAGGGAACCTTGTTTTCGATAGGCGATATCTCCCTTATATGGTCCGTATTCCTCGAATACGGTATTCAGGATACCGTTTCCTTTGGTATCTGTCATAAATTCCCCTCGGTAGCCGATCAGTCCACGGGATGGGATTAGGAATTCCAATCTGGTAAATCCGCCGCCGATGGATCCCATGCCCTGCAGTTCCCCTTTTCGATTGGACAATTTTTCAATGACACTGCCGGAGAATTCTTCCGGAACATCCACAAATGCCCGTTCCATCGGTTCCAGTTTTTTGCCCCGCTCATCTTCTTTATACAATACCTCTGCCTTGCTGACGGCAAATTCATAGCCCTCCCGGCGCATATTTTCAATCAGTACAGACAGATGCAGTTCGCCACGGCCAGATACCTTGAAACTATCCATATTGTCAGTTTCCTCTACACGCAGGCTCACATCAGAGTTTAATTCGCTGAATAAGCGATCCCGGATATGACGGGAAGTAACAAATTTACCTTCCTGTCCGGCAAGAGGGCTGTCATTAACCAGAAAATGCATGGCAATAGTAGGTTCCGAAATTTTCTGGAATGGTATTGGCTCTGGATGGTCCGGGGAACAGAGGGTATCTCCGATATGGATATCCGTTACTCCGGATATGGCAACAATGGATCCGATTCCGGCGTTATCCACCTCCACTTTCTGCAGTCCGTCAAATTCATATAATTTGGTAATACGTACCTTTTGCATTTTATCTTTATCGTGGGCATTGACAATGACGACTTCCTGTCCGACGCTGACGGATCCGTTATCTACCTTGCCAATACCAATACGCCCCACATATTCGTTATAATCAATGGTACTAATCAGTACTTGTGTGCCGGCATCAGGGTCACCTTCTGGTGCAGGGATATAATCCAGAATCGTATCAAACAATGGGGTCATATCTGTACCAGTTTCTTCTGCGGAATAAGATGCCTGACCATTGCGGGCAGAGGCGTAGATGAATGGACAATCCAATTGTTCCTCATTGGCATCCAGATCAATAAACAGTTCTAAAACTTCATCCACCACTTCCTCCGGGCGGGCTTCTGGACGATCTATTTTATTGATGCAGACAATAACCGGCAATTCCAGTTCCAGTGCTTTTTTTAACACAAATTTGGTCTGTGGCATGGATCCTTCAAACGCATCCACCACCAGCACTACACCGTTTACCATTTTCAGAACTCGTTCTACCTCACCGCCAAAATCGGCATGTCCCGGTGTATCAATGATATTGATTTTGGTATCTTTATAGGTAATTGCTGTGTTTTTGGATAGAATGGTAATGCCACGCTCCCGTTCTATATCCCCGGAATCCATGACACGTTCTGCCACTTCCTGGTTTTCCCGGAATACACCGCTTTGTTTTAATAATTCATCGACTAATGTTGTTTTACCATGATCGACATGGGCGATAATGGCAATATTCCTGATGTCCTCTCGTATCATATATTTTCAACCTTTCTACCATAATATAATATAGATGTGTGACGCTGTGCTTTGCACAGACACATTTTCAGATGCTGCACAAATCTATGAAAAAAGCGACAGCATTTTTCCAGAGTTGATATAGTTTTCCTTGTGCAGGATGTTTTTCCTGCATTAGGAAAACTTCAACTCTTACACACTTTACTAGTATACTAGTTTGCGGAAATTATACAAGAGGAAAATGTACCAAAAATAGCAGAATTCGTCGAAGATTGTTAAACAGAAGCAGATGAAAGGAATAAATTGTGTTCTAATACCCGAATTTCCACATAATATTTAATAAACAAAAATACTAAAGGAGCATTCTGTTTAAACGGATGTTCTGGAAAAATGGAGGATATGAAATATGTTGGATAAAGTATTTACAAACAACCAGGTTACAATCGCAGGGGAAGTGGTTAGTGAATTTACATTCAGCCACGAGGTCTATGGGGAACATTTCTATGTTGTCAATATTGCGGTATGTCGTCTTAGCAATTCCTTTGATGTGATTCCGGTTATGATTTCGGAACGTTTGATGGATGTGTCAGCTGACTACAGAGGATGTACTTTGCAGGCATCTGGACAGTTCCGATCCTATAACCGTCATGAGGAAAACAGAAATCGTCTGGTTCTGTCTGTGTTTGCCAGAGAGGCTTCTCTGATTGAACCGGAAGAAGATGACCAAAATCCGAATTACATCTTTCTGGATGGCTATGTATGTAAGCATCCGGTTTATCGGAAGACACCACTGGGGCGTGAGATTGCTGATGTGTTGCTGGCTGTGAACCGTCCTTATGGAAAATCAGATTATATTCCTTGTATCTGCTGGGGAAGAAATGCCCGTTTTGCTGATAAATTTGAGGTGGGATCCCATATTCAGATCTGGGGTCGTATCCAAAGCAGGGAATATCAAAAGAAGATCGGTGAAGAGAATTATGAAAAGCGGGTGGCTTATGAAGTGTCTGTTAGTAAGCTAGAATATATTGGAGAAGAAAATTGAGAAGTATATACTGAGATGATGGAGTAATATTTCTATAATGAATACGAAATTTCTATATTGTGTGGTGCAGAAGACATAAGTCAGACTATGCGGAAAAACGAGATATTGCATCAGATTGGATTTTTATAGGAAAGTATGATAGAATGGCTAGAGTTGACAAAAATAGAGTTTTTGTTACTCTGGTCATTTGTACTTCTATAGGAAATTAGATGTAGTGTGATGATTTCCGATAGAACGTAATCTACCATAGCAAAAAGGAGGCAGAGATGAGTCGAATTGTACAGGTATACTATGGCAGTGGAAAAGGAAAAACTTCGGCAGCGGTAGGACAATGTATCCGGGCGGCCAGTTCCGGTCAATCTGTTATTATTATCCAGTTTTTGAAAGGAAAGGATGCAGAAGAATTCAGTTTCCTGACACGTCTGGAACCGGATATCAAACTCTTTCGCTTTGAGCGGGAAAATGTATCCTATGACGAACTCTTAGAGTCTCAGAAAAAAGACGAGAGACAGAACATCCTCAACGGATTTAATTTTGCCAAAAAGGTAATTGATACCGGGGAGTGTGATGTTTTGGTGTTGGACGAGGTGTTGGGATTAATTGATCTGAATATTATTTCCATGGAGGATATCATTCATTTGATTCAGTTGCGGGATGATTATACGAAATTGGTATTAACCGGACGTTCTCTGCCATTGGAATTAGAGCCATATACGGATATCGTCTCTAAAATAGATTTGGAGAAAGATAAGAGTTGAAAGATCATGAACTGTATGTTTGAGCGTTTCACGGAAGAGTTGAACATATTGATGACCTTATCATAAAATAGGATATATGCTTCTTTGGGAGGATAAGGTATGTCAATATTTACTGGTGCCGGTGTAGCTTTGATTACGCCGATGCATGAGGATGGTACCATTAACTATGCAGCAATGGAACGCATTATTGAGGATCAGATTGAACAGGGAACAGATGCAGTCATTGTCTGCGGAACCACAGGGGAGGCTTCCACGCTGAGCTATGAGGAACACATGGAAACCATACGGATGTGTGTCAGCATGGTAGGGAAACGGGTGCCTGTGATTGCCGGGACGGGGTCTAATTGTACCAAATCAGCAGTCCGATTATCAAAGGAAGCGCAGTCGGCAGGGGCAGATGCTTTGTTGGTGGTATCGCCTTATTATAATAAGGCAACACAAAACGGCTTAAAACAGCATTTTACACAGGTAGCAGAGGCTGTAAACATACCATTAATTTTATATAATATTCAAGGAAGAACCGGAGTCAATATTGCTCCTCAGACCATTGCCAGTCTGGTACAGGATGTGGATACGATTGTGGCTGTTAAGGAGGCTTCTGGCAATCTGTCTCAGGTGGCAGAAATCCTGCAGCGGACACAGGGAGAGGTAGATGTCTATTCTGGAAATGACGATCAGATTGTGCCGATTGTGGCATTGGGAGGCAAGGGAGTTATTTCAGTATTGTCTCATGTGGCACCCCGGGATACCCATGATATGGTTATGAAGTTGATAGAGGGGGATGTGGAGAGCAGCCGTAAACTGCAATTAAAGTATATTCCTCTGATTCAGGCATTATTTAGTGAAGTTAATCCGATTCCGGTGAAAGCAGCTATGAATATGATGGGGTATCAGGCGGGACCGTTACGGATGCCATTGACAGAAATGGAGGAAGCACATAAACGCATTTTGCGTAATGCCATGGAGGAAGCTGGTATCCCTCTGGTGGCGGAGAATTTTTTATAAATTATTTGTGCCATAGATGGATAAAGCTGATCTATTATTAATGAAGGTGTATAATGGTGTTTGCATGCGTGGAGCCAAATGGTGGGTAGTACTGATATGCCGGAATATGCAGAACCGTCTGTATGATCGGGCGGTTTCTGCGTAAAAATAATAAATATAATTAAAAATGATACAAAAGACAGAATGGAGGATAATTTTGATGACAAAAATTATTATGTTAGGATGCAATGGACGTATGGGGCAAATGATTACAGATCTGGTAGCCCAGGATGACGAAGCGAAAATTGTGGCGGGAATTGATGTGGTTAATAACCGGGAAAATTCATATCCGGTATTTGCTACTTTGGGGGATTGTGATGTGGAGGCAGATGTTATTATTGATTTTTCCTCTGCCAATGAATTTGAAGTGCGTATGGACTATGCGGTAGAAAAACAGGTGCCAATCATTGTCTGTTCCACTGGTCTGTCGGAGGAACAGCTGGCTTATATGAGACAAGCCAGTGAAAAGGTTGCAGTTCTGAAATCTGCCAATATGTCTCTGGGAATTAATTTGTTGTTAAAATTAGTGAAGGAGGCAGCGGAGAAGCTGGCAGCAGAGGGCTTTGATGTGGAGATCGTTGAGAAACATCACAATCAAAAATTAGATGCACCATCCGGTACGGCACTTGCCTTGGCGGATTCCGTTAATGAGGCTGTGGGAGGGCAGTATGAGTATGTCTATGACCGTTCCCAGGTACGCCAGAAAAGAGGGAAAAAAGAGTTGGGAATCTCTGCGGTTCGTGGAGGTACTATTGTAGGAGATCATGATGTGATTTTTGCTGGAACAGATGAGGTAATAACCTTTTCTCATACTGCATATTCCAGAGCTGTCTTTGCCAAAGGTTCCATTGCCGCTGCAAAATATATCAAAGGAAAGGGTGCCGGCATGTATGACATGGCAGACGTGCTGATGTAATGCAGTTATCTCTGGTAAATATTTGTGATATTGTCATTGCAGTCTGGTTGCTGATCGCAGTAATTGATGGAGCGGTCAAAGGTTTGATTCTGAAATTGGGACAAGTTGCGGCGATGATTGCTGCCTATTTGCTGGCGAGTATTTTGGCAGCCGGGATTACAGATTATTTTGGGTTGACCTTTCTGGTGTGTTATATCATATTGTCCATTGTATTAAGATGGATTGTGCAGCTGTTCAATCTGGTGGACCGCATACCTGTGATTGGTTTTGTTAATCATCTTGCTGGGGCTGTCTGCGGTTTTCTGGTAGCTTTTCTATTGATTTATCTGTTGGTCAGCCTAATTCTGGGCTGGGTACCACAGGCGGCATTAGATCAGATTGGGTTGACCAGGACGGCGGTGGAGCATTCTGTACTTCTGGGTGCATTTGCCCCGGATTAAAAGTGTATAAGAGATTTGTAGTGCAAATTGATATACACTGGAAAAATGCTCTAGGCAGAATAGAATATGAGGAATGGAATATGAATACAGTAAATTATCAGAAGGAATTAGATCGAATCATAGAGCATTTGACGGAGCGTGGGGAAGTCCCTACGCTCTTGATGCATAGTTGCTGTGCTCCATGCAGCAGTTATTGTCTCAGTTATCTTGCAGAATATTTTCATATTACCATTTATTATTATAATCCCAATATTTATCCAGAAACAGAATATCAGAAACGAGTGAAGGAGCAACAACGGCTGATTCAAGAATTGCCAGTAAAGTATCCGATTACTTTTTTGGAAGGGCCTTATGATCCGGAACGTTTTTTTGCTATGGCAGAGGGAATGGAGCAGATTCCAGAGGGAGGAGAGCGATGTTTTCAATGTTATGAAATGCGGCAGCGGGAAGCAGCGCTTGCGGCAAAAGAGAGGGGATTTGATTATTTTACGACAACACTGTCTGTCAGTCCCCACAAAAATGCCCAGAAGCTCAATGAAATTGGTTTGAGACTGCAGGAGGAATATGGGGTAAAGTATCTGGTATCGGATTTCAAAAAACGGGGTGGGTATCTCAAGTCCATTGAATTATCCAGGGAGTATGACCTGTATCGACAGAATTATTGTGGATGTGTTTACAGTAAGCCAACAGAGTAGCGGGCATCTAAATAATGAGTTATAGCAAATGTAGCCTTTCAAATAGTGTTGTTATACAACATGGGAAGGGAAATTAAAGTTCCAGGAGAGGAAATGAAAGATAGAAGTCCTGATATGATGGGACAGGAGGGATTGCCATGATAATTTCCATTCAGAAAAGACATGTTTTCTTTCTGGGTCTTATGATTCTTGGGCTGGTATTGATGATCTATAATTATAAAATTGCAGGCAATATTATGGGAGCCAGGGACTTATCGGAATATCGTGGAAATTATGAGTCAGGGGATTATGTGATGGTGGATTTTGATGATATATTGTATATGGAGTATGAAGGTCTATATGGTGGAAAACAGAAACGGTATGATGTATATGCTACGCCGGATAGTTCGGTTTATTATGTCAATGGTTTGGAGACAAAATACATATTGTTAGAAATTACGGATGAAAAGATGATCGAGGAGATGGATAAGGGACAAATTGGAAAACAAAAAGTTTTGGGAGTTGTTTATCCGGGGTCCTTTGATGTAGAAGAATTTCTGGCAAGTACAGATGGAAAGGTAGACGTTGAGAAAAAGATCGTAGTGTGTCAGGTGGAGAATCCAGATATATTTATGAAAATGATTCTGCTAGGGCTTGCTCTGACGGGGCTGGGAATTGTTCTGTTTTGTATGAATGGTGGGATGGCATCGGTGGTCAGGAGGAAGGTAGAGTAGGAGATAATCATCAATGGGTGAATATGAAATGTTATGCGAACAATGCAAGACAAATATGATTTATTTTAGGGAAGAACCTGTTCAGGGATGGTCATGTCCCAACTGTGGCTGGGGTATGGTAACAACTTATATTGATCCGATCTATGAAGATACCACAGAATATAGCATTTACATAAAAGAGGGAATAGAAGTTGATGCAGATAATATTAAATTAATTGCCAAAATAGCCAGAGTTAATTATTTGGCTGCCAGGAAGTTGCTGTTGAAAAATAACGTATGTATACTGAAAGCCAGTGCTCTAGAGGTCAAAGAGGTAATTGCACAGTTAGAAGATGCAAAAATTGGTTTCGAAGTGAAACCGTCATTTTCTTGGTAGAAAAATAGTTTTTGATGAAATGTGGAAAGTATCAGGAGCGTTATGTTGGGAAACTTGTGGAAATAGCAAAAACAGGCGATATTGTATATCTTGGTCTAGTGATGCCGCAAACAGCTGGTATTACTAGACAACAAGGTTTGTTGTGCCAGTTTATAATAATGAGATAAAATCGGAGAGTTATAATATTTATTTCGGTTGTCTGGGGGTAAACTGTACAAGGAAAGGGAAGATGTATCTGTATGATCTAATGGATATAAAAAAGAAGCGAGTAACCCACTCAGGACTAACGGGTAGTCAAGTGGGACAAAACTGCCTCTCTTTTAAAAGAATACCATCAGACAGAGGGAAAGTCAATTTTTTCTATAGTTTTTTGGCAAGGAAAAATATGGGATTTAATAAAACTTTGATTTGTAAAATATCATTTAATTTTGCTCTTTTATTTGGAACGGCTGTTGAAATATAATCCTGATATTATGATATCTATCTATAGGAATGGGAAAAGAGGGATGCCTGAAGAAAAATGAGAACTGTAATATTGAGTAGGTGGTTGGTATTATATATAGAAATCAGTATAATTTTGAGAACCTTTTAGTTTTGTGGTATAATTTGCAAAATAGGAGTTTTTTTATGTTTGGATTTGGAAAGAGTAAAAAAGTTAAAAGTGAACAAGAAGAAGTGTTCGAGAAAAAAACTATCAGAGTTGACGATTATTTTATTGAAGCAGCAAGATTTTGTATAGAAAATAAAAAGGTATCGATTGGTCTTCTGCAAAGAAGATTTTCGATCGGTTTTAATAGGGCTGGCAGGATTATGGATCAGTTGGCTAATGAGAAAATAATTGGTCCTGCGCTAGGAGATCAACCAAGAAATGTATTGATAACAGAGGAACAGTTTGAATTATATTTGAAAAAAATTGAAATAGAGATAAAGGAAGTTGGTAATGAAACTCAGTCCCAAAGTCAAATCGAATTTGCCGATTATAATGAATGTATGAGTTGTGTTGACTTGATGGACGGATATCAATTTGAATATTTTTGTGCTGAATTACTGAGAACTAATGGATTTGTAAATGTATCTGTTACACAAGGAAGTGGTGATAGAGGTATAGACATTTTAGGAGAAAAAAATGGTATGAAGTATGCAATACAATGTAAACACTATTCCTCGAATGTTGGAAATCATGCAGTACAAGAAGTTTTTTCGGGAAAATCAATTTATAATGCGAATATTGCAGTTGTGATGACAAATAGCTATTTTACTCCACAAGCAGAGCAAGATGCAAGAAAATTATGTGTAGAATTGTGGAATAGAAGCAAATTATTAAATATGCTTGAAAGCTCTGGTGTTATTCTTGACGGCAGTCAAGGTAGAGAATTAACAGAAGATGAGATAATAGATGTTTCTGGTAGAATATATGAAGCATATAGAAGTTTAGGAATGTATATAGAAATAAAACAAGTAAATATTGAAAAGGATTGTGTAATATATGGAGTTAAGCCAGAATCTGGAATAAGAATAAAGAAATTTATTGGTTGTAAGGAAGATATTTCTTTTATTTTAAAGACCAAAATAGATATAGAGGTAAATTATGAAGATAGTTTGATAGAAATCATAATTCCAAAAGATTATTATGTGAAAAAATCAGTTGGAAAAGATATTACATAAAATTAAGGCGCACAGGGGAAAGAAATTCTTTGTGTGCCTTAATTGCAAGGAGGCGAGAAAGAATGGCAAATAAATAGATGTTTTCAAAGGATGTTATGTATAATGACAAGTTCCAAGGTATGTACATATCTGTTCAATCTTTGTATGTGCAGTTGAGTATGATGGCAGATGACGATGCATTTATTGTTAAGGTTCTGGAACTAAAAGGGAAATTCACATATGATTGAAATAATGGATGGAATTTAGCAGTTGTTATTGTAGTAATTTGGCAATAGCTGTTTTTTACGTTGAGAAATGTTTTTTGTTATGGTAAGATTGGGGAATAATATATTTAATTGGGGAGCCGTTGGGGTGCTGCGTCAGCCACTGGACTTGCAAAAGATAAGGAGGTTGGTGCCAATGGTTACATATGCGGATTTGTTCACGTTTGTAATTATGCTTTGCGCTGTAATAACTCTTGTTAGACGCAAAAAGTAGCGCCCCTGCTCTGGTAAAGTAAGGCGCTACTCATGTAACACTTAATTGCCGGCGGCTGGCTGCATCCAGTCAACGGCTCTCTTGTTAAGTACATTATAGCAAATAAGTAGGAAAAGTCAAATGAGAGATAGCGAAGGCTTAATTGCAAAAGTAAATTCCAGTGCAGAAGTAAATGCT
>CAYPEW010000032.1:0-42274 GCA_964409845.1 uncultured Jutongia sp.
ACAGAGAAAAGTGGTGCTAGGCTGGATAGCCTAACACCACTTTGTCTACAGTCTGAGAGTGAAAAATTTATTTTTCACTCTTTTCTCCTTCATTTCCGTCTTTTGTGACATTTTCTTTTCCGACCATGTTTCCTGTGACTAAATGTAGCGTGATTACTGCTATGCCCATGATTAAATTAAAGATAATTACCCAATTAAAGTTGATGTCGTCTATTAAAGTATAAAAAAGATATTGTTTTTCGGTAACATTAGAGATTACCTTGTTAAAAAATAAGCTTGTGATTGCCCTAACAGTCTCTCCATTCGCCGCATCCGCATTCCAGTCTGCTTTTGTTTTTAATAGCTGAATCAGATATAAAAATGGAATACTCCATAACAGACACAGACTTTCACGGATTCCATTTCCGAGAGTTCTTCTGGAGGTTTGACGGGGCATGACACCTAGCTGTAGCAATGCCTTTTGTCTCTTTCGTTTCCTTCTGTATTCCTCCAACAGGATACAGGAAAGAATGAAAAGATATAAAATAACAATAATCCCTGCCATTCCTCCGTATACCAGTACGGACTGGATGATTTTTTGAAAAGCATCTCTGCGATCTTCGGCACTGCTTTCATACTCCAGATCGTTCGTGGTGCATTGTCTGGTAATGATTTTATCGGTTGCTTCTGAGCTGGAAAATCCATTGAAATTAATTTCTAAATGATTGTATCCATAGGTAATGCCGTCTTCTTTGGCTATTTTTCTTCCCAGTGCTTCACTGCCTACGATGGAATAGGGGCTGTGTCCCAAAGAATAAATGACATCATCATCCAAAGACAGAATGGCTCCTACTGTTACTGTAACGTCCTGTCCCTTAGTATGAATGACCAGTTCATCTCCCTCCTGTATCGTAGGATCTGTTTCGATATCCATCTCTACCATTGTGCTCTCATCTTCATCATCCGATTCCACAAAAACCATTTCTTTGGTATGCTCCAATAAGATAATGTTTGTCCCGTCACAAAAATCTTTATAATCTACTTTGGTATCTACTTGGTGGCGTTTTAGCTGTTCCCAGATCCATTTTGTATTCTGATAATATCGCCCTTCATACATAAGACTGTCCTGGAAGTCCCAGTACGCACTTCCAAGCTCTGTGGAAGTGTCAATCACAATATCATCTGCATTTTCTTGTTTGGTTCTATCAAACACGACTTTTTGATTACCGATAGCACTTCCTGGATTCATATGATCCTTATAATACTTGGATTGTTTTTTATCCTTCCAGTCAAATATATGAGATTGATCTATGGTGATGCCTTCCAGGCTTTGGATTCCTTTCATTGACCGGATGCTTTGAAGCATTTCATTTGGAATCATCTGCTGCATGCTTTGTATCTCATCCTTGGAACCAGCATAAAAGGTATCTTCTTCCTGTCCATCAAAGAGTTGATAAGGGGATATCAAAGGTAAATCAGCTTCAAACGGTACAATCTCTTTTTTATTTATCGTGAAATCCCTACAGTATTCACAGACATTGTGATAGGAGACGATTCTGTCATAAATCTGCATTAGGCATGCCAGGACACAAACGCATACCCCGATTCCAATCAGGCGTACTAATATGACGGAAACCGGCTGACAGATCCGGAATCTTTTTTCCCATTCTTTTATTGTTAATCTCTTATGTTTGTGGGCTCTTTTCCGCAAGAGCCATACAGAAAATTTCGGCAATTTCTTGCGGTTTTCTGTGATCCTGCTGCAGTGGAGGATGATCCAGGAACAGCCAAAAGAGATACTAAATACGATTGCTACGCTCAACAGAATTTCTAACAGAGTTTTCCATTGAAAGATATAGAAGAAGGAAATGCTGGCATTGATCGCCACAAGCCATACCGCTAACAGGCTGACACCGTAGGCGATGATGAGCCCGGTCAGGATGGCTGGTCCCATGCTTCCGATACATTCATAGGCAGACATTTGAAGTACCTGTCCCAGTGTTGCACCGATTTCTCGTAATTTCAAATAATATTTTTTACGTTTTGACAGATAGACAGACATCAGATACGCCATAATGGCACTGCCAAGCACAATCAGGATGATAGTCATATTGCGATACATGGTCTTATTGCTCCAAAAGGGATTGTTGTATGCAGAGTAGTTTACCTCATATCCCATGTCGTAAAGATCTTTGCCATCAGAAGATACCTGATGGTTAATGGATTCCGTCAGACTATCCATTAGCTTTAGAGCAAATGTAGATACATCTGCATCTATATATTTTTCTTTAATTTGATAGAAACGATATCCCGTCTTGTCCATGTTTAGTGTATCATAGACGTCTTTCTGCACGATGGCGCCAGGCAAAGCATCGCCTCCATTCCATACAGAAGTATAGACTTTCAGTGTTCCAACCAGAGTAAAGGTCACTTGATGCAATAGGATTTTTTCATCTCTGGTAGCTGCAACCAGTGCAGCTTCTGCTTCTGGAAGATAAAAACTAATTTTCTGCCCCAGATCATAATTGTATCCCAATGCCTGTAAAGTATTTAATTCCATGGTTATTTCATCGGATTTTTCTGGAAACCGTCCCTCATACAGTTTTAGTTTTCCGTTTTTAATGATCTCTGTATCCAGCGTACCGATGCTTCTTTCAGTTATCCGGCTATCATCCGCGGCATCAATCTCCAGATCCTTTGGCTCATTTTCCCCCTCTGTTTTATATATCGTGCCGCCAGTCAAGATCTCCCCACAGGTTTCCAGATATGGATTGTCGCCGCATAAGCCCTCTCCTCCGCCAGAAATTGGTTCACGGATAAGCCATTCTCCGTAGCTATGATAATTCATTTCCATCTGGTATCGGTTCATATTATCCTGAAATAATAAAACCAATGCCAGAAAAAAGCACATCAATCCCGATATGATTTTCATAAAACGGATTTCTTTCTTACGGCGTTTCATTCCTATTTGCCAGAGATTCATAGCATGTTGCTCTGTTCTCATTTCCTGCACACCTCCCATAGTTGCTTTTACTTGAGTATCTATTTCTATCATAGCAAAGCAACCTTACAGGAGCCTTACACCAACATAATTTTTTCTTTTAGATGTAGTATGGGAAGACGAAATTCCATTTTGGTACCATGCCCGACTTTGCTTTCCACATAAATATCACTATAGTGTGCCTGAATCACGCATCTTGCCAGATTCATACCGATTCCTGTTGCGAAGGAACGGCTGGAATTGCCGATATCATAGCGGTCAAATAGCCGATTTAGTTCTTCGGATGTCATTCCTTTTCCTTGATCGGCAATGCTAATTTTAACCATATCTTTTAAGGCTGTAATATGGATATAGACGGTTTCTGGGTCGTCGCTATGGGATAGGCTGTTTTCCACCATATTTGCCATTGCTTCCAGCAACCAGTCACGGTCTCCGGTAATGTAGATTTCTTCGTTTTCCTTTGTCTGTAAGATAATATGTTCCTTTCCATACCGCTCCTGCAGGCTCTCTAATAAATCCAGAAGTTCCACGGCATCTTTACGAAAATGAATTTTTCCTGCTTCCATTCTTGCCAGATTTAATAGGCGCATAATATGGTACTGTATCTGTTCCCCTAAACGGATACAATCGGATAAGAGAAAAACATCTTTTTCCTTTGTGTTTTCTGATTCTATTTCTATTGTGATACGTTCTTTCATATTTTCGATGTTTAATATCATACCCGCTAATGGTGTCTTGATCTGGTGGGCAATATTTTCGATAAAATGCTGTAATTGCACCTCACGTTTCTGGATATAATTCTGTAGGTTTTTATTATATTTTAGGATATCTGCGATATCACTTTCCAGAGAATACCAATCACCACTATCTTCCTTTGGGGTGAATTCCTGTTCGGAAATGTGCGCTTGGTGTATGCGGGTGGAAAGCTGTTTTTTGTATTCCTGTTCATTTTTATTTTGGTATTTTTGTAATAGGATCAAGCCTATAAGGATCAGACCGGTTAACAGCAGATAGATGATCCGGTCGGGCATCGGAACAGAATCCCGCCTCAAAATCTGGAATGCGTCTTCCGTATATCCCATAGAAACAGCTGCCTGTTTTCCCAGATTGAGATTTTTTGGAGTGACAGGCTCAGAAAAAGCTTCCTGCAAAATCAGATTTGCCGCCTCTGGTTCAATACGGTATACACTTCCTACCAGTGCCTGCAGTTCCCGTTCGGTCTGTATTCTTTCCAGATAGGTATTCATACAGATGCAGGCGGTAAGCAGAAAAATCAAGCTATACATCAGTGTGCGATATGGTTTCTGATTCATTATGCATCCCCCTCTCTGTAGATGGTCTGATTCCAACGGTAGCCGATTCCACGAATGGTTTCAATGTATTCTTCTCCCTGATATTTCCCGATCCGCTTGCGTAGACGGCTGATATGAACGGATAATGTATTATCTTCTACAAATAGCCCATCCTTATCCCAGATATATTCCAGAATCTGTTCTCGACGCAATAGTCTGCCGTTACTCTCTAAAAAATATTTTAATAATTCTATTTCCAGCTTCCGGGGCAGGATTTCTTTTTTTCTGGATATATATCCGTTCTTTCCCTATTTTAAAAACAATATCGCCGCTTCGAAAAATAAGATCTTCCTTGTTTTGTTGTTCGCTATTTTTTATGCGGAATTGTTGCCTTCCTCTGCGAATATGAGCGGCTACTCTGGCTAATAACTCCCGTCTGTGAAATGGTTTGGAAATATAATCATCTGCCCCCAGATTCAAACCTTGAATAATATGGTCTTCATCGTCCAGGGCTGATAAAAAAATAATAGGAGTGTCTTCCGTCTTACGGATTTCCTGACATAATGTATAGCCACTGCCATTCTCTAACATAATATCCAGAATATATAAGTCAAAGATCTTCCCAGATGATTCCGTTGCTGCTCTGATTTTTTGTGCCTGTTGATAGTTTTCTGCTGTCCAGACGGAATAAGCGGATTCCTGTAATAATTCCTGAATTCCGCATCTCAGCGCAGTATCGTCCTCTACAATTAGTATATTTGACATTATAATCCTCTTTTCTGAGCAATTTATTGCGAAGAACCGCACGAGAAATCTCGAAGAGTTTCTCGTGTCGGAACAAAGCTATTTGTTTTTGTTCAAAAACAAATAGCCGTGTGAAAAATAAGTGCATCAGCATTATTTTTCACACTAATCCTCCGTAATACTACCAGGTTGCCAGTTGCTATCTACTTTTGACCCTAGCATCATAACATTTTTACGGTATTGATTACAAGATTGTTATTTGCATACAAGATTGTTATTTAGAATTCATTCTTGCAACTTTAATTCTCTATGTTATACTATATTTTTGGGGAATTATGGGAATTATGATGATGTAGGGTGCTGAACGTTTGTTTAGAACCGACCGTAGCGGAGCGAAGATGCGAAAATTGTAAAGAAATATAGCGATCCATGTCATACGTTGGGAACAAAATACCTTTTGCTTCCAATATCGTTATAGATAGAGAGGAATGAAGTTGTGACAAAATTATTTCGTTATTTATCAGATTATAAAAAAGAATGTGTATTGGGGCCATTATTCAAATTGTTGGAAGCAGGCTTTGATCTGATTGTGCCCTTAGTTATGGCGGCAATCATTGATGTGGGAATTGCCAACCGGGATACATCTTATATATTGAAATTGGGTGGGGTGTTATTATTATTGGCAGCGATTGGATTGACCTGCTCCATTACGGCACAGTATTTTGCGGCGAAGGCAGCAGTGGGATTTTCTGCAAAGATGCGGCATGCTTTGTTTGTGCATATTGAGAGTTTGTCTTTTCAGGAAATGGATCAGATTGGAACTTCTACCATGATTACCCGTATGACCAGTGACATTAACCAGATCCAGTCCGGAGTTAACATGGCATTGCGCCTGTTTCTGCGTTCCCCTTTTATTGTGTTTGGTGCCATGATACTGGCTTTTACCATTGATGTGAAGACAGCGTTGATTTTTGTAGTGGTTATTCCCCTTTTAGCCGTGGTGGTATTCGGTATTATGCTAGTAAGTATGCCACTATATCGGAAAGTGCAGGGAGCGCTGGATCAGGTATTAGACCGGGTGCGTCAGAATCTGACCGGTGTCCGGGTCATTCGCGCCTTTCATCTGGAAGAAAATGAAAAAGAGCAGTTTACCGAAGATAATGCAGTTTTGACCAAATTACAGCTCTTTGTGGGAAAAATCGCTTCTCTGACAAATCCAGTTACTTATATTATGATTAATGTGGCGCTGGTGGCACTATTGTGGACAGGAGCGGTGCGTATTGACGGAGGATATCTGAAACAGGGAGAAGTGGTGGCACTGGTTAATTATATGTCACAGATTCTGGTGGAATTAATTAAGCTTGCCAATACGATTGTATTGACAACCAAGGCAGTTGCCAGTGGCAGGCGGGTGCAAAATATATTTGAAATGACTTCTTCTCTGGAAATGATACAGGAGAGTGAGACAGAGCGGTTTGCAGAATTTCAAAATTACTCTGATACGGTGCAAGAAGATCAAAAAACTGGCATGGAAAATGATCGGGTAGGGAAATCTGTAGAGGGCAGCGTTCCCAGAGTGGAGTTCAATCATGTTACCATGTCCTATCAGAATGGAGGTGATGCTGCGCTGGAGAGGATTCATTTTGCGGCTGAAGCTGGAGAGACCATCGGAATTATTGGAGGTACCGGTTCTGGTAAATCCACCTTGGTTCATTTGATTCCCCGTTTTTATGACGTGACGGAAGGTTCTGTCCGTATTGATGGACAGGATGTCCGGCAGATTCCGTTAGAAAAATTGCGTGGGCGAATTGGAATTGTGCTGCAGAAAGCTATGTTGTTTCACGGTACGATCCGGGAAAATATGCTTTGGGGAAATGAAGATGCCAGTGAGGAGGAAATCAAACAGGCATTACAGGATGCCCAGGCATGGGAAATTGTACAGAGTAAAGAGAAGGGATTGGAGACGGAGATTGAGCAGGGAGGCCGGAATCTGTCAGGAGGGCAGAAACAGAGACTGACTATTGCCAGAGCGTTGGTGCGCCGTCCGGATATTTTGATTTTGGATGATAGTACATCGGCATTGGATTATGCCACGGATGCAAAGCTGCGGCAGGCGATCCGTTCCTTGGATTATCAGCCTACAGTATTTCTGGTTTCACAGCGTACCTCATCCATCCAGTATGCAGATCATATTATTGTCCTGGACGATGGTGAGGTGGCAGGAATGGGAACCCATGAGGAATTACTGCAGAATTGTGAAGTTTATCAGGAGATTCATTATTCCCAATTTCAGAATCAACAGAGCGGAAAGGGGGCGTAATCCATGGCAGAAAAGAATCGAAAGAAACGAAATCAGACGAAACAGATTCAAGATCAGACAGAGAAAAATCAAGCTAAACAAAAAATAGAAAAAAATAGTATTTCCAGCCGGAACGCCAGTCAGGGAGAAACGGTTTTACGGGTGTTACACTATATCCGCAGACATGGACTGTTGGTGGTGTTATCTATTTTATTTGCGGCTATTACGGTGGTTACCACGCTTTATCTGCCGATATTGACTGGCTATGCTATTGATGACATGGTGGCAGCAGGGCATGTTGATTTTGCTGCATTGCGGACCTTGCTTTTCCGTATGCTGATATTAATTGCTATCACTGGATTGTCCCAATGGCTGATGAATGTGTGCAATAATCGGATTACTTATCTGGTAATGAAAGAGATTCGTAGGGACGCTTTTGAACGGATTGAAATATTGCCATTAAGTTATCTGGATATGCATCCTTCTGGAGATATTGTCAGTCGGGTAATTGCGGATGTGGATCAGTTTGCCGACGGTTTGCTGCTGGGATTTACCCAGGCATTTACCGGTGTGCTGACCATTCTGGGAACGCTGTTGTTTATGCTGCGTACCAATGTGTGGATTACGCTGGTGGTAGTTCTGGTGACTCCGCTGTCATTTTTTGTGGCAGGCTTTATCGCTAAAAAGACATATCGCATGTTCCAGTTGCAGTCGGAGGCGCGAGGGGAGCAGACCGCACTTATTGATGAAATGATTGGTGGTCAGCGGGTGGTTCAGGCATATGGTCATGAGGAGGAAGCCCTGGAGCGTTTTGATGAGATCAATGACCGTCTGCAAAAATATTCCCTGCGTGCTACCTTCTTTTCCTCCACCACCAATCCAGCCACCCGTTTTGTCAATAATCTGGTCTATGCGGGAGTGGGAATTGTAGGTGCCTTATTTGCATTGACGGGAAGGTTAAGCGTGGGACAGCTTTCCTGTTTTTTGAGCTATGCCAACCAATATACCAAGCCCTTTAATGAAATTTCCGGTGTGATTACGGAATTGCAAAATGCTATTGCCTGTGCTGCCAGAGTGTTTGCCTTGATGGAGGAGGAACCTCAGAAACCGGAGGCAGAGGATGCGGTGACACCGAAACAGGTAAAGGGAGAAGTAGTAATACAGAATGTGGCGTTTTCCTATGTAGAGGATAAACCGCTGATCCGGAACTTGAATTTGCATGTGAAGCCGGGACAAAGAGTGGCAATTGTAGGACCGACCGGTTGCGGTAAGACTACATTAATCAATTTGCTGATGCGGTTTTATGACGTGAAACAGGGACAGATTCTGGTGGACGGTGTGGATATCAGGCAGATGACCAGAGGGGGATTACGAACCTCTTTTGGCATGGTATTGCAGGAGACCTGGATCCGCAATGGTACGATTTTAGAGAATATTACTTTGGGCAAAACAGATGTTACCAGAGAAGAAGTGATTGCAGCGGCGAAAGCAACCCATGCCCATAGTTTTATCCGTCGTCTGCCCCAGGGATATGATACCATTGTGAAAGAGGATGGAGATAATCTATCCCAGGGACAGAAACAGTTGTTGTGTATTACCCGAGTAATGCTGTCTAAGCCGTCTATGTTGATACTGGATGAGGCAACTTCGTCTATTGATACCCGCACGGAAATCCGTATCCAGAAAGCCTTTGCAAAATTGATGGAGGGGCGTACCAGTTTTATTGTGGCACACCGATTGTCTACGATTCGTAATGCGGATATTATTTTAGTAATGAAAGACGGAGATATTATTGAACAGGGAAATCATGAGAGCCTGATGCAGGCAGATGGTTTCTATGCAAATTTGTATAATAGTCAATATGTATAATGCTAGGGCAGAGCGAAGATGCGGAAGTTGTGAAACAACGGTCCTAAGTGCCAGTGGCACTTGTTTAGGACAGACCGGAACGGAGTGTAGATCAATCCGTAGCATGAGAAAGCTAAGTATGGAGATAAAATGTCATGAAACAAAAGATTTTAGCGCTGGATTTGGATGGGACTTTGACCAATTCCAGGAAGGAAATTACTGCAGGGACGAAACAGGCGATTCGAGAGATACAGAAGCAGGGGCATCTGGTGGTACTGGCAAGTGGGCGACCGACACCAGGAGCGCAGGCAGTGGCAGATCAATTGAAATTAGATCAATATGGAGGCTATCTTTTGTCTTATAATGGTGCCAGGGTTATGGATTGTAAGACGGGGGAATTGTTATATCAGGCGACCATGCCGCAGGAGGTAGTTCCTCAGATTTTTGCCATGGCAGAAGAATTGAAAATCGGTATGATGACCTATCAGAATGACGGCATTATTGCCGGATCAAGAGTGGATGGGTATATGGAGCTGGAGGCAGGAATCAATGGCTTGGAGATTCGTTCCTACGAGGATCCGGCGGCGCAGCTACAGCATCCGGTCAATAAATGTTTGG
Source organism: uncultured Jutongia sp. (assembly GCA_964409845.1). Classification (GTDB taxonomy): domain Bacteria; phylum Bacillota; class Clostridia; order Lachnospirales; family Lachnospiraceae; genus Butyribacter. Next base: position 9,782 of record CAYPEW010000032.1, read on the forward strand.
GGACGGCTGCACCGGAAATTGCTGGGGAAATTGAGCAAAAATATGCCGATGTCTTTGGTCAGAAGATTAATGTGGGACGTTCGGAGCCATTTTTTATTGAGCTGACACCAATGGAAGTGGATAAAGCATTATCATTGGAACGTTTGCGGAAAATGCTTGGATATAAACGGGAGGATATAATTGCTGTGGGAGATGGTTTTAATGATAGAAGTATGATACAATATGCAGGAATAGGAGTTGCCATGGCAAATGCCCAGGAAGTGGTCAAAGAGGTGGCAGATTATGTGACGGAGAAGACCAATGATGAGGATGGTATTGTTGAAGTGATCGAGAAGTTTATATTGTAATTTAGTAAATGCACAGCTAATCAAATGCAGGATCTCAGAAGGTGGTCATATTATTACGAATACAAAGCAGGATCGTAAGGTTTGGTTATATCATTGTGAGGAAAAGAAAGATAGATAGCAGGGAGCGATAATATCATTTCGCCGATAGAACAGATTTAGCATACATCAGATAGGAGAAGGGGAACATGAAAACATCGGATTTTGGATATCAATTACCGGAGGAACTGATTGCCCAGGATCCCTTAGAGGATAGGGCATCTTCCCGTTTATTATTATTGGACAAGAATACTGGTAGCTGGAAACATCAGATTTTTCATGATGTGACTCATTATCTCAAAGCGGGGGATTGTCTGGTCATCAATGATACAAAGGTAATTCCGGCAAGACTGATTGGCGAACGGGAGGGTACCGGCGGCAAGGTGGAGGTGCTACTTTTGAAACGGAAGAGCGATCAGGTCTGGGAGACTTTGGTTAAGCCTGGTAAAAAGGCACGTCCGGGAATGCGCCTTTCTTTTGGAAATGGTCTGCTACGGGCAGAGGTGCAGGAAGTGGTGGAAGAGGGAAACCGGCTGATTCGCTTTGAATACGAGGGGATTTTTGAAGAGATTCTGGATCAACTGGGGCAGATGCCGTTGCCGCCCTATATTACCCATACTTTACAGGATAAAAACCGCTATCAGACGGTTTATGCAAAATATGAAGGATCGGCTGCTGCACCTACGGCAGGGTTGCATTTTACCAATGAATTGTTGGAACAGATTAGGCAGATGGGAGTTCAGATTGCCCATGTAACCCTGCATGTTGGCTTGGGAACTTTTCGTCCAGTGAAGGTGGATGACGTGGAACAGCATCATATGCATACAGAATTTTACCGTGTCAGTGAGGAGGCGGCAGATCGGATTAACCAAACCAAACAGGCAGGGGGCAGGATTATCGGTGTGGGAACTACCAGCTGTCGCACCATAGAATCTGCTGCTGACAGTCAGGGAGTTGTCAGACCGGGAGAGGGAGACACCAGTATCTTTATCTATCCGGGGTATCGGTTCAGGGTACTGGATTGTCTGATTACCAATTTTCACCTGCCGGAATCTACGCTGTTAATGCTGGTATCAGCATTGGCAGGGAAGGAACATATTATGGCAGCATACCAGGAGGCAGTGCGGGAACGCTATCGTTTTTTCTCTTTTGGGGATGCCATGTTTATTACTGATTCTATCAATAAATTGACATAAATTGGTAGTAATATGTGGCGAAAAATGTGAAGCAGCGTTACTTGATGCCTATAGCAACATATGTGGAAGAAAGAAGTTTTATAGCAGAAAGTTATTTTGTACAAGAGTGCAGGAAAGGAGACAGGATCATGAAAAAGAAAATGTTGTTTATCTATAATCCTTTGGCAGGAAAGGAACAGATTCGTGACTATCTGTCTGACATTATTCAAACTTTTTGTAAAGCAGATTTTGAGGTAACCATTGTAGCAACCAGGGGACCGGGTGAAGCGACGGAGTTGGTTGCCACTACTGGAGAACGCTATGATTATGTGGTTTGTTCCGGGGGTGATGGTACTATGAACGAGGTGGCGGCAGGTGTTATGCGACTGCAAAACAGGCCTGTGGTGGGATATATTCCTGCTGGTACCGTCAATGATTTTGCCTCTACACTGCGGATTCCAAAGGATATGTCTGAAGCGGCAAAGCTGATTGTAGGAGGAGATTTATTTTCTTGTGATCTGGGGCGCTTTAATAACCGTTATTTTACTTATGTAGCAGGCTTTGGAGCATTTACCGAGGTATCCTATCAGACGCCGCAGGATATGAAAAATGCACTGGGGAAGTCTGCTTATTTTATTGAGGCATTAAAGCATGTTGCAGATATTAAGCCGCATCATATGAAGATCGAATATGATGATGGGGCGATAGAGGATGAATTTTTATTAGGACTAGTCAGTAATACGGAGTCCATTTCCGGATATAAGGCATATAGCAGACAGGAAATTAAAATGGATGATGGTTTATTTGAGGCATTATTTATCCGTAATATTCAAAATCCGTTAGAACTACAGATGATTATCAATGCCTTAGTAACGAAAAAATTAGATGCGGAGCAGATGTGTCTGATTCGGACAAGGCATTTACACATTGTCAGTGACGACGAGGTGCAATGGACTTTGGACGGAGAAGAGGGCGGCTGGTTTGATGAAATTATGATAGAAAATGTATATCATGCCATGCAGATTGTCTGTGACCTCAGTGAGGTACAGATGGTGGCAGAACAAGGAGAAGAGGAGTGAATTACTATTTTGCCCCCTTAGAGGGAATGACAGGATATCGTTATCGGAATATTCATAACAGGCATTTTTCCGGAATGGATAGATACTATTCTCCTTTTGTAGTGACCAGGGACGGCGGGATTATGAAGGACAAAGAGTTGCAGGACATTCTGCCGGAAAATAATGAAGGCATCTGTCTGGTTCCCCAAATCCTGACTAATATTGCAGAAAATTTTCTGCAGGCATCCGGACAGATGGCAAAGCTAGGTTATCAAGAGGTTAATCTCAATCTGGGCTGTCCTTCCGGAACGGTGACGGGAAAGGGACGGGGAGCTGGATTTTTACGCATGGAAAGACGAAATGGACTGCAGAAATTTTTGGATGAGATTTACGCACATACAGAAATCTCAATTTCTGTAAAGACACGGATTGGCTGGGATGATCCGGAGGATTTCTATGATTTATTACAGTTGTTTAATGAATATCCCATCCGGGAACTGATTATTCATCCAAGAACCCGCCAGGAGTTTTACAAGGGCAGGGTGCATCGGGATGTTTTTGCCTATGCCTATGAACATAGCAAGAATCCGATCTGCTATAATGGAGATTTGAGAAGTGTTGTAGATGTCCGAAAATTGGTACAGGAGTATCCGAATCTACAGACTGTTATGATGGGCAGAGGTTTGATTGCCGATCCTGCCTTGGTCAGTCGTTTGCAGGGATATGTGGTGACGAAGGAACAAATCAGAAACTTCTATCAGGATCTTTTTCATGCCTATCAGCAGTGGCTGTCGGGGGATACGCCTTTGTTACATAAAATGAAGGAGCTATGGATTTTTATGGCGGAGAGCTTTACGAATTCAGAGCCTTATTTGAAAAAGATTAAGAAGACCAGTCGGCTGGCGGAGTATCAGGGGATTGTGGAGAAGTTGTTTGAGGAGCAGGAGCTGGTATGGAAAGATATGGATTCATAGATTGGTATTTTGTAGTTATTGTGTTGTGAGAAAGAGATAAGAAACTAAAAATAACCGCTGAGTTGGCGGTTATTTTTATTATATATGTGCGCCAAATTTGGGCGCAATCTAATCGGTGAAAGCTCGTAACACGCCCTAGTAGAGTGTATAGTCAAGATCAAGGGGGCTATCGTGAGGGAGAATCTGAAGAAAGCTGGAGGCAAAGCTCTGGTTTGACGAACAGAAATTACATTAGGCTACAGTTAGGGATAAGACTGCACTTCAAGTCGAAATTCAATAACTACTCGGAACTAACTGTGGTAAACAAGCAACGCTACTCTTATGCTGGTGGACACATGGAGTGAAAGATTGAGTTCTTATCTGGGGAGATCTTGTCAGCGGATGGAATTGCATCAATAAATGCATAGGAAATTCGTAGTAACAACAAGTGGCGGGAAGTAATAGTATCATTGTGGGTGCAAACATAATGAGAAGGACTGAACTTTAGGAGATACGAGTAAATGAATGTATCCAATGATGGACATGTTATTTTTCGTTTATTGATATGAAAAGACTTTTAAGGGAAACTGATGAATGGTTAAGACATAAGGAAATTGGTATTGTGGTGGATATTTCGTATTGAAGATAGCATTTAAAAAAGAAACTCTGTGAAAAAGTAAGGAACCGCCATATACGGAACTGTATGTACGATGGTGTGGGAGATAGGTAGATAAAAAAATGATCTACCTCCTTCCCGATAAGGAATGTTTTTTATATGAGTTTGCTTTTAAGATATTTTAATCACATATATTCAAGGGAGTAAACTTAAAAAAATAAATATATTGACAAAAAAAGTGATTTTTTGTAAACTAACATAATATGAGCAGAATAAATAAAAATGAAATGTTAGTTAATTTATTAGGAGGAAAATAGTTAAAATTTACATGGAAAAATACTATTGATAAAGTTTGCTGTAATCAAGACATATATTTATTATCAAAGGAGGAATCAATTATGGCAGATGAAAGAATTATTCAACAAGCTGATTTGAGTAAGATTGCAAATAATCTGGGAGTAATTCATGATGATTTACGGACGGTCAATTCAAGTGTAGGAAACGTAAATCAAAATGTTAGAGTTGTTTATGATGAAATTGAAAGTTTAGCACGAGAATTTCGTGATTTTGTAGGTATCCAGCAGAAAGCCAACAGGTTAGGACAAGCAGAAACAAGACTAGTAAAAATTCGACAGGAATTGGAGAAAAAATATGGACATTACGACATTGTCCGCAGGACTACAACTGGTATTTTGCAGGCAGATGATCTTGGTATTGTTAAGAAAGATACGATTAACAATGCTACCGAAGAATTGATGCTTTCCACACCTGGATATTGGCTTGCACCATGCTTAGTTGCATTGGCAGCATGGATTAATGATCAGCCGGAGCTGGCAGAAAGGGCATTAAGGGAGGGGATCAATCGTAATGATGAAAAAACCTCTCTTTTCTTTGCTTTGATTTGTCGAAGAGCAAATAGAAAGGATGCCTGTCTTAGATGGACTCAGAGATATCTTGAAAATCAGGATGAGGAAGATCTTGACAGAAAGACAGTTATCGTGCTGGATGCATTTGCAAGTGGTTTACTGGGTGCTGATACAGAAGGCGTGATTGCTCGTCAGATGAATGAGTGGTTGAAGCGTTTAGAAGAAAAACCTGGATTTACAGAGAAGCAGACACAACAATGGTCAGAGGCTATTAATTTAAAAAGAAAAGAAGTTAATACATCCTCTTACACATATTTAAGAAAATATAGCAAGACATGGTCGAATCTTCAAAATATTCTGGAGGGTGCATATCTACATGGGGAAATTTTAAATTATCTAACTGCAATTTTTGAACAGGAGGCTACGACTGCAACGATTAAGGAACAGCTAGATGATATTTTAGACGATTTAGTAACTGCTTTTGATGACGAGGAATTACCGCTTCGTAAGGAAGAAAAATTTGAACAATTTATTGTTGATTTTGGCGGCGATGAAAATCGTGCTTGTCAGAACATGAAAATAGAGGAATCAGCCTTTGATACACATAAAGATTTCACGCAGCTTCTTACAGATGCTGCAATGAAACCGGAAAGTTCATATGCCAGTGTATCTACACAGAAGTTTGCATTTGCATTGTCAAAGGAATGGGTTACCAACGCATATAATGATGTGGTGGCAAAGAATAGAATGAAAATTCCTCAGCAGATAACAATTAATGTAGATTCCTTTAATGATAAAACTACAGATGGTCAGAATGAATATGAGCTAATTGGGAAATTTAATTCTCTAGTGGATTTGGAAAAACAAAATGCTCTTAGTCAGTGTGTTATGAGTGGATATGAAAAATTTTGTTTGTATGGCGGTGGAGCGATTGCAGGAATTGGTGCAATAATGTTTATAGTGGGTAGTCTATTTCTTGGGCTAATCGCTATTATTTCTGGTATTGGTATGTTGATTAACCATTTTTCCAAGAAGAAAGCTATTGAAAGTAATAGGGAAAATATTGTGAGACAGTTTGAAGAAAAACGGGAAAAAGGCAGTCAAATTATTAGGGCTACTTTAGCTGAGGTGGTCGATTTTAGGATAGAATTTGCTGAGAAAGATGCAGAAAGTCAAAAGGTAATTAATTTTCTGGATCAGATTACTCCAGAACAATATATTAAAAAATTAGTGGGCACTAACAGAAGAATAAAAATGTAGGGAGGAATTGTCATGGATGCAAAATCAAGAGCTAATGTTATTAATTCTGTAGCCAGTGGTCAGAAAATTCCATGTCCGGCATGTGATTCGCTTAATGAATCGAATTCTATATTCTGTATTATTTGTGGAACAAAATTAATAAAAATGAAAGGAGTTTTCTCGTCGCAAGCAGAATTAGATCATGCAAATCAGGATGCCACAGTGGAGTATGCTGCCACACTGGAGCAAAAAACAAATCAAGGAAATAGGGCAACAATCTCAGGACAGATGACATCACAAACTGCAGTTCCAAGGCATGTAACCATAGGTCAGCCAGTTACTGCAAGTCAGCCAGCTGCGCCAAAACAGGCGACATCAGGTCAACCGGCAGTTCCAAGAAAAGCATCAGCCACAGGTCAGCCAGTTCCCGCAAGTCAGCCAGCTGTGCCGAAACAGGCGACATCAGGTCAATCAGCAGTTCCAAGAAAAGCATCAGCCACAGGTCAGTCAGTTCCTGCGGGTCAACCGGTTCCTGCAAGTGGGCCAGCTGCGCCGAAACAGGCGGCATCAGGTCAACCAGTAGTTCCAGGAAAAGCATCAGCCACAGGTCAGCCAGTTTCTGTAGGTCAGCCAATCCCTGTAAGTCAGCCAGTTGTGTCCAAGCAGGAAGTACAGAGGCAGTCAAAGGCACAAGAAATCCCGGCTGTCGCAAAACAATTAGTGCCCAAACAGGCGGTATCGACTCAGACAAGGGAACAAGAAACCCCAGTTGCTACAAAACAATTATCTGCGCCCAAACAGATAGTAGCTTTTGAGCCAGTGGAAGTGCCTAAATCGTCGGTAGCGAAAGTAGAAGGAAATATTTCACAGATGGAGGAAGAGCAAGCCTTTCAAGAAATCGCATCTACAAAGGAGGAAATAGAGGAAGAAGCCGTCAGTGCATTTGCACAAGGCTTACCAGCTTGGAGTATTGTTCCGCCCCGGATTATGGTTAGGAGGAAAAAGAAAAAATGATAGAAGCACCACATACATATTCAGAATGGGTTCATGTATTTTCCATATTAAAGAAAGGGTCAGATGATGAGGAAGTTTTGTCAGCAATGCAAAATGGAACAATAGAGTGGCAGGCTGGTATTGCAGAAAGATTTTCTCAAAAACTAATTGATACCGTGAATGATAGAATAAATGCCGCATCGGATAAGTTTCAGATTGAATTATCGAGAGCAGGGGATCAGGAAGGAGCGATTGTACGGTCTTTATTAGCCTTAAGGAAAGAGATGGCATTTCTTTCAAAGGTAATAAATATACCTGCACTGCCTGAAAAGGAACGAAATTATTATATAAATCTTGTGGCTGATCAGGCAAATATTATGCAAAAATCATTAGAAGATTCTGCTAAAAGTGAAAGAAGTGGAAAATTATCTAGTATTGTTAGAAATCATAAAATCAATGTTTTTAAGGACAAAGGAGAATACGAATGAGTGATATCAAAAAGAGCAAGGAGCTTCTTACTAGATATTCGATAGCAAGAATACCATTTATAGCAATAAATACAATTGAACCTGGAAGAACCCTGGATATGCTCAAGGATGTTTCAATTGATTTGCAGATTCCATTTTATGTGCATACATTAACCAAAGGTGTATATGATCTTGCAACGGATAAAAATATCAGTGATGATAAGTCTGTTTATGGTGCAATTGATTATATGACTGAACAGATGAAAAGAAAACAATATCAGACGATTATTTTGACAGAAGTTCCGGATTTAAGTTCTGAAAATAGTGATTCTAAACAGATATTGGCCTTGGTTAATCTTGCGAATGAGTCTAGTGGAGTCGTTATTATTTTTACTAATACTTCGGTTTGGAATCAGCTTCAGAGGCAAGGAATGACCATCAAAATTGATCTTCCGAATGAAGAAGAAATGTATTCCATTATAAAAGAGTATATTGATGATTATCGGAATGAAATACCAATTGAATGGGATAATTCCGATATTAGAGAAGCCGCTGCAACTTTGAATGGAGTAACAAAAATTGAAGCGGAAAATATCATAGCAGCTTTGATAGCCAATAAATGCATACACAAGTCGGATATGGATGAAGTGCGATATGCAAAGGATAGATTGTTTTCAGATATTTCAGGACTGGAAAAGATAGATGTTGATGAAAGCGTGAAAGATGTTGGCGGCCTCGAGGGATTGAGGAAATGGCTTAATGAAAAAAAAGAGCTATTAACACCAGAAAAAAAAGATGAACTGAGGGCAAAGGGATTACAACCGCCACGGGGAATTCTTCTTGTGGGAGTTCCGGGCTGTGGAAAATCGTTGTCGGCAAAATCAATATCGGCCAATTGGAAACTGCCATTATATCGCTTGGATTTTGCGACAGTACAGGGCAGTTATGTTGGCCAGTCTGAACAACAGCTTAAAGATGCCCTGACAACAGCGGAGAATGTTTCGCCATGTATTTTGTGGATTGATGAGATTGAAAAGGGGTTGTCTGGTGCGATTGGAGGCTCAAGGGACGGTGGAGTCTCGACTAGGATGGTTGGGCAGTTTTTATTCTGGATGCAAGAGTGTAAAAGGCAGGTTTTTGTTGTCGCAACAGCGAATGATGTATCAATGTTACCATCTGAATTATTGCGACGAGGAAGATTTGATGAATTATTTTTTGTTGATCTTCCTACTGCGGATGAACGAAGAGAAATACTAGCTCTGTATATGAAAAAATACTTGAATCTTCAATTTGCAGGAGATTTTTCTGATATAATCGTTGAAATTAGTGATGGTTTTACTGGTGCAGATCTTGAATCATCGGTTAGAGATTTAGCGTATCGATCAATTGCCAATGACAACTTTATTTTAAGTGCAGAAAACATAATATCAGCTTTTAATAATGTGGTTCCGCTTTCTCAAACCAGTCCTGAAAAAATAGAATCAATTAGGGAATGGGGAAAGGAACGGGCAGTACCAGCTTCAGGGAGACCTATTGGTGAGGAAGAAATTGTTCAAAAGAAGAATGCTCCTAAAACAAGAAAGGTTCTTGTATAAGAATTTTGTTGAGTATATGGTAGTTAAAGAATGTTGTTGTATCAATATAAGTGATCGCGGAACTAGTTTCACGAGTTTGCAATCTTGATAAAGAAATAGGAGTTTGACCTGCATTGGAAATATAACTAAAACACAAAGAAACTAGGTGTATTTAATAAATCTTATAAGATTTGTATAGTTGGTAATTTCTGTGCAATTAAAAAAGTTTAAGACTTCGGATGTATTTTATTAGTTAAAATGACAGAAATTAATTGGGAAATTTCAGCAAAGGGTAAATCAGCATGAAGAATTTTCTCATTTTGGGTCATACGAATTTGGATTTTTTGGGACAGCAGGGAATGCCATTTTTGTTTAGCGTACATTTGCTTTTCTTTGAAAGCTTTGAACAGGAATTTAGCGAAATGTACGCTTTGGAGAAACAGTTATCCTATTCGGAATCATCTGTCCCAAAAGACTTTCAGAAGTTCTTTGTGATGATTGCAGAGTCATAGGAAACTTTGCCAAGAAAAGTCTTCGGATTGATCAGGGGGAGCGATTGGAAGAAATCTCCGAGTGTAGGAATTAGTAAACCTGTATTATGAAAGGATATATTAATGTCAGGTAAATCTGATTTTTGAGGCATCAGGAACTTTGAAAAAATCGATGGGCTCTCTTAAATGATTATTAGTATTAAAAAACAAGTTAAAGAGAGTCTGTTGGAATAGAGAAAAAGTGCTGGAGAATTAAAGACCAAGACATAGCATTTAAAGAGTGCTTACAGAGTTACCTTGTAGAAGCATATTAATGCTAATAATAAGATGCTGGAATGATTGAATTAAGTCAATATGATTTTCAAGAAGATACAGAAACTGAGGTTTGTCAGAATTAAAAATTTCCTGACAATCTTCAAAAATATCTACCAAAGTGAGTTGTTTATGTGGTATCACGAAATTTTTTCCTTTGGGTGATTAGGTTTGTATTTATTTGTCACTTCTATTACACTGTAACCGAGTAATGATTTTTTAAATTTTGCAATATGAAATTTGCCGTTTTTATGTAGGTTTAGGCGTTTTATAAACGCCTGTTTATATCAATAATATATAAGGAGTAATGTAGAATGCCAAGACCAATGTTAAAGACACCACAGATGCAGACTAACAATATTCTAAGTGTTATCAACAATGATCAACAGCAAAATCAACAACCAATAGAAAAGATGCGATTGGATAAGATTTTAAGAAAATCAAGATCAAAAGCATATATGGCAGCAATTCATAGTCTGGATGCAGGTGGGGATGTTCACAATCAAAACAAAGTAAATGAAATCATAAATACTATTAAAAATGAGTTTCCAGAAATTGAATTGAAAGGAATTCTTTTGGGGTATATTGCCATATGTAATTTGGGAAAACCTTATGAGGTACATACGCTGGATATGGTAGATGGTATTATTGAACACTACAAATCTGGTCAGATCCTGCCTAATGGAATGGAAAAAGCAAGAAGTATTGCAATGTGGGGTGGTTATGCTTTTATTGAAGTTTATGTTGATTGTTGTAGAGCTATTAGTACCAATGGAGCTGTATCTGTGATTCCCTATTAATAGAGAATCACAAATACATTTTGAGGGAAGATCAAATTTAATCGGTCTATGTTATTCTTTAAGCATATGTTATAATGTCTTTACGATAATGGAAAATTATGAGGTGTGCTATGAAAAAATATCAGAGAATTTTTGTCATTGTATTGGATTCTTTAGGAATTGGGGCAATGCCGGATGCGGCGGAATATGGAGATGCAGGAACAGATACCCTAGGACATATTGCAGGGAAGATGGAGTTACATATTCCAAATTTACAGCGTCTGGGCATTGCAAATATCAGACCGTTGCAGGGAGTGGCAGCAGTGGAGAAACCAGAGGGACGATATACGGCATTGCGGGAGCGCAGTACCGGCAAGGACACCATGACTGGGCATTGGGAAATGATGGGCTTGCATATTACCAAGCCGTTTCAGACCTTTACGGATACGGGATTTCCGCCGGAGCTGATTGCTGAGCTGGAGAAACGCACCGGGCGAAAAATTATTGGCAATAAAAGTGCCAGCGGCACTGTGATATTGGAGGAACTGGCAGAAGAAGAGATCCGAGAGGGACATTTGATTGTCTATACTTCGGCTGATTCTGTCCTGCAGATCTGTGGGAATGAGGAAACCATGGGGCTGGATAATTTGTATCGTTATTGTGAGATTGCCAGAGAGCTGACCATGCGGGATGAATGGAAAGTGGGCAGGGTAATTGCCAGACCTTATGTAGGGCAGAAAAGGGGAGAGTTTGTCCGGACTGCCAACCGCCATGATTATGCCTTGAAACCATATGGCAGAACCGTATTAAACGCTATGAAGGATGCCGGTTATGATGTGATTTCTGTGGGAAAGATCTATGATATCTTTGACGGGGAGGGATTGACAGAATCCAATAAATCCGAGTCTTCCGTGCAGGGCATGGAGCAGACCATAGAGATTGCCGGGCGAGATTTCCAGGGACTTTGTTTTACAAATCTGGTGGATTTTGATGCTTTATGGGGACACAGACGTAATCCAGTGGGATATGGGGAAGAACTGGAGCGTTTTGATGAAAAGCTGGGAGAATTGCTGTCCGTGCTACGCCAGGATGATCTGGTAATATTGACGGCAGATCACGGCAATGATCCTACTTATACTGGTACAGATCATACCAGAGAAAAGGTGCCGTTTATTGCCTATTCACCATCTATGGATGGAGGAGCGAAATTGCCGGAGGAGGATAGCTTTGCCGTGATCGGGGCAACGGTGGCTGATAATTTTGAGGTGGCGATGCCGGAAGGAACGATTGGGGAGTCATTGTTAGAAAAATTATAAGTGAAATGTGCCGATGCGATGAAGGGAGAGATTCTATGGCAGCTTATGATTTTGAAATGCAGGATTTGTGGTAGTTAAGGAGTCAATATGATCGTAGAAATAGAGTATTATCAAGGGGATGTGCTGTTATATGGTAAGCATATTTCTTTGAAAGAATTTATCGGGCAGATGAAAAGCATAGAGGCTGAATATGATCAACAAGAAGATAATTTTATAGCATTATTGTGTCGCCGATATCATTGGGAGATATGTACGGAAGACCTAAGACCACAATATGTTTATGACCGGGATATCGGAAAAGCATATCTCGTAAAAGCGTAAGAGAATAAAGTGAAATCAATATATCTGTATAAATGATTATTCATAAATAAAAAATGTCAATTCAACGTTCCTGTTGTTTTTCTAACGTTCACGTAAAATCTATTGTTAATTAATCTTCATTTGGTATAATGGATCTAAATAGAAAATTGTGGAAAAGTAATGAACAATGAATCTAATACTAACTTTTTTGCATTTGGAAAGGAGATGCCATATGAAGAAAATGAACAAAAGAGGAAAACGTATCCTGGTCATGGTACTGGTATTCGCCATACTGTGCACCTCCCTGCCATGCACACCAACCATACCGGTGCATGCAGCACAGACCGGAAAAAATGGATCATGGTATGAAGTGAACTCCAGGAACCCTTGGGGGCAGTTTTCTTCAGACAGAAGATGCAGAAACATATTGAAATCGTTTTTTGTGAACAAATGGAAATATATGAAGTGCATCGGAGCGATCGAATGCTGATAATAAAATCATGTGATAAAGTACATATCGGAGTATATGCAAGCGTATTATGGCTGAGAATGTTTAAACCTAGAATTAATACTGTTGAAATAAATAAGATATATTATTATGCAGAATCAAAAGAAGAAAATCAGTTAGAAAATTTTATTTTCGATTCTTTGAATTCAGAATATTTTCTTCTAGGATGTGAGGATGAAAAAAAATATGTTTGCTTAATGAAAAAGGAGTTTATTCCCTTAAATATTTTAATAGGAAAATAGTCGAAAATGCAGATATGACATAAGGATATATTGCCTTATATAATTATGCATTAATGTTGGAATTTATATCTACTTTATATAATGATCTGATATGTAAAATAGATAGGAGCATCAAGCCAAATACGGTTATTTTCTTATATTTATTTGGGGAGGATGCCGTATTATATAGATAATGGAGATTATGTAATAGTAATGTCTGTTAAAGGAATGTTGTAACGTCTAATAGAGATTATAGCGGTATTATAGAAGGGAATAATATTTCTTGATCCAACAGGAAAAATAGGGGGAAATGTAAAATGAAAGGGATAGAGGAAATATCAATTAGAGGAAGAATGGCATATTTATTATGTTTATTTGAGAAGTTACTTATACATTTTCAATGCAGTAAAGAAAAGTGGAATTGGATTTTAGAAAAATTATGGCAATATACAGAGATCCAGTATTTGGATGAATGGATGTATGAAATAGCTGAGTTTCTCCCTGAAAATATATTGACAGATCCTTTTGAGGCGTTTGAATTTATATCCGAAAATGATTATAAATTATTAAAAGAAACATATAAGGAAAATTGTACAGATATCAATTTGATGATGAATATTATATTTGATTTAGGAACAACAGAGTTATATTCAAAATTGGATGATAATAGTCCTTTTACTTTATCAAAATTACAAGATGCTGAAAGTATTTTGAATAGAAATGGAATCCAGTTAATAAATATTCAGCCTTTTGAACAATATTTGTATTCTAAGGAGAATGGATGGGGAAAGTGTTTTAATGGTAAAAAGTTTTCCATATTTCTTGATTAAAGTTAATTTAAAATATAAAGTATTATACAACTTAGTTGGATGACAAAATATAGGCTGTTAGAAACTCTTATAGGAACCATAGCAGCATGCTACGGGACGGGCGTATGGAACTGTGGGGCGACTTCGATCAGGACGGGGATGCGATGTCCTTTGCTTCCAGTGAAAACTTTGTTATTGCCTTTATGGGCAGCGGGCAGGTCGCCCACTTTGATGATAAAAATTCCGAGTTTGCTAACATTGATCCTGTTTACAGCAGCGTGAAAATAATAAATTATCCTGTGATCCTGGAGAAAAGTATGTCCTTCCGGATCAGCCGGGGTATTCTGACCGGGCTGCAGGATGCTCTGGGCATCTATGAACTGAGTCAATGTGCGGAGACACTGAATGCCAGCCTGAAGATTTCCATGGTAGCATCAATCGAGATCATATCGCCGATGATAATAGGTAGTGTGACAACTCTGATGGAGATAATTGCTACCATCCAAAGTGTGTTTACAGCAACTGCTGCTGTAAAGGGGATCTACAGCACTGCCATGAGGGCAGGAAACAAATATGATAAAGCGGAAGCCTTTGCCCGTGATGCGACAATGCTGGCAGTCTCCCTGATATTCTTATTGGGAACGGTATCTTTGGTTAAAAACTGTGCAGCTTTGTTTAAGAGTGCATCCCTGAATCTGATCGGAAGAACCAGCCCTCTGACCGCATCCGAATTAACCCAGACTTATAAGGGAGCTAAGCTGGTTACCAGTTTTGATGATTTTGCGGAGTATGCGAAGGGATTCCTGGATGAGGATGCATTACTGTACGCCAAGGAAGTGCTGGGGAATGATGCAGATGATATCGCAAGACTGAAGAATATTGCCCAGCTGATTGAAGATGGAAGCAAGAAGATCGGCAAGAAGCTTTCGAAGGAGGAGTTTAAGGCAGGACCGGATGCCCTGTGGGATGATGGAGGGGCGGAAGGTGCTCTGGCGGTGATAGAATGGGTGTTCAAGGGTGGACAATTTACATATAAGCCAAGTATGGATGGATTATATAGGATTAGAGAATATTTGATGAACGATGTAGAAGGCTTTGAATATAAACCTAATAAAGTTATGATAAATAAAATTAAGGAAATGCTTACTAATAATCAAGAATTAACAGGTGCATATAAGAATTTTTATGAACATGAATTGACAGAAAGTGTTTTGATGGAACAGGGATTTTCTTATAAAAATGCTCATGATATGGCATTAAAAGTTCATGATGTATTACCACAGGCTTTATATTCGCCAGAAGTAATTAAGGAGAATTATAAATGGTTTAATAAGTTAGACTATGAATATTGAGATATAATTATTGAAAACTAGAATATATAGAGTAGTTTTCTATAGAGATGATTTAAATAAGGTGTTCTTTTTGCAGAATAACAAAAAAGAAAGAGAGGAATTATGGAGGAGAATAGATTAAAAATCGTTAAATTTATTGATTCAGATTATAGAATGGAAGGGACAGTGGAACAGGATAATGCATTATATTGTGAAATACAATATAAACGTGATAAAAGTAGTTTTGCTGGAATGGTATTTAGAATTACTAATAATAGGGATGTAGTTACTGTGGAGAATTGTGAGGAAAAATTGATAAAAAATATTAACAATTATGAAAGGTTATATAAGGGATGTATCCAAGAATATATCAACGCTGTGAAAAATACTTTTTCTCTGGAAAGAAAGGAATATGGAATTGAAATATTGTTTCTTGTTTATTCTGATGTGCGTTCTAGTCAGATTATATTTGAAGAATTAATTAAAAATATTGACAGAAATATTGGTACAATTAAGTCGTAATATTGATGCTGCGGAATGAACGCATGGAATTGTGTGTCAATTTCAATCAGAAAGAGGATAAGATAGCCTTCAGTTCTAGAAAAACTTTGCCATTGGCTTTATGTACAACGAATTGGAATTATATCAAATTTACTCAAATAAGAAAATGTGGGATTGAGTTACATGGTATCGAAATGGAAGTATTGTGCCAAATCCATTTGAGTAAGCAAAAAATATAACTATTAAATAATTAAAATAGGAGAATATATGATGAAAAATTTCAATTTTGAAAGAGAATTCAAATTTTGGTTTTATCAGATATCGCATAGTGAAGTTATTATTAGAAGTCCTAAAAATGAGGATGATATGTTATATAATAATATTGATATATATATTGGAGCTGTTGATTATCTGGAAATTCCGTTTCAGTTTAATGGTTTAAGGATAAAGGAAGCAACGCAAGAGGATGTGGACTATATTAGTTTGAGATTAGGGAAAAGTGTTCCAGAAAAAGAGATTATAGTTTTAATTTCAGAAAACAAAAAATACTATATTGTTGCATCAGTTTTTAAGATTTTAGAGAATGATTTGAATGAGGATGTGATCCCTCTTTATTACTCTACAGGAGGTAAAGTTGAACCCGAAAATTCTATACAGAAAATAGATAAAAAGGAAATCAATAGATACGATAGAGAATATAAATTTTGGTCTTATGAAGTGTTTCCTCAAAAAGCAGTTATAAGGGCGCCTATATTTGACTTAAAGAGAAATGAGAATACTATAGAAATAATAATTTCGAATGTCAAATATTTAGAAATACCATGGATCATTTATTCATTGACAATTGAGGAAACAACGGATGAGGATGTCAGGTATATCAATAAAAGATTGGGCGAAAATATTCCCAGAAGTGAAATATTGGTAATTCTGTCTAAAGATATACGATACTACATCGTAGCTGGCTCTATTGAATTTATAAAAAGCAATTTAGAACATTATCAAAGTTTTATGGAGCCTAGTATTAAAAGTGTATATGATAAGTAAAACGTTATACTTAGGTTACCGATATATATTAGTATAGAATGGAGGTTTTTTATGGAACAAAAAAATTATGTATGGTACAAAAGACTTGTAACAAGTTTCTTAATTTTGGTACTCTGTATTAGCTCTGGAATAGGCGTGGTACAGACAAATGCAGCAGGGAAGGTTAAGCTGAACAAGACCAAAGTATCTTTAATGGTTGATAAGACCGTTATGTTAAAGGTAAAGGGTACGAAGAAAAAGGTAAAATGGACCAGTAAGAATAAGTCCATTGCTACGGTATCGGCAAAGGGTAAAGTCAAGGCAAAGAAAGTCGGTAGTACCAAGATCATTGCCAGGGTATCTGGCAAGAAGTACAGTTGTAAAGTAACGGTTACTCAGAAGAAACCAGTGCCGCAGCGTACGGAACGACCGGAAGTGAAATATAATCCGATTTTAGAACCAACAATGACACCGGAACCGACACCGACGTTAGAATCAACTGCTACACCGGAACCGACACCGACGTCAGAGCCAACTGCTACACCGGAACCGACACCGACGTCAGAGCCAACTGCCACACCAGAACCAACACAGAAGGTATATTCCTTCCGTTCTGAGCAGTTGTTAGAGGAGCATTATCAGAAGCATGGTGTAGAAATGGGATTTGAGACCAAGGAAGATTATGTGGCAGCAGCTAATGTAGTGATTTATTCACCGGATGCTTTACATAAATTAGAAGCAGAGGATGGGGATGATGTTTATTATCTGGAAGCTACTAATGAGTTTGTGATTGTGTCTACAGATGGTTATATTCGTACGTATTTCTATCCGAGTAGTGGGAAAGACTATTTTGACCGTCAATGATGAATGAACTTTGTTCATTCACGCCTTTCCTTTTTTTGTCATATAATGTTTATGAGTATCTGATGCGGAGAGGCAGCTATGTGTGGAATAGCAGGATTTTATGACGGTGCAGGAGATTTTACTGCAGACCGGGGAAAATATGAAAATATATTGAAACAGATGCAGGCGAGCATCCGTCACCGAGGACCGGATGAGGAGGGAGTATACTTAAGCAGACATACTGGTCTGGCGCATACCAGACTATCAATACGAGATCTGAAAGAGGGGAAACAGCCCATGTCCCGAAAACGAGGGAAATATTCTTATCAGATCGTATACAATGGAGAAATCTATAATGCAGGACCACTTCGGAAAAAACTGGAAAATATGGGTTGGCGTTTTCAGACCACTTCCGATACCGAAGTGATTCTGCTTTCTTTTTTGGAATATGGGCCGGAATTTGTAGAGCAATTAGACGGTATTTTTGCCTTTGGGATATTGGATGAACGGCATGATACACTGTACCTGTATCGGGACAGCTTTGGCATTAAACCATTATTTTATACACAGAGGGATGGCGTTTTTATTTTTGGATCGGAACCGAAGGCGATATTGGCCTATCCTGAGGTACAGGCAAAGGCAGACAGAAATACCCTTAATGAATTGTTGGGAATGGGACCGGCTAGGATTCCGGGATCCGGTTTTTATCAGGGATTTCATGAAGTGAAACCGGGATGTTTCCTCAGTGTCAATCGTTACGGTGTTCAGAAACGGCAATATTGGCATTTGGTAAGCCATCCCCACCGGGATGATTATGATACCACCATCAAACAGAGCGGCAAGTTGATCCGGAATGTGATCCGGCGGCAGATGGTATCTGACGTCCCTATCTGTACTTTCCTGTCCGGTGGTGTGGATTCCAGTGTGGTTTCTGCAGTGTGTGCAGAGGAATTACGGAAACAGGGGGAACGGTTGACCACCTATTCCTTTGACTTTACTGGAAATCAGAAATATTTCAAGGCAAACGAATTCCAGCCATCCCAGGATCGGCCCTATGTGGATCAGATGGTGAAATTCCTGGACTCCGACCATCATTATCTGGAATGTGATTACCAGACCCAGGCAGATCTGCTCTATGATTCGGTGGATTCTCATGATATGCCCTGCATGGCAGACGTGGATTCTTCGCTGGTGCATTTCTGTCGTCTGGTCAGCGAGAATCATAAAGTTGTGCTGACCGGGGAATGTGCCGACGAAGTATTTGGTGGTTACCCATGGTTTCATCGAGAAAATTTCTTGAACTGCGGAACCTTTCCATGGACGCCGGATCTGTCGCCACGTCAGACCTTGTTGAAACAGGATTTGCTGCAGGAATTGCATATGGAAGAATTTGTACAGAGAGTTTATGCAGAGTCGGTGCGGGAAGTGGCTATTTTGCCGGGAGAGGATGAGGTTGAGACGAACCGTCGTCAAATTGGATATCTGAATATTCGTTATTTTATGCAGACTTTATTGAACCGCATGGATCGCACCAGTATGCATTCCGGCTTGGAGGCAAGGGTTCCTTTTGCAGATCGGGAATTGGTGGAATATATCTTTAATGTACCGTGGGAAATGAAAGCAAAAGACGGCATGGTTAAGAATGTATTGCGGCAGGCAGCAAGAGGCTTGTTACCGGATGAGATTTTATTCCGTCGGAAAAGTCCGTATCCAAAAAGCTATGATCCCTATTATGAACAACTGTTAGGAAAGCGTCTGGAGCATATTTTGGAGGATTCCCATGCACCTATCCGTCAAATTGTGGATGTGGAAAAGACATTGCGTTTCATTCACAGTGTAAAAGATTATGGGAAGCCATGGTATGGGCAGTTGATGGCAGGTCCGCAGATGTTAGCATATTTGTTGCAAATTAACTACTGGCTGGAGAAATATCAGGTTCAGATTTGTCTGTAAGGGTTGTAGGTGAACGACTGCTTAATATTTACCGGGTATGAGATGTGGCATTGTTAGTCATACACATCTTGTGTCCGGTATGTTATTTGTAAAAAATAAAATTTTTATTCCAATATGTAACTACAAATGATATTTTTATGATATAATAAACGAATTGAGCAAGTTTGTTTATTAGATCAAGTGTAATCATGCATTTGGTTCAGCACAAAGGAGGATGGATTATGGAATGGATAAAGTTATTATCAGAGAATCGGTTGAGTGAAGAGGCAGAAGACCCAGCTGTGTTTAAGCTATATCCCATCAGTCATTTTGAACGGGATTATGAAAAAATTGTTTCAAGTGCTGCATTTCGAAGACTACAGGATAAAACACAAGTTTTTCCACTGGCGAAAAGTGATTTTGTGAGAACCAGACTGACACATTCAATGGAGGTGTCAACCATAGCAAAACAATTGGGAATTATGTGTTTTCAAAACGAATCATCTAAGCGACATTTGTATTTGCAGGATGTTGAGGCTGATAAAGGTAAACGAAATGAAAGAGTAGGGGATATTGAGGCGATTCTCTCTTGTGCAGGGTTGCTGCATGATCTGGGG
Source organism: uncultured Jutongia sp. (assembly GCA_964409845.1). GTDB lineage: Bacteria > Bacillota > Clostridia > Lachnospirales > Lachnospiraceae > Butyribacter. Next base: position 30,089 of record CAYPEW010000032.1, read on the forward strand.
AATCCTCCTTTTGGTCATGTGGGAGAAGCAATTATTGGGGAGTGGTTTCGGAATAATTTGAATAAGATTTATCCGTTAAAAGACGAGAATGAAACGCCTATCTGTGACAAGTTAGAGAAAAAGATGATTACAGATCTGGAAAATTTTGAAGGAAATGCACAGACATTTCGGATCTTATCAAAGGCTAGACATCAGTCAGAAATAAATTTACCATTTTCGATTATGGGGGCATTAGTGAAGTATCCTACTTGTTCGGGTGAGTTGGGGAATGCGATGATCCGGCATAAAATCGGATATTATCAGGCAGAAGAAAAGACTTTTCAGCAGATTGCGGACGAGTTAGGAACACGGAAAACAGATGGACAGGTTGTTCGACATCCGCTGGCATATTTAGTAGAAGCGGCAGACGATATTGCCTATATGACGGCCGATTTAGAGGATGCCGTACAGTCAGGAGTGGTCAGTGTAGATCAGCTGCTTCGTTTTTTGAATTATAGATGGAATGAGGAAAATGAGAAGTTTGAGAAAAGAAAAGCAAATCAGAGGAACAGTGAAATATCAAAAGAAGAAAAGGATATGATAGAGAATCAGCTTCTTCGCACGAGAGAAGTGATTGATGAATTGGATCAATGGAATCATCAGGAAGGTGATCATGCAAAAGTTATGAGCCAATGGGGAACGTATCTGAGAAGATGGTTAATGTATGTAGTGTGTTGGCGGTTCTCGGACAGTTATCAAGATGTTCTAGATGGGAATTATGAATATGATTTGTTTCACAAAACTAATCATAGCTTGACAGTAAAATTACTCAAAGATGCCATGAAGGAGTTTGTTTTCAATTCCCGTATTATCATTGAACCAGAAGTGTCAGCCCAGACGATTCTGAATTTCCTTTTGGATAAGTTTGTTCCGGCAGTTGTTCATGAGGGTTATGGAACTATGACTACACAAGACAAAAAAGTAATGACATTGATTTCACAGAATTACATAAATGATTATAATTGTGCCATAAAAGCAGATGACTTGACGGATAAAGACAAACTTTTATACCATAGAATCTTAATTGCTACCGATTTTATCAGTGGTATGACAGACGGGTATGCCAAGAAATTGTATAAAAAAATGTCGGGCATTGAATAAGATCTCCAGTATACTTGAGTATCTCTTTCTAAGGGATATTTATTTGCCAAGATGACAAAAAAATTGGTATATTCATGAAAAAATAGTAGAATCACTTTCGATTCAACCGATGAAATAATAAAATACATAGATTGACCCGAGGTGGTTCGCCTCGGGCTTTGTCTACAGTTTGAGGCAGAGTGACACGCTCTGTCTTTTTCTTGCCTAAAAATTAAGTTCTATATTCTGCCAAATTCAGTAGAATATGAGTGGTGGTATTATACAGATGAAAAATTTATATGGTTGTCTGGTGACTGTCCATCCATATTCCATTCTGGCATTACGAAATTAATTTGATATAGGACATTTGCAAAAACTTGCTTTTTTTTCAAGGTATAGTATAATATTGCATGAGATTGGATAAGTATTGTTTTTTATGCAACATGAGGTCTTTTGGAAAGGGAGGCATATGTTATATGGATTTATTTGAGGAGTTAAAAAAACTCGGAGTCGATATTGATGGTGGTGTGGCTCGCTTAGGTGGGAATGAAGGACTATATCGGAAATTATTGGGTTCTTTTGTCAAGGCAATCAATCAGTATTATGTGGGGACTGATTTTGATGGTACAGATTATGCTGACATTATAGAAAAGACACATGCAATCAAGGGAGCTTCTGGGAATTTATCAATTACCCCAGTGTATGAAGCATATAATAAGATTGTGGATTTGTTACGGACAGATCAACCAGAGCAGGCGAGGGAGATACTGGCTGATGTTTTACCGGTGCAGGAGAATATTATCAAATGCATTGAGGATAACATAGGGTAATAGACATGGATATCTGTTAAACATGGATTGAAATGAATAGTAGATTAGTTTGGTGTTTTAGTTGCGGCATCCCAGCATGTGAACCTACTTACAAAAGTTAAATGGTTAGTGGTATTGGGCTGGGAACGACATGGTTAAAATCATGAGAATATTGGGAGGTTGCAATGTATAAGGAAAATGCAATATTAATCGTTGATGATGTGGGAATTAATCGAGAAATTCTGGCAGAAATTTTTGGAGAGGATTATCATATCCTTCAGGCTGGAAACGGAAAGCAGGCATTAGATATTTTGGATACTAATCCGGATATTGCAGCAGTATTGCTGGATCTGCTTATGCCGGAGATGAATGGTTTAGAGGTTCTCAGAGAAATGAATCGGAATGGAAAAATCAAGAGTATTCCGGTATTTTTGATTACGGCAGCTAATAATGATGAGATGTTGATGGAAGGATATGATCTCGGTGCAGTGGATGTGATCCGGAAACCGTTTATGACACATTTTATGAAGCATCGAATCAGTAATATTATTGAATTATATGGACATAGAAATGAGTTAGAGCATGTTGTAGAGAAGCAGGTGGAGCGTTTGCAGCAGGTTAACCAGTCTATGATTGAGACTCTGGCTACTCTGATTGAATTCCGTGATTGTGAGTCGGGAGAACATGTTCAGCGAATCTGTGGTCTGACACGGATTATTATGAGAAATGTCAGCCATATGTTTCCAGAATATCATCTGCCAAAGCATGAAATTGACAAAATTGTCCGTTCTGCCGTACTGCATGATGTGGGAAAAATTGCCATACCGGATGGTATATTGAATAAGCCTGGCAGATTAACCAAAGAAGAATTTGAAACCATGAAATTACATACTGTAAAGGGATGTGAGATTCTCCAAAAAATTCCAAATATGATGGATGAGGAGACCTACAATTATAGTTATGATATTTGCAGGCATCATCATGAACGCTGGGATGGCAAGGGATATCCGGATGGTTTGAGTGGAGATGATATTTCCATCTGGGCACAGGTAGTATCTGTGGCAGATGTCTATGATGCACTAACTGCAGAGAGAGTTTATAAAAAAGCATTTGACCATGAGACGGCAGTCAAAATGATACGTAATGGAGAATGCGGTGCTTTCAATCCCAAAGTATTAGAGGCATTTGATGCCTCACTGGAAAAAATTCAGAAGAATAGAGTACCAGTATCAGAGGAGTAATACGAAGAACGGGTGGTTGTTTCATCATCTTAGTAATGGTTTTCATAGATACCGGACACGTGTGTCCGGTATTTTCATCGAATAGAAAAGACTTGATTTAGTTTCACGTGCATATAGATTTGCTATATGTTAGTGAAACTTCAAATCTTTGTTATCCGGTATAGGGGAAAGGGGATGAAGATATGGATCTCATGATAGGGACTATTGATTCCAAGCGGCTGCGGAAAGATTTACTACATCGTTACCGGACATCTGGAAAAACGAAATCTCCTGCTATTAGACATCAGATAGAGATGGTGGAAATGGCAAATGAGCAGCAGTTGGTGGCAATTGCCAAGCAGGAGGGAATGGATCTGAGGCCCTATATCCGCTAATGGAGGTGTTTGCGGGATTGGAAAAATGGCAAAGTAGTGGATAATTTGCTTGTCTTATTTCTTTTCTGTAATCAGCTTGGTAATTACATAAAGTAGGAGGAAATCAGTTTGAATTTTATGAAAGAAAATGGGAAAGGACTAGTATTGTGTCTGCTTATTGCAATACCGTCCTGGTTTTTGGGAAAGATGTTTCCCATTATCGGTGGCCCGGTCATTGCGATTCTGGCAGGTATGATCATAACGCAGATGATACGGGACAAGGGTTCTCTAGAGGCAGGAATTCGTTTTACGTCCAAAAAGATTCTGCAGTGGGCAGTAATCCTTCTGGGATTTGGATTAAATCTGGGAGTGATTTTACAAACCGGCAGACAGTCACTGCCTATTATTATCTGTACCATTTCCATTTCACTGGTCATTGCCTATGTTTTGCAAAAGCTTATGAAGATACCCTCCAAAATATCAGTTCTGGTAGGAGTTGGTTCTTCCATCTGCGGTAGTTCTGCTGTGGCAGCTACTGCACCAGTTATTGATGCAGATGATGAAGAAGTGGCACAGGCAATATCAGTAATATTTTTCTATAATGTTCTGGCAGCGATCTTGTTTCCTGTTTTGGGTAAAATGATAGGCTTTGACACTGGTGCAGGGGATGCCTTTGGCATCTTTGCAGGGACTGCTGTGAATGATACTTCGTCAGTGACGGCAGCTGCTTCGACCTGGGACAGTATGTGGAATCTGGGCAGTGCTACGCTGGACAAGGCTGTTACTGTGAAACTGACTAGAACCTTGGCGATCATTCCAATTACACTGATACTGGCTTTATGGAGAGGCAGGCAGGAGAAAAACAGTGAGGGAAGTCAGATTAGTCTGGGCCAGATTTTTCCGTTTTTTATCCTGTACTTTATCGCTGCTTCTGTGATTACCACGGTATCTATCCATTTTGGAGTGTCGGGAAGTGTGTTTGAGCCAATTAAGACATTGAGTAAGTTTTTCATTGTCTGGGCGATGGCTGCTATTGGTCTGAATACCAATATTGTAAAACTGGTCAAAACCGGGGGAAAGCCTTTGGCACTAGGGGCTTGTTGTTGGTTAGGAATTACAGGAGTCAGCCTGTTGTTACAACATATATTAGGAATCTGGTAAGTTCCAGAGATGTGATATAATGATAAGCGGACCGAGCAAGCTTACTTGTGAGGGCCAGGCAAGATCATGATTCGAAGAATCATGATATAAGGGAACATATCGATATATTAATACTGTTTGCGCCAGCAGAGCCGGCTTATTGTAGCGCAAATCTTGTATTATATGCAACAAAGCAATCAACAAAAATGCGATCAGCATGAATACATCAGCATAAATGCTGAGGCATAAATGCTGAGGCAGAAATGAGGAAAATATGTTAGAATTAAGAAACCTGTCATTTGAGGTATCTGGGGATAGCTCACAAATAGAAATTATTAAGAATATTAATCTGACTATGGATGACCAAAAGTTTATTGTCATTACCGGACCAAATGGTGGAGGAAAGTCTACCCTTGCCAAACTTATTGCTGGTATTGAGAAACCTACTGCTGGGCAGATTCTTCTGGATGGAGAGGATATTACAGAGAAGAGTATTACGGAGCGTGCCAAGTTGGGAATCAGTTATGCCTTTCAGCAGCCGGTGCGTTTCAAAGGGATTCAGGTGTTGGATTTACTGCGCATTGCATCTGGACAGAATCTCACGGCAGCAGAGGCTTGCCAGTATCTGTCCGAGGTTGGCTTGTGTGCAAAAGATTATATTAACAGGGAAGTCAATGCCAGTCTGTCTGGTGGTGAATTAAAGCGAATTGAGATTGCTACAGTTCTGGCAAGGGGAACTAGCTTGTCTGTGTTCGATGAACCGGAGGCAGGAATTGATCTGTGGAGTTTTCAGAACTTGATCCAAGTATTTGAGCGGATGCAGCAGAAGGATGAAAAACGTTCTATTATTATTATTTCTCATCAGGAACGGATTTTGAATATAGCAGATGAGATTGTGGTGCTGGCAGATGGACAGATCAGAGAACAGGGATCCCGGGAGGAAATTCTGCCGGATCTGCTGGGGACATCAGCAGCTGTGGATATGTGCCACCGCCTACAAGTGTAAAAGACTTGAAGTATCACTAAGCTCGAAAGGTCTATGTTCCGCTTTGGTTAATGATTAAAGGCATCTCGCTAAGTGATACTAAGTCAAGTCTGGAAGAATCCACATAGCGGATTCTTCCCATCGGCTGCTGATAGTGTATTGATGGTAGTATGGATTGTTTTGTTGGATATTGATCGTTTTTAGGAGGAGATAGAGTTATGATGGATGAGATTCAGAAAAGGATACTGGCAGAGGTGGCGGATCTGCATAAGGTGCCAGAGGGGGCATATAATATCCGTGCCAACGGAAAAATGGAGTCCCGGAATACAACGGCAAATATTGATATTGTTTCGAAAGAAGATGGCAGTGGCATTGATATTCGGATTAAACCGGAAACGGTGGGAGAAAGTGTTCACATTCCAGTGGTATTGAGTCAGAGTGGTCTCAAGGAAATGGTATACAATGATTTTTATATTGGCGAGGGTAGTGATGTGGTCATTGTGGCAGGTTGTGGCATTGACAACTGTGGTGCGCAGGATTCCGAACATGATGGCATTCACCGTTTTTATGTGGGGAAGAATGCCAAAATCAAATATGTGGAGAAACATTATGGTTCCGGAGATGGAGCCGGTAAGCGAATACTGAATCCAGTAACAGAAGTTTACATGGAGGAGGGCAGTACCATGGAAATGGAGATGGTACAGATCAAAGGGGTTGACTCCACGGATCGTCAGACAAAGGCAGAATTGGCAGCAGGAGCCAGTCTGATTGTGCGGGAACGGCTGATGACACATGGAGAGCAGAGTGCGATCAGCGGTTATCAGGTATCATTGAATGGGGAAGGTGCCAGTGCAGATGTGGTATCTCGGGCTGTGGCGAGAGACACTTCCTATCAGAAGTTTGATGCTTGTATAATCGGCAATGCACTTTGCAGCGGACATATGGAATGTGATTCCATTATTATGGATCAGGCAAAGATCTTGGCAGTTCCACAGTTGGAGGCAAATGATGTGGATGCTGCCTTGATTCATGAGGCCGCCATCGGTAAGATCGCAGGCGATCAGATTATTAAGTTAATGACGCTTGGATTGACGGAAGCAGAGGCGGAGGAACAAATTATCAATGGTTTTTTGAAATAAGAAGTTCATTATAAAGTAAGCGGGGCATAGTAAGGTCTCGCTTATTCTGATGCAGGATTAGTATGACTGGAAGAGTGAAATACATCATCAGATCATGTAAACACAAGGAGATATGAAATGGAACAGGAAAGAGATTTTTCGCAGGGGAGTGTACCAAAGACCATTATACAGCTGGCGATTCCCATGATTGCAGCCATGTTAGTGAATGCGCTGTATTCCGTAGTTGACAGGATCTATATTGGTCATCTTCCGGGGGTGGGGCAGATGGCATTGACTGGTGTAGGGCTGTGTTATCCCATAACTCTGGCTGTGTCAGCTTTTTCCTATCTGATCGGTAATGGAGGAGGACCGTTACTGTCTATTTTATTGGGAAAAAAGGATCACAAGGGAGCAGAAAAGGTATTGGGAAATAGTTTGACTTTGTTAGTGATATTAGGGATTTTGGTACCTTTTGTCTGTCTGTGGCTGAAAAAGCCGATTCTGTATCTGTTTGGAGCCAGCGATGTGACTTACCCCTATGCGGATACCTATGTCACAATTTATCTGCTGGGATCCCTGGCAGTCATGCTGACCTTGGGGCTGAATCCCTTCCTTAATGCCCAAGGATATGCAAAAATGGGAATGATGACCGTTTGTATTGGTGCATTATGCAATATTGTCCTAGATCCGATTTTTATATTTGCCTTACATTTGGGGATTCGTGGTGCTGCCATTGCTACGATTCTTTCCCAAGCTGTTTCCATGATCTGGGTGTTATCCTTTCTCTTGGGAAAAAAGAATCAGATTCGGATTCGAAAATGTAATCTCAAATTGGATCTTAACATTGTAAAACGGATTGTAGGTCTGGGATTTGCAACTTTTGTCATGAATATTACAGAGGCGGCTATTACAGCAGCTTTCAATGCCAGTTTGAAACATTATGGAGGAGATTTGTACGTTACGGTAATGACGGTGGCGACTTCTGTAATGCAAATTACGTTTATGCCTCTTAGCGGTCTGTCTCAGGGAGCACAGCCGGTAACGGGATATAACTATGGAGCAGGGGCGTATGGAAGAGTGAAGGAATGTTTTTGGTTCCTGGTTAAGGCATGTGGAATTTATTCGATTCTGGCATGGATACTGCTTGCTTTCTTTCCACAGCCATTAATCCGAATGTTTAATACCGATCCGGCACTGCTTAGGGCTGCAGTGCCAATGTTTCGGATTTATTTTTGTATGTATTTTATCATGTTCTTACAGATGAGTGCCCAGAATACTTTTGTGGCAATGGGAGAAGCCGGAAAAGCTACTTTTTTTGCAATTTTCCGAAAACTAATTTTGCTGATTCCACTGATTCTGCTTTTGCCAAGGATGGGACTGGGATTGCCGGGAGTATTTGCGGCAGAGCCAGTGGCAGACACCATATCGGCAGTCACTTGTTTTACCACCTTTATGCTGACGGCTTATCGTAAATTGGGAAAAGAATAAAGAGTTTTGCAAGCGAAATCCTAGTACTAGAAATTTATATTATCTTCTGAAAATCTACATAACCCTGCATCCAGATCACTCCTTTGAAACGGCATCCGATCATAGGAGTTCCTAACAGATCCTTTTTGTTAATACAAACAGCCATTACAATATCATTGCAATTAATTAACATCTGGTAAATTTCTTCATGGGTATAACTATTGGTAATCAGACTCCAGTTGATAATAGTTCCTAATAAGGAATAGTTGTCTGATTCAGAACCATAAGGAATAAAGCTGGTTTCCACCAGACTATACAGATCTTCCTTCTTGCTCCGTCTGGCAACACGGGAACTGAGGTCGATTTCATCCACCGTCAGACTATCGATGGCATCCTGATCTCCATTCTTTGCCTGTTTCATCAATTGGCTTTTCAGATATATTTCATGATTTTTGCGTTTCAGGGATTGTTCCGAACGTTCTACGCCCAGAATAATCGTTCCGCCCAAGGATAATCCGGACAGAGATAGTTTTGCTTTGTGCGGTGTATTATCCGGAGAATGTAATGCGATATAATCCAGGGTATTCTGTAAATAAAAAATCATAGAAATCCCCATGCGGATATCATCACACATGCCAGTATAGGCGCTGGTATCCACTCGTTTATTTACCACAATATCTTCGGTGGCAGTATAGAGATTACAGCTGCTATACGGGAAGTAGTGTTCCAGATGAAAAAATCCCAGTTTATCATATTCCCCACGAATGGTAATGCCAATGTTGTGTCCAAAGTCTTTCCCTATTTCCGTGTAGATTTGCCCGTTTTCTTCTAGTTTTTTTTGTCGGTCAGGTTCATTCATAATAATACCTAATAATTTATCCATATCCTGTCGGTTTTGAATTTCACTAAAGCCGATGGCACGTAAGAATCGATGCATAGTATTGGTTCCTCTCGATCATTTTTGTTGTATCATTGCAATATAATTTTGTTCTAGTTATTTATTCTCGCGAAGGCAAAGTGAGGATGTGCAAATGATTTTGCACATCTGAGCGCGCCTGCGGGGTCAAATACCCCGCCCCTTGCTGCGGGGTATTTGACTTGATCTTATCATACTACGGGAAGAAAATCTGTGCAAGTCAAACTCATTTCTTTAATACTTTCTCATAAATGAGCAGATGGTATATAATCTGATAATATGTAATTATGATTGTCATTAAAATTTTTAGAAAAAATGAACCAAAAGGCTGTCTGAAACGTTATGTATGTAGAGGGCTTAAAATTTCATAGAAAGGTAGCTGCAGATACTTATGAAAGAAAACAAAGGGAATAAGAGCGAAGAAGAATGGCTTTTGCAATTAGTGGAACAAAAAAGTGATATTATGTACAGGCTCGTATATAATATGCTGAATCATTCTGCGGATACAGAAGATGTGGTTTCGACAGCAATATTAAAGGCATGGGAAAACAGAAAAAAACTATATCAGTGTGACAAAGCAGGAAGTTGGCTGATTCGGGTTGCCATGAATGAAGCTAGTAATATTTATCGCACCAGAAAAAAATTAAATATTACAGATAGTATCCCCGAACAGGAAATCGATGAAAATCAGGATAATATCTGGGATGCTGTAAGAAAACTGAAGACAAAGGAAAGTAAAGTTGTTATTTTATATTATTATGAGGGATATTCTGTTAAGGAAATCGCTTCTATACTAAAAATACCTATTGGAACTGTGAAATCCAGATTATCTTCCGCCAGGAACCATTTAAAGCAATATTGGAGGGACGAAATATGAATTTGAATGATAAAAAAGATGAAATTATTCGTAGGAAAATGAGAGAGCAGGCGACAGATATTCCAGAATCCTTTCGGGATCATGTCAGAACATTGATGCGGGAACTGCCGGCAGAACCTAAAGCAGAAAGGAGAAAATATCCCGTATATAAGATTGCTGTACTATTTTTTGCTGCCTGCCTGATTAGTTCAGGTACCTGTTATGCAGGAGTTAAGTTATACCAGAAAAGATTACAGGAAATGAATAAAACAGAAAGAAAACAAATAAAAGAAAAGATACAAAAATCGTATGCGGATGCAGATTCCTATTCCAGAGATCTGACGGAAGCAGAAAATAAAATGTTTGATAAGTTACGGGAGGAATATGAAAATGGAAGATTTCCGGAAGAACTGTTGCTTACAGTGGAGAAAGCCGCAGATGTTCCGGAAGCTACATTGGTGTATTGTTATGAAAATGCAACATTTTATTTGCCAGAAGAAGAATTAAGTGAACAGCAGATTTTAGAAATTATTGATTTTAATTATAAAACGGATTATGCGCTTATTCAGGAAAATCGGGAAGAACAGCCTACAAGCAGACCATTGGATCCTGATGCGGAACAGCAGAAATTATGGGAGTCCCAGGCTAAAAATCTTATGGAATATTTGTTAGGATTACCGACCCGAAATATACAGTATTCAGAACCAGAGGTGGCAGATGGGAATGAAGATAGCATTGAAATGACATGTTCTTCTAAGGACTGGGATTATTCCTATGGCTTCCGTATGGATGCGCAGACGGGAGAAATATCAGCTATGTGTATTGATGATTTTGATATAGATGTAGAACCATATTTAAATAGTAAAATATCTATCAATGAACCATTATATCAATCGAGAAGGGAAGAACTTATAAACAATGTGGAAGCATTTTATCATAAAAAAGTAAAAAAACTGACCTTGTATTATAATCATGTGGATGGTAAACTGAGTCGTGGAAATACAAAATACGTAGCATGTCTGGATGATGATACCACAATTGTGATGATGTATAGTGAAAAATTAAATAGAATTTACAGTTTATATGTAACGTATTATAATTTCTTTCAGAATATTCAAAAGGACAGCCGTAGGGCTGCGAAAATGAGAGGGCATAAGGTGAAGAAAGTGGAGCTATATTAATGTGTACCAAAACTCTGTAGGGTTCGTAATAGAACAAAGAGTTTCGCATGCGAAACTCTGGCACCGCAAATACGTCGCATCAGCGATATTTTACATCAAATGATCTTTCGGTCAGTATATTGCGCCATGGGATTAAAAAAATTACAAATTGGAGAGGGTGCAGCAATGAAAATATCTGATGAATTTATGTTAGTATGTGACCAGGTTTCTAAAACTTATGAGAGCAGTGGTACTCGTACTAATGCACTAAAACAGATCAATATTGCATTCAAAGAAGGTTCCATGAATCTGATTTACGGAAAAAGTGGAAGTGGAAAAACCACGTTATTAAATATTCTTGCGGGTCTGGATCGGCCATCCCAGGGAAACGTTTTTTTTCAGGGAAGAAGGCTTGGTTCTATGAGTGAATCGGAGTTGTCAAAACTCAGGGGATTAAATTTCGGTTTTGTATTTCAAGCGTATCATTTAATTCCACGTCTTCGGATTGAAGGAAATATTTTATGCCCATCCGATATTAATGGAAAACCATATGATAAAGATTACTATCAATTTTTGATCCAAGAGTTGGGAATAGAGGGATTGGTCAAAAAAATGCCATATGAATTATCAGGTGGCGAACAACAGCGTGTGGCAATAGCAAGGGCAATGATCCTTAAACCAAAGATTATATTTGCAGATGAGCCCACGGGGAATCTGGATACAGAGAATACTAAGGTAATTACCGGCTTATTTCAGAAATTAAATCAAGAATATGGTACAACCTTTATCATAGTTACTCATGAAGAAAAACTGATGGAACATTGTGATCAGGAAATACGTTTAAGGGATGGTGAGATCCAAGTTGAATAAGAAAAAAACCAGGTATATCAAATTGATACGTATACTGGCTGGCAGTGATAAAAAAATAGCATTAATTTCTATGTTAACAGTAATATTTGGCTTTGCCTTCTTATTTACTGTTACTTCTCTGAGTGTATCCATTATTAAGACAAAACAGGATA